>CAMLJY010000001.1 GCA_946480465.1 uncultured Burkholderiales bacterium
CCGGCCGCACCGGCCGCACCGGCCGCACCGGCCGCACCGGCCGCACCGGCCGCACCGGCTGCTCCGACCGCTGCGGCTGCCGCCCCCGCGCCGGCGCCCCAGGCGCCTGCCGCCGCCGCCAGGAAGAGCGATGACGCGCTGGACCTGAACCGCATCGTCATCACCGGCACGCCGCTGGGTGGCAGCAAGATGAAGCAGAGCGTCTCCATCAGCTCGCTGCAGGCCGACCAGATCGGCAAGCTGGCGCCGAGCAACGCGGCCGAAATCCTGCGTGCCGTGCCCGGCATCCGCTCGGAATCGTCGGGCGGCGAGGGCAATGCCAACCTCACGGTGCGCGGCGTGCCCATCTCCGCCGGCGGCGCCCGCTACGTGCAGTTCCAGGAAGACGGGCTGCCGGTGCTGCTGTTCGGCGACATCTCCTTCGGCACGGCCGACCAGTTCGTGCGCGCCGACTACAACGTCGAGGCGGTCGAGGTGGTGCGCGGCGGTTCGGCATCGACCCTGGCCAGCCACTCGCCCGGCGGCCTGGTCAATTTCATCAGCAAGACCGGTGAGGACCCGGGCGGCGCCTTCGGCCTCACCGCGGGCCTGGACGGCGGACGCCAGACCCGGCTGGACTTCGACTTCGGCGCCAAGCTCGGCGACAAGACGCGGCTGCACGTCGGCGGCTTCAGCCGCACCGGCGAGGGCGACCGCGAGACGGGCTACAACGCCGCGCACGGCGGCCAGCTCAAGGCCAACCTGACGCACCGGCTCGACAACGGCTACCTGCGTCTGCACCTGAAGGCGCTGGACGACCGCACGCCGTCCTTCATGCCGGTGCCGGTGCGCGTGCAGGACGGCCGCATCCACGAGATCCCCGGCATCGACCCGCGCAGCGCCTTCTTCATCGGCCCGGGCCTGAACCGCGACGTGGTGCTGGGCCGCAACGGCGAACTGGTGACCACCAACCCGCACGACGGCTTGCACGTGAAGAGCACGGCCATCGGCGCCGAGGCGCAGTTCAAGCTGGGCGAAGGCTGGACGCTGACCGAGAAGTTCCGCCGCGCCTCCAACAGCGGCCGCTTCATCGCGCTGTTCCCGGCGGACAACGGCCTGCCGGCCACCGGCGCGTCGCACTTCACCGGCACGCTCTTCAACACCTCGATCGACAGCCTGGACAACACCGTCAACGACCTGAAGCTGGCGCGCACCTTCGACGCCGGCACGGCCGGCAAGGCCACGCTGACGGCCGGCCTCTTCACGATGGTGCAGGACGTGGCCCTGACCTGGTTCTGGAACCAGTACCGGGTGGAGATGAAGAACCAGGGCGCCTCCGCGACGCTGCTGCGCGAGGCCTACGACACCTGGGGCGGCTGCTGCGTGCGCAGCTTCGACGTGCAGTACACCACCACCGCGCCCTACGCCGCGCTGACCTGGGACCGCGGGCCGCTCACCTTGGATGCCAGCGTGCGCGCCGACCGGCAGCGCGCCAGCGGCTGGGCGGTCTCCGACGACCCGGTCGCCCGGCGCTGGGACCCGGCCACGCAGCAGACCGTGAACTACCGCGTGCGGCACACCTCGTACTCGGTGGGCGCGAACCTGCAGGCCAACAGCAACCTCGCCTTCTTCGGCCGCGCCAGCGACGGCGTGTCCTTCAGCGCCGACCGGCTGCTCTACGGCAACCCGCTCGACGGCTCGGTGCCGGTGGCGGTGAACCAGGTCAAGCAGGTCGAAGGCGGCGTCAAGTGGCGCGCCGGGCGCTTCAGCACCTTCGCGACGCTGTTCAACGCCCGCACGTCCGAGAGCAACTTCGAGGCGACCACGCAGCGCTTCAGTGCCAACCGCTACGAGGCCAACGGCCTGGAGCTGGAGCTGGGCTGGCGTGCCGGCGAGTTCAAGCTGCTCGGCGGCGCCACCTTCACGAAGGCCAAGATCACCGCGTCCAGCGACGCGGCCACGGTGGGCAAGAAGCCGCGCCGCCAGGCCGACTTCACCTGGCAGCTGTCGCCTTCGTACACGCTGGGTCCGGTGGAGTTCGGCGCCGCGCTGGTGGGCACCGGCAAGTCCTACGGCGATGACGCCAACACCATCACGATGCCGGGCTACACGGTGGTGAACGCGTTCCTGAACTACGAGCTGAACGACCGCACCAGCCTGTCGCTGAGCGCGAACAACCTGACCAACACCATCGGCTACACCGAGATCGAAGGCGACGGCCATGCCGCGCGTTCCATCAACGGCCGCACGGTGAAGGCCAGCATCCGCTACAGCTTCTGAGGCCGGCCGGCCGCTCATCCGCCGCACCGGGTCGCGCACATGCTCATCGTCTTCGGTGCCCTCGGCATCGCGGTCGCGATCGACGCGCCGGGCGTGCCCGCCCCCGGGGCCTGCCTGCAGGCCGCGGCGCGCCGCTTCCAGCCGGCCGGGGGCGGCGCCGGCCTGGCGCTGGCGGTGCAGCGCTTCGGCGTGCCGGCGCGGCTGGTGGGCGCGGTGGGTGACGACGCCTTCGGCGACGCCGCGCTCGACCGCGCGCGCCACGGCGGTGTGGACGTGCGTTCCGTGCGTTATCTGGCGGGGCGGTCCACCGGGCTGCGCTTCCTGATCTCGGCGGGTCCGGCCCCGGCCGCGGAGCTGTTCGTGCCCGGCGCCAATGCCGACGTGCGGCCCTACTGGATCGCCGACGAGGAGCTGGCGGCCAGCCGCACGCTGCTGATCGATGCGACCTTGCCGGCCTCCGCCGTCCAGGCCCTGGCCCGGCGCGGCCGCCACGGCGGCTGCCGCACGGTGTTGGCCCTGCCGTCCGGCCTGCAGGCTGCGCCCGTTCCCGGCAGCTTCGACTGGGTGGTTGCCGACGCCTCCGCCCTGCGGCCCGCCGGCGCGGCCGGCGGGCAGGGCGCGGCGGCCCTGGGCCGCCGCATCGCCGAGGCCTGGCGGGCGCCGGTGGCGCTTCACCTGGGCTCGGCCGGCGCCTGGGTCAGCGAACCCGATGGCAGCGCCACGCAGCGGCCGGGCCTGCCCGATGCATCGGGCGCGCAGACCGTCGATCCCGCGCTGGCCTTCGACACCTTCGCCGGCGTCTTCTCCGCCGCGCTGAACCAGGGCCTGCTGCCCCGGCGTGCCGCGGACCATGCGGTGGCGGCCGCCGCGCTGCTGCGTCCCGCCGGCGGCGCGCTGCCGCCCGAGCGCTGCGCCATCGAGGACGCGCTGCTGCAGGCCGCCGCGCTGCGCTGAGGGCGCGCGCCGGTCAGGCCCCGGAGCTTTGCCGCACCACCAGCTCGGTGGGCAGCAGCACCGAGCGCCGCGGCGCGCCGTCCAGCAGTGCCAGCAGGGCCTCCACCAGCTGGCTGCCGGCGGCCTCGATCGGCTGGCGCACGGTCGACAGGGGGGGCACGAAGTGCGCCGCCAGCGTGATGTCGTCATAACCGACGATGTGCACGTCCTCGGGCACGCGGCGCCCGTGCCGGCGCAGCGCGCTGATGACGGTCATCGCCATCAGGTCGCTGGCGGCGAAGATGGCATCGAAGGGATCGCGCTCGCGCACCAGGCGCTCCACCTCGCGCTCGATCGCCTCGGTGACGAAGGGCACCGGCCGCAGCGCCGCGGTATCGAGGCTGCGCCGCGCGGCGTGGTGGGCCGCGCGCCAGCCTTCGCAGCGCTGCGCGATCTCGGGCAGCTCCGGGTCGCCGAAGAAGAGCGCGCGCCGTGCCCCCTGCGCGAGCAGGTGCGCCGTGGCGAGGCGCCCACCCTCGAGGTTGTCGCTGCCCACGGTGGCGTAGTGCTGCCCGGCCAGGCGCGCGCCCCACACGACGAACGGCACGCCGGCATCGGCGAGCGCGTTCAGCTGGTCGTGGTGGTGCCACTGCCCGATCAGCACGATGCCGGCCGCGCGGCCGGTGTGCCAGGCCTGGCCGGCCAGGTCCAGGCGCTGCGCGTCCACGCGGGTCAGCAGCATGTCGTGGCCGCGCTCGGTCAGCGCGTCGGCCAAGCTGCCGATCAGGCTCAGGAAGAAGGGGTCGGACAGGTGCTGACGCGTCTGCGCGTCGTAGGGCACGATGACCGCGATCGTGCGGTTCTGCTGCAGCCGCAGGTTCTGCGCGCCGACGTTGATGCTGTAGTTCAGCTCCCGCGCGAGCGCATGGATGCGCTCGCGCGTCTCGGCATTGATCAGCGGGCTGCCCGCCAGCGCGCGCGAGACGGTGGACGTCGACACGCCGGCGGCGCGCGCCAGGTCGGCCATCTGCACCCGCTTTGGGCGCGCTCCGGCCATCACCAGGACGCCCGGCCCATCCCCATCACCCGGCGGTACCACTCGTGGAAGTGGCGCATGCCGTCTTCCATCGGGCTCTGGTAGGGGCCGGCTTCGTCGTCCCCGCGCTCCAGCAGAGCCTTGCGGCCCGCATCCATGCGCTCGGCGATCTCGTCGTCCTCGATGCAGGTCTCCATGTAGGCGGCCTGCTCGGCCTCGACCAGCTCGCGCTCGAAGGCCGCGACCTCTTCGGGGTAGTAGAACTCGACGACGTTCAGCGTCTTCTGCGGGCCCTTGGGGTAGAGCGTGGAGACCACCAGCACGTGCGGGTACCACTCGATCATGATGTTCGGGTAGTACGTGAGCCAGATTGCGCCGTGCTTCGGCACCTCGCCGCCGTTGAAGGCCAGCACCGCGTCGTGCCAGCGCCTGTAGGTGGCCGAGCCCGGCCGCTCCAGCGCCTTGTGCGTGCCCACCGTCTGCACCGAGTAGTGCGCGCCGAACTCCCAGGCCAGGTCGTCGCAGCTGACGAAATGGCCCAGGCCCGGGTGGAAGGGGCCGACGTGGTAGTCCTCGAGGTAGACCTCGATGAAGGTCTTCCAGTTGTAGTTGCACTCGTGCATCTGGACCTTGTCGAGCACGTAGCCCGAGAAGTCCAGCAGCGCGCGCGGCCCCACGGCGCCCAGGTCGGCCGCCACGTCGCGTCCGTTGTCCTCGAACACCAGGCCGTTCCAGGTCCGCACCCGGTAGTTGTTCAGGTGCAGGCAGGGGTCCTGCTCGAAGTGCGGCGCGCCGACCAGCTCGCCGTGCAGGTTGTAGGTCCAGCGGTGCAGCGGGCAGACGATGTTGCTGCGGGTGTGGCCGCGCCCCTTCAGCATCACGGCCTGGCGGTGGCGGCAGACGTTCGAGATGAGCTCGATGCCGTCCTTCGTGCGCACCAGCGCGCGGCCTTCGCCTTCCTGGGGCAGGGCGTAGTAGTCGCCGACCTCGGGCAGCGCAAGCTCATGCCCGAGGTAGCGCGGACCGTGCTGGTAGATCAGCTCCATCTCGCGGCGAAACGTGTCCTCCGCGAAATAGGTGCTGACGGAAAGTTGTGAGTTCTGCTTGCTGGGCGGTCGCGAGCGCGACGCCAGAGCTTCGAGACTGATGCTCAGGTCCGACATGATCCCCAGGATCTCCAGAAAGGATGTCAACCCCCCACCCGGTGGCCCCGCGGATGGGTTTGTCCAATGATGAAATCGGCCAACCCGAGGGCTGGCCGAAGGGCGAATTGTACCCGGGGGTCCCGTCCGGGCCGGAGCGGGGGTATCCCTCGCGACTAAAATCCGCCCTCCGCCTGCTGCCGCCCCGAAGCCCTGCCGTCCGGCTTCGCGTGGCCTCCCGATGAACAATCCCATGCCCACCCCGGCCACCGAACCGCCCCGCTACGAAGACGCCCTGGCCGAGCTGGAGCGCCTGGTGCAGGCGATGGAAGGTGGCCAGCTGCCCCTGGACCAGTTGCTGGACAGCCACCGCCGCGGCCTCGAGCTGCTGAACCTGTGCCGCGAGCGCCTGCAGGCGGTCGAAGACCAGGTGCAGGTGCTGGAACAGGGCCAGCTGAAGAACTGGGCACCCGAATGAGCCTGCGTGCCTGTTCCCAGGGGCCCCTGTGGGCGCGCGCAGCGCGAGGGGGCGGCCGATGAGTCTGCCCCCGGCATTCACCGCCTGGATGCGCCAGGCCCTCGTCGACGTTGAACGGGCGCTGGAGCGCTGGGTGCCTGCCGATGCCCCGGCCGGCCTGGGCGAGGCCATGCGCTACGGCGTGCTGGATGGTGGCAAGCGCCTGCGGCCGCTGCTGGTCCGCGCCGCGGCCGAGGCGGTGCACGGCGCACCGCAGGCCGCGCTGCGTGCCGGTGTCGCCGTGGAACTGATCCACGCCTATTCGCTGGTGCATGACGACATGCCCTGCATGGACAACGACGTGCTGCGCCGGGGCAAGCCCACGGTCCACGTGCGTTATGGCGAAGCCGGCGCGATGCTGGCCGGCGACGCGATGCAGGCCCTGGCCTTCGAGGTGCTGACGCCCGAGGCCGGCAGCGAAGGCGGCGACGAGCTGCCGCCCGCGCTGCAAGCCCGGCTCTGTGCCTTGCTCGCCCGCGCCGCCGGCCATGCCGGCATGGCCGGCGGCCAGGCCATCGACCTGGCCAGCATCGGCCAGGCTCTGAACGAGACCCAGCTGCGCGACATGCACCGCCGCAAGACCGGCGCGCTGCTGCGCTGCAGCGTGCTGATGGGCGCGGCCACCGGCGCCACCACGGCCGCGCAGTGGGCCGCGTTGGCGGACTACGGCGATGCGATCGGAGTCGCCTTCCAGGTGGTCGACGACATCCTCGACGTGACGCAGGCCTCCGACAAGCTCGGCAAGACCGCGGGCAAGGACCTGGAGCAGGACAAGCCCACCTACGTGACCGTGCTGGGCCTGGACGCCGCGCGGGCGGAGGCGCGGCGGCTGCATGCGCAGGCGCTGGACGCCCTGCAGCGCACCGGCCTGCCCGATCGCGAGCACCTGAAACTGCTGGCCGACATGGTGGTCGACCGCGAACATTGACACCGGCGTCGCCCCCGCCGCGGCCGCATGCCGCGCTGGGGCCGGCCGCGGGGCGAAGCCCGGAGGGTACCCAGTGAGCAACTCCTTGCTGAACACGATCGACAGCCCGGCGGACCTGCGCCGGCTCACCCGCGCCGAGCTGCGCACGCTGGCGGTCGAGCTGCGCCAGTTCGTGCTGGACAGCGTCAGCAAGACCGGCGGCCACCTGTCGTCCAACCTCGGCACGGTGGAGCTGACCATCGCGCTGCACTACGTCTACGACACGCCCAGCGACCGCATCGTCTGGGACGTCGGCCACCAGACCTACCCGCACAAGATCCTGACCGGCCGGCGCGACCGCATGGCCACGCTGCGTCAGCTGGGCGGCCTGTCGGGCTTCCCGCGGCGCGACGAGAGCGCCTACGACACCTTCGGCACCGGCCACTCGTCCACCTCGATCTCGGCGGCGCTGGGCATGGCGCAGGCGGCCAAGCTGAAGGGCGATGCGCGCCACGTCGTCGCCGTCATCGGCGACAGCGCGCTCACCGGCGGCATGGCCTTCGAGGCGCTCAACCACGGCGGCGCGCCGCATGGCGTGGGCCCGGCGGACATCCTGGTGGTGCTGAACGACAACGACATGTCGATCTCGCCGCCCGTGGGTGCGCTGAACAAGCACCTCGCCCGGCTGATGAGCGGCAAGGCCTACAACTCCGTGCGCGAGGGCGCCAAGACCGTGCTGAAGGGCACGCCGCTGTACGAGTTCGCCAAGCGCTTCGAGGAGCACACCAAGGGCATGGTGGTGCCCGGCGCCATCTTCGAGGAGCTGGGCTTCACCTACGTCGGCCCGATCGACGGCCACGACCTCGATTCACTGATCCCCACGCTGGAGAACCTGCGCCAGGCCAAGGGCCCGCAGTTCCTGCACGTGGTCACGAAGAAGGGCTACGGCTACAAGCTGGCCGAGGCCGACCCGGTCAACTACCACGGCCCGTCGAAGTTCGACCCGGCGGTGGGCCTGCAGAAGCCGGCGACCGCGCCCAAGCCCACGTTCACGCAGGTGTTCGGCAGCTGGCTCTGCGACATGGCCGCGGCCGACCCGCGCCTGGTCGCCATCACCCCGGCGATGCGCGAAGGCTCCGGCATGGTCGAGTTCGAGAAGCGCTTCCCCTCGCGCTACCACGACGTCGGCATCGCCGAGCAGCACGCCGTCACCTTCGCCGCGGGCCTCGCCTGCGAGGGCCTGAAGCCGGTGGTGGCCATCTACTCCACCTTCCTGCAGCGCGGCTACGACCAGCTGATCCACGACGTCGCGATCCAGAACCTGCCGGTCACCTTCGCGCTCGACCGCGCCGGCATCGTCGGCGCCGACGGGGCCACGCACTGCGGCGCCTTCGACATCGCCTTCCTGCGCTGCATCCCCAACATGGCCGTGCTCACCCCGGCCGACGAGGCCGAGTGCCGGCGTGCGCTGACCACCGCCTTCAGGGCCAGCCAGCCCGCGGCAGTGCGCTATCCGCGTGGCGCGGGCGTCGGCCGCCAGCCCGAGGCCGTGCTGGATGAACTGCCCTGGGGCCAGGGCGAGATCCGCCGCGAATCCTCGCTGCCGGCCGCCGCCGGGGCGGGCGCCGGCAAGCGCATCGCGCTGCTGGCCTTCGGCACGCTGCTGTACCCGGCGCTGGAGGCGGCCGAGAAGCTCGATGCGACGGTGGCCAACATGCGCTTCGCGAAGCCGCTGGACACCCGCTTGATCGCCGAACTGGCGCGCACGCACGACGCCCTCGTCACGCTCGAGGAAGGCTGCCTGCCCGGCGGTGCCGGCGCGGCGGTGGGCGAATTCCTGCATGCGGCCGGGCTGGCCACGCCGCTGCTGTCGCTGGGTCTGCCGGACCATTTCATCGAGCACGGCGATCCGGCGAAGCTGATGTCGCTGCAAGGCCTGGACGCCGCGGGCATCGAGCAGTCGGTGCGGCAGCGCTTCGGCAAGCCGCTGAGCCTGGTGCGGCCGGCGGCCAACCACTGAAACCCGCGCCCGGGCCGGCAAGCGCCTGACACGCCGGTGACAAAGCCCCGCGGCGGCCGGGTCACAGAATCGGTGCCATGCTCGCGGCCGTACCTTTAGTTTCGCCATGACCAACCTGACCGACGCCCTGCACATCCCCGACACGCAAAGCGAGCGTGACGAGCGCCACCTGGTCATCCAGCGCGTCGGCATCAAGGACGTGCGCTGGCCGCTGACGCTGCAGGTTGCCGGCCACGAGCAATCCACGGTCGGCCAGTGGGACCTGGACGTCGCGCTGCCCGCGGACCAGAAGGGCACGCACATGTCGCGCTTCGTCGCCTGGCTGGATGCGCAGGACGAGGCCCTCGATGCCGCGCGCCTGAAGCAGCAGCTGGCGGTGATGCTGGACAAGCTGGGCGCGCGCGAGGGCCGCATCGAGGCGCGCTTCTCCTTCTTCCTGCGCAAGCGCGCGCCGGTGTCGGGCGTGCAGAGCCTGCTGGACTACCAGGGCCGCTGGATCGCCGAAACGCGCGCCGGCGTCACGGCGGTGTGGGCCGAGGTCGGCGTGCCGGTGAAGAGCCTGTGCCCCTGCTCGAAGGAGATCTCCGACTACGGCGCGCACAACCAGCGTTCGCTGGTGACCATCCGTGCCGAGCTGCTGCAGCCGATCGACTGGCACGAGCTGGTGCGCTTCGCCGAGGACTCGGCGTCTTCCGAGCTGTGGCCGCTGCTCAAGCGCGCCGACGAGAAGTGGGTCACCGAGCGGGCCTACGAGAACCCGAAGTTCGTCGAGGACCTGGTGCGCGACGTGGCGCTGCGCCTGAACGCGGACGCCCGCATCGGCCGTTATGCGGTCGAGGTCGAGAACTTCGAGTCGATCCACAACCACAGCGCCTACGCTCGCATCGAGCGTTAGCCCCGCACCGGCCGGCGTGCCGAGCCGCACGTCGCGGCCCTGGCCGCTGCGCGGCATTTCCCCGCCCGCGCTGCCGCGCGGCCTGTCCCGAGCCGGGTTGAACGCGCTACGCTTGCGGCATGAGCGGTACCCAGTTCCTCGCCGTCGACATCCACGACCCGGTTGCGATGCGCCGCGCCGGACCGGAAGCGCTGAGCCTGGCGCTGATGGACGCGCGCAACCGCACCTTGCACGCACTGTCGCTGTTCGACGGGCTGGACCTGGTGAAGCCGCCGGCGGAGTTCGATCCGCCGGCCTGGGTCGCGGGCCAGGCGGGGCGCTTCCAGGAGCAGTGGCTGCTGCGCTTCGTGCAGCGCGGCCGCGGCGAGCTGGCGGACGCCGATTCCGCGCGACTGGCCTCGATCGACCCGGTGCTGGACTGGTGGCTGGACCCGGCCGCCGGCGCCCGTGTGCAGCGCTGGGCCGGCCAGGTGCCGGGGGCCGAGGCCATCCGCGCCTACCTGGTCGACACGCTCGAGTCCACGCTGGAGCTGCTGGACAAGGCCGAGCCGACCGACGCCGGGCTGTATTTCTACCGGCTGGGCCTGTGGCATGAAGACCGCATTGCCGAGCAGCTGATGGTGCTGGCGCAGGGCATCGGCCATGGCCGGCGCATCGAGGAAGCCAGCCTCGCGATGCCCACCCGCACCTTCTGCGACGTGATCGGCTTTCCGGCGCAGCGCGTCACCGTGGGCAGCGCGCGCGGCGGCTTCGTGCCGGACGCGGAGAAATGGGCCTACGAGGTCGCGGTGCCCGAGTTCGAGATCGATGCCCAGCCGGTGTGCTGGGTGCAGTACGCCGAATTCGTCGACGACGGCGGCTACGACAACCGGCGCTGGTGGACCGAGGATGGCTGGGCCTGGGTGCAGGCCCAGGGCCGGCGCGCGCCGCGCTACGTGGAGCTGTTCGCCGGCGGCGTGCTGATGCACCGCATGGGCCGGCTGACGCGCGTGCCCTCGTCGCAGACCGCGGTGCACCTGAGCTGGTACGAGGCCGATGCCTGGTGCCGCTGGGCCGGCCGGCGCCTGCCGACCGAGGCCGAGTGGACCGCAGCGCTGGCCGGCCGCGGCGGACGCTCGATGGCCTGGGGCGACGTCTGGGAATGGCTGGCCGGCCCCGCACGCGCCTACCCCGGCTTCGTGCCCGGTCCCGCGCGGCTGGACGTGCTCAGCGCCGATGCACCCTGGCGCGTGCAGCGCGGCGCCTCCATCGCGACGCCGGCGCGGCAGCGCCACCCCGGGTCGCGCCGTTACGCCCGCGCGGACGACGACACCGGCTTCTGCGGCTTCCGCAGCTGCACGCTGTAGCGCGGCGCGCGCAGCGGCTTCGGCGTTTCGCGCCGGATTCAGCGCGGCGAACCGTGGGCCGGTGCGCGTCGCATCCGCCTCGGCGCGGTATGGCGCCGAGGCGGATGCGGCAGCGGCTGCGGTCAGCTCTCGATCAGCCCTTCACGGACCGCCAGGCGCACCAGCGCGGTGACGCCGTTGACGCCCAGCTTGGTCATGATGCGGCTGCGGTAGGTGTCCACCGTCTTCGGCGACAGGTGCAGCTCGGTGCCGATAGCGGCGCTGCTCATGCCGTTGACGACCATCGTGACGATCTGCCGCTCGCGCGGGGACAGCGTGGAGAAGGGGTCCGGCGGCGCGTCGTCCGCCAGGGCCTGCAGCGCCAGATCGGCCACCTGCGGGCCGAAGAAGCGGCGGCCGGCGGTGACGGCGTCGATCGCCTGCAGCAGCTCCGCCGCCCCCGAGTCTTTCAGCACATAGCCCGCGGCGCCCAGCCGCACGGCCTCGGCGACGTGGCGCGGTTGCGAGGACATGGTCACGATGATCGCGCGCACCGCGCAGCCGCGGCGCTTGAGTTCCTGCAGCACCTCGAAGCCGGAGCGTTCGCCCAAGCCCAGATCGAGCAGCATCACCTCGGCCTGGCGCTGCTGGGCCTCGGCCACGACCTGGGTCGGCTCCGCGCCTTCGCCGACCACCGTGTGCCCGGCCCCTTCGAGCAGGGCATGCAGTCCGTCGCGCAGCAGCAGCTGGTCGTCGACGATGTAGAGGCGGCTCATGACGGGCCGTCCTCGTTGCCAGTCTGGCGAAGTGGTGACATCAGACTCCCTTGGGGCCATTCAGTCGACGGCCGTTTGGATACGCAAGATAGCAAAAGCCGCCCCCGGCACGGCGTCGAAGCGACATATTCCGACGTGGCGCCCGTGCGCGCGTGGGCGTGCGCGAATGTGGGAGCGGCAGCTTACTCAAGGATTACGACTGCGCCGCAGGGCCGTCGGGTCCCGAGAACACGGCCGGTCTTCCCGGTGCCAGCGCCAGCACGCCCCGCAACACCTGCTGCAGCGCCTGTGCGTCGACCCCCGCGGCGAGCAGCTGCGCCCGCGCCTGCGCGGCATCCGGGGCCCCCACGGCGGCGATCACCAGCGGCCCGGCCCGGGCCAGCGCGCAGGCCTCGCGCAGGGCTTCGGCATCCACCGGCGCATCGAGCATCACCACGTCGGCATCGGCCTCGTGCAGCGCGCGCAATGTCTTCGCGGCGCCGTGGTCGATGCGCGGCTGCGGTTGCAGCTGGCGCAGCCCCGGCTGGCGGATCTCCAGGGCCGGCTCCACGGTCCACAGCCGGCGTTGCGGCGTGTTCAGGTGCGCCAGCGCTGCATGCAGCAGGGTGCTCAGGCCGCTGCCGCGCGGGCCGGCGCACAGCAGCAGCCCATGCGGGCCTTCAAGGGCGTCGACGAAGCGGGCCAGCACCGGCGGGGGCAGGCCCAGGTCCTGCAGCCGGCGCGCGCTGGGCGGCACCGAGAAGCGCAGCACCAGGTCTTCGGCCGCGTCGGCGGTCGGCAGCGTCGTGACCTGCAGGCGCAGCACCTGCCCGGGCACCAGGCCCGGCAGGTCGACGCGTGCGCTTTGCGGGCGGCGCTGCTCGGTGGGGTCCAGTCCGGCCAGGGTCTTGAGCCTCGCACACAGCGGCGCGTGCCAGCGGGCGGGCAGTTCGGCGGCCAGATGCAGCCGGCCGGCAAGACGCTGGCGCACGCGCAGCGCTTGCTGTGCGTGCGGGCACTCCAGGTGCACCGCCGTCGCGCCGGCGGCATGCGCATCGCGCAGCAGCATGTCCAGCTGCTGCTGCGTTTCGGCGGGATGGGGTTCGCCGCCGGTCCCGGCGTGGGCCGGCAGCGCGGAGGGCAGCGGCTGGCCGGGCACGGCATCGCCCGGCGGTAGGCTCGGCGGCCCGGGTTGGGCCGGGGCCGTGGCATACAGGCGATCGAGCGCGGGCGCCAGCGTTCCGGCGCAGGCCAGCACGGGCAGCACGTCGCAGTCGGCCGTGGCTTCCAGTTCGTCGACGACGATGCGGGCCGACGGGTCCTCGAGCGCGACGACGAGCCGCTCGTCGCGCAGCAGCAGGGGCAGGGCGCGCAGGCGGCGTGCGATGGGTTCGGGGATGCGCTCGACCGCCTCCGGGGCCACCGGGAAGGCCGCCGCGTCGACGATCGGAAAGCCCATGCGGTGGGCCAGCGCTGCCTGCAGGTCGCCGCGGCTGACGAGTCCGCGCTGCACCAGCAGCTCGCCCAGCGGGCGCGAGCGGTCCTGCGTCTGCTGCTGCAGCGCGTCGCCCAGCGTGCGTTCGTCGATCAGGCCCAGCGCGAGCAAGGCCTCGCCGATGCGCACCGGCGGGCGGCGTGCCTGCTGGTCGATGGCGTCGATGAGTTCGCCCGGGTCGTGGATGACCGCCAGCCGGGGTTCGCCGGCACCGTTCGCGCCGGGCGCGGCCCGGGTGGCGCCTGACGGGGCGGGCCGCAACAGGCGCCTTTGATCGGACAGGTCGGTCATCGGCCGATTCTGTCGGTGCGGTCCGGCCCGCGATGCGGCGAAATGGGTGGGATGCACCGCCCTGTTCGCAGATCGGCGGCATGCGCCGCCTTGTTCGCAGGTGGGCGGCCTGCACCGCCTGGTTCGCTTGCACCGCCCTGTTCGCGCCGCGCGTGCGGCAGGCCGTGCGGCGGGGCTCAGCGCGACATCCGCTCGGGCAGCGCGGTCACGATGCCCGGGAAGAACCAGATCAGCAGAACGGCCGCGAACATCAGCAGGAAGAAGGGCAGCGTGACCCGCGCGATCCAGCCGATCTCCCGCCGCGTCATGCCCTGCATCACGAACAGGTTGAATCCCACCGGCGGCGTGATCTGCGCCATCTCGACCACCAGGACCACGAAGATGCCGAACCACAGCGGATCGATACCGGCCTTCTGCACCGTCGGCAGGATCACGCCCATGGTCAGCACCACCATCGAGATGCCGTCGAGGAAGCAGCCGAGCAGGACGTAGAAGGCCATCAGCGCCAGGATCAGCGCGAAGGGGCTCAGGCCCAGCGATCCGATCCATTCGGCCAGGTGCCTGGGAAGGCCGATGTAGCCCATGGCCAGCGTCAGGAACGAGGCACCGGCCAGGATCAGCGCGATCATGCAGTACAGCCGCGTGCCGCCCATCAGCGCATCGCGAAAGCTGGCCCAGGTCAACGAACCCTGCGAGGCCGACAGCAGCAGCGCCCCGATGACGCCCACCGCGGCCGCCTCGGTGGCCGTGGCGATGCCGGCATAGATGGAGCCGAGCACGGCACCGATCAGCAGCACCACCGGAATCAGGTGGCGCGACTCGCTCAGCTTGGCCAGGAACGGCATCGGCTCGTCGCGGGGCGGCACGCGCTCCGGGTTCAGCAGCGACCAGAGTGCGAGATAACCTGAAAAAAGCGCGGCCAGCAGCAGCCCGGGCACCACACCGGCCATGAAGAGGCGGGCGATCGACACGTCGGCGCTGACGCCGTAGACGATCATGATGATCGACGGGGGAATCAGCAGCCCGAGCGTGCCGGCGCCGGCCAGCGAGCCGATGGCGATGTCGTCCGGGTAGCCGCGGCGCCGCAGTTCGGGCAGGGTCATCTTGCCGATGGTGGCGCAGGTGGCCGCGCTGGAACCGGACACCGCGGCGAAGATGCCGCAGCCGATCACGTTGGTGTGCAGCAGGCGGCCCGGCAGCCTCTGCACCCAGGGGGCCAGGCCGCGGAACATGTCGTCGGACAGCCGGGTGCGGAACAGGATCTCGCCCATCCAGATGAAGAGCGGCAGCGCCGTCAGCGTCCAGCTCGAAGATGAGCCCCACACCGTCACCGCCATGGCATCCCCGGCCGGCCGGGAGCTGAACAGCTGCATGGCGATCCATGCGACGCCCGACAGCGTCAGGCCGATCCAGACGCCGGTGCCGAGGATGAGGAACAGCGCCGCGATCAGCAGCGCGGTGATGGCGAGGTCGTTCATCGGGTGGCCCGGACCATCATTCGTGGCGCAGCGCTTCGGCGTTCGCCTCGGCGCGGCGGCCCCGCAGGTGCAGCACCAGCTCGTCCGCGAAGGCGACCAGCAGAACCACGGTCCCCGCCGCCATCGGCAGCTGGGGAATCCACAGCGGCGCGGCATCGCTGCCGGTGGAGATGTCGTTCAGTTCGTGCGAGAGCCAGACCAGGCGGATGCTGTAGTACGCGAAAAGCGCGGCCAGCAGCGTGGCGGCGAGCAGGGCCCAGGCTTCCATCGCGCGGCGCGCGCGCCCGCGCAGCGTTCCCAGCAGCAAGGTGACGCGGATGTGCTCGCCGCGCTTGAGCGTGTGCGCCAGTGCCAGGAAGCCGGCGGCGGCCATCAGGTAGCCCGCGTAGGCGTCGGTGCCGCGCACGTGGAAGTCGAGCTGGCGCCCGGCGATCGACAACACGACCGTGACCAGCAGCCCGATCATGCACAGCGCGGCGAGCGCGGCGCAGGCGTCGTACAGCGCATCGAGGCAGCGGCGCATGGCGGAGGCCGGCCTCACTGGCCCACCGGACTGGCGGCCACGGTCTTCTTGAAGGCATCGACCACGGCCACGTTCTCGGGGCCCGCGGTCCTGGCCCAGTCGGCGAGCATGATCTCGCCGACCTGCTTCAGGTCCGCCTTCAGCTTCACGTGGGGGCGGTGGATGGTCATGCCCTTCTCGGTCAGGGCCTTCTTGTACCAGTCGTTCTTCTGGGCGCTGATCTTCCAGCCGCGCGCTTCGGCATCGGCCGCGGCCTTCAGCAATGCGTCCTGCGTGGCTTTGTCCAGCGCATCGAAGGCCTTGCGGTTCACGATGACCGCGTTCTTCGGCAGCCAGGCCTGGGTGTCGTACCAGTTCTTGATGTGCTCGTAGGTCTTGGAGTCGTAGCCGGTGGAGCCCGAGGACATGTAGCTCTCGACCACCCCGGTGGCCAGCGCCTGGGTGAGCTCCGCCGCCTGGATCTTCACCGGCTGCGCGCCGATCAGCTCGGCGATCTTCGCGGTGGCCGGGCTGTAGGCGCGCCACTTGATGCCGCGCATGTCAGCCACGGAGTTGATCAGCTTCTTGGTGTAGATGCCCTGCGGCGGCCAGGGCACGGAATACAGCAGGCGCATGCCCTGGCCGGCGAGGTGCTTCTCGAGCACCGGGCGCTGCAGGTCGTACAGCGTCTTCGCGTCCTCGTAGGAGCTGGCCAGAAAAGGAATGCCGTCCAGTGCATAGATCGGCGCCTCGTTGGCGAAGTTGGCCAGCAGGATCTCGCCGGCCTGCGCCTGGCCGCCTTGCACCGCGCGCTTGATCTCGTTGGCCTTGAACAGCGAGGCGTTCGCATGCACCTGCATCTTCAGCTTGCCGCCGGTGGCCTTGTCGACCTCGGCCGCGAACTGCGCGAGGTTCTCGGTGTGGAAGTTGGTCGCGGGGTAGGCGGCCGGAAGGTCCCACTTGGTCTGGGCGGCGGCGATGGACGCCAGGCCGCCCAGCAGCACGGCGGTGATGAAGGAGGGCAGGCGCATGTCGTTCTCCGTTCGAAAGCCCAGCCGCGAGAATAGCGGCAGGCGTACAGCGCAAGCCATGGGGATTGATCCGAACACGTCCGCCACCAAGCAGGCCGCCGGCCACGGCGCGCGGGCCCCGGCAGCTTGCCGGGAGGTGCTGATGCCGCACGGCCTGCCGGGCGGCCTGCTGGACGACCCCGTGCCGGCGCGCTTCGCCGAGCCCGATCCATCACACGCTTCTTCCAGGCCCAACGCATGAACCTGCGCTTCGTCGAAGCCTTCTACTGGGCGGTGTCGCTGAAGAGCGTGACCCGCGCCGCCGAGAAGCTCTTCATCACCCAATCGGCCCTGTCCAGCCGCATCGCGGCCCTGGAAGAAGAACTGGGCGTGCTGCTGCTGGACCGGCGCGACAAGCAGTTTCGCGTCACCATCGTCGGCACCCGCTTCTTCGGCTACGCGCAGCGGCTCCTGGAGATGCAGCGCCAGATCAAGGCCGAACTCGGCGCCGACGCCACGCGATCGCTGCTGCTGCGCATCGGCGCCATCGAATCGGTGGTGCACAGCTGGCTGTCCGACTGGCTGCAGCAGATGCGCGCCAACCATCCCGCCTTCGAGCTGGAGCTGACGGTGGAAACCACGCCGCTGCTGATCGAGCAACTGCGCCGCGGCACGCTGGACCTGGTGTTCGCCGCGCTGCCCGCGGGCGGCGAGGGCGTGCGCACCCGCGCGCTGCAGCCGATGGAGATGGTCTTCGTCGGCCACGCCGTGCTGCACCCGCGCAGGCGCTTCGCGCTGGCCGACCTGGCGCGCTTCGAGCTGCTGACCTTCCAGCGTGCGTCGCAGCCTTACGTGGCCCTGCTCGACATGTTCCGCTCGGCCGGCATCGAGCCGCCGCGGGTGCATGCGATCTCGTCGATCTCGGCGATGGTGCAGCTGGTCGAAAGCGGCTTCGGCATCGCCACCTTGCCGCGGGTGGCGGCCGAGCGCCTGGCGCAGCGCCAGCCGCTGCGCGTGCTGAATGTCACGGAGGTGCTGTCGCCCCTGCCGCTGCATGCCAGCTACCGCGACGACCCGACCTCGACCATCACCAGCGCCGCGCTGGATGCGGCCGCGGCCTTTGCCGGACTGAAGGCCGGCAAGGGGCGAAAAAGCGTGTCCGATGCCACGCCGGCCGGCTCATGGCAGCCGCCCGCGCGCGATGGCGGGGCGCCGACGGAAGGCCATCCCCAGCCTGGTGCACGGCGCACCAGGCCGTTATCGAAAAAATCGATGAGCTGAGCGAAACATTTCGCGTTAGCGAACGTAGCGCCCGCTGCGCAGAATCCGCCCCATCGACATCGCCCCGTCACATTCGGCGGGGCGCCGGGACAGGAGCACAGCAGCGTGGCAGACCGCATCGGATCATCGTCAACCGCCCCGGCCCCCGGTGCCGCGGAACAGGCGCTAGGCGCCACGAGCAGCGGACGCGAGGTGCGCCTGGCGGCGCGCGCCGGCTGGCTGGACAGCCACACCAGCGGCCTGGCCACCGCCCACGTGCAAGGCAACCTGGTGATCCTGCCGCGCGACGTGGCCGACGAGTTCATGCGTTACTGCCAGCGCAATCCCAAGCCCTGTCCCGTGCTGGCGGTGGGTGAACCGGGCGATCCGCGCCTGCCCGGCCTGGGCGCCGACCTCGACATCCGCAGCGACGTGCCGCGCTACCGCGTCTGGCGCGACGGCGTGCTGGCCGACGAGCCGGCCGACGTGGCGGCGCTGTGGCGCGACGACCTGGTGAGCTTCGTGCTCGGCTGCTCCTTCTCCTTCGAGCAGGCGCTGATCGAGGACGGCATCCGCCTGCGCCATGTGGAGCAGGGAAAGAACGTCGCGATGTTCCGCACCACGATTGCCACCACGCCGGCCGGCCGCTTCAGCGGGCCGATGGTGGTGACGATGCGGCCGATGAAGGCGGCCGATGCGATCCGCGCCATCCAGATCACGTCCCGCTTTCCTAACGTGCATGGTGCGCCGGTGCACATCGGCGACCCGGCGCTGATCGGCATTGCCGACCTTTCCAAGCCCGATTACGGCGATGCCGTCGAGGTCCTGCCCGGCGAGCTGCCGGTGTTCTGGGCCTGCGGCGTCACCCCACAGGCCGCGCTGCAGCAGGCACGGCCGCCCTTCGCGATCACGCATGCGCCCGGCGCCATGCTGGTCACCGATCTGCTGAACCACCAGCTGGCCAGCTTCTAACCCTGCAACCGAGAGAGAAGGAGACCCCATGAACTCGATCACGAAGACGCTCGGCGTCCTGGCCCTGGCAGCCGCGGCCCAGTCGCCCGCCTGGGCGCAGACCAAGTGGGACCTGCCGTCCGGCTACGGCACCAACACGTTCCAGGTGCAGAACCTGCAATGGTTCGCGGAAGAAGTGGACAAGGCCACCAAGGGCAAGCTGAAGATCACGCTGCATCCCAACGCCTCGCTGTTCAAGGCCAACGAGATCAAGCGCGCGGTGCAGACGGGCCAGACGCAGGCGGGTGAGTTCATCCTCTCCGGCGCCAGCAACGAGAACGCGCTCTTCGGCGTCGACTCGGTGCCCTTCCTGGCCACCAGCTATGCCGATGCGAAGAAGCTGGACGAGATCTCCCGACCCTATCTCGAGAAGCTGCTCGCTTCCCAGGGCATGAAGCTGCTGTACACCGTGGCCTGGCCGCCGCAGGGCCTGTACTCCATCAAGCCGGTGGCCGCCATGAGCGACCTGAAGGCGACCAAGATGCGCGCCTACAACCCGGCCACGACGCGCATCGCCGAGTACGTCGGCGCCCAGCCGGTGACGATCCAGCTGGCCGAGCTGCCGCAGGGCCTGGCCACGGGCACGGTGCAGAACTTCCTCACCTCCAGCGCTTCCGGCGTGGACAGCAAGCTGTACGAGCACGTCAAGTACTTCTACGACGTCAATGCGTGGCTGCCGCGCAATGCGGTCGTGGTGAACCAGAAGGCCTTCGACGCGCTGGACAAGGCGACGCAGGACGCCGTGCTGAAGGTGGCGCACGAGGCCGGCCCGCGCGGCTGGAAGATCAGCGAGCAGAAGGACGCCGAGTACCTGAAGGAACTGGCGGCCAAGGGCATGACCGTGGACACCACCAGCGACGGCCTGAAGAAGGAACTGAAGCTGATCGGTGGCCGCATGAGCACCGAGTGGATGAAGGCCGCCGGCGAGGACGGCAAGGCCATCATCGAGGCCTTCCGCAAGTAAGACCGGGCCGCGGCCGGATCGCCGATCCGGCCGCCGCGCCCCGGGTGTGGTGCTGCGCCGTTCGCTGCGGCAGCGCTTCGGATCACCTGCTCCCGGCCGTCGAGCCGCGACGCCTCCGGCGCGGGAGCCCTTCGCGGAGTTTGTGACATGTCGAACCTCCTGACCAGGTTCTATGGATTCCTGTGCCTGCTTGCCGCGTTGTCCATGGCCAGCACCTTCGTCATCGTGATGCTCGGCATCGTCGGTCGGGAGACAGGCTGGTTCGCGCTGAACGGCGGCGACGCTTACGCCGGCTATGCCATCGCGGCCGCGCTGTTCCTCGCACTTCCGGAAACGCTGCGCCGCGGCGACCACATCCGCGTCACCCTGCTGCTGCAGCGCCTGCCGCGCCGCGGCCAGCAGGTGATGGAGGTGTGGGGCGCGGCCGCCGGCCTGGCGCTCTCCACCTTCCTGGCCTGGTACGCCTGCCGCCTGGTCTGGGTGTCCTTCGAGACGCACGACGTGTCGCCCAGCGCGGACGCCACGCCGATGTGGCTGCCGCAGCTGTCGATGGCGCTGGGCTGCATCGGTCTGGTCGTGGCGATGGCCGAGGCGCTCGTGTGCCAGCTGCGCGGCCGCAACTTCTTCGTCGCGCCGGCCGGCGAAGCCGCGCACGTGGAATGACGCGCACATCCTGAGCAAAGACGACACATCACGGAGACACCAGGACCATGGACATCGTTGTAGCCGCCGGCCTCATCGCGCTGCTGATTGCAGTGCTGGGCACCGGCCTTTGGATCGGCCTCGCCCTGCTCGGCGTCGCCCTGTTTGCGATGGAGGTCTTCACGGCCCGGCCGGTCGGTGACGCCATGGTCTTCACCATCTGGGGATCGACCTCCAGCTGGACGCTGACCGCGCTGCCGCTGTTCCTGTGGATGGGCGAGATCCTGTTCCGCTCGCGCCTCACCGCCGACCTGTTCAAGGGCCTGGCCCCGTGGCTGAACCGCCTGCCCGGCCGGCTGCTGCACGCCAATGTGATCGGTTGCGGCATCTTCGCCGCGGTCTCGGGATCGAGCGCCGCCACCTGCGCGACCATCGGCAAGATCACCCTGCCGGAGCTGAAGAAGCGCGGCTACCCTGATGCCCTCTCGATGGGCTCGCTCGCCGGTGCCGGCACCTTCGGCCTGCTGATCCCGCCGTCGATCATCATGATCGTCTACGCGGTGGCGGCCGACGTCTCGATCGCCAAGCTGTTCGTCGCCGGCGTGCTGCCGGGCGCGCTGCTGATGGCCGTGTTCTCCCTCTACATCATGGTCTGGGCCTGGCGCAACCCGGGCGCCATTCCGGTGGCCGACGACAGCATGAGCTTCGGCCAGAAGGTGTACGCCGCCCGCCACCTGATCCCCATCGTCTCGCTGATCGCGCTGGTGATCGGTGCCATCTACACCGGCATCGCCACGGCCACCGAATCGGCGGCGATGGGCGTGGCCGGCGCGCTGCTGCTCAGCCGCCTCGAAGGGTCGCTGAACTGGACCAGCTTCAAGGATGGACTGTTTGCCGCCTGTCGCGTCTATTGCATGATAGGACTGATCCTGGCCGGCGCCGCCTTCCTCACGCTGGCCATGGGCTTCATCGGGCTGCCGCGCGAGGTGGCGCAGTTCATCGGCGGCCTGCACCTGTCGCAGTTCTGGCTGCTGGTGCTGCTGATGGTGTTCTTCATCGTGCTGGGTTGCTTCCTGGACGGCATCTCGATGGTGGTGCTGACGATGGCGGTGCTGCTGCCCACGGTGCAGGCCGCCGGCATCGACCTGATCTGGTTCGGCGTCTTCGTGGTCCTGGTGGTCGAGATGGCGCAGATCACGCCGCCGGTCGGCTTCAACCTCTTCGTGCTGCAGGGCCTGACCAAGCGCGAGCTGCCTGAACTGGCGCGCATGGCCATGCCTTTCTTCGGCCTGCTGGTGCTGGCCGTGCTGCTGATCTATCTGTTCCCGCAAATCGTGTTGATCGGGCCGAGTCTCATGTGAGTCCCGCATCGGCCCGCTGACGTCCCACCCACTGCAAGGAGTCCGGCCATGATCGATCGCAGACGAACCCTGGCACTGATGCCAGCGATGCTGTGGGCAGCCGCCCAGCCACGGGCGGCGCATGCCGGCGAGGTCTGGCGACTCGCGACGGGCTACCGAGCCGATTCGCTGCACGGCGTCAACCTGCGCCGGTTTGCCGACGAAGTGGCGCAGGCGACTGCCGGGGCGCTGCGGGTGGACGTGGTGGCCGAAGGCAAGCTGCTGCCGCTGGCGCAGATGCTGCCCGGGCTGCAGGCGGGCCAGGCGGAAGCCGGCGAGGCCATCATGACCGGACTGGTGAAGGAACTGCCGCTGGCCGGCGCCGACAGCGTGCCCTTCATCGTGCGCAGCTACGACGACGCGCGCCGGCTGTGGCGCCACCAGCGGCCGCTGATCGAGAAGCAGCTGGCGGCGCGCGGCCTGCGGGTGCTGATGGCCGCGCCCTGGCCGCCGCAGGGCCTGTATGCCACTCGGCCGATCAACAGCGCGACGGACCTGCGCGGTCTGTCCATGCGAACCTACAACTCCACCACCGTGCGCATTGCCGAACTGCTGAAGGCCAAGCCGGTCGACGTGCCGATGATCCAGGTCGGCCAGGCGCTGGCCGATGGCCGCATCGAGGCGATGATCACCTCGGCCGTCACCGGCGTCGAGAACCGCGTCTGGACGGGACTGAAGTTCTTCTATCCCGTGAACGCCTGGTTCCCGAAGAACCTGCTGATGGTGCGCGCCGAGGCCTTCGACAAGCTCGATGCCACGCGGCGGCGCGCGGTGCTGCAGGCCGCCGAGTCCGCCGAGCAGCGCGGCTGGCGCCTGAGCGAGCAGGCCGCGCGTGAATCGGTGGACACGCTGCGCAGCAACGGCATGCGCATCGAACCCGTCACCACCGAGCTGGCGCAGGCGCTGCGCCGGGTCGGTGAGAAGCTGTCGCTGGAATGGGTCCGCTCGGTGGGCCCGGAAGCGAACCAGATGTTCATTTCGTATTTCACACAGGCATGAGCTTCACCGCCCTGCTCGGGGAGAGACGGTTCCGGTCATCGGCAGCCCCGTAATTCCGACGCCGTCCATTCACACCATCAAGATGCTGAGAGAGAACCATCACATGCAAACCAACCCCTCGAACCGCTGGCAGTTCTGGATCGACCGCGGCGGCACGTTCACCGACATCGTCGCCCGCCGCCCCGACGGCAGCCTGACCACCGCCAAGCTGCTGTCCGAGAACCCCGAGCAGTACCGCGACGCAGCGGTCGAGGGCATCCGCCGGCTGCTGGGCCTGCAGCCCGGCGAGGCGATCTCGCCGCAACAGGTCGAGTGCGTGAAGATGGGCACCACGGTGGCCACCAACGCACTGCTGGAGCGCAAGGGCGACCGCACGCTGCTGGTCGCCACCCGCGGCTTCCGCGATGCGCTGCGCATCGCCTACCAGGCGCGGCCGCGCCTGTTCGACCGCCACATCGTGCTGCCCGAACTGCTGTACGAGCAGGTGATCGAGGCCGATGAACGCGTCGGCGCGCAAGGCCAACTGGTGCAGCCGCTGGACGAGGCGGCGCTGAAAAGGCAGATGCTAACGGCGTATGCCAGCGGCATCCGCGCGGTGGCCATCGTCTTCATGCACGGCTACCGCTACACCGCGCACGAAAAGGCCGCGGCCCGGCTGGCCCGCGAGATCGGCTTCACGCAGGTCAGCGCCTCGCACGAGGTGAGCCCGCTGATGAAGCTGGTGTCGCGCGGCGACACCGCGGTGGTGGACGCCTACCTCTCGCCCATCCTGCGCCGCTACGTCGAGCAGGTGGCCAGCCAGATGCCGGGAGTGCGCCTGTTCTTCATGCAGAGCTCGGGCGGACTCACGGAAGCGCACCGCTTCCAGGGCAAGGACGCCATCCTGTCCGGCCCGGCCGGCGGCATCGTCGGCATGGTGCGCACCGCGCAGGCCGCGGGCCACGAGAAGGTGATCGGCTTCGACATGGGCGGCACGTCGACCGACGTCTCGCACTTCGCGGGCCAGTTCGAACGGGCCTTCGAGACCCAGGTGGCCGGCGTGCGCATGCGCGCGCCGATGATGAGCATCCACACCGTGGCTGCCGGCGGCGGCTCGATCATCAGCTTCGATGGTGCGCGGCTGCGCGTCGGACCCGAGTCGGCCGGCGCCAATCCGGGCCCGGCCTGTTATCGGCGCGGCGGCCCGCTGGCCGTCACCGATGCGAACGTGATGCTCGGCAAGATCCAGCCTGCGCATTTCCCGAAGGTGTTCGGCCCGGCCGCCGACGAGCCGCTGGACCGCGAGGCCGTGGTGCAGCGCTTCACCGAGCTGGCGCAGCGCATGACCGCCGCCACGGGCAAGCCCACCACGCCGGAAAGCGTGGCCGCCGGCGCGCTGCAGATCGCAGTGGCCAGCATGGCCAATGCGATCAAGCGCATCTCGGTGGCGCGCGGCTACGACGTGACCGGCTACACGCTGCAGTGCTTCGGCGGTGCGGGTGGCCAGCATGCCTGTCTCGTCGCCGATGCCTTGGGCATGCAGCGCGTGCTGGTGCATCCGCTGGCCGGCGTGCTGTCGGCCTACGGCATGGGCCTGGCCGACCAGATCTCGATGCGCGAAGCCTCGCTGGAACAGCCGCTGAATGCCGAGGGCCTGCAGGCCGCGCACGACAAGCTGGCCGAGCTGGGCGCCACCGCGGCGGCCGAGGTTGCAGCCCAGGGCGTGGCGGCCGAGCGCATCAGCCGGCGAGAACGCCTGCACCTGCGCTACGAAGGCACCGACACCGCGCTGGAAGTGGCCTTCGGCGATGCGCGCCAGGCCCAGGCCGAGTTCGAGACCGCCTACCGCCAGCGCTTCGCCTTCCTGATGCCGGACCGCAAGCTGATCATCGAAGCCGTGTCGGTCGAGGCGGTGGGCGCGGGCGAAGGCCTGGTGGAGCCGGTGGCCGACGCCTTCAGCGTCTCGCAGCGCCCGGCGCCGGTGGCGATGGTGAAGATGTTCACGGCGGCCGACGATGGCACGGGTGACCAGTGGCGCGAAGCCGGGCTGCACGTGCGTGAATCGCTGCCCGCCGGTGCGCTGGTCGACGGCCCGGCGGTGATCGCCGAGCGCAACTCCACCACGGTGATCGAGCCCGGCTGGCAGGCGCGCCTGGGCGATGACGGCTCGCTGACGCTGGAGCGCGTCCGCGCCCGCGTCACCGCGCACGCCATCGGCACCGAGGCCGACCCGGTGATGCTGGAGGTCTTCAACAACCTCTTCATGAACATCGCCGAGCAGATGGGCCTGCGCCTGCAGAACACCGCTCACTCGGTGAACATCAAGGAGCGGCTGGACTTCTCCTGCGCGCTGTTCGATGCGCAGGGCCAGTTGATCGCCAATGCACCTCACATGCCGGTGCACCTGGGCTCGATGAGCGAATCGATCAAGACCGTGATCGAGCGCAACCCCGCCATGCACCAGGGCGACGTCTACGTGCTGAACGACCCGTACCACGGCGGAACCCACCTGCCGGACGTGACGGTGGTGACGCCGGTGTACCTCGAGTCGGCCGACAAGAAGCCCAGCTTCTACGTCGCCAGCCGCGGCCACCATTCGGACATCGGCGGCATCACGCCGGGCTCGGTGCCGCCGTTCTCGCGCACCATCGACGAAGAAGGCGTGCTGTTCGACAACTTCCTGCTGGTGCGCGACGGCCATTTGCGCAATGACGAATTGCGCGCGCAGTTGGCGAGCGGGAATTGGCCGGCGCGCAACCCGGACCAGACGATTGCCGACCTGCGCGCGCAGATCGCCGCCAATGAAAAGGGCGTGCAGGAACTGCGGGCCATGGTGGGCCAGTTCGGCCGCGAGACCGTGGCCGCCTACATGCGCCATGTGCAGGACAACGCCGAGGAATCGGTGCGCCGCGTGATCACCGCGCTGAAGGATGGCAGTTTCGAGCTGCCGCTGGACAACGGCGCACAGATCAACGTCAAGGTCACGGTGGATGCCAAGCGCCGCGAGGCCACCATCGACTTCAGCGGCACCAGCGCCCAGCTGCCGAACAACTTCAACGCGCCGAAGGCGGTGACGATGGCGGCGGTGCTGTACGTGTTCCGCACGCTGGTCGACGATGACATCCCGCTGAACGCCGGTTGCCTGAAGCCGTTGCACGTGATCGTGCCCGAGGGCTGCATGCTGAACCCGCGCGCGCCGGCGGCGGTGGTGGCGGGCAACGTCGAGACCTCGTCCTGCGTCACCAACGCGCTGTACGGCGCGCTGGGCGTGATGGCCGCGAGCCAGTGCACGATGAACAACTTCACCTTCGGCGACGAGGAGCACCAGTACTACGAGACCATCTCCGGCGGCTCCGGCGCCGGTCCCGGCTTCGACGGCACGGCGGTGGTGCAGACGCACATGACCAACTCGCGCCTCACCGATCCGGAGGTGCTGGAGTTCCGCTACCCCGTGCGCCTGGAGAGTTATGAGATCCGCCGCGGCTCCGGCGGGGCCGGCCGCTGGCGCGGTGGCGATGGCGGCGTGCGCCGGGTGCGCTTCCTGCAGCCGATGACGGCGTCCATCCTCAGCAACGGCCGCAGCCGCGGCGCCTTCGGGCTGGATGGTGGATCGGCCGGCGCCCCGGGCATCAACCGCGTCGAGCGGGCCGACGGCCGCATCGAGACGCTGGGCCACATCGGCTCGGTCGAGATGGCTGCCGGCGACGTCTTCGTCATCGAAACGCCGGGCGGTGGCGGCTGGGGTCCCCCGCCGGCCAACTGACAGGAGGTGCGGCCATGTCACTGCCATTCATCGCCGAACAACGCCTTGCGGCGTACTGCCGCGCGAAGGATGGCAACCGGCCGCACCTGATGGCGCAGGCCTTCGCCGACGACGCGTGGCTGGAAACGGCCGTCGACGGCGACGTCTACTGCCCGCCGTCCCTCGCGCACGGGCGCGAGGCCATCACCCGCGCGCTGGTGCGGCACTTCGGCCGCACCTACGAGAACGTCTACACCTTCTGCCTGCAGCGTCCCGGCCGGCGCTGGGACGCTGGGGCCTTCCATTGCGACTGGCTGGCCGGCATGTCGCTCAAGGACGGCGGCCAGCTGCGCGTGGGCTGCGGTCGGTACGAGTGGTCGTTCCAGCCCCAGGCACCGCACCTGGTGCAGGGCCTGAAGATCACCATCGGCGTGACGAAGGTGCTGCCGGCCTCGACGCTGGAGCCGGTGGTGGACTGGCTGGCCCAGTTGCCATATCCCTGGTGCCCCGTTGCCGCGGCGCTGGACACCGCCCCCGACCTGCCGGCCCTGCGGCCGGTGCTGGCCTACCTCGGCGAGCGCCGGCGCGCGCCGACCCTGCACGACACGGCCTGAGCTCGGCCGGACCTCTGACCCGCATGCCCAAACGTTCCTACCCCGCTGCTGCCATCAGCGCCTACATCCTCGCGAAGGATGGCAATCGTCCGCACCTGATGCCGGAGGCCTTCACCGAAGACGCCCGGCTGACGATGGACGTGCGCACCGACACGATCCAGTTCCCGCAGACCACGCACGGCCGCGAGGGCATCACCGACGTGCTGGTGCGGCGCTTCAACCAGACCTACGAGAACGTCTACACCTTCTGCCTCGGCGCACCACCGCTGGCGCCGGTGCCGCAGTTCGAGGGCGGCTGGCTGGTCGTGATGTCGGAAAAAGCCAGCGGCCGGCTGCGCACCGGCAGCGGCCGCTACGCCTGGACCTTCGCTGCCGGCAGCGGGCTGGTCAGCGATCTGGTCATCACGATCGACGGCATGCTGGTGCTGCCGGCGGAACTGGTGCCGACGGCGATGGCGTGGGCGCGCGCGCTGCCTTACCCCTGGTGCCCGCTCGAGCTGGCCGAGTCGACGATGCCGGCGCTGGCCCCACTGCAGGAGTTGCGTGCGCTGCTGCGCCGGCGCGAAGCCACCGTCTCGGGGCCATGACAAGATCGCCGGAATGCGTTCTCCCCAGCTCACGGCGCTCGCCGCTACCGCGGGCCCTGCACGGCCCTTCGGGCGACAGGGCGGGCGCGCGTGAAGGCGCATGTGCTCGTCACCGGCTTCGAGCCCTTCGGCGGCGACCGGCTCAATCCCTCGCGCGAGGTGGCGCGGCACCTCGATGGCCGCCGCGTGGCCGGCCACGCCATCGTCGGCCGCTGCCTGCCGTGCGCCTTCGGCAGCGCGCCGTCCGAGCTGCAGGCTCTGCTCGACGAGTGGCAGCCCGGCGTCGTCATCGCGCTGGGGCTGGGCGGCCGCCGCAGCGCGGTGTCCATCGAGCGCATCGCGGTCAACCTGATCGACGCGCGCATCGCCGACAACGCCGGTGAGCAGCCGATCGACGTGCCGGTGACCGCCGGCGCCCCGGCCGCTTACTTCGCCAGTCTGCCGGTCAAGGCCATCCATGCCGGCCTGCGCGAAGCGGGGATCGCGTCCGAGGTCTCGCACAGCGCCGGCACCTTCGTCTGCAACCAGGTCTTCTTCGCGCTGATGCACCGGCTGCGCGCCTGGCCGCAGACCAAGGGCGGCTTCATCCACCTGCCGCCATTGCCCGAGCAGGCCGCCATGCACCCGGCCGGCCGCCCGATGGCGTTGGAGGAGCAGGTGAGGGCGGTGCTGCTGGCCGCGACGATCGCGCTGACGCGGCCAGCGGAGGCGGCCGTGCTCAGCACCGGCATCGTCGACTAGCGGGTGGTGCTTCGCTCCGGTGCTCGCAGGCTGGCCTGTGTCCTGTAGCGCAGAACCGGGGCGAGGCGCCTCAGCTCATTCCCGGTCGCGGTAGCCCCGCCACCGCCCCAGCGCCATCCTCATCGTCTTCGCCTGCTCCCGAAAGTGGGAGCAGGCCCTGCAGGCGCGCCAGTGCAGGTGCAGCGAGACCTTCTCCATCACGCCCAGCGGCCGTTCTTCGGACTCGAGCACGAGGCGGGTCACTTCCCGGCAGTTGCGGCGGATCTTCATTTCGCGGGGATCGGCCGGCCGTTGAACCAGCGCTGTTGAAGGCAGTCGCGCAGCCGCAGCCGCGCGCGGTGCAGCAGCACCCAGAGGTTGGTCGACGTGATCTGCAACTCCTTACAGATCTCGTCGCTGTCGAGTTCCAGCCACTCCCGCATCATGAAGACGCGGCCCTGCACCGGCGGCAGGTGCTCGATGCAGGCTTCCATCACGGTCAGGAATTCACGCTGGCCACAGTGCTGCTCCGGGTTGCCCCAGTCGGCCGGCTTGTCGCGCCAGTGCCCGGTGTCGTCGAACAGCAGCTCGTCGATGTCCTCGCCGTCGTCCGTCGTCAGCACCGTTGCCTCGCGGGTGTGGCGGCGCAGCTGGTCGATCACCTTGTGTTTGAGCACGCCGACCAGCCAGGTCTTCAGCTGCGACTGTCCGCCGAAGGACTGCGGCTTCTCGAGCGCCGCGAGCAGGGTGTCCGACACCGCGTCCTCGGCCCAGGCTTCGTTGCGCAGCTGCGTCCGCGCGAAGCGCAGCAGCTGCGGTCGCAGGGCTTCGACCTGGCGCGCGAAATCCGTCACAGAGGGTTCCGGAGGGTTGAAACGGGGGGCAGTGTAAGGAATCCTCCGGAGCGGCCGACAGACGGCCGTCGCGGATCAGCGGCGCACCCACCGGTGAGTCACCCGGGCCCCTCGATCCGCGCGCTCTTCCTCATCAACCCTGGAGTCATTCATGAACCAACGTCTGATCATCTCTTCCGCACTCGCTTCCGCCCTCGCGCTGGGCCTCGTCGGCCAGGCGTCCGCGCAGGCGAAGGAGAAGGAAAAGTGCTACGGCATCGCCAAGGCCGGCCAGAACGACTGCGCGAACCTGTCGGGCTCGCATTCCTGCGCCGGCCAGGCCAAGGCCGACATGGCCGCTGACGAGTGGAAGTACGTCGCCAAGGGCACCTGCAAGGACATGAAGGGCCTGAGCGAGGCCGAAGCCAAGGCCAAGGCGAAGAAGTGAGGCCTTGACCCGCGGCCGACGGCCGGCGGCCCTGCCGGCGAACGACACTGGACCTCTCCGCTGCACGGGTGCCGCCCGGCCTTCGGTGGGTCCCTTCGCTGTCCCTGGATCCTCCGCTCCACCTGATTGCCTCGTTCCATGTCGCATCCTTCGCCTTCCATCGGCATCGGCTGGCGCCAGCCGCACTACGCCGAACTGATGCAGCGCCGGCCGGCGCTGGCCTTCATCGAGGTGCACTCGGAGAACTTCTTCGGTGACGGCGGTGCCGCGCTGGCGGTGCTGCAGGAGGGGCGTTCGGTGTACGACGTCAGCCTGCATGGCGTGGGGCTGGCGCTGGGTTCGGCCGTGGGCGTGGACCCCTGGCACCTGGACCGGCTGGCGCGCCTGGTGGAGCGTATCGAGCCGGTCCGGGTCAGCGACCATGCCTGCTTCGCGCGGGCGCCGCTGCAGCCGGGCCAGGCGCCGGCGCACGGCAGCGATCTGCTGCCGATCGCGTTCACCCCGGCGGCGCTGCAGTTGATGGCCGATAACGTGCAAAGGGTTCAGGATCGGCTGAAGCGGCCGATCCTGGTCGAGAACCTGTCGTCCTACCTGCGCTGGGCCGACGATCGCATCCCGGAAGCCGAGTTCTTCACGCTGCTGGCACGCCGCACCGGCTGCGAGCTGCTGCTGGACGTCAACAACCTGGTCGTCAATGCGCTCAACGCCGGCGTGGCGCCGGTGCAGGCGGCCACCGACTTCATCGATGCGATCGACCCCGGCGTCGTCGGCGAGATCCACCTGGCCGGCTATGCCGAATCGGCGGAGATCGTCATCGACGACCACGGCAGCCGGGTGCACCCACCGGTGTGGCAGGCCTACCGCCATGCCATCGCGCGGCTGGGGCGGGTGCCGACGCTGATCGAGTGGGACACCGACGTACCGGTGCTCGACGTGCTGCTGGACGAGGCGGCGACCGCCGGCCGCATCGCCGCGCCGGCATTGCAGCCAGCGCCGCTGCAGGAGGCCTGTTCGTGAACGACCTGCCTTCCGGGCGCGATTCCGGGTGCGATGCCGGCGCCGCCCAAGAGGCGCAGCGCCAGGCGCTGATGCTGCGTGTGCTGTGGCGCCAGGCGCCCGAGGCCGCGCTGTCCGGCTGGCTGCGTGACGCGCCGCCGCGCATGGCGCGCGGTGTGTCGGCCTACCGTGCGAATGGCGCGGCCATCGCATCACGCGCGCTGGCGGCCGCTTTTCCGACGGTGGCCGAGCTGGTCGGGGCCGAGGCGTTCGAGGCGCTGTCGTGCGCGTTCTGGCAGGCCGTGCCGCCGCTGCGCGGCGACCTGGCCGAGCATGGCGCCGGCCTGGCCGATTTCATCGCCGCCGACGCGCAGCTGGCCGACGTGCCGTGGCTCGCCGACAGCGCCCGGCTGGACTGGGCGGTGCACCGCGCGGAGTGCAGCGCGGACGCCACCAGCCCCCCCGAAGGACTGCAGCGGCTGGGCAGCGACGACCCCGGCGCGCTGTGCCTGCGCTTGCAGCCCGGCACCACGCTGGTCGCGTCGCGCTGGCCGATCGGAACGATCTGGCAGGCGCACCGCGACGCGGCCGACGATCGCTTCGCGCCCGTGCGCGAGGCGCTGGTCGCCGGCCGCTCCGAATCGGCGCTGGTGTGGCGCGAGGGCTGGCGGGCCCGGGTCACGCCGCTGGCCCCGCCGGACGCCGCATTCACCGAAGCGCTGCTCGCGGTGCGCCCCTTGGCCGAGGCGCTCGATGCGGCCGGCCCCGACTTCCTCTTTGAACCCTGGCTGCTCGATGCGCTGCGCCACGGCCGCCTGGCCGCCGTGCTGCCGATCGAGCCCCACCCCTTGTCCGGAGACGTCCGATGAACACCACCGCCTTGCGTGCGCTCGCCGCGCCGGCCATGCGCATCACCCACGTGCTGGAGGCGCTGCAGCCGCTGGCCCTGCTGGCCGCGCGGCTCTACGTCGCCAAGGTCTTCTTCCTGTCGGGGCTGACCAAGCTGCGCGACTGGGACACCACGCTGGCCCTGTTCGAGAACGAGTACCAGGTGCCGCTGCTGTCACCCGCGCTGGCGGCGGCCCTGGGCACCGCCGGGGAGATCGCGCTGCCGGTGCTGCTGGTGTTGGGCCTGGCCACGCGCTTCGGCGCCTTCGGCCTGTTCTTCGTCAACGCGGTGGCGGTGGTTTCACTGCCCGAAATCACCGACGCCGCGCTGCAGCAGCACGTGTTCTGGGGCAGCCTGCTGGTCGGCCTGCTGCTGTGGGGGCCGGGCCGCTGGTCCGCCGACCACTGGCTGGTGCGGCGCTGGTGGCCGGGCGCCGACGCGCGGCGCTGACCCTCATCACTCCTGCCGCGCGTATTCGATGACGATGGCCGCCGGCACCCGGCCATCGGTGTCGCGCGGCAGCACCTCGGTCTTGTCGATCGCGCGCAGCACCGTCTCGTCCCACACTGCATTGCCGCTGGACTTGACCACGCGGCGTCCGATGATGCGGCCGTCCGGCGCGCAGCGCACTTCCACTTCCACCTTCGGATTGCCGCTCACTTCACCCACCAGCACCAGGTTGGGCTTGATGCGGGCGCGGATGCGGCCGGCATAACCGGCGGAAGGCGCGGCATCGCGCTGGGCGGTGCCGGTGGCGGCGGGGCCGCCGGTGGCGCCCGCAAGCTCGCGCATGCGGGCCAGCTGCTGCTCGCGCAGCTTGGCGGCCAGCTCGCTGCGCTTGCGCTCCGCTTCCAGCTTCTCCTTCTTCGCCTTTTCCTCGCGCAGCTTCTCCTCGCGCGCCTTCTCGGCGGCCAGCTTCTCGGCCTTCAGCTTCTCGGCGCGCTCCTTCTCTTCCTGCTCCTCGCGGCGCTTCTTCTCGCGTTCGGCCTTCTCGATGGCGATCTGCGCGTCGCGGCGCTGCTGCTCGATGCGGGGATCCGGCTCGGGCTTCGGTTGCGGCTTCGGGGGGACCGGCTTCGGCTCGGGCTGCGGCGGTGGCTCGGCCGGCTTCGGCGCCGCCACCTCGGGCACGGCCGACCACAGCTCGGCGCTCAGCGCCGCATCCGGCGGGCTGCTGCGCCAGCTGACACCGATGGCCAGCGCGACCACCAGCACGGCGTGGGCCAGCAGCGCCAGCAGCGCGCCCAGGCCGAAGCCGCCCGGCTGTTCGGGTTTCCAGGCGTCGCGCCCCATGGCCGCGGCGTTCACGACAGCGCTCCCGTCACGACCCCTGCTTGACCGCGAGGCCGACGCGGGCGATGTTGTTCTTCTGCAGCACGTCCATCGCCTTGACCACCAGGTCGTACTTGACGTTCTTGTCGGCCGAGATCACGACCGGCACCTGCGCATTACCGCCCTGCAGCTGGCGCACCTTCTCGCCCAGCTGGCGCAGCGTGGCCGGCTGCGGGTCGCCGCCGTCGACGCGGATGCGCAGCTTCTCGTCGCTGCCGACGATCACCTCGATCACCTTGTCCGGCTTCTGCGCCGCCTTGCCCACCGAGGGCAGGTCGACCAGGCCGGTGGTGATCAGCGGCGCCGAGACCATGAAGATGATCAGCAGCACCAGCATCACGTCGATGAAGGGCACCATGTTGATCTCGCTGACCGCGCGGCGGCGGTGCGATCCGCGGGAAGCGACGGCGGGCATCGGTGTGCGTCCTTCGCGCGGTCAGTGCGGCGACGCGGGTGCGCCCGCGTTGCGCTGCAGGATGTTGGAGAACTCCTCCATGAAGGTCTCCAGCTGGATCGCGATGCGGTCGATGTCGCGCGCGATGCGGTTGTAGGCGACGACCGCGGGGATCGCCGCGAAGAGGCCGATCGCGGTGGCCACCAGCGCCTCGGCAATGCCGGGGGCGACGGTGGCCAGGGTCACCTGCTGCACGTTCGACAGGCCCACGAAGGCATGCATGATCCCCCACACGGTGCCGAACAGGCCCACGTAGGGGCTGACCGAGCCGACCGAGGCGAGGAAGCCGACGTTGCCCTCCATCATGTCCAGCTCGCGCTGCAGGCTGGCGCGCATGGCGCGGCGCGCGCCGTCCAGCTGCGAGGCGGCTTCCAGCCGGCGCTCGCGCAGTTTCAGGAACTCGCGCATGCCGCTGGCGAACAGGCGCTCCATCGGCGCCGTCTCGGCCTTGGTGCCGGCGGCGTTGTACAGGTCGTTCAGGTTCTTGCCGGACCAGAACTCGCGTTCGAAGTCCTCGTTGTTGCCGCGCAGGCGGCGCAGGCCGAAGAGCTTGGCGAAGATCACGGTCCAGCTGGCCAGCGAGGTCAGCATCAAGCCGGCGATGACCAGCTGCACGACGAGGCTCGCCTGCAGCACGAGGTTGACGATCGACAGGTCCTGGTTCATCGGCGCTGGGGGCAGGTGCGGGTCATTCGAACAGCGAGGTGATCGCCGGCGGGATGCGGCAGGGCCGCAGGTTCTGGGCATCGACGCAGCCGATGCGGATGTCGCCCGAGCACAGCAGCGTGTCGCCGCGCCAGGCTTCCTGCGACAGCTTCATCGACGCGGCGCGCAGCTCATCGACCACGACGGTGACCGCAAGTTCATCGTCCAGCCGGGCCGGCTGGCGGTAGGCCATGGTGGTGTCGGTCACGACGAAGATGGCGCCGGTGTCCGCGCGCAACTGCTGCTGCCCGATGCCCAGCGACCGCAGCCACTCGGTGCGCGCACGCTCGAAGTACTTCAGGTAGTTGGCGTAGAAGACGACGCCTCCCGCATCGGTGTCTTCCCAGTACACGCGCACGGCGTGGCGGAAGGGGCGATCGCGGGTCGGCAGCAGGGCGGTCATGGGCCCGGGCGATGATACGCGAGCGGTTTTGCACGACCGGCAGCGGCTGCGCCCGTCCGGGCGCCAGGGGGGCGGGGCCATGTGGCGCGCCGTGAAGCGCTTCCGCGCGCGCCATCCCCGGGGCCCGGATCGGGCCCGCCCATCGTGCGGCGCGGGGGCTCAGGCCGGGTGCTCGGGCCAGCTGGCCGCGGGCGCGGTGGCGCCGCTGCGCAGCGGTTCGCGGCCCGGCCACAGCCACGCCGCCGTGGCGGCCAGCACCGCCACCGCCACGCCCGCGGCCAGGGCCACGCGCCTGCGCCGCCGGGCAGCGCGGCGCAGGGCGGCCCGCTGGCGGGCTTCTTCTTCCGCGGCGGCCGCCGCGGCCTTCGGCGCGGCGCTGGCCTGCAGCTCGGCGCCTGCCTGCCAGCGGCGCACCGCTTGCGACATTTCGCGCGCCGATGCGTAACGCTGCGCCGGGTCGCGCGCCATCGCCCGCGCCGCGATCTGCGACAGCTCCGGCGGCAGCCCCGGCACCAGCGCGTGCGCGGGCACCGGGTTGCCGTCCAGCACCGACTGGGTGATGGACGTGAGGGAGGTGCCGCCGAAGGCCTTGCGGCCGGTCAGCAGCTCGTACATCACGACGCCGAGCGAATAGACGTCGCAGCGTTCGTCGACCGTGCCGCCGCGGATCTGCTCCGGCGCCAGGTAGTGCGGCGTGCCGGTGATCAGCCCTTCCAGCATCGGTGCGCCGGGCTGGTGCGCGACACGGGCGATGCCGAAGTCCAGCACCTTGGGCTTGCGCCGGTCGACCATGAAGATGTTGGCCGGCTTGATGTCGCAATGGATCACGCCCTTGCCGTGCGCGTAGGTCAGTGCGTCCGCCACGCGCCGCACGATCTTGGCGGTGCGCACCGCATCCGGCCGCCAGCCTTCGAGCAGCATCTGCCGCAGGTCCTGCCCCGGCAACTGCTCCATCGCGATGTAGACGCCGCGCTCGGAGAGGCCGGCGTCGAACACCGTGACGATGTTCGGGTGGTTCAGGCCGGCGACTGCGCGGGCCTCGTTCAGGATCATCGCGTTCAGCGTGTCGCGCACCGTGCCGACGGCGCCCAGCTCCAGCGTCTTGATGGCCAGGTTGCGCGACAGGATGGGGTCCCAGGCCGTGTAGACCCGCGACAGCCCGCCTTCGCCCAGGCGCTGCTTCAGCGCGTAGCGGCCGACGTGGCCGATGGTCGGCTCCGCCTGGTTGGGTTCGGGCATCAGGTCCAGCGGCACCGGCGCGCTGTCGTCTGCGAAAGCCGGCCACTCGTCGGGCACCGACTCGCCGTCGGCCGCGGGCAGCGACGGCGGATTCGGGTCGATCTGCGTCGGCGCGAACGCGGGCGGGGGGCCGCCGCGGGAACGGGGAGTGGAAGATTTCACCCGCCGCAGCTTAAGCGGGCCTGCCGGCCGCTGATGATTCGAAATGCGTGGGGTAGTGCGCTCAGCTTACCGGTTGTGACGATCATGACGGCCGAAATCGTGCATCCGTCACGCCCTGTCGGCTTGACCTTGTCGATTGCGTGTTAGGTGCGTCGCAATTCACGACCCAGGCGATGCAGCGCCTCTTCCAGGTTCTCCATCGAGCTGGCGAAGGACAGGCGCAGCCAGCGGCCGGGATCGGCCCGGCCGAAGTCGCGCCCGGGCGTCAACGCCACATGGGCCCGCTGCATCAGTTCGAAGACGAAGTCCCAGCTGCTGGCACTGCGGTTCCCCGGCAGGCCGGAGGCGCCGCCCTGCCGTCCCGCGGGAACGTCCGAGGCCGTTTGGGGGGCCAGGTACGCGCTGCAATCGGCGTAGGCGTAGAAGGCGCCGTCCGGCATCACCGGCACTTTCAGGCCCAGTGCATCCAGCGCCGGTACGACGAGGTCGCGGCGGCGCTTGAACTCGGCCCGGCGGCGTTCGTATTCGGCCAGCGATTCCGGCTCGAAGCAGGCCAGCGCCGCGTGCTGGGCCACGGTGGAAGCGCAGATGAAGAGGTTTTGCGCCAGCCGCTCGACCGGGCCCACCATCGCCTCCGGCAGCACCAGCCAGCCCAGGCGCCAGCCGGTCATGCTGAAGTACTTGCTGAAGCTGTTCACCGAGACGATGTGTTCCCCGAGCTGCAGCGCGCTGTGGCCGAAGGTGTCGTCGTAGCTCAGGCCCAGGTAGATCTCGTCGACGATGGTGACGCCGCCGCGCGCGCGCACGACCGCATCGATGCGGCGCATCTCGTCCGGGTGGATCGAGGTGCCGGTGGGATTGGACGGCGAGGCCAGCAGCACGCCGCGGGTGGCCGGGCTCCAGGCGCGCTCGACGGCCTCGGCATCGAGCTGGAAGCGGTGCTCCGGGCTGGACGGCAGCAGGCGCGCCACCGCCTCGGCCGCCGCGACGAAGTGCCGGTTGCAGGGGTAGCTGGGGTCCGGCATCAGCACCTCGTCGCCGGCCTCGAACAGCGCCAGGCAGGCCAGCTGCAGCGCGGCCGAGGCGCCGGCGGTGATGACGATGCGGCGCGGCGGGATGTCGACGCCGAAGCGCTGCGCGTACCACTGCGACAGGCGCTCGCGCAGCGCCATCAGGCCGGTTGCCTCGGTGTATTGCGTGCGGCCGTCGCGGATGGCGCGTTCGGCGGCTTCCTTCACCAGCGGCGGCGCGGTGAAGTCCGGCTCGCCGATGTTCAGGAAGATCATGCGCTCGCCGCCCTGGGTGGGGTCGCAGGCGGGGCTGGCCGCCAGCTCGAAGGCGGCCTTGGCGCACTCCATCACGTAGAAGGGCTCGATGTGGTCGAGCCGGCGCGCGAGTTTCATGTCTTGTCTCCGTGCCCGCGCTGCGGTCCAGCCCTGCCGCGCGGTGGCGGTCAGCCGCCGCGCTTGGCTGCCACTTCGGCCGGCCGCAGGTCGCCCGCGGTCTTGTCGAGCACGCCGTTCACGTACTTGTGCCCGTCCGTGCCGCCGTAGGACTTGGCCAGTTCCACCGCTTCGTTGATCGCGACGCGGTAGGGCACGTCGAGGCAGTGCTTCAGTTCGTAGGCGCCGATCAGCAGCACGCCGTGCTCGACCGGCGACAGCTCGGTGGTCTTGCGGTCGACGTGGCGCGACAGCACCGCATCGAGGTCGGCCGCCTCGGCGACGCAGCCCTGCAGCAGCGCGTCGAAGTGCACGCGGTCGCACTTGTCGAAGCCTTCCTGCTCGCGCATGTGGGCCTCGATCGCCGGCATGTCGGCCTTGCCGACCAGCCATTCGTACAGGCCCTGCAGCGCCAGCTCGCGCGAGCGGCGGCGGGCGCTCTTCGGACGTGCGGGCTTGGCTGCCTTGGGGGTAGGGGCGGGCGCGCTCACGACAGCTCGCCCAGCAGCTTGGCCATCTCCACCGCGACGCGGGCGGCGTCGCGCCCCTTGTCCTCGGCGCGGGCCCAGGCCTGGGCCTCGTTCTCGACGGTCAGGATCGCGTTGGCGATCGGCAGGTCCTGGTCCAGCGAGACACGGGTCACCCCGGCGCCGCTTTCATTGGCGACCAGCTCGAAGTGGTAGGTCTCGCCGCGGATGATGCAGCCGAGCGCGATCAGCGCATCGCATTCGTCGGCCAGCGCCTGCAGCGCGATCGGGATCTCCAGCGCACCCGGCACGGTGACGTGGGTGATGTCGTCGGCCGAGACGCCGAGCGCGGCCAATTCGGCCAGGCAGCTCTCGGCCAACTTGGCGGTGATGTCGGCATTGAAGCGGGCCTGCACGATGCCGACCACGAGGCCTTCGCCGTCGAGGCGCGCGGCCTGGCCCTGGTTTGCGTTTTTCATAAGGGGTTCGTTGTTCTTCGTTCAGACGCCCGCGGCGATGAAGCCGGTCACTTCCAGGCCGTAGCCGGTCATGCTGGGCATGCGGCGCGGGCTGCCCAGCAGCTTCATGCGGCGCACGCCGAGGTCGCGCAGGATCTGCGCGCCGACGCCGTAGGTGCGCAGGTCCATCTGGCTGGTGCGCGGGGTGGCCTCGGCCTCGCCCCGCAGCTGTGGCAGCAGGTTGCCGATGTCGTGGCTGCAGTTCAGCAGCACCGCGACGCCGTGGGTCGATTCCTGGATGGTCTTCAGCGCGTGCGGCAGCGGCCAGGAGTGGGCGCAGGCACCGATGTCGAGCAGGTCCAGCGCGGTGAAGGGCTCGTGCACGCGCACCGCCACCTCGTCCCCCTCAGCCCAGTGCCCGTGGCGCAGCGCCAGGTGCAGGCCGCCGGAGCGGTCGCGGTAGGCGGTGCACTGGAAGCGGCCCTGCGGGGTGACCAGCTCGCGCTCGCCAGCGCGCTCGATCAGGGTTTCGTTGTGGCTGCGGAAGGCGATCAGGTCGGCGATGGTGCCGATCTTCAGGCCGTGCTCCCGCGCGAAGACTTCCAGGTCCGGCAGCCGGGCCATGGTGCCGTCGTCGTTCATGATTTCGCAGATGACCGATGCGGGGCTCAGGCCTGCCATCTGCGCCAGGTCGCAGCCGGCCTCGGTGTGGCCCGCGCGCATCAGCACGCCGCCGTCCTGCGCCTGCAAGGGGAAGATGTGGCCGGGCTGCACCAGGTCGCCGGGCTGGGCTTCACGCGCGACCGCGGCCTGCACGGTGCGTGCGCGGTCGGCCGCGGAAATGCCGGTGGTGACGCCGGTGGCGGCTTCGATCGAGACGGTGAAGGCCGTGCCGTGCACCGTGCCGTTGCGCGCGGCCATGGGCTGCAGGCGCAGGCGTTCACAGCGTTCGCGCGTCAGCGTCAGGCAGATCAGGCCGCGGCCATGCTTGGCCATGAAGTTGATCGCCTCGGGAGAGACATGGTCCGCGGCGAGCACGAGATCGCCCTCGTTCTCGCGGTCTTCCTCGTCGACGAGGATGACCATGCGGCCGGCCGCAAGCTCGGCGACCAGTTCGGGTACAGGGGAAATCGGCATCGCGCGATTGTAGGGACCGCTGCCGGCCGGCGCGCTGGGCCCGGCATTGACCCGCGCCATGAAAAACGCGCGGCCGGGCCGCGCGTTTCAGGAGCCGGGGGTGCCCCGGCGGGATCAGGCGGCCTTGCGCTTGCGCGAGGCCCACAGGCCGGCCAGGGCCAGGCCGGCCAGCGCCAGCGAGGCGGGTTCAGGCACGTCCGTGGCGGCGGTGCCGAAGCTCAGGCTGTCGAAGAAGATGCCGTCGCCGGAGTTCGACGCGGTGAAGGTGATGGACGTGAAGGCGGTGTCGGAAATCACGCCGAAGTACTGGCGATTCGTACCGAAGACGGTGAACGGTCCGCTGTAGTCGTCGAGAGCGACGGCGCTGTCGCCATTGCTCAGCAGCGCCGTCAGCGTGATCGAGGCGACGTCGCCGGCGCCACCGATCGCGATGCCGAAGGCGGTGATCGCCGAATCGAAGGTGAAGGTGGCGGAGTCTGGCGAGGCGTAGAACACCGAGCGCACGCCGTGGTCGGCAGCCAAGGTCGAGAGGCCGAAGAAGCCCGGACAGAACGAGGAACCCGCGCAACCGAAACCGCCGCCGGAAAAGGCCACCGAGGTGGAAGAACTCGCCGTTGCGGTCTCGAAGCTCTCGAAGGTGAGTCCGCCGCCGGCGGCGCCGAGGAAGCCGGCGTCGGTGTTGTAGGTGGTGACGGCGGCGTTGGCGCCGCCGAACAGCAGCGCGGTGCCCAGGGCCAGGAAGGTCTTGCTCAAGTTCAAGTGTTACTCCGGTGAAAAGACGACCGGAGAACACTCAGCAATGTATGTGCCGGAGTGTTAACTCCTTGATTTGAAACGGGTCTCCGCCCTCAGGGTGGCGCGGGTGTCAATTGCGTCGACAGTGCGTCACGCCGGCGCGACGGTTTGCCAGTGCCCGTCGACGAGCACTTGGTGCGGTCTGAACTCGGCCTTGTAGTTCATCTTGTCGCTCTCGGCGATCCAGTAGCCGAGGTAGACGTGCGGCAGCTTCAGCTGCTTCGTCTGTTCGATCTGCCACAGGATGCTGTAGGTGCCCAGGCTGCCTTTGTGCTCCGGGTCGTAGAAGGTGTAGACGGCGGAGATGCCGTCGTTGAGAACGTCGACGATGGCGACCATGCGCAGTTCGCCGCTCTCGCTGCCGTCGGGCGTCGGCTCGCGGAACTCGACCAGGCGCGAGTTGACGCGGCTTTGCAGCAGGAACTGGGTGTATTGGTCGACGCTGTCATGGTCCATGCCGCCGCCGGCATGGCGGCCGGACTGGTAGCGCAGGTAGAGCTGGTAGTGCTCCGGCACGAAGCACAGCCGCAGCACGCGCGCCTTCAGGTGCTGGTGGCGCTTCCAGGCGCGGCGCTGGCTGCGGCTGGCTTCGAAGGTGGCCACGGGCACCCGCAGCGGCACGCAGGCGCGGCAGCTGTCGCAGTACGGCCGGTAGGTGAACATGCCGCTGCGCCGGAAGCCGTTGGCGACCAGGCCGGAGTAGGCATCGGCGTGGATCAGGTGGCTGGGCGTGGCGACCTGCGAGCGCGCCAGCCGGTCCGGCAGGTAGCTGCAGGGGTAGGGTGCCGTCGCGTAGAACTGCAGCGACGAGAGCGGTAGTTCCTTAGGGTGCGTCACGCGCAGGGCCTGCTAACGCTACGGAGATGACTGCGCTGGGGTGGACTCGGGATGCACTGCTAGGCGCAGCTCGCAGCTCGGGGTACCCCCCCGCGCATGGGCTGCAACGCCGTGGGGTGCCCGAGGACACTCCAGCCCGATGGGTGAGTACCCAAAACGGGCGCACTCGTCGTTGCGAAGCCTTGGCGGGGGAACGGCCACGCTGGCGGCTTCGCGCCTGGATTGCGCCCGTTTTGGATACTCACGCAGTCACCTCCGTAGCGTTAGCAGGCCCTACCCGGCTCCATCCGGCGCAGGGACCCTAGAGGCCCAGCTGCGCCCAGTAGCGCGGATGATAGGCCCAGGCCGGCGGAGGGGATGCCGTCAGCGCGGTGGCGAGGTGGGCTTCGAAGGCCGCGCGTGGAATTTCACGCGCACCGAATGACGCCAGATGGCGCGTGTGCTGCTGGCAGTCGATCAGCCCGATGCCGTGCGCGCGGCAGAAGGCCACCAGCGCCGCCAGCGCGATCTTCGAGGCATCGGTGCGGCGGGTGAACATCGACTCGCCGTAGAACATGCGGCCGATGCCGACACCGTACAGGCCGCCGGCCAGTTCGCCGCCGACCCAGGTCTCGACGCTGTGCGCCCGGCCCAGCCGATGCCAGGCGGTGTAGGCCCGCACCAGCTCGGGCCCGATCCAGGTGCCGCTTTGGCCTTCGCGCGGGGCGGTGGCGCAGGCGCGCATCACGGCCTCGAAGGCACTGTCGATGCGGATTTCGCAGTCGGGGTCGCGGGCGAAGCGGCGGATCGTCTTGCGCAGCGAGGCCGACAGCTTGAACTCCGCCACCGGCAGCACCATGCGCGGGTCGGGGCTCCACCAGAGCACCGGCTGGCCGGCGCTGTACCAGGGGAAGGCGCCGAGGCGGTAGGCCTCTTCCAGCCGCTGCGGCGTGACCCGGCCGCCCGCCGCCAGCAGGCCCGGGGCGTCGCTGTCCGCGCCGAGGGCGAAGCGCGTCGGCGGCAGTGGCGTGTGGTCGTCGATCCAGTGCAGGGGTTGCTGGGCCATCGCGGCCATTGTGTGTGCTGCGGGCGGTGGCGCCTGGTCCGCGCGGCGACAGCGCGGCGGCGGGCGCCCGTGTATAAGCCTTGCCTGAACCAGATCCCAGGAGACCGCTTCGCATGAGCCTCGACTTCAAGAACCGCGTCGCGATCGTCACCGGCGCTGGCGGCGGGCTGGGCCGGCAGCATGCACTGGCGTTGGCCGCCCGCGGCGCCCGGGTGGTCGTCAACGACATCGGCGGCGGGCGCGACGGCTCCGGCGGCTCGCCAGGCGCGGCTGATGCGGTGGTGGCCGAGATCCGGGCCGCCGGCGGCGAGGCCATGGCCCACGCGGCCTCGGTCACCGACTTCGATGCGGTGCAGGCCATGGTGCAGCAGGCGCTGGCGGCGTGGGGCCGCATCGACATCCTGGTCAACAACGCCGGCATCCTGCGCGACAAGAGCTTCGGCAAGATGGCGCTCGAGGACTTCCGGATGGTCGTGGAGGTGCACCTGATGGGCGCGGTGCACTGCTGCAAAGCGGTGTGGCCGGCGATGGTGGCGCAGAAGTACGGCCGCATCGTCATGACCAGTTCGTCGTCCGGCCTGTACGGCAATTTCGGCCAATCGAACTACGGTGCCGCGAAGATGGCGCTGGTCGGCCTGATGCAGACGCTGGCGATCGAGGGGGCGAAGTACGGCATCCGCGTGAACTCGCTCGCCCCGACCGCCGCCACCCGCATGACCGAGGAACTGATGCCGGCCGAGGTGCTGGCGATGCTGAAGCCCGAGGCGGTGGTGCCGGCGATGCTGTTCCTGGCCAGTGAAGAGGCGCCCACGCGCGCCATCGCCTGTGCCGGCGCGGGGACGTTCGAGGCAGCGCACGTTACGCTGACGCGCGGCCTGCACCTGGGCTTGGGCGACGACGTGCCGGAGCGCCTCGCGGCAGCGTGGGCCCAGGTGAGTGACCGTGAGGGGGAGGCCGTGCCCGAGAGCGGGGCGGCGCAGGGCAGCAACGAGGTGGGGCAGGCGCTGGCGGCGCGCTGACCTGCGCTTCGTGTTCAGCGGGGGCGCGAATCTCGTCCGTCCTGCATCCTGTCGACAGGGCAATGCCGCAGCGCCTCGCCGGCTCTTGCTGACGTGACCCCTGCGCGTCCATCATGTTCGGTGGCCAGCACCGTCGTTGCTGGCGGGGGGAACCGGAATGATGGTCGACCTTGCGCGGTACGACGAGGTGGTGAATGGCATCTACGACGCCGCGATGAACCCAGGGGGATGGCCCGCTCAATTGCGCGCTATTGCGGACATGATGGGCGCGTCTCGCACGATGATGCACAGCTATGCGAGAACGCATGCGGAGGGCGGGTTCGTCTTTTCCCACAACCTTCCATCCGAAGCCTTGGCGAAGTTCGACGCGCGCTATCTGCACGAAGACCCTTTCGTCCTTGCCGCTACCCGCCGGGACCTCTTGAACGACGGCTTGACGGTGCGGGGCTGCGACTTGGTGGCAGACGACGCGCTGCTGAAGACCGCGTTCTACAAGGTGCTGTGGGAACCGCTGCAGATCCGTCATTCGATTTCGGGAGTGGTCTTCGCCAGCTCCGATGCCCGTAAACAACCGACTGCGCTCAGTCTGTTTCGATCGCCTGAGGAGGGCCCGTTCGGCCGTGCGGAACTGGAGGTGGTGAGTCGCCTCGTGCGTCACCTGTCGCGTGCGCTCGGTGTGATGTTCCACCTGCGCGATCTGGAGTGGCGTGTCGCGTCGAGCCTGGCCGCGATCGACCGATTGCAGGCTGCCATCGTGCTGATCGATCACCGCAAGGCCGTGCAATACCAGAACCGCGCCGCAGACCTGTTGTTCGCGGACGCTGGCGCGGTGGTTCGATGTTCCCGGCAGAGCGGCGCGCAGGTGCTGTCGCTGGCGCCCAGTCTTCAGGTATTGGAGCGCGCCTTCCAGCGCTTGCTGGACCACGCGGCCGGGCCGACCATCGTTGACCCGGCGGAACACTTCTCCGAGGCTTTCGTGGTCCCGTTGGCCGACGGCCGGCCGGGCTGTGTCGTGCATGCCGCACCGCTGTCGGAGGAGCAGCCGTTCCTGCGCATGGCGCAAGGATGCGGCATCGTGCTGATCTACGACCTGCAGCGAGTGCGACAGATCGCTCCGGAATGCCTGCGTGCCCTTTTCGGCATGACGCCCGCAGAGTCGCGGGCGGCGCTTGAAGTGCTGCGTGGCGGGACGTCGGCTGACATGGCCGGGCGGCTGGGGGTGTCGGTGAACACGCTGAAAACGCAGATGAAGGAGGTGTTCGCCAAGTGCGGTGCTGCGCGGCAGGTGGACCTGCTGAAGCTCTTGCTTTCGCTGTCTCCGCAGTGAAGACCATGCACCGGGAGTCTGCTGCGGCAGCAAGTGACGAAGGTGGTGCGCGCTCAGCCCAGTCCGCGCAGCGCCGTCGGGTGCCCTTCATGGTCGGCGATGTAGGCGCGGATGATGGCGTCGAAGCTTGTTTCCGGCTGCAGTCCCAGGCGCGCGGCGCGCTCGGCGGTGGCGCCGGCGGCCCAGCCGGAGACGATGCGCTGGATCTCCGGGTCGGGGGCGAAGCGCACGCGGGCGCGGGCGGCGGGGCCGGCCACGCGTTCCAGCGCGTCGAGCATGGTGCTGACGCTCACGTTGAGTGCTGGCAGGTTCAGCGCCATGCGGCCGCCCAGCTGTTCTCGGCTGGCTTCGTAGACGGCGACCAGGCCGTCCACCGTGCGCTGCGGCGATGACACCGGGTGCGACACGGACGGGTCGACCGGCAGCACGGCCTCCTCGCCGGCCAGGGGCTCGCGGATGATGCCGCTGAAGAAGGACGAGGCGGCGCCGTTCGGCCGGCCGGGCCGAACGGTGACGGTCATCAGCCGCGCGGCGCGGCCGTCGACGAAGCCCTTGCGGGTGTAGTCGGCGACCAGGTGTTCGCAGATCAGCTTGTGCGTGCCGTAGGAGGTCTGCGGGGTCGGCAAGGTGTCGTCGGCGACCAGCAGCGGCAGCGGGCGGGCGGGGTCGGGGCCGAAGACGGCGACCGAACTGGAGAAGACCAGGCGCGGCGTGTTGCCGGCGGTACGCAGTGCGTCCAGCAGCGCCCGCGTCGAATCGAGGTTGGAGCGCAGGCCCAGCTCGAAGTCGGCCTCGCACTCGCCGCTGACGGCGGAGGCGAGGTGGAACACCCCGTCGAAGGGCTCGCCGCGCCAGGCGCCGCACTGGTCGAGCAGGGTGCCGATGCGGGCTTCGACGGCCGGGTGGGCAGCCAGGTCCGCGGGCGGCGCTGCCTGGTCGGCCAGCACCACGCGTTCGATGTCGCGGCCGGCCAGCCTGCCGCGCGCCAGCAGCGTGCGTGCCAGCCGCGCGCCCACGAAGCCGGCGCCGCCGGTGATCAGCAGTCTCATGGCGAATCCTCGGTCAACGGGGGGCGAGTGGTGCGCGCGCCTTCAAGGGCGGTGCCGGCTGGCTGAGCGACGGCAGCTTGCGGCGCGAGGCCAGCACCTGCTCGATGTCGTCGCGCGCGCCGTCGATCAGCACCAGGATGGCCTTCTCGGCCCGCTGAGGTGACCGGGCGATCACCGCATCCAGCACCGCGCGGTGCAGCGGCAGCGAATGGGCCGGGCCGTCGGGCCGGGAGGTGGAGATCTCGAAGCTCGTGCGCAGCAGCGCGCCGAGCGCCTTGCTCATCTGCACCATCATGCGGTTGTGGCATGCGCGCAAGAGGCCCTGGTGGAAGCGCAGGTCGCTGGTGACGTAGTCGCCGCCGTGTTCGATGGCCGCTTTCATTCCGGCATAGGCGACCTCGATCTCCGCGATGTCCTGGGTGGTCGCCCGCTCGGCGGCAAGTCGCACCGCGGCCGGCTCGACCACGCGGCGCAGCTCCTGCAGGTCGCGCAGGAACTCGCGGGTCAGGCCGATCTTCGAGTGCCAGACGACCACGTCGGGATCGAACCAGTTCCAGTGGTCTTCCGGCAGCACCCGCGTGCCGACCTTCGGACCGGTGACGACCAGGCCCTTGGCGACCAGCGACTTGATCGCCTCGCGCACCACGGTGCGGCTGACGCCCAGTTCCTCGCAGAGCATCGGTTCCGGCGGAATCGAGCTGCCGGGCGGGTAGCGCCCGGCGACGACGGCCTCGCCCAGCCGGTCCAGCGTGTTGCCGTGGACGTTCTTGATCGGCACCCGTGCGACCACGATGGGCCTCACCCGCGCACGAAGGCGGTGATCAGGGGATCGGGCCCGACCTGGCGGCTCCAGTGGCCGTGCAGCGCGGGGTCGAAGCTGGCGCCGGCGGGAAGCACGTCGGCGGAGTAGAAGTGATCGCCGGGTTTGAAGACGCGCGAGCTGCCGTCCTGCAGGCCGATCTCCATCATCCCGCCGAGGATGAAGACCCACTGCGGCGCCTCGGTGCAGTGGAAGGTGCTGCGGAAACCCACCGGGCTGTGGCGCAGCTGCAGGCCGCCGCTGGGCATCAGCGCGGACAACCGCGCCTGCGGCTTGCCCTCGGCGAGGGGAAGCTGTTCTTCGCGGAAGCGCGCGCGGCCGTCCGTGTCGGTGAAGAGCAGGACCTGGGTGAAAGAGGGAAGGGAAGTCATGCTGGTATCCATCGCTCGGCAGTGTCCCCCAAGCGGCCAGCGTGGAGCCGGCCCGGCCGGGCCGGTGGCGCTGGCAGGCGGCCGTTCAGCACGACACGGGCTCCGGCTTGCGCCAGGCCCCGGGCCAGCGCCAGCCCGATGCCGGCCGACGAGCCGGTGCCCAGCGCCAGCCGCCCGTCGAGCCTGAAGGTGGCGGCGTCGATCATGGTCTGGCAGTCTCCAGCGCAGCCAGCGCCTGTTCGATCTGCCGCGCCGGCGGTGTCCGGATGTCCAGTGCGACCGCGTCCTCGTCCGGCGCGGGCGGTTCCAGCGTCTCCAGCTGGCTGGGCAGCAGCGATGGCGGCATGTAGTGCCCGCTGCGGCGGGTCAGGCGTTCGGCCAGCAGCGCCGGATCCCCGTGCAGGTGCACCAGCCGCAGCCGCGGCGCATGGCTGCGCAGCTGGTCGCGGTAGCGGCGCTTCAGAGCCGAACAGGCCACGACCAGGCCGCGGCCCTGCGCGCGCGCTTCGCCCAGGCGTGCGCCGATCACCGCGAGCCAGCCCTCGCGGTCACGGTCCGTCAACGGAATGCCGGCGCGCATGCGCTGCACGTTGGCCGGCGGGTGCAGGTCGTCGCCTTCGACGAAGTCCACTGCCAGCGCATCGGCCAGCGCCCGCGCCAGCGTGGACTTGCCGCTGCCGCTGACACCCATCACCACCACCTGCAGCGCCCGCGGCTTGTCCACGTCAGCCCAGGCGGCGGCCGGTCGTTCCGTCGAAGGCGTGGGCCTTCGCGGCATCGACCGCCAGGTGCACGGTGTCGTCCGGCTGGGCCGGCGTGCGGCCGTGGATCACCACCGTGAGCGAGGTGTCGCCGACCTTCAGCAGCAGCTCGGTCTCGGCGCCGGTGGGTTCCACGACGACCACTTTGGCGGGTATGCCGTGGGCGGCCAGCGTGAGGTCGGTGGGTCGGATGCCATAGTGCACCGCCTGACCCGGCGTACCGGCCAGGCCGTGCGGAAGCGGCCAGCGCGCGCCCAGCGCATCGACCGCCAGACCTTCGTCGGTGGCCGCCAGCTGCCCCGGGAAGACGTTCATCGCGGGCGAGCCGATGAACTGCGCGACGAAGAGGTTGCCCGGCCGGTCGAACAGCTCCAGCGGCGTGCCGATCTGCTCGATGATGCCGTCGTGCATCACGACGATGCGGTCGGCCATGGTCATCGCCTCGATCTGGTCGTGCGTGACGTAGACGGTGGTGGTCTTCAGCCGCTGGTGCAGGGCCTTGATCTCGGCGCGCATCGCGACGCGCAGCTTGGCGTCCAGGTTGGACAGCGGCTCGTCGAACAGGAACACCTTGGGGTCGCGCACGATGGCCCGGCCCATGGCCACGCGCTGGCGCTGGCCGCCGGACAGTTCGCGTGGATAGCGGTCGAGCAGCGCGTCCAGGTTCAGGATGCGGGCGGCGTTGGCGACACGTTCGCCGATGACCTTGCCGTCGGCCTTGCGCAGCTTCAGGCTGAAGCCCATGTTCTCGCGCACGGTCATGTGCGGGTAGAGCGCGTAGCTCTGGAACACCATCGCGATGTCGCGGTCTTTGGATTCCAGCTCGTTGACGACCTTGCCGTCGATGACGATCTCGCCATCGGTGATTTCCTCCAGCCCGGCCAGCATGCGCAGCAGCGTGGACTTGCCGCAGCCGGACGGGCCGACCAGCACGACGAACTCGCCGTCGGCGATGTCGAAGCCGATGCCGTGGATGACCTTGACCTTGCCGCCATAAGTCTTCTGGATGTTTCTGAAGGAGACTGCTGCCATGGGTATTGAAAGTTAGGATTTCACGGCGCCTGCCGTCAAGCCGGACACCATGTAGCGCTTGAAGGCGTAGTAGATGGCCGCGGGAGGCAGCGCGTAGATCAGCCCGGTGGCCATCAGCAGCTCCCAGGGCGAATCGTCGGCGGCCAGGAAGTTGCCCAGCGCCACCGCCAGCGTCACGCTGCGGTCGTTGGACAGCAGCAGGAAGGCGTACAGGTACTCGTTCCAGGCCAGCAGCAGCGAGTAGGTGCCTACCGCCACCAGCGAGGGCAGCATCAGCGGCAGGTACACCAGGCGGAAGAGCTGCAGCGGCGTGGCGCCATCGATGCGCGCGGCCTCGTCCAGTTCCCAGGGCAGCTTGTCGGAGGCCTGCTTGAGCACCCAGATGCAGTAGGGCGAGGCGATGGTCACCATCGCGAGGATCAGGGCCCACTGGCTGTTCAGCAGCCCGTACAGGCCCATCGTCTTGTACATCGGCACCGCCAGGAAGGCCGCGGGGATGAAGTAGGTGAAGAGCGCCAGGTTCATCACCCAGCGCCCTCCCGCCACCTTGAGCCGGCTGATCGCGAAGGCCGCGGCCGTGGCGACGAAGAGCGTGATGGCGCCGACCGCCACCGCGATCAGCAGCGAATTGCCCATCTGCAGCCAGAAATGGTCCAGGTAGAAGTGCTGCTGCTGGAAGACGATGCTGAAGTTCTGCAGCGTCGGCTCCTTGGGCCACAGGCGGCCCGAGGTGGCGGAGTCGCGCGGCGAGATGGCGAACAGGAACAGGTGGTAGACCGGCACCAGCGTCCACAGCAGCACCGGGATGCCGATCAGCAGCAGCTTGGCTTCGGTCGCGATGGCCTTGGGGGTCCAGCGCTTCACTTCGACAGCCTCTTCATCATGAAGTACACCAGGGGCAGCACCAGCGGCAGCGCGACGACGATGGCGGCCATCGCCAGGTCCACCTGGTCCAGCCGCAGGTAGCGGATGCCCAGCGTGGCCAGCACGTGCGTCAGGTCGGCCGGGCCGCCGCCGGTGAGGAGGTAGACGGAGTTGAAGTCGCCCAGCGTCCAGATCATCGAGAGGATCGTGGACGTGAGGTAGAGCGTGCGCATCGACGGCCAGGTGATGAAGCGGAACCTCTGCCACGCCGTGGCGCCGTCGACCGAGGCGGCTTCGTACTGTTCGGAAGGGATCGCGAGCCGGCCGGCGACGAGGATCAGGGTCCAGAACGGCAGCGACTTCCAGATGTGCATCAGCATCGAGAAGCTCAGTGCCAGCGTCGGGTCGTTCAGCCAGTTCGGTCCGTCGAGGCCGGTGAGCCGGAAGATGGTCGAGTTGATGACGCCCCACTCGGGGTTGAGCATGAAGCGCACCGACAGGATGGTCGGGATCGACGGCACGGCCCAGGGCAGGATGAACAGGGCCGACAGGATCTTGATCCACCAGCGCCCCTGCACGAAGAAGCCGGACAGCAGCAGTGCGAGCACCATCTTCAGGTTGATCGCGACGAGCAGGAAGACGATGGTGTTGACGGCCGAGCGGAAGAAGATCGGGTCGTCGAACAGCTTGACGTAGCTGGCCGGGTGCCGCGCCAGCCACAGGCCGTAGCCGACCGGGTACAGCACGAAGACCAGGAAGACCAGCAGGTAGGGCAGCACCAGCGCGCGGCCCCAGAATTGCCATGGAGTCAGGCCGCGCCTTTCAGGTGATAGTGGCGTGGCCGTGGCCGCGATGGTGCTCATTGAAGGAGGGCGGGCCCCGGGGCCCGCCGTGCGTTCAGTTGGAAGCGACGGCCTTGATGCGGGCGATCAACTCGTCGGTCGCCTTGTCGACCGGCACCTTCTCGTTGAGGATGCGATTCATGGCCTTGGCCCAGACGTTCTCGTTGTTCAGCACCGTGAACTTGTAGTTCTTGGTGAATTCGAAGGGCGTCGTGCCGTTCATGAACTGGTTGTAAACGGCCAGGCGGTGCGGGTCGCTCTTCCAGAACGCGCTTTGCTGGGCCTGCTTGGTCACCGGGAACCAGCGGCCGAGCGCTCCTTCCACGTAGGGCGTCAGGTTCGCTTCGTCGAGCAGGAAGGCGACGAACTTCTTCGCGGCCGCCTTGTTCTTCGCGTCCTTGAAGATCACGCCGGTCTTGACCGCGGCGCGGTAGACCATCTTGCTGCCATCGGGCTTGTTCGGGAAGCCGGCGGTGGCGATCAGCTCGGCGTAGTTCTTCTTCGCGGTCGCGCGCTGGGCGTCGGTCAGCGTCGCGTTGTTCATGTCGTCCAGCCACTTCGCGGCGATGGAGATCGTTGCGTTGTGCGTCATCACCGTGGTCTTGTTGTGGAAGGAAACGTTGTTGTCCGGGTCCTTCCAGCTCGTGGACGAGGGCGGCGAGCAGCCCTTCGAATAGACCGAGCTGTAGTCGGCCAAGGCATTCATCAGGCCCTGGCGCACCGCCGGGTCGTCGACCAGCAGCTTGCCGCTGTCGTTCACCAGCTTCACGTTGTACGCGTCCATGAAGGTGAGGAACGAGTAGAACGAGTCGCTGGAATCCACGCCCAGCGGCATGCCGATGCCGTAGGCCCGGTTGCCGGTCTTCTGTCGGTAGCCGGTCTGCACCTTGTCACACCAGAAACTCCAGTATTCCTTCCAGGTCTTGGGGATGTCGCTTTCCTTGAACCCGGCTTCAGCGAGCATGTCCTTCCAGTACTGGATGTGCATGGTCTGCTGCTTGATGGGGTACGCGTAATACGCGCGCGACCTGGTCTGGTCGTTGTAGAGGAAGGTGGTGGACAGCGCGTGCGGCTCGAAGCGCGAGCGGATGGGATCGATGACGCTGGTGAGGTCTTCCAGCTTGCCGTCATAGGCCCACTTGGCCGTGACCTGGAAGTCATAAACGTCGGAATACGCGACATCGGGCGGGCTGCCGGAGTCGAGCGCGGACACGGTCTTCGGGATCATGTCCTGCACCGGGTACTGCGACAGCTCGACCTTGATGCCCTTGTTCCGTTCCTCGAACTTCTTGATGGCGGCGAAGAGCGCCTCGTCCTCGGCCTTGTAGAAGCCCTTGACCCACCACACGGTGAGCTTTTCCTGCGCCAGCGCCGGGCCTGCCGCCGCCAAGCCGGCGCCGACCAAGGCGCCGGTGATCCATGTCTTGAAACGCATCTGGCTGTCTCCTGGTGAATGCTGCCGGGCGGGGCGGCCCGTCGTCTTATCGTATGATGATTGACGGATGTGGCATTCCGGGCTTACCCGGGGTGCGCTCACCCATGCTGCCGTGCCGCTCGTGCCTGTCAAGGCGCGGCCCGGCATTCCGGGACCGGGGTCGGAACCGGCTGGCCGGCAAAGTGTGCGCGCAGGTTGCCGAAGGCGAGGTCGGCCATCGCCTGCCGCGTCTGGCCGGTGGCGCTGCCGATGTGCGGCGTCAGCACCACGTGGGACAGGGCGCGCAGGCGCTCGGGCACGTTCGGCTCGTTCTCGAACACGTCGAGGCCGGCACCCGCGATGACGCCTCGCTCCAGCGCGTCGATCAGCGCTGCCTCGTCGACCACCGAGCCGCGTGCCACGTTGACGAGGATGCCCTTGGACCCCAGCGCCTGCAGCACCGCCGCATCGACGAGCTGGCGCGTGCCGGCACCGCCGGGCGTGATGACGACCAGGAAATCGCTCTCGGCGGCCAGCGCGCGCGCATCCGGCAGATAACGGTACGGCAGCGCGGGCCGCGGATGGCGGGCGGTGTACGCGATGGACATGCCGAAGGCCGACGCGCGCTGTGCGATGGCCTGGCCGATGCGGCCCATCCCGACCAGGCCCAGCCGGGCGCCGGACATCTTGCGCGCCAGCGGCATCGGGCCGCCTGTCCATCGGCCGCTGCGCACGTAGCGGTCGGCGGCGGGCAGCTGGCGCGCGGCGGCCAGCATCAGGCCCAGCGCCAGGTCGGCCACGTCGTCGTTGAGCACGTCGGGCGTGTGCGTCACCACCACCCCGCGGGCCTTCGCGGCGGCCACGTCCACGCCGTCGTAGCCGACGCCCATGATCGTGATGATCTCCAGCGCCGGCAGCTGCGCGATCAGTTCCGCCGGCACTCTCGACTCGCCGCTGCCGACGATGGCGCGGATGCGTGGCGCCGCCGCAGCCAGCGCGGCGGGATCGCTGTGGTGAAGCCGGTCGTGCACGGTGAAAGCCGCGTCCAGCAGCGGCTGCAGCAGCGGCGACAACTTGGCGACCGCCAGCACCTCGGGCTTGCTCAAGACCTTCTCCTTCGGGTTCTACCGCAGGCTTGCGGCTCAATCGTCATACCATAATATGCCCGACGGCCCGCTCGGCCGGCCCCGGGAAAGCCAGCACCGCCATGAGTTCCACACCGAAGAAGGACCCGAAGACGCTGCGCAGCCAGCAGTGGTTCGGCCGCCAGGACCGCGATGGCTTCGCCTACCGCAGCTGGGTCAAGGGCAAGGGCGTGCCGCACGACCAGTTCGATGGCCGGCCGGTGATCGGCATCTGCAACACCTTCAGCGAGCTGACGCCGTGCAATTCGCATTTCCGCACGCTCGCGGAGCAGGTGAAGATCGGCGTCTACGAGGCGGGCGGCTTCCCGCTGGAATTCCCGGTGATGTCGCTCGGCGAGACGCTGCTGCGCCCCACCGCCATGCTGTACCGCAACCTCGCGAGCATGGACGTCGAGGAAAGCATCCGCGGCAACCCGATCGACGGCGTGGTGATGCTCTTCGGCTGCGACAAGACCACGCCCGCGCTGCTGATGGGCGCCTCCAGCGCCAACCTGCCGACCATCGGCGTTTCCGGCGGCCCGATGCTGAACGGCAAATGGCGCGGCCAGCAGCTGGGTTCGGGCACCGGCGTGTGGAGCATGAGCGAGCAGGTGCGCGCCGGCACGCTCAAGCTGCAGGACTTCTTCGAGGCCGAGAGCTGCATGCACCGCAGCCACGGCCATTGCATGACCATGGGCACGGCCAGCACCATGGCGTCGATGGTGGAGGCGCTGGGCATCGGCCTGCCGGGCAATGCCGCCTACCCGGCGGTGGATGGCCGGCGCAACGTGCTGGCGCGCGAGGCGGGCCGCCGCATCGTGGGCCTGGTGCACGAGGACGTGAAGATCGGCCAGATCCTGACCCGCCAGGCCTTCGAGAATGCGATCCGCACGCTGGCCGCGATCGGCGGCAGCACCAATGCCGTGATCCACCTGATCGCCATCGCCGGCCGGCTCGGCGTGCCCTTGAGCATCGACGACTTCGACCACCTCGGCAGCGAACTGCCCTGCCTGGTGAACCTGCAGCCCTCGGGCGAGCACCTGATGGAAGACTTCTGCTACGCCGGCGGCCTGCCCGCGGTGATGAAGGAGATCGGCCACCTGCTGCACCTGGACGCGCTGACGGCCAATGGGCGCAGCATCGGCGAGAACATCGCCGAGGCGCAGAACTTCGATCCGCGTGTGATCAAGACGGTGGCGCAGCCCTTCAAGGACAAGGCCGGCATCGCCGTGCTGCGCGGCAACCTGGCGCCGCGTGGCGCGGTGATCAAGCCCAGCGCCGCCACGCCGGCGCTGATGACGCACACCGGCCGCGCGGTGGTGTTCGAGGATTCCGACGACTTCCATGCCCGCATCGACGACGAGGCGCTGGACGTGGACGAAACCTGCATCCTCGTGCTGAAGAACTGCGGCCCCAAGGGCTACCCCGGCATGGCCGAGGTCGGCAACATGCCGCTGCCGCCCAAGGTGCTCCGGCGCGGCATCACCGACATGGTCCGCATCAGCGATGCGCGAATGAGCGGCACGGCCTACGGTACCGTGGTGCTGCACACCGCGCCCGAGGCCGCCGCCGGCGGGCCGCTGGCGCTAGTGAAAAGCGGCGACCTGATCACGCTCGACGTGCCGAAGCGGTCGCTGCATCTCCACGTCGATGACGCGGAACTGGAGCGGCGGCGCGCGGCCTGGTCGCCGCCTGCGCCGCGGCTGTCCAGCGGCTATTGGAAACTCCACGTCGACCACGTGCTGCAGGCCGACGAAGGAGCGGACCTCGATTTCCTGCGCGGCCAGCGCGGTGCGTTCGTGCCCAAGGACAACCATTGAAGGAATCCGCATGACATCGCCTCGCATTGCCCTCGTCACCGGCGCCGGCTCCGGCATCGGCCAGGCCTGCGCCACCGGCCTGTTGAAGGACGGCTGGCAGGTCGTCTTCACCGGCCGGCGCATCGATGCGCTGAAGGCCGCCATCGCCGCCACCGGCGAGGCGGGCGCGCGCGGCACGGCGATCGCGTGCAATGTCGGCGACGAAGACTCCGTGGCGGCGCTGTTCGCCGAGGTCAAGGCCCGCTTCGGCCGGCTGGACCTGCTGTTCAACAACGCCGGCATTTCGCTGCCGCCCACCACGCCGGACGAACTGGATGCCGCCACCTGGCGCCTGGCCGTCGACACCAACCTCAACGGCGCGTTCTTCTGCCTCGCGCAGGCGTTCAAGCTGATGCGCGCGCAATCGCCTCAGGGTGGACGCATCATCAACAACGGTTCGATCTCGGCGCATGCGCCGCGGCCGGGGTCGATCGCCTACACCGCGACCAAGCACGCGATCACCGGCCTCACCAAGACCGCGGCGCTCGACGGCCGGCCCTACGACATCGCGGTCGGCCAGATCGACATCGGCAACGTGGCCAGCGACATGACCGAGAAGGTGGTCAAGGGGGTGCCGCAGGCCGACGGCAGCATCCGGCCCGAACCGCGCATGGACATGAGCGCGGTGGTCGACACATTCCTCGGCATGGCCCGGCTGCCGCTGTCGGCCAACGTGCTGTTCACGACGGTGATGGCGACGAAGATGCCCTTCGTCGGGCGGGGATAGCACATGAACGCAGCGGCACCTCTGCGCTTGAACATCGGCTTCGTCGGCGCCTCCGGCCTGATGGGGCATGGCATGGCGAAGAACCTGCTCGCGCGCGGCCATGCGCTGGCCTTGACGGTGCATCGCCATGCCGAGCGCGTGGCCGACCTGCTGGCCGCCGGCGCGGAGCAGGTGGACACCGGCGCCCAGCTGGCGCAGCGCAGCGACCTCGTCTTCCTCTGCGTCACCGGCTCGCCGCAGGTGGAGTCGGTGCTGTTGGGCGAGGCCGGCGTGCTGGCGGGCGCCAAGCCGGGGCTGCTGGTCGTCGATTGCTCGACCAGTGAACCGGAATCCACCACCCGGCTGCGCGAGCACTGCGCCGCGGCCGGGGTGGTGTTCGTCGACGCGCCGCTGGCGCGCACCCCGGTGGAGGCCGAGGCCGGCCGGCTGAACGTGATGGTGGGTGCCGATGCGGCCGTGTTCCAGCAACTCGAACCCGTGCTGCGCTGCTTTGCCGAGAACGTGCTGCACGTGGGCGGCCCGGGTGCGGGCCACACCATCAAGCTCTTGAACAACTTCATCGCGCAGGCGATCTGCACCGCCACCGCCGAGGCCTTCGCCGTCGGCCAGCGCGCCGGCGTGGACCTGGCGCAGCTGGTGGCGCTGGTTTCTGCCGGGCCGGTCAACAACGGCCTGTTCCAGGCCATGGCCAAGACCCTGACGGGCGACGTGAGCGGCCTGAGGTTCGAACTGGACAACGCCCGCAAGGACGTTCGCTACTACACGCACCTGGCCGAATCGCTGGGCGTGCCGACCCTGGTCGGCGAAGCGGTGCACCAGTCGCTGGCGCTGGCCAGCGCGCTGGGCCACGGGAAGAAGCTGGTGCCTTCGCTGGTGGAGGCGCAGGAGCAGATCACCGGCGCCCGCATCGTCGGGCGCGACGGACGCCGGGCAGGATGAGCGGCCGCTGGAACACCGTGGCGTGCATGGTCCACGGCGGGCTGGACCTGCGGCGGGAGCCCCAGGAGCCGCCGGCGCTGCAGCCGACCGAGGTGCTGTTGAAGCTGGGCGCCGTGGCATCGGCGGATCGGACGTGCAGGTTCTTCCTGGGCAGCGCCAGCGTGTTCCCGCACGCCCAGGGCATGTTCCGCTCACGTGTCGTGACCGCCAGCGCAGCACCAAGGTGCAACTCGTACTGATTGAAGAAGGAGAGACGCAGTGACTGGACGACTGGCCGGCAAGACGGCCTTCCTGACCGCCGCCGGCCAAGGCATCGGCCGCGCGGTGGCCCTGGCCTTCGTGCGCGAAGGCGCCGAGGTGTTGGCCACCGACCTCAATGCCGCCGCGCTGGAGGCACTGCGCGCCGAGTGCGGCTGCCGGGTGCAGGTGCTGGACGTGACCGATCCAGCCGCCATCGCCGCGGCGGCCGCCGGTGCCAGCCCGGTGGACGTGCTCTTCAACGGCGCCGGCTTCGTGCATGCCGGCACGGTGCTGGATTGCACGGAGGATGAGTGGGCGTTCGCCTTCGAGCTGAACGTGCGGTCCCAATTCCGCACCATCAAGGCCTTCCTGCCCGGCATGCTGGAACGGGCGGCGGCTGGCCGGCTGGGTTCCATCATCAACATGGCCTCGGTGGCCGGCAGCATCAAGGGTGCACCCAACCGTTTCGCCTACGGCGCGACCAAGGCGGCGGTGATCGGGCTGACCAAGTCGGTGGCTGCCGACTTCATCACCCGCGGCGTCCGCTGCAACGCCATCTGCCCCGGCACGGTGGAGTCGCCTTCGCTGCGCGACCGCATCGCCGCCCAGGCCCAGGCCTCGGGCCAGACGCTGGCGCAGGTGGAGGCGGCCTTCGTCGCCCGCCAGCCGATGGGGCGCATCGGCCGCACGGAAGAAATCGCGGCGCTCGCGGTCTACCTGGCCAGCGACGAATCCTCCTTCACCACCGGCACGGCGTCGATCATCGATGGCGGCTGGAGCAACTGAGGTCCCCGGACACCATGAAACTGATGCGCATCGGCCCCAAGGGCCACGAGAAGCCCGCCATCCTGGACAGTGAAGGGCGCGTGCGCGACCTCTCAGGCGTGGTCCCCGACATCACCGCGGCGATGCTGACCCCCGAGGGGCTGGCGCCGCTGCGGGCCATCGACCCGGCGTCGCTGCCGGAAGTCGCGCAAGCGGGGCGGGTGGCGCCGCCGTGGAGCGGCATGGGCAAGTTCGTCTGCGTCGGCCTCAACTATGCGGACCATGCCGCCGAATCCGGCCTGCCGGTGCCCGCCGAACCGGTGCTCTTCACCAAGCACACCAGCACGGTGATCGGCGCCAACGATCCCGTCGTGCTGCCGCAAGGCTCGGTGAAGACGGACTGGGAAGTGGAACTCGGCGTGGTCATCGGCCGCAAGGCGCGCTACGTCAGCGAAGACGATGCACTGCAGCACGTGGCTGGCTATTGCGTCGTCAACGACATCTCCGAGCGCGAATACCAGATCGAGCGCGGCGGTACCTGGGACAAGGGCAAGGGTTGCGACACCTTCGGTCCGGTCGGACCGTGGCTGGTCACGGCCGACGAAGTTGCCGATCCGCAACAACTCGCCATGTGGCTGGAAGTCAACGGCCAGCGCCGGCAGAACGGCAGCACGCGGACCATGGTGTTCGGCGTGAAGCAGCTCGTCAGCTACATCAGCCGCTTCATGACGCTCTATCCCGGCGACCTGATCAGCACCGGCACACCCCCCGGAGTGGGGATGGGTTGCAAGCCGACTCCCGTCTTTTTGAAGCCTAGCGATACAATGCGGCTCGGCATCGAGGGTCTGGGAGTCCAGAACCAGACCGTGCATGCGTGGAACCCCGAGTTGATCGATGGTTAGGCGCGGCGCGATGCTCTGGAATCATGTGCCGCGGGCGATGGTGACCGGCGGCCGCAGGGTGTCGCGTACCGTTGGGGATAACAGGCCATGCAGTTCCGAACCATCACACTGCCTTACGGCGCTCGGTGCCGCGTGCCCGAGCATGTGCAGCGCATCGACTCGCACAGCACGCACGGCTGGCAGCTGCGCTACGGCACTCCTACCAAATTCTTCTCGGACCTGTCGCACGACAACAAGGGCGCCCGGGCCGCGCTGGCCAAGGCCGTGCTCGAGTTGCGGGCCCGCGTGCGCAAGCTGCCGGCGCCCACCGGCCTGCAGCGCAAGGTCTCGGCCCACAAGCAGAACGACCTGCCGGTGGGCATCAGCGGCCCCATCCTGCGCCAGCGCCGCGGCAGTTCCGTGCAGGAATGCAGCTTCTCGGTCAACCTGCCGCGCTATGGCGACAAGCCGCTGCGCCGCAGCGTCTACATCGCCAGCAAGAACACGTACACGCAGGAGCGTTACGAGCAGGCGCTGGCCACGGCCATCCAGCTGCGCAAGGAAGCCGAAGAGGAATACCAGAAGGCCGCGACCGCCGCGAAACGCAAGGCCGTCGCGAAACTCTGAACGTCCGGGCGTTCCTGAGGGCCGGCTGAGTCCGGCCCCGCCGAGGGGGCTGGCATGACCAGTCCCGTGATCCGCATCCATCCGGCGGACAACGTCGTCATCGCCCGGCAGCAGTTGCTGGGCGGCGCCGCCGTTCCCGCGGAAAACTTCACGGTCCAGGGTCTCGTGCCGCCAGGGCACAAGCTGGCCAGCTGCGCCATTGGCGCGGGCGAGCCGGTGCTGCGTTATGGGCAGGTGATCGGCCATGCCACGCAGCCCATCGCCGCCGGCCAGCATGTGCACACGCACAACCTGGCGTTCACCGATTTCGCTCGATCGCACGCGCCCGGTGCCGCGGTCCGGCCGACCGAGTACCTGGCCGAAGCGGCCTGCTTCGACGGCATCGTGCGCGCGGATGGCCGCGTGGCGACGCGCAACTACATCGGCATCCTGACGTCGGTGAACTGCTCGGCCACCGCCGCGCGGGCCATCGCCGATCACTTCCGGCGTGACATCCGTCCCGAGGCACTGGCACCGTTCCCGAACGTCGACGGCGTGGTCGCGCTGACCCACGGCATGGGCTGTGCCACCGACAGCGCCGGCGAAGAGCTGCGCGTGCTGCGCCGCACTATCGGCGGTTATGCGCGCCATCCCAACTTCGCCGCCGTGCTGGTGCTGGGCCTGGGCTGCGAGACCAACCAGATTCAGGGCCTGATCGCGCAGGAAGGGCTGCAGGAGGGTGCACGGCTCGTCGCCTTCGGCATCCAGGACACCGGCGGCACCGCGAAGACGGTGGCCTGCGGCATCGAGCTCGTGAAGAGCCTGCTGCCGGAGGCGAACCGCGTGACGCGGCAGCCAGTGCCGGCGCGGCACCTGACGGTGGGACTGCAGTGCGGCGGCTCGGACGGTTACTCCGGCATCAGCGCCAACCCGGCCCTCGGGGCGGCGGTCGATCGCCTGGTGCGCCACGGCGGAAGTGCCATCCTGAGCGAAACCCCGGAGATCTACGGAGGTGAGCACCTGCTTACTCGGCGTGCTATTTCGCCGGAGGTGGCTGAAAAGCTGCTGGCTCGCATTCGCTGGTGGGAGGCCTACACCGCGCGCAACGGGATGACGATGGACAACAACCCCTCGGCCGGCAACAAGGCGGGTGGGCTGACGACCATCCTCGAGAAGTCCCTGGGCGCGATCGCGAAGAGCGGCACGACCAACCTGGTGGACGTGCTGGAGTTCGCTCAGCCCGCCACGGCGCGTGGCCTGCTGTACATGGACACGCCCGGCTACGACCCGGTGTCCGCCACCGGCCAGGTCGCGGGTGGCGCCAACCTGATCTGTTTCACCACCGGCCGCGGTTCGGCCTATGGCTGCGCGCCGTCGCCGTCGCTGAAGCTGTCGACCAACACCGCGCTGTGGCTGAGGCAGCAGGACGACATCGACCTCGACTGCGGCGGCATCGTCGATGGCCACGACACGGTCGATCAGGTCGGCGAGCGCATCTTCCGCCTGATGCTGGAGACCGCCTCCGGCTGCCGCACCAAGAGCGAAATGCACGGCTACGGCCAGAACGAGTTCGTGCCCTGGCAGCTCGGCGCGGTCATGTAGTTCCTTCATTGGCGAGAAAAGTGATGAGTCAACCCGTGGCCGCCGGCAGCCAGCGTGTGCCTGCCGAGCATCTCGCCGAGTGGGCGACGCGCCTGCTGCAGGCGGTGGACATGCCCGCCGACGACGCCGCGCTGCTGGCGGGCAGCCTGGTGCAGACCAGCCTCTGGGGCATCGATTCGCACGGCCTGGCGCGCCTGCCGCACTACCTGGACCGCATCTCACGCGGCTCGATCAAGGCGCGGCCGCAGATGGTGTTCACCCGCAGCGGCCCGGGCACCGGCCAGCTGGCGGGGGACCAGGGGCAGGGCATCGTCGTCGCATTCCGTGCGAATGCGCATGCGATGGCGCTGGCGCGTGAAGCCGGCATCGGCGCCGTAGGCGTCAGCGACTCGTCGCACTGCGGCGCCATCGGCCTCTACACCCGCGAGGCGGCACGGCAGGGCTTCATCGGCCTGGCCTTCACCCATGCCGACAGCATCGCCGCGCCGCACGGCGGCACGCGGCCCTTCTTCGGCACCAACCCGATCGCGATCGCCCTCCCGCGCGCCGGGGCCGAGCCGGTGTGCCTGGACATGGCGACCACTTCGATCCCCTGGAACCGGGTGATGAACGCCCGGCGCGAAGGCCACCCGCTGCCGCCCGACGTCGCGATCGACGCCAGCGGCCGGCCCACCACCGATGCCCACGCCGCCATCGCCGTCACCCCGCTGGGCGGTGAAAGCTACGGCCACAAGGGCTACGCGCTGGCGCTGATGATCGACCTCTTGTGCGGGCCGCTGAACGGCGCGCCTTTCGGGCGCGAGATTCCGCCGATGTTCGGCGACCTGGATTCGCCGCGGCGCATCGGCGCCTTCTTCATCGCCATCGATCCACTGCGTTTCGCGGGGGGGGCGGTGCTGCCCGCGGTGGTCGCGCAGGTGGCCGCGGCGCTGGCCGCCGAGCCGGGCTCGCCCCGCATGCCCGGCGACCCGGAGAACGAGCATGAGGCGGCGCGCCGCCGCGATGGAATTCCGGTCGAGCCCATGCTCGCCCGGCAGTTCAGGGACTGGAGCGAACGGCTGGGCGTGGCCGCGCCGGTCTGAGCGCGAGGGCGCGCCCGTGGGGCAAGAGCGCTTCGCGCTGGCCGCCCGGGGGCGCGGTCACAGTTCCGCCAGCAGTTCGTAGGAACGCAAGCGCGCCGCGTGCGCATGCACGGCGCAGGCGACGATCAGCTCATCCGCCTGCGTGCGTTCGACCAGCGCATCCAGCTGCCGCCGCACCGCGTCAGGGGCGCCGACCGCGCTGGCGGCGAGCATGCGCTCGACACCGGCCTTCTCGCGATCGTTCCACAGCGTGGCCATCACTGCCGGCTCGATCGGCCGCGGCAAGGGCCCGCGCTGGCCACGCTGCATGCCCAGGAAGCGCTGCTGCAGCGAGGTGAAGAGGAAGGCCGCTTCGTCGTCCGTGTCGGCCACCACCACGTTCACGCCCACCATCGCGTGCGGCCTTGGCCAGTCGGCCGACGGGCGGTAGCTGGACCGGTAGAGCGACAGCGCCTGCAGCAGCAGGTCAGGCGCGAAGTGCGAGGCGAACGCAAAGGGCAGGCCGAGGTGCGCGGCCAGCTGCGCGCTGTAGAGGCTGGAGCCCAGCAGCCAGATCGGCACGTGGGTGCCCACGCCGGGAATCGCGCGCACGGTGGCGCCCGGCCGCGCATCGGCGAGGTAGCCCTGCAGCTCGATCACGTCCTCCGGAAAGCGGTCTTCGTGGGCCGAAGCCAGGTGGCGCCGCAGTGCCTGCGCGGTGGCCTGGTCGGTGCCGGGCGCGCGGCCCAGCCCCAGGTCGATGCGGCCGGGGTACAGCGTGGCCAGCGTGCCGAACGACTCCGCCACGGTCAGCGGCGCATGGTTCGGCAGCATCACGCCGCCGGAACCGACGCGGATCGTCTTCGTGCCGCCGGCCACGTGGCCCACCAGCACCGCGGTGGCCGAGCTGGCGATACCGTCCATGTTGTGGTGCTCGGCAAGCCAGAAGCGGCGGTAGCCCCAGGCTTCGGCATGCCGGGCCAGGTCCAGCGTGCGGCCCAGCGCGGTGGCGGCGTCGCCGCCTTCGGGAATGGGAGCGAGGTCGAGGATGGAGAGCGGCGGGATCATCGGCCGATGGTGCCCGCGTTCGGACGGCCTTGGCGGGGCAGGGGGCTACCACCCGTCGACACGGCGGACGCTCCAGCGTCCATCGCCTCGGCAGGCGCTGACGCGGGCGCGCTTCAGTTCCCGTCGAGCCGATGCAGCGTGTTGAAGCGGCGGATCGACTCGTCGAACAGCCGTGTGGCGCGGCCGCTGCGCTGCAGCGTGGCCAGGGCCTGCGCGAGCAGGGTGCACAGCTGCTCGTCGCTGGCCGGGCTGGTGGCCGCCCACAGCGGCGCGGACAGCTCGTCGATGCGCATCAGCGGCTCGAAGTCCGAGGCGCGCAGGCCCTGTTCGGCCAGGCGGTGGGCGAAGCTGACCGACGGGTGGGCGAAGACGTCGATGCGGCCGGCGCGCGCCTTCTGGAAGTTGAGGCTGTTCTGCGCCACCGTGTCGATCACCGAGGTGTCCGGCGCCACGCCGATGCCTTGCCGCAGCAGCCATTCGTGGAAGTTGCTGCGCAGTTGCACGCCGAAGCGCAGCCCCTGTCCACGCAGCTGGTCCAGGGACTGCCATGGCGGCTGGCCTGGCCGCCGCACGCGGTACAGCCACAGCTCGTAGGGAGCGACGGTGCCCAGCCAGCGCAGCCGCGCCTCCCGCTCCGGCGTGCGGGCAATCGCCAGCACCAGGGCATTCGGCTCCGTCGACGCGATCATCAACGCGCGCTGCAACGGCAGGAACTCCAGCTCGGCCGCCTGCAGCGGCAGCCGTCCCGCCACCAGCGCCAGCGCGGCCTGCATCACATCCACCGCGGCGCCGCGGGCCGGGGCCGATGGGCTGCCGTATTGCAGTGGCGGGAAAGACTCGGCCAGCAGCCGCAGCTTCAGGGGTGCCGGCGCAGCCTGCAGGCCCGGCATGCACAGCGCCAGCCCATGCGCAACGGTCGCCTGCAGCAACAGGCGCCGGTGGGCCGCGCACGGGTGGGACATGGGCGCGATTGAATCACGCCGCGATGCGCCCGTGGCGGCCTTTCCCGCGGGACTCGGCTGGGTCCGTTGAAGAGCACCGGCATCGCCCGGGTGGTTCGCCGGCGCCTGCGTTGCGAGTGCCCTAGGCTCCGAACAGCCGGCGCCGCAGCCGTGCCGTCCGCGCGGCGAAGGCGTCGTCCAGCAGCAGCCCCGTCACCACGAGATCCTCGCGCTGGCCCGTGGCCGCATCGCGGAGGTGGCCGCGCAGCACGCCTTCGTGTTCGAAGCCGAGCTTCAGCGCGGCGCTGATGGCCTCGGTGTTGTCGGGGTAGAAGTGCGCCACCAGCCGCTCCAGCTGCATCGGCCCGGCAGCGAAGCGCAGCGCCAGGTGCGCGGCCTCCACCGAAGCCCAGGAACTGGAACCGGGCAGCAGGCCGATCAGGAACTCGGCGCGGCGGTGCCGGAAGCCCACGTCCACAAGGCTGACGAAGCCGACACCTTCTGCACCCACCCGGACAGTCCAGTGCAGGGCCCGGTGATCCTCCACCAGCGCGTCGCGCTCGCCGGCCAGCAAGGCCTTCAGCGCGGCATCGTCGGCCGGCAGGGCCACGGCCTGGCGGTTGAAGCGGGCCATGAAGTCCGCATCCGCCCAGCAGCGCCGCACCAGTGCCGCATCGTCGGGCCCGCGCCGCACCAGGCGCACGCGCGGGCCCTCGATCGGCTGCCACCAGAAGGGCGCGTGCTGCCAGGCCAGGAACCCGGTCCGGGGATCGGCCTGGTCCGCCAGCCGGCGGTCCAGCAGCGCGCGCGCTTCGTCGAAGCGGCCCTCGCGGCGCAGCCGTGCCAGCGTGCCGGCCAGCGCGGCTGCGGTGGCCTCAGGCATCGGCAGTCACGAACTCGTAGACCGGTGCGCCGACCACGTCGATGGTGACAAAGGTTCCCCACTCGAGCGCGATCAGATCGGAGAAGTCGATGGGGCCCAGGTCGATGGGCATGACGGTGAAGATCGGGTCGCCCTCCGGCGGAGGTGGCGGGACATAAGGCGCGAGCAACTGCGTGCCGTCTTCCAGCGTGGCGCCGCCCTGGCCGTCGAGCAGCACGGTGAGACCGTCGAACTGCAGGCGCTCGATGCCGTGCAGCAGGTCGCTGCCATCGCGGCCGCTCACTTTGTCGACCAGCTTGTATTGCCACGAGCTGGCGTCGAAAGTCAGTTCGTAGTCGTCCAGCACGCCGCGGTACACCGCGGTGTCCTCGCCCTTGCCGCCATAGAGCTTGTTGTCGCCGGTGCTGCCTTGCAGCGTGTCGTCGCCGTCCGTTCCATTGATGATGGAGGTGTCCACCGGCGGGGGCGGCGGTGGATCACCCTTGCCGGCGTAGAGCGTGCCGGACGTGCCGGCGCTGCTGCCTTGATCGAGCCAGGCCGAAGGGACCGCATCAGCGGTGGTGGCTGTGTCGTACATGAAGGAGATCCTCTCTGAACAGGTGGCGCGTTCGGTTCCCTCTTCTTGTACTGGCCGCTCACCGAGCGCATTACCGATCGCGTGGGACGCATTGTGCGAAGCGTCCCCGACCCGCCGCGTGATCGCCATCACATCGGCGCCCGCTATTTCGTTTCGGCCGCCAGCGGGCAGCCAGTCGTGGGCCGGGGTGGCCGGCAGTGGTCAGCGGTGGCCGGCACGGGCCGGCACGGGCCGGCGGCGGCTGGTGTCAGGCCGGCGCCTGCCGCGCCGGGTCCAGGATCCACTCGCGGAACGCGGCCAGCGCGGGGGTCTCGGTGGCCGAGCGCGGTGCGCACAGGTAGTAGCCACGGCCGGTGGACACCGGCAGCGGCAGCGGCATCGCGACGCGGCCCTCGGCCAGTTCGCGTTCGAACAGGCACAACTGGATCACCGCGACGCCCATGTTGCCGGCCACGGCCTCGATCAGGCCGGCGCCCAGGTCGAAGCCGGCCGCCAGCCGCAGGCCGCGCGTGTCCAGCCCCTGGGCGCGCAGCCACAAGGCCCAGTTGTCGGGGTAGTTGGTGTGGTGCAGGAGCGGGAACTTCAGCAGGTCGGCCGGGGTGCGGATTCGCTCGGCCACGCTGGGATGGCAGATGGGCACGATCTCGCGGCCGATGACGTAGCTGGCTTGTATATGACGCGGCCACCGGCTGGTGCTGGTGGCGCGGGTCTGGATCCAGACGTCGATGTCCTCGCGCTTCATGTCGTCGTCTTTCCAGTACGGCTTGAAGACGACCTGGCACCACGGGTGCGCGGCATGGAAGGACGTGAGCCGCGGCACCAGCCAGCGCATGTTCAGCGACGGGATGGCGCACACGCGCAGCACCTGCGGGCCGCCGCTGGGCGCCTTGTCGGGCACCGCGTCTTCCAGCGCCGCCAGCGCCGGCTGCACGCGCTGGTAATAGGCCTGCGCGAAAGCACTGGGCTGCACGCCGTTGCTGCCGCGTTCGAACAGCATGACCCCGAGGGTGGATTCCAGCCGCTGGATGGCCCGGCTGACAGCCCCTTGCGTCACCACCAGGCGCTGCGCCGCGCGGGTGAAGCTGCCCGATTCGACCAGCGCGACGAAGGCGTGCAATTCCGGCAGGGAGGGCGAGCGGATGCGCATGGCCCATTACATCATGTCATGCAGGCATGCGGGCTTGTCGATGGACGCGATGGTGCGATGCCGCGCAAAGTGGCCCTCACCGCAACCCCACGAGGTCCCAGAGATGACCCTCACCCGCCGCCAATTGATGTTCGCTGCCTCGGCCGCATTCGCCGGCCCGCTGGCCGCGCAGACGCGCTACCCGGAGCGCCCGGTGACGCTGCTGGATCCGTTCACCGCGGGCAGCAACACCGACTACTTTGCCCGCGTGCTGGCCGAGGAGATGGGCAAGCTGCTCGGGCAGCCGATGGTCGTCGAGAACAAGGCCGGTGGCGGCGGCTCCGTGGGCGCCGAGGCAGTGGCGCGCGCGAAGCCCGACGGCTACATGCTGGGCATGGGCACGGTCAGTACGCTGGTGTCCAACCCGGCGGTGAACAAGGCGCTGCGCTACGACCCCCTGACCGACTTCACGCTGATCACCACGCTGGTCAGCCTGCCCAGCGCCACGGTGGTGCTGGCGTCGTCCCCGATCAAGTCGCTGGACGACCTGATCAAGGCTGCCAAGGCCAAGCCCGGCGCGATCAGCTTCGCCAGCCCGGGCGTCGGCTCGGCCGGCCACGTGCTGCTCGAGCATTTCGCGCACCTGGCTGGCGTCAAGTTCAATCACGTGCCCTACCGCGGCAGCGGCCCGATCCAGACCGATCTGCTCGGCGGCCAGCTCGACGTCGCGAGCGACAACATCCCCTCGCTGATGCCGCACATCCAGAGCGGCAAGCTGCGCGTGCTGGCCATCCGCGACGTCAAGCGCCTGCCGCAGTTGCCGAACGCGCCGACCTTCAAGGAACTGGGCTTCGAGCCCGTGAGCCAGCCGCTGTGGTTCGGCCTGGTGGGCCCTGCCGGCATGCCGAAGGACCTGGTGAAGCGGCTGGCCGATGCCGCGCACCAGGCGATGAAGACACCGGCGTTCCAGCAGAAGGCGGCGCTGGCGGCCACCACGATCTCGCCGAGCACGCCCGAGGAATTCCAGGCGCTGGTCAAGCGCTGGCTCGAGCAGTTCAAGACCACGGTGCAGACCGCCCGCATCGTGCTGGAGTGAGGGCGTGCGCGAAGAACAAGCTCAGGGATGCAGCGGCGCCGGCTGGGTGGAGGTGCGCACCGGCCTGCCGGGGCTGGCGCTGCCGCTGGTGTGCGACTCGCCGCACAGTGGCGTGCGCTACCCGGCCGACTTTCGCCATGCCATCGATCGGCGCGCACTGCGCATGGGCGAGGACACCCACGTCGAGCGCCTGTGGGGCCATGCGCCGGAGGTGGGTGCGACGCTGGTGCTGGCGCATTTCCCGCGCACCTACATCGACCCCAACCGCGCGCTGTCCGACCTGGAGCCGGCGATGATCGACGGTCCCTGGCCGGGCGAGGCGGCGCCCGGCGCCCGCACGCTGGCACTCGGCATGGGCCTGGTGTGGCGGCAGACGCCCACGCGGCTGCCGATCTACGACCGGCTGCTGAGCGTGGCCGAGGTCCAGGCCCGCATCGACACCTGCTGGCGCCCGTACCACGCGGCCCTGCAGCGCGCCTGCGACGAGGCGGTCGCGCGTTGGGGATCGTGCTGGCACCTGGACCTGCACTCGATGCCCAGCAATGCCTACGAACGCCTGGGGCTGCCGGGCGACCGCAAGCTGGCCGACTTCGTGCTGGGCGACCTGAACGGCCGCAGCTGCGACGCGGGCTTCCGGGACTGGGTGAGCCAGGTGATCCGGGAGCACGGCTACCAGGTGGCGATCAACGACCCCTACGAGGGCCAGGAGCTGGTGCGCCTGCACGGCCGGCCGGCCGAACACCGCCACAGCCTGCAGATCGAGGTCAACCGCGCCCTGTACATGGATGAGGCGACGCGCGAACCGCACGAAGGCTTCGAGCGCCTGCGCGCCGACATCGCCAGCATGCTGGTGGAGATCGCGCGCTTCGTGCGCTGGCGCGCCCGCGAGGAGAGCAACTCATGAAGCACCTGGCCGCGTCTTTTCGGCGTCATTCATCCGCGCTGCTTCTCGGCGCGGCCGCATGGCTGGCAGGCACTGTTGCGCTGCCTCAGGCCGCGCAGGCGGCGGCACCGGGCGTCACGGACGACAGCGTGCTCGTCGGCCAGTCCGCCAAGATCAGCGGCAGCGCGGGCACCACCGCCGGGCGCCAGTACCGAGACGGACTGCAGCTGGCCTTCGACGCGGCCAACCGAGACGGTGGCGTGCACGGCCGGCGCATCGACCTGAAGACGCTGGACGACCAGAACGACGCGGCGAAGGCGCTGGCCAACACCCGCAGGCTGATCGCCGACGAGCGTGTCTTCGCGCTGGCCGGCTACACCTTCACCCAGAACGTGCGGGCCGCGCTGCCGCTGCTGCGCGAGTCCGGCGTGCCCCTGGTGGGCGCCTACACGGGCATGCCCGAGCTGTACGACGGCAGCCAGCGGATGGTCTTCGCGCTGCGCGCCAGCTTCGCCGACGAGCTCGCGGCCATCATCCGGCACATCGACACCGTCGGCTACGACCAGGTGGCGATGGTCCACTACGACAACCCGCTGGGCGTGGAACTGCGCGAGGACGTGGCCGAGCGCCTCAAGCGCATCGGCCGCGGCCTGGTCGCCAGCGGTGCGATGCGGCTGAACGCACCCGACTACATCGCCGCCGCCCGCGGTGCCGTGCAGCCGCTGCTGAAGAGCTGCCCGAAGCTCGTGATCCTGGGGGTCTCAGGACGCGATGCCGCGGCCGTCGTGCAGGGCATGGCAGCCAGCGCCTGCCCACCGGCGCGGTTCATGGGCCGCAACATCGTCGACATCGGCCTGCTGCAGCAGATGCTGGGCGAGGCGGCGCGCGGCGTCATCGTCACCCAGGTGGTGCCCAATCCCACACGCGGAATCCTTCCGCTGGTGGCCGAATACCGCGCACTGCTGAAGCAGCGCGACCCGGCCGCGCGGCCCGACTTTGCCGAATTCGAGGGCTACATCGCCGGCCGCTGCGTCGTGCTGGCCTTGCAGCGCGCCGGCCGCGAGCTGGACCGCAGCGGCTTCATCAGGGCCATGGAGGCGGTGACGCTGGAAGGGCCGGACCGCTTCCGCATCCAGTTCGGCGCAGGACGCCGCGCCGGCAGCCGCTACACCAACATCGTGATGGTCTCGGACAGGGAACGCATCACCGACTGAGCTGCGCTGCGCGGGCGCGGCACTCGCGTGCCCTAGACCCACGCCTCCAGCAGCGTCCGCAGCTGGGCATGGGTGTAGGGCTTGGTGAGGTGGCCGTCCATGCCGGCGGCGGCGGCGCGCCGCGCGTCTTCGGCGAAGGCGTCGGCGGTCAGCGCCAGGATGGGCACCCGCGGCAGGCCCAGGCGTTGCTCGCGCTCGCGGATGAGCCGGGCCGCGGCGTAGCCATCAAGCACCGGCATCTGGCAATCCATGAGCACCAGGTCGACCACCTGCCGTTCCAGCAGCGCCAGCGCCTCGGCGCCGTTGTCCGCATGCAGCACGGTCAGGCCCATGGCCTGCAGCATTTCCTGTGCGATGAGGCGGTTCACCGGGTTGTCCTCCGCCAGCAGCACGGTGGCCTGCAGCGCGGGTTCATGCCCGGCCAGCGCGCCGTGCGCGGAGTCGCCCGGCAGCTCGGGCGGCAGGGTGTCGGGCTCGGGTGGCGGCGCTTCGGGCAGCGCGAGCGTGAAGCGGAAGGCCGAGCCCTGGCCCGGGGTGCTGTGCACGCGGATCTGCCCGCCCATCTCCTGCACGATGCGCTGGCTGATCGACAGGCCCAGCCCGGTGCCGCCGTGGCTGCGGCTGCGCGAGTGGTCGATCTGGTAGAAGGGGTCGAACAGGCGGCCGAGCCGGTCCGGCGGGATGCCGATGCCGCTGTCGCGCACTTCGAAGCCGATGCCGCGCGGCCGCAGGCTCAGCCGCAGTTCGACGCGGCCGCGCTCGGTGAACTTGATGGCATTGCCGATCAGGTTGGCCAGCACCTGCTTCAGGCGCCGGCCATCGGCCAGCACGCGGTCGGGCACCTCCGGATCCAGCAGCAGTTCCAGCTGCAATCCCCGCTTTTCCGCGTTCGGGCGGAACAGCGCCACCACGGCCACCGCCAGTGCGTGCAGCGACATCGGCACAGGCCGCAGCGCGAACTTGCCCGATTCGATGGTCGACTGGTCGAGCAGGTCGTTCAGCAGCGCCATCAGCAGCGTGCCTGACGAGGCGGCCACGCGGGCCAGGCGGCGCTGCCGCATGTTCAGCGGCGAGCGGCGCAGCAGTTCCAGTGCGCCGAGCACGCCGTTCATCGGCGTGCGGATCTCGTGGCTCATCGTTGCCAGGAACTCGGTCTTGGCCCGATTCGCCGACTCGGCCGCGTCCTTGGCGCGCTGGAGCCGGGCGTTCGCGGCCTGCAGATCCAGGCTCTGGCGGATGGAGCTGGTGGCGACCTCGCGGTACTGGCGCGCGGCACGGAATAGTGCGAGTCCATAAAGCGTTATCAGCGCGGCCATGGAAAGCGAGCGCACCGATTCGACGAAGACCGAGGCGCCGACCACCGCGGCCACCTGCGGCGCCACCAGCAGCGTGAACGAGCGCCCGGCCAGCGACATGAAGAGCGCCGCCAGCGAGATGGAGCCGCAGACGATCATCAGCACCAGCGTGGCCTGCAGGCCCTGCAGGCGCGGGTACACCACGAGCAGCCCCAGCACCCAGACGGCGGCCGATGCCGCCGCGCTGAGTTCCAGCGCTGCCGTGGCGCGCCGCGGGGCTTCCGGGCGGTCGAGCCGGTCGCCGGCGAAGCGCCGCGCCAGCCACCAGCGGAAGAGCGCGATCGCCGGCCCCGCCAGGCCGATCACGGCCGCCGCCCACGGCGGCCCGTGCCGCCAGCCCAGCCACGCCAGGTACAGCACCGCCGCCAGGTGCGGTGGCACGCTGCGGGCGGCGCTGGCCAGGCTCAGGCGCAGCAGCTCGCGCTCGGTCTCGGCGGCGGGTGAGGGGGGCTCGGTCAGCGTGGTCACCGGATGCACCCCTGACCGGCCGTTCAGCCCCTCATTGGGCGCGTGTGGCGCGCTTGGCCGGCTGCTGCGGCGGCCGCGTGCGGTAGAACTGCATCGGCACCGCCGCCGCCTGCTGCAGCACGTTGCGCTTGATGCGGCCGACGACGTGCATCTCGCAGGGCTTGCAGTCGAAGCGCAGCGCCAGGGTCTCGTCGCCGTGCTGGATGGTCAGCGGCTCGGCGCGCACCGTGCCCTGCACGCCGGTCACGCCCTTGGCCTGCTTGGGACACAGGCTCAGCGAGTAGCGCACGCAGTGCTTGGTGATCATCAGGCTCGCCTCGCCCAGTTCTTCGTGGCTCTCGTACGCGGCACCGATCACCCGCACGCCGTGGCGGGCGTAGAAGTCGCGCGCCTTGTGGTTGTAGACGTTGGCGAGGTAGCTGAGCGTGTCGTCAGGATAGGGCGCCGGCGGCTCGGCCGGCCGGGCACGCGGCAGGCGTTCACGGGCGGTTTCGCGGGCGGTTTCCAGTGCGGCCACGGCACCGCGCCGCAGCGCGTTGACGGCACCGGCGGGCAGGAACCAGGGCTGGGTGGTGTCCACCGCGATGCTGCGCGCCTCGAAGATCGTGCCGCCCAGCTTGCCCAGGTGCTCGCGCAGCGTGGCTTCGGCGCGTTCGGGCTGTTGCGCGCCTTGGTGCGCCTGCTCGATCGCGGCGCTGGCCTGGTGGCCGTCCTCGTCGGTCAGCGTCAGCATGAAGCCGGTCGCGGTTTCGGCAAAGCGCAGGTCCACGGCGATGCGGCGTTCCGACGACTTGCGATCGAGCTGGCGGTCCCAGGCGATGTCGCGGTTGCGGTAGAGCGCGGTGTGCTTGCGCAGGTCCTTGAGGCCTGCCATCGGCTCGTTCGGGTAGACGCGCCACTGCCGTCCGGCCTCGTCCAGCGGCCGCGCGACGTTGACCTGCACGCCGCACAGCTCCTGCTGCAGGTCCCACCAGGTCAGGCCGTCGCCGTTGTTCAGCGCGCTCGCCTCGCCGGCGAGCAGCACGTCGAAGTGGTCGGCGCCCAGCCGCTGCACCTCGCCCAGCGGCAGGCCGGCGTGCTTGGGCGTGTCGAAGGCGCCGATGTCTTCCTTGCGGCCGTTGACGAAGTAGTCGGTGGCCTGGCGGTTGAAGTTGCGCTCGGGGTCGGGCGTGAAGAAGACGGTGGTTCGGCCGGAGGACGAACGCTTCAAGCCCGCGTCCTCTTCCATCAGCGCATCGAGCAATTGCCGGTAGTGGGCGGTGACGTTCTTGACGTAGCCCAGGTCCTTGTAGCGGCCCTCGATCTTGAAGCTGCGGATGCCGGCATCGACCAGCGCGCGCAGGTTGGCGCTCTGGTTGTTGTCCTTCAGCGACAGCACGTGCTTGTCGTGCGCGACGATGCGGCCCTGCGCATCGGTGACGGTGTAGGGCAGCCGGCATTCCTGCGAGCAGTTGCCGCGGTTGGCGCTGCGGCCGGTGTGGGCATGGCTGATGAAGCACTGGCCGGAATAGGCCACGCACAGTGCCCCGTGCACGAAGAATTCCAGCGCCGCGTGCTGCACCTCGGCGCGGATGGCCTGGATCTGCTTCAGCGTGAGTTCGCGCGCCAGCACCATCTGCGAGAAACCCACGTCCTGCAGGAAGCGGGCTTTCTCGGGGGTGCGGATGTCGGTCTGGGTGCTGGCGTGCAGCTGGATCGGCGGCAGGTCGAGTTCCAGCAGGCCCATGTCCTGCACGATCAGCGCATCGGCACCGGCTTCGTGCAGTTGCCACACCAGGCGGCGGGCGGGTTCCAGCTCGTCGTCGCGCAGGATGGTGTTGAGCGTGACGAAGATCTTCGCGTGGTAGCGGTGGGCGTGGCGGGTGAGGCGCTCGATGTCGGCCACGGTGTTGCCGGCATTGGCGCGGGCGCCGAAATCGGGGCCGCCGATGTAGACGGCATCGGCGCCGTGGTCGATGGCGGCGATGCCGATGTCGGCATCGCGCGCGGGCGCAAGCAGTTCGAGTGATTGGCGCGGGGCGGCGGGCATGGGCGCCTCTTCAGAATGGCCCGCGATTTTAGGCGGGGCCCCTGTCCGAAGGGGCCCTTCCGGGCATTCAGGCCTGTGCGATCAGGCGCGCCGCGGCGCCGTCGATCGAGGCTTTCAACTCCACGTAATTGCGGTTCACCGGGAATTGCGGGAACTGCTTCACGATCGATTCCGGCGGATGGATGAAGAACCCGGCGTCGGCCGCGCCCAGCATGCCGGTGTCGTTGTACGAATCGCCGGCGGCGATGACCTTGAAGTTCAGCGACTTCAGCGCATTCACGGCATGGCGTTTCTGGTCGGGCTGGCGCAGCTTGTAGTCGCGCACGTAGCCGGCGTCGTCGATTACCAGCTTGTGGCAGAAGAGGCTGGGCCGGCCGAGCTGGCGCATCAGCGGGTCGGCGAATTCGTAGAAGGTGTCCGACAGGATGATGACCTGGTAGCGGCTGCGCAGGTCGTCCAGGAACTCCTTCGCGCCTTCCAGCGGCGCCATGCCGCCGATCACGTCCTGGATGTCCGCGAGCTTCAGGCCATGTTGTTCCAGCAGGGCGATGCGAAAGCGCATCAGCTTGTCGTAGTCCGGCTCGTCGCGCGTGGTGCGCATGAATTCGGCGATGCCGGTGCGCTTGGAGAATTCGATCCAGATCTCGGGGATCAGCACGCCTTCGAGGTCGAGGCAGACAACTTGCATGGTGGTTCCGCTCCGGGCGGCATGGGCTGGGGCAACGGGCGCGGATGGTACCGCAGCGACCTGCGCGGGCCGGGCCGGCACGCGGGCGGGCAGGCTGGCAACCCCGGGTGCGCGCGGGTGGACAAAGGCCGGGGGCTGGCGGTCTACTGTCGTGTTGGCCGAGAACCCATGTGCACGGTCGATTCAGGATTGGGAATGCGTGCAGAGGTGATGGTCGGGATTCGGGGATTGGAATGGGAGGCGCGGCGCGTGGCGCCCGCACCGGCGCGATGATTGCCGGCTCCCTGCGCCAGGCCCTGCTGCATGGCAACGGGCTCGCCCGCCGCGTGCTCGTGTCGGTGGTGCTGTTCAGTTCGGCGATCACCGCGCTGATCACCGCGATCGAGCTGCATGGCAGCTACCGGCGCGACCTGCGCGCGATCGACAGCGCATTCCAGTTCGTCGGCAGCAACTACCTGCCGTCGCTGGCCAACAGCGTCTGGAACGTCGACGACGTGCAGGTGCAAAGCCAGCTCGACGCGCTGGTCAGCCTGCCGGACGTGGAGTACATCGCCATCCTGGAGGAAGGCCGCGTGCGCTGGCATGCCGGCCGGGCCGTCTCGGCCCGCACCAAGGAGACCCGCATTCCCCTCGTGCGCCGCGGCGCCACCGGGCAGCACCGCATCGGCGAGGTGCAGATCGTCGCCAGCGTCGACCGGGTGCTGATGCGCGTGTGGACGCGGCTGGCCGAGGTGCTGCTGGCCAACGGGGTGAAGACGGCGCTGGTGGCGGTGTTCCTGCTGCTGTGCTTCCAGCTGCTGGTGACGCAGCACTTGGCGCGGCTGGCCGGCTACGTGCGCGGCATCGACCCCGAGACCACCAGCGCGGACCGCCCGCCGCTGCGGCTGGCCCGCTCGCCCAGGGGCCGCTGGCGGCCCGACATCCTGGATGCGGTGGTCGATGCGATCAACAGCCTCGTCGCCTCGCTGCAGAGGGCGCGCCGGCAGCTGATGCTGTCGCAGGCCGAACTGGCCGAGAGCGAGGCCCGCCTGCGCCTGGGGCTGGAGGCCGCCGGCGCCGGGCTGTGGGACTGGGACGTGGCCGGCGCGCGCGTCTACCTGGGCGCCGGCTGCCTGCGCCTGCTGGGCTGCGAGGCCAGCGCGGAGGCGGCGGGGCCGCGGCAGCACGACCTGGGCTTCTGGCAGTCGCTGACCCACCCGGACGACCTGGGCGAGGTGCAGCGCCTGGTGCGCGCGCATTTCGACGACGCGCAGCCGGGCGCGCGCTTCACGGCCGAGATCCGCCTGCGCTGCGACGACGGCAGCTGGCGCTGGACGGCCTGGCGCGGCCGCGTCGTCGAGCGCGATGCCCAGGGCCGGGCCCTGCGCGCGATCGGCACGGTGGCCGACATCCACCAGCGCAAGACCGCCGAGGAGGCGGTGCGGGCGCTGAACCGCGAACTCGAGGACCGCGTGCGCGAGCGCACGCTGGCGCTGGAGCAGGCGCGGGACGAAGCGCAGCGCGCCAGCCAGGCGAAGTCCGATTTCCTCTCGCGCATGAGCCACGAGCTGCGCACGCCGATGAACGCCATCCTCGGCTTCTCGCAGCTGCTGGCGATGGGCGAGGCGGTGCCGAAGCAGCGGCGCTGGATCGGCGAGATCCAGCATGCCGGCGAGCACCTGCTGCAGCTGATCGACGAGCTGCTGGACCTGTCGCGCATCGAGGTCGGCAAGCTCAAGATCACGCTGGCGCCGGTGCCGCTGCGGCCGCTGATCGACGAGGCGCTGGGCATCGTGCAGGCGGCCATGCCGCAGGCCGTGCCGCGGCTGGAGCGCCGCTTCGGCGCTCTGCACCCGGTGGCGGTCGCCGATCCGCTGCGGCTGAAGCAGATCCTCGTCAACCTGCTGACCAATGCGCTGAAGTACGCGCCGGGCGAGAGCCCGATCGTCGTCTCGCTGCAGCCGGCCGATGGCGGCCGCGTGCGCCTGGCGGTGACCGACCAGGGCCTGGGGCTGCCGCGCGACCAGCTGGACCGCCTGTTCCGCCCCTTCGAGCGCCTGGGCCGAGAGGACACGGCCATCGAAGGCACCGGCGTCGGCCTGTCGCTGAGCAAGCGGCTGGCCGAGCTGATGGCGTGTGAGCTGGGCGTCGATTCCGAGCCGGGCCGGGGCTCCAGCTTCTGGATCGAGCTGCCGCTGGCCGCGGGCGACGGGCGCGCTGACGTGGCTGCGGCGCCGCCGGCCGCGGGGCCGGGCCTGCGCGCGCTGCGGGTGCTGTACGTCGAGGACAACCCGACCAACCGGACGCTGATGGAAGCCTGGTTCGGCGACCGCCCGCGCTGGCAGCTGGCGCTGGCCGAGGACGGCGAGGAAGGCCTGCGCCGCGCGCTGGCCGAGCCGCCGGATGCGGTGCTGCTGGACCTGCACCTGCCCGGCATGGATGGCTACGCCGTGCTGCACGCGCTGCGCGAGGATCCGCGCACCGCGGCGCTGCCGGTGATCGCGGTGACCGCCGATGCCAAGCCGGACGAGCGCGCGCTCGGGCTGGCCGCCGGCTTCGACGGCTACGTCACCAAGCCGGTGAAGTTCGACGAACTGGCGGCGCTGCTGGAGCACCTGGCCGCGCCCAACGCGGGTTAGGCCGGCCGCACATCCACTGCCACGCCCGACAACACCGCATTGCCCGACAGCGGGTCCAGCAGCCGCTCGTCCAGCACCGCGTTCAGGTTGGCGCCGGGGCGCTCGGCCGCCACGCCGAGCTGCGCGCCCGCCAGGTCGTGGCCCCAGCCGTGCGGCAGGCTGACGACGCCGGGCATCATCGCCTCGCTCAATTCCACCGGCGCCTGCACTTCGCGGCCGTCGCGCTGCACGCGGGCGCGGCTGCCGGCGGCCAGGCCCAGGCGGGCGGCGTCCTGCGGGTGCACCAGCAGCGTGCAGCGCTCGGGGCCTTTCGCCAGCAGCGGCAGGTTGTGCATCCAGCTGTTGTTCGACCGCACGTCGCGGCGGCCGATGATCTGCAGCGGCGCCGGCGCGGCTTCCAGGTCGGCCACGGCGCGCGGCAGGTCGGCCAGCAGCGGCTCGGGCGCCAGCTCGACGCAGCCGCTGGGGGTGCGCAGCAGCTCGGGAATGCGCGGCTGCAGCTCGCCCAGGTCGATGCCGGCTTCCGCGTCCATCAGCCGGGCCAGGTTCAGGCCCTCGGGCTTCAGGCCGAAGCGGTCGCCGTAGGGGCCGGACCGCAGCGCCAGGTCCAGCAGCCGCTCGGGGCCCTGCCAGCGCGAGACGGCGGCGATCATCGTGTCCGCCTGGTGGCGGGCGGCGTCACCGGCCAGGCGGCGCACGTCCTCGGCCAGCAGTTCGTCGTCCAGTGCCTGCAGGTCGGCCTGGGCACCGCGGCCCTTCACGATGGCGAGCAGGCGCAGCAGGCTCTGCCACTCGGGCGGCTGGCCTTCGGCCGGCGCGAAGACGGGGGCGCTGTAGCGCGCCTGGTTGCGCCACGAGAACTGCGGGAAGGCGATGTCGTAGTGGCTGTCCTCCAGCGGCGACAGGCCCGGCAGGATCACGTCGGCATGGCGGGTGGTCTCGTTGAGGTAGATGTCCAGGCTGAGCATGAAGTCCAGCCGGTCGAGCGCGGCGGACAGCCGCGGTCCGTTCGGCGCCGACAGCACCGGGTTGCTGGCCAGCGTGATCAGCGCCCGCACCTGGCCGGCGCCGGGGGTCTCGATCTCCTCGGCCAGGCGCACCATCGGCAGTTCGCCCAGCACCTCGGGCGAACCGCTGACGCGGCTGCGGTGCCGGCCCGTCGCCATGCCGCGGCCACGCCCGGGCGGGCCCATCGTGTTGGCGGCGAAGGCGGGCGCTTTCGGGAACATCGCGCCGCCGGGGCTGTCGAGGCGGCCGGTGACGATGTTCAGCGCGTCGATCAGCCACTGGGTCAGCGTGCCGAAGGCCTGCGTGCAGGTGCCCAGGCGCCCGTAGACCACGGCGCGCTCGGCCGCGGCGAAATCCCGGGCCAGCGCGCGGATGGTGTCCGCGGCCAGGCCGCAGCGGGCAGCCGCGCGTTCGGGCGTGAACGGGGCGATGGCCTCGCGCAGCGCGTCCAGCCCGCGCACGTGCGGCTCCACCGCGCCCAGGCGCACGAGGCCTTCGCCGAACAGCGTGTGCAGCATCGCGGCGAGCAGGTGCACGTCGGTGCCGGGGCGGATGAAGTGGTGGGCGTCGGCCAGCTCGGCGGTCTCCGTGCGGCGCGGGTCGATGACCACCAGCTTGCCGCCGCGGGCGCGCAGCGCCTTCGCCTTGCCGCGGAAGTCGGGCACCGTCCACAGGCTGCCGTTGCTGGCGGCGGGGTTGGCGCCCAGCACCAGCATCCAGTTCGTGCGGCTGATGTCCGGCACCGGGAAGCTCAGCGCATGGCCGAACATCAGGCCGGCTTGCAGGTGCTTGGGCATCTGGTCCAGCGTGCTGGCCGAGTAGTTGTTCTTCGTGCCCAGCGCCCGCGCCAGGCGCTGGAAGTACAGCTGCAGGCCGAATTTGTGGGCGCTGGGGTTGCCGATCGACAGCGCGACCGCATCGCGGCCGTGCGTGGCCATGAGCGGCGGCAGGCGGCGCTCGATCTCGGCGAAGGCCTCGTCCCAGCTCACCGGCACGTGGCGGCCGCCGCGCTTGGCCAGCGGCTGGCGCAGCCGGTCGGGATCCTCGTGCAGGTCCTTCAGCGCCACAGCCTTCGGGCACAGGTAGCCGCGGCTGAAGGGATCGCTGTCCATGCCACGGATGGACACGACCTGGCGGCCCTCGGTGCGCACTTCGAGGCCGCAGCAGGCCTCGCACAGCGGGCAGATGCGGTAGTGGCGGGTGGCGGTGCTGGTGGTCGTCATGCGCGGGTCTCCCAGGGGCGTCGAAGGGCCGCTCCGACGCGGCTCCCCGACCCTTTGGCGGGGGCGACCCGGCCTGCCGAGTCCTTGGGGGCGCACCGATGCGGCCGACGGTTGTCGCGGAATCAGCGACGCTTGTCCGTCACGCAGGCGACGACGATAAGCCGGCTGGGCCCGTGGCGCGATCACCCGGGAAGTAACGAGCCGCGGCCCGGCGTGCGCGCGCGCCCCGATCCCTGCCGCGCAGGCTCCTAGTCCGTGCCGGCCAGCGCCGCACTGACCTTGCGCGAGCGGCCGTTGCGCACCACCGTCAGCGTCACCGTCTCGCCGGGCTGGTGCTTCTCCAGCGCGGTCAGCATGTCGTCCAGGTTCTGGACCGCCTCGTCGTTGATGGCGGTGATGATGTCGCCGTGCACGATGCTGCCGTCAGCCGCGCGGCGGAACGGATGCAACCCGGCGCGCTCGGCGGGGCCGCGGGGTGTCACCTGCAGCAGCGCCACGCCATCGGGCAGGCGCAGCGCGCGCTGGACCTGCTCCGGCATGGCGGACACGCCCAGCGCGGGCCGCGTGATGCGGCCGTCCTTGATCAGGCGCGGCACGATGCGGTTGACCTCGTCGACCGGAATCGCGAAACCGATGCCGGCGCTGGCGCCCGAGGGGCTGTAGATCGCCGTGTTGACGCCGATCAGCCGGCCCGCGGAATCGAGCAGCGGCCCGCCGGAATTGCCGGGGTTGATCGCCGCGTCGGTCTGGATCACGCCGCGGATGGTGCGCTGGTTCACCGAGTCGATCTCGCGGTTCAGCGCGCTGACGATGCCGGTGGTCAGCGTCTGGTCCAGGCCGAAGGGGTTGCCGATGGCGTAGACCTTCTGCCCCACCTGCAGGTCGCGGCTGGTGCCGACCGGAATGGGTTGCAGCTTCTCGCGCGGCAGGTTGATCTTCAGCACCGCCAGGTCGCGGTCGGGGAAGGCGCCGACCAGCGTCGCCCGGTGCGTGCTCTGGTCGGCCAGGGTCACCCGCGCGGCGTCACCGCCCTGGATGACGTGGAAGTTGGTGACGACGTGGCCCTGGTGGTCCCAGACGAAGCCGGTGCCGGTGCCGCGCGGCACCTGCTGCACGCTGCGCGAGAAGAAGTCGCGCGCCACCTCAAGCGTGGTGATGTGCACCACCGAGGGCGACAGGCGCTTGAAGACGTCGACGTTGGCCAGCTCTTCCGCGGTCAGGGGGCCGCGTGGCGCGACCGGGCGCGAGGGAACGTCGCCGCGCTGCGCGGGAACGGCGAGGTGGGCGGCCAGCAGGCCGGCGGCGAGGGCGGTGCGGAGCAGGGGGGCGCGCATCGGATCGGGCATCGGGAAGGAACGGTCAGCTGACGATGTAGGCTGCCGCCGCGGTCGCGATCAGGGTGCCTTCGTCGTTGTGCAGGCGCATCTGCGTGGAGCCGACGCGGCCGCCCAGGCGCATGACCTCGGCGCTGGCGACGAAGTGCTCGCCGACGCCTTGGCGCAGGTAGTCCACCCGCAGGTCGATCGTGCCCATCTTGACGAAGCGGTGCATCACCTGCTCGGTGGTCTCGGCGGCATGCTTGTCGGCGATCGCCAGCATCAGCGCGCAGCCGCCCATCGCATCCAGCGTGGCGGAGATCACGCCGCCGTGCAGCCGGCCGTAGTGCGCATGGCCGACCAGTTCGGGGCGCATGTCGAAGCGCACCAGGAAGTCCGGCCGCAGCTGCTGAACCTTCAGTCCCAGCACCTGGTTGAACGTGATCTTGTGCTCGATCAGCGCGACCAGCTCGGCATCGAGCCGGGTCTGTTCCGCGCTGCTGCGGACCGCGGGAGGGGGTGTGGACATGGGCGCGAAGCATAGCCTCGGCCGGCGGGACGCCGTGCCGGGGGGCGGGGCGCTGGGGCGGCCGGGGCGCGAGGGCGCCGGCGGCTTCGCGTGCATGGCGGGGCCGGCGCCGGCGCCGGCCGGCTGCGCTCAAGACTCGGGCCTGCCTGCCGAAACCTGGTGGATGAACCGCTTGACCCCCCACGTCTTCCTGGTTGTGCTGGCCGGCCTGGGCTGGGCCTGCGCGTTCGCCGCCATCGGACTGGGCCTGTTCCGCCACGTCGAGGACGTGGGCTCGATCGGCTTCGTCTTCGGCGCATTCGGATTCCTGGGCGGTGCCGCCAGCACCTGGCTGCGCCTGGCCTTCGAGCACCACCTGCCCTTGGACCTGGCGGCGCGCCTGCGCGGCCGGGCGGCCCAGGCCGAGGAGGACTCGGCACCCCCGGCGGTGGCATCGGTCAGCGCATTCGGTGGTTTGTCACGCTGACCCGGCGGTCAAGGCCATGCCACATGCCGCCGGTAGAACACAGTCGCGCTGGCGCCGCGGGCAGGCGGTGCCGCAGGACCAACGAGGGAGCTGACAGATGATCCAGGTGCAGATCGCGGCGACGGTGGAGCGCAGCGGCGTGTCCGGGCTGCGCTGGGTGCTGGTGGACGCCGCCGAGGCGCAGCGCGCCGCGCACTCCCCTGCTCCGGCGGGAGCCGACGGGCGCGCTGCGCAAACCTGGGTCGTGCCCGACGCCGGCGCCCCGGTGCGCCGCGCCACCCTGGGCGTGCACGTGGCCTGCGCGGCGGTGCTGCTGTTCGCGTTGACCTCCGCGTGGTGGGTCAGCTCGGCGATGCATGGCGCCGCGCCCACCACTTCGGCCGGCGTATCTGCCGCGCCGGCACGCTGAACCCCCCTGGAGGAACGAGCGATGACCGCCGCGACCGACCGCGCGCTGCGCTGGGACGACGAGCAGGAGCTGCTGGGCATGCGCGTGCGCGTGCACTTCTTCGATGCCGAGCGCGCCAATGCCGCCGCCGACTGGATCGACCGCCTCCTGCCGCTGCTGGTGCCCGACCGGCCCACGGCGCTGCATGCGCAGGGCGAGCGCGGCCAGTACACGCTGGCCAGCCTCGTCGCCCACCCCGACGGCGTGTTCGAACACGGCAACGGCCTGATCTGCGTGCTCGACCGCAGCGCCGACCGGCGGTCGCACGACCTCGACCACTGGCAGCGCCAGCTGCGCGGCGATGCGCTGGTGCAGTCGCTTGTCGCCGCGATGGCGGTGGCCGGGCAGAGCCAGCGGCCGACGGCGGCGATGCTGCGTTGCCACAACGCCGTCTACCAGATCGACCCGACCCCGGCGGCGCTGGAATGCGTCGGGACCAGCCTCGGCCCGGCGCTGGCCTATTGCGGTGGCCAGCTGCCGCTGAGCGTGCAGCAGTTGGCCGCCTACTGCGAACCGCGGCTGCGCGCGCTGCCGGCGGGCGGCGGACCGGCCGGCGGCGTGGCTCAGTGCGACATCGCGTTCGCCGACACCACGCCCTCCGTCGCCGAAATCGCCGACTGATTCGCGGCCGGCTCCCCGGACGCCCGGCCGGCCCGGTCCAGCGCCCAGCCTTCCACCGCCGCTTCCGGCGCTTGCCAGCGCTGGCTGGGGCCGACCAGGCCGCGGCGGGCGGCGCGCAGCAGCAGCTGTTCGCAATCGGCCGCGGTCAGGCGCGTGGCCAGCCGTTGCCAGCGGCGCTGCACCAGGGCATCGGCCCAGGCCTGTTCCATCGCGGCGCGCATCGCCGGTGCGTCGATCGCCGCGCCGGCGGCCAGGCGGCGCGCCAGCAGCGTGTGCATGAAGACCTGGAAGGCCTGCCGCAGCTCGCTGCTCGGCATCAGCGCGGCCAGCGCGACCAGTCGCCGCGCGTAGCCGGCCTGGCAGAACTGCAGCGTCAGCATCACCTGCAGCGCCTGCACCGGGTTCAGCACCCGCACCCGGTTCGGCGGCAGCACCAGCAGGGGCAGGGTGGCCGCGCGGGCATGGTCCAGCGGCGTTGCCAGGCTCATCAGCCCGGCCAGGCGCCGCCATTGCGGGGCCGTCAGGCCGCGGCGGGTCGCTTCGCCGGCGGCTTCCGCCTGCTCGGCCTGTTCCAGCGCCTGGCTCCAGTCCAGGCCTTCGGCGGCGGCGCGCGCCGCTTCCGACAGCATCGCCAGGTTGCCGGCGGCGTAGGCGGCCTGCTGGTTCAGGCGCGCCGGCAGCGGCGGATGAGCCGATTGCGCCAGCGCATCGCCGCCGGCCAGCGCGGTGCCGGTCACCGGGCACTGCGGCACCTGCAGCTGGCCGATGAAGTGCGGCGTGACCTGCACGCTCTCGAAGGCGCGGCCGCGCTGCCAGGCCGCCAGGCGCAGCTCCAGCCATTGCCGCACCGCCAGGCTCGGCCGCAGGGTGCGGTGGCCGAACACCACCCGTGCCGCGCTCCAGCCCTGGCGCACCGGGTTGTCAGCGTGCAGGTGGGCCACCGGCGGCGTCAGGCGGTGGCGGGCGAAGTCCCAGCCGATCTCGAAGCCGACGTCGTCGACGCCCTGGGGCTGGTGGCGGCGCGCCGCGGGCGCCGGACGTGCGGCCCGTGCGGCGGCCGGAGCGGCGGGGGCTTCGAACAGGAAGGCGGCTTGCGACATGCGGGTCTCCAGCGAGGCACCGAGACGTCCTCGGCGGTGCCAGTCTCAGTGCGAGGTAGCTCATGACGTGAGCCATCTATCCCAGACCCCCTTTCGACCCTTCCGCCGATGGTAGATCACGCCATGAGCCACAGCGCCAGGCGGCCGCACTTACAGTGCGGCGCGGTGTTCCGCAACCGGATGGGGACGGCATGGCAACCTGGCAGGTGGCAGCAGACGTGCGATCGGCCGCGACGCTGGACGCGGCCTTCTACCGCAGCGAGGAAGCGTTTGCCGAAGCAATGGAGCGGGTGTTCGCGCGCAGCTGGCAATGGATCGGCCCGCTGGACGACGTGACGGCGCCGGGGCGCCTGTCGCCGCGCTGCCTGCTGCCGGGCGGCCTGGACGAGCCGCTGCTGCTGGCGCGCGACCGCGCCGGCATGCTGCGCTGCCTGTCCAACGTCTGCACCCACCGCGGCAACCTGCTGGTGCACGAGGCCTGCGCGGCCGAGCAGATCCGCTGCGGCTACCACTCGCGGCGCTTCGACCTGGCGGGGCGCATGAGCTTCATGCCGGAGTTCCAGCAGGCGCTGGACTTTCCGTCGCCGGCCGACGACCTGCCGCAGGTGCCCTTCGCCGACTTCCATGGCCAGGGCTTCGCCGCCGTGCATCCGGTCGCGCCCTTCGAGGCCTTCTTCGCCGAGGTGCAGGCCCGCGTCGGCGGGCTGCCGATCGCGTCGCTGCGGCACGATCCGTCGCGCGACCGCAGCTTCGAGTTCGACGCGCACTGGGCGCTGTACGTCGAGAACTACCTCGAGGGCCTGCACATCCCCTTCCTGCATGCCGGGCTGATGGAGACGCTGGACTTCGGCCAATACCGCTACGAGCTGGGGCGCTACGCCAACCTGCAGCTGGCCCTGGCCAAGCCCGGCGAGCCGGCCTTTGCCTTGCCCGCCGGCTCGCCGGACCAGGACCAGGCCGTGGCCGCGTACTACTGGTGGGTGTTCCCGAACCTGATGCTGAACTTCTACCCCTGGGGCCTGTCGCTGAACCAGGTCCAGCCGCTGTCGTCCACGCGCACGCGGGTGATCTTCCGCAGCTTCGTCGGCGATCCGTCGCAGCTGGGGCGCGGCGCCGGCGGCGACCTGGACCGGGTGGAGATGGAGGACGAGGCGGTGGTGGTGCAGGTGCAGCGCGGCGTGCGCTCGCGCTTCTACCGCGGCGGGCGCTACTCGCCAACGCGTGAAGTGGGCGTCCATCATTTCCACCGGCTGATCGGCGAATTCATGGCGGACGGCCCATGAAGTGCCTGCTGATCGTGCACCACACGATGACCGGCGGCACGCGCCAGATGGCCGAGGCGGCGGCAGCCGCGGCACGCGCGGAACCCGAGGTCGACGTGCGTCTGCTGCGGGCGCCCGACGCGGGCCCCGCCGACGTGCTGGCCGCCGACGGCTACCTGTTCGCGACGCCGGAGAACCTGGCGGCGATGTCCGGGCTGATGAAGGACTTCTTCGACCGCTGCTACTACGCCGTGCTCGACCGCATCAACGGCCGCCCCTATGCCGCGATGGTCTGTGCCGGCAGCGACGGCCGCAACGCGCTGCGCCAGATCGATCGCATCGCCACCGGCTGGCGCCTGAAGTGCGCGGCCGAAGGCATCATCGTCTGCACCGAGGCGCAGACACCGGAGCGCATTCTGGCGCCCAAAGTGATCGGCCAGGCCGACCTGTCGCGCTGCGCCGACCTGGGGGCGGCGCTGGCGGCCGGGCTGGCGCTGGGGATCTTCTAGTACGAGCTGACGAACACGAACGATGAGCTTTGCCGCATTGAAGAAACACGCCGCCGGGCTGCGCGGCGCGACGACGGACGTCAAGTGGGAGTCCGTGTGGGTGGCCTCGGTCGGCGCCAAGATGTTCCTGGCCGGAGGTCCGGAGCCGGGCGCCTGGAAGACCTGCTCCTTCAAGGTCGACGAGCACCGCTTCCTCGAGCTGAGCGGCCTGCCCGGCCTCGCGCCCGCGCCCTACCTGGCCCGTGTGAAATGGGTGCAGCTGCAGGACCCGAAGGCGCTGCCGCTGGCGGACCTGAAGGCGCTGGTCGAGCGATCGCACGCGCTGGTGCTGGCCGGCCTCAGCAAGAAGCTGCAGCGCGAGATCCTGGGCGGCTGAAGGTTCGGCCCGCCCCGCGGCTTGCGCCGATCAAACGGCGCCCGGCATGCGTTCGGGCACGGTCAGGCAAGTGCGGTCCTTCCGCGCTGGCGCCACCGATCCCGGGGGAGGGCGTTCAGGCGGGAAGCGCGTGGCGCTGGCGCAGCAGCGTTTCAAGGCATTGCTCGCGGATGCCGTAGAAGTGCTTGACCTCGTCGATCTGCTGCAGCACCGCCGCAGCCGGCTTCGGCGACCGCCGCTTGACCGCCAGGATCATCTTGTTCTTGTTGGTGTGCTCCAGCGAGACGAACTCGAACACCTTGGTGTCGTAGCCGCAGGCTTCCAGCCACAGCGCGCGCAGGCCGTCGGTCAGCATTTCGGCCTGCTGGCCCAGGTGCACGCCGTGCTGCAGGATGGGCTTCAGCGGGTGCGGCTGCAGCAGCTGCGGCCGCACCTCCTTGTGGCAGCAGGGCGAGCACAGGATGATCTGCGCGCCGCCGCGCAGGCCGAGGTCGATCGCGAAGTCGGTCGCGGTGTCGCAGGCGTGCAGCGCGATCATCACGTCCAGCGCCTGCGGCTGCCAGTGGCGCACGTCGCCCTGCTGCATGCGCAGGCCTCCGAGGCCCAGCTTGTCGATCGCCGCGTTGCACAGCGCCACCATGTCGGGCCGCAGCTCGACGCCGGTGACCTCCGCGGCGATGGCGCGCGAATGACGCAGCCAGTCGTGGATGGCGAAGGTGAGGTAGCCCTTGCCGCTGCCGAAGTCGATGATGCGCAGCGCCGGGGCGTCCGCCAGCGGCGAGTCGGCCAGTGCGTGCGCGAAGACCTCGATGAACTTGTTGATCTGCTTCCACTTGCGGGCCATCGCGGGCACCAGCTGGCGGCGCTCGTCGGTGACGCCCAGCTCGGCCAGGAAGGGGCGGTCCAGCGTCAGCCAGCGCTGCTTTTCGCGGTTGTGGGCCGCAGTGGCCGGCGGGGCCGTGGCCGGGCCGGCGCTCGGCATGGCCGGGTCCCCGCTGCCGGGCACGCCCGCGGCGCGGGCATGCAGGCTGGCCTGGCCGCGCTGCGTGACGACCAGCTCGATCTCGCCGTCAGCCAGGTGCAGGTGGGCGTGGCGGAAGGCCGCCGGCCCGAGCAGCTCGCCCAGCACCGCGGGCAGCTCCGCGGCGCCGTGGTTCTTCGTGATGTCGCGGCTCTGGTGGCGGAAGACCAGCTGCAGGCAGCGTTCGCCGCGCAGCGTGACGGGCCGCAGCAGCATGCGCTGCAGGTCGGCCTGCGGACCGCGGTACTTCGCGAGCGAGCCTTTCAGCAGCCGGCCGTCGGCCAGGGCCAGCAGCAGGCGGTCGATGAACTGGGGCAGGGCCTCCGCGGGCGCGGTGCGGGGGATGGTCATGGCTGGAGTCGGGCGGGCGCCCGGTGCTTGCCCACTGCCTCGCGGCAGCGGGCCGGGCTCATGCCGAGCGGATTCGGGCGGTGCGGCGGATTGTCGCCGGCCGCTTCGCCGGCGGCGGCGTGCGGGGCTTCAGCACGGCGGCGCACACCTGCTGCAGTGCGGCCTGCAAGGCCGGGCGGGAAGCCGGTCCATCGTGCCGGGCTCGCCAATGCACCAGCGCATTGATGGCGCCGTTCAGCGCTGCGGCCAGCGCGTCGGCGCGGCGTTCTTCCGCGCTGCCTTCGGGCTGCACGATCTGCAGCACGGCCTCGCGCAACAGGCGGAAGCCGTGGCGCTCGTCCAGGGCCTGCCACTCGGCGGCGCCCAGCACGGCGGGGGCGTCGATGAGCAGCACCTGGCGCGCGCCGGGCGCGGACACCGCCTCGATCCACGCCAGCGAGCCGGCGAGCAGCTGCGCCTGGGGATCGGCGATGCCTGCGGTGGCCGACTCGATGGCCTGGGCCAGTTCCGCGTGCACGCTGTCGCAGACGGCGACGAAGAGGTCCTTCTTGTCCCGGAAGTGGTGGTACAGCGCGCCGCGCGTCAGCCCGGTGGCGGCCAGCAGCGCTTCGGTCGACGTGGCGGCGTAGCCGTCGCGCTCGAACAGGCGGCGGGCCTCGGCCACCAGCCGTGCGCGCGACTGCAGGCCCTGCTCGATGCGGCGGTTGCCGACCGGTGGCGGCTCGGCGGGGAGGGCCAACGCGCTGGCCAGGGGGATGCGGGATCGCGGCTTTGACATACAGGCTGTACGTATCTAGCATCGTTCAAACATACAGTCTGTATGTAACGTCGCCGCCGGTCAACCATCCCCCGTTAACCATCCGCCGGTCAACCATGCGCCGCACCGGCAGCACCGGCGCAGCCCCCGCCTGGAGCCTCTTCATGACCATCCCCCGCCTGCTCAGTGCCTACCCGCTCGTGACCACGCCCCACCTGGCCGCGTGCCGCGACTTCCACCAGCGCCACTTCGGCTTCGAGGTGGTCTTCGAGGCCTCCTGGTTCGTGCTGCTCGCGCGCGGCGCGGAAGAAGGCACGGTCTCGCTCGCCTTCATGACGCCCGACCATCCCTCGCGCCCGCCCGGCCCCGAGGTCTTCAGCGGCCAGGGCCTGTTGCTGACCCTGCAGACCGACGATGCCGCGGCTGAGGCCGAGCGCCTGGGGGCGGCAGGCGTGGCTCTGGCCCACCCGCTCACGCGAGAGCCCTGGGGCCAGCTGCGCTTCCAGGTGCGCGATCCGGCGGGACTGGTGCTGGACGTCGTCGAGCAGGTCGAGCCGGCGCCCGGCTACTGGGCCCGTCATGGCGTGGTCGAGGGCTGAAACCATGTCGCCGTCGGGCGCACTTGCGGTGGCGCGGCGCGCCGCCTAGACTGGATATTCATCCAGTGTTTTGGCGGCGCGTGGGCGCGGCGATTGCCGCGCCCGTGGCTGCCATCCTCTCGGCTTCGCACCGCGCCCGGGCCGGCGCAGCGGAGCCGCCCCTTGCAGCCCGGCCCCGGAAAGCACCCGCCATGACCAAGAAGGTTTCCCCGATCCCCGAAGGCTATTCCAGCGTCACGCCGTACATCACCATCAGCGGCGCCTCCGACGCCATCGCGTTCTACAAGAAGGCCTTCGGCGCCGAAGAAGTGATGCGCATGAACAGCCCCGACGGCAAGGTCGTGCATGCCGAGATCCGCATCGGCGGCTCGGTGATCATGCTGCACGACGAGAACCCCGAATGGAACGCCCGCAGCCCGAAGACCATCGGCGACAGCGGCAGCTCCATCATGCTGTACGTGCCGGACGTCGATGCGGTGATGAAGGCCGCCGAGCAGGCCGGCGCCACGGTCACGATGCCGGCGGCCGACCAGTTCTACGGCGACCGCTGCGGCAACATCACCGACCCCTTCGGCCACAAGTGGGCCATCGCCACCCACATCGAGGACGTGGCGCCGGACGAGATCGAGCGCCGCGCGAAGGCGATGTTCTCCGGCCAGAAGGGCTGAGCCTCGAGCGGCCTGGCCGAGCCGCGGCTACCGGTGGCTGGGCAGCTCCACCACGTAGGCGTCCACGCTCGCGCCGCCGCTCCAGTCGCTGCCGAAGAGCAGGCGCGTCCCGCTGGGCGAGATGTTGACGTGCGGCTCCGCCCAGTAGCCGTGGGGCCCTGAGCCGCCGGTCGAGCGGTGGTGCGCCACGCGGCAGACGCGGCCGTTGTTCAGGTCCGCGAGCAGCAGCTCCTGGTCCAGCAGGTTCTGGCCCAGGCGGTTGCCGGTGACCGACACGGCCACCCAGCCCGGCTGCCGGAATGCGTGGCCCGACAGGTGCGTGCCGCTGGGCGGGTAGGGGTAGCCGGTCTTCTGCCCGATCAATTCGGTCACGACGCCGGTTTGCAGGTTCTCGGCGATCAGCGTGCCGTAAGGCGCCACGTCGAACTGTGTCGACACCCACACGTCCTGGCCGTTGGCCAGGCGGGTGATGTCGCCGTGCTCACGCGTATCGGACTTCATGCCGCGCAGGCGGGTGTGCGTGGCGGCGTCCACCACGTCCTGGCCGAACAGGTATACCGTGCCCGAGGGGGCGATCTGCGGCGCCCCGCCGACGCGGCGCGGCCCCTCGGTGCGCGTAGACAGCCGGAAGGTGAAGCCGGTGTCCGTGCGCGCGGCGTCCAGGCCGCGGCGGCGCAGGCCGAAGAGGTCGCTGTCCCAGCTGCTGAAGATGGGATCGCCACCCATGTCCACCTTGTAGGCATCGGGGGAGGCGGCGTCAGGGATGTCGTAGACCACCTCCTTGTGGTTCGTGTTCACCGTGTACTTCACCAGTTGGCGCAGCGAGGTGCCGGACTGCTCCCAGGCGTGGGTGAAGTAGAGCACCTCCGGGTCCTTGGCCGACCAGGCGACGTGCTCGATGTCGGTCGGCTTGATGTCCAGCTTGCGCAGGTACTGGTAGCTGCGGCCATCGAACAGGTGGTGGCCGGTGCCGGGGCCGGAGGTGACGTACAGCAGCAGATAACGTTCGTCGAGGTTCCAGGCCGGCATGGTCGAGTAGGCGGGCTTGGCGATCTTCGAGGCGAAGTCGGCCTGCACGTCGGTCACCCGCACGATGCGCGTGCCGAACACCGGATCGGTCACCGCCTGGCCCTTCGCCGGCTTGGCCAGCGCGGGCATCGGCCGCGCCAGCGTGTCCTGGACCAGGCCGGTGCACAGGCCCGCTTCGGCGGGTGCTTCCACCGTCACCGTGGCACTGGCCGTCGCCGAGCCGCTGCCGCCGCTGCAGGTGGCCGTGTAGGTCGTGGTCGACGACGGCCTGACCGTGGCGCTGCCGCTGGGGCCGCCGCGGCCGCTCCATCCCCCGCCCGCGGTGCAGGACGTGGCGTTGGTGGACGACCAGCTGAGCACCGACGACTGGCCGGGTGCGATGCGGGCCGGGTTGGCCTCCAGGGTGGCCGTGGGACCGGTGGCCCCGGTGAAGGTGGCCGTGATGCTCCTGGCCGCGTCCATCGTCACCTGGCAGCTGCCGGTGCCTGCGCACAGGCTCCAGCCGTTGAAGACGGCGCCCGCGGCCGGCTGCGCCGTCAGCGTCACCAGCGTGCCGGCATCGAAGGCCTGCGAACACGTGCTGCCGCACTGGATGCCCGCCGGGCTGGAAACGATGCTGCCGGGGCCGCTCACCATGGCCGTCAGCACCGGGCGCGCCGGGGTGCCGCCGTCACCGCCGTGCAGGGCCTGCACCTCGGCGGCGGACAGGGCCCGGTCGTACACGCGGACATCGTCGATCAGTCCGACGAAGCTGCCGGCCCGCGCATAGCCGCCGATCGCGGCGCTGCCGCCGGTGCCGCTGTAGTCCGAGGCGGCGGTCGTCACGTCCGCGCCATCGACGTAGACGCGCTCGATGACGCCGGCCGACTTGACGATCACCAGGTGGTGCCAGGTGTCGGACGAGAGCAGCCGGGACGAACGCTTCTGCCCGCTGCCATACCGGGCGCGTGCGGATGCCAGCGGGCGGCCGCCCACCAGCGACACCTGCAGGTGGTCGGCGTCGGCGGAGGCGCCGGCGACGAACAGGTGGCGCGTGCCCGTCAGGCTGCCCGGCCGCAGCCACATCGCCACGCTGCGCGTGCCTCGCACGTCCGAGAACGTGCCCAGCGACACGTAGCCGCCGGCGCTGCCGTTGAAGGCCAGCGCCTGGCCGAGCTTGCCCGCGGTCCAGGCTGCGGTCACGCTGCCGGGCGCGCCGCCCACCGCGTCGGCGGCCAGCGCGCCCGCGCCTTCGTCGAAGGCCCAGTGGTGGATGAGGCCTGGGGGCGGCACCTGCGCGTGCGCGGCGGGCGGCACCAGCAGCGTGGCGGCCGTGGCGGCCAGGCGCAAGGTCCAGGAAATTACGGCACCGGGGACGTTCGGCATGGGTTGATGCTTCCGATGGTTGTGGTCGCGAGACCGATTCACACGGCTTGGCCGCACCCCGCGGCCGAGAGCCGGGGCGGAAGCTAGGCGCGCCGGGCGCTGGCGGCATTTCATTTGTTGTCAGCGGCCAGCTGGCCGGCCACCGCGTTCAGGGGGTCGGCAGGCCGGGCGTGAGGAAGTGGTGGTTACGGCGCTGCGTCAGGTCCCGGGCCGCGCATGAGACCGGCGCCCCCCCCGAGAGGGTGTGGCCGATTCGTTCAGTGCTTCTCTCAGGCTGCGGCGGGCAGGCCCAGGCGGGCCCGCGCCTCGGCCGGCGACGCGATTTCGCGGCCGGCGCGGCGCGCGCACTGCGCCAGCGCTTCGATCATCGGGCCGTTGCCGGCGGCGCGTTCGCCGCCCGGCAGGTAGAAGCTGTCCTCCAGCCCGGTGCGCAGCATGCCGCCCAGCTCGGCCACGCGCTGGTGCAGAGGCCAGATCTCGGCCCGGCCGATCAGCGTGGCTTGCCACACGGCGCCCATGGCGTCGTCGGTCCGCTTCCGGGGCGCCTCGGCACCCTTGGGGAGCGGCCCCGGTGTGCCGGGGGCCGGATTCCCACGGGACACCACGTACTTCGGAAGCCACTGGAGCAACTCGGCATCGCAAGGCATGCCGGAGGCCACGCCCATCACGAAGTTGTACTCGGGCAGACCGCTGAACATCCCGGCCTTCAGGTACATGCCCACCGAGCGCACGATGCCGACGTCGAAGCATTCGAACTCGGGGTGGGTGCCGGCCTCGGCCATCACGTCCAGCATGGCCTGCACCTTGGCCACCGGGTTGTCGAAGACCATCGGCGGCCAGGCCCAGCGGCCGTCTTCGCGCAGCTTCAGGTAGTTCAGGCTGCCGGCGTTGCAGGCGGCGATCTCCGGCTTCACGCGGCGGATGCAGGCCGCGGGGCCGCTGATGTCCGGGCCGATGACGCCGGTGGTCAGGTTGATGATGACGCCGGGGCAGGCATCGCGGATGGCCTGGCACACCGCTTCGGCCAGGTCGGGATCCCAGCTCGGCAGGTGGCCCTTGCCCTCGCCCTGCTGGCGCAGGTGCACGTGCATGATGGCGGCGCCGGCATGGAAGGCGTCGCGCGCCTCGGCCGCCATCTGCGCGGGCGTCACGGGCACGGGGTGCTGCTTCGGGTCGGTCAGCACGCCGGTGAGGGCGCAGGTCAGGATGGCCTTGTCGGCATTCATGGCGTTTCCAGTGCAAGTTCGACCAGCAGCGCGCCGGCGCGCACCGCCTCGCGCGGCGCGGCATGCACCGCGGCCACGGTGCCGGCGGCCCCGGCGTGCAGCCACATCTCCATCTTCATGGCCTCGATGCTGGCCAGCGGCTGGCCGGCCTCGACCCGGTCGCCGGGCTTGACCAGCAGCTGCGCGACCAGGCCAGCCACCGGCGCGCGGGCCTGGCGCGGGTCGTCGGCCGCGGCGGCGTCCGGAACCGGCGAGGGTTCATAAAAGCCAAAGGACGCGGCCTCGCGCACCAGGTGCAGCGTGGCGGGCGCGCGGCCCCGCGGCGGCTCCTCCACGGCATGCCAGCGGCGGCGCACGCCGGCGTGCTCCACCCAGGCCACGCTGCCTGTGCGCCGGACGAGACGGACGCCGTGCACCCGGCCATCCAGCGTGACCTGGGCCGATCCGTCTGCCGCCGGCGCCACGCGCATCGTGCGGGTTCGCTCGCCGCACCGCAGCGTGAGGCCGAAGGAGGCCACGCCGGCGCTGCGCAGCGCCGCCGGCGCGCGGGCCGTGGTGAGCAGCGCCGCCGCGAGCCATGCCTCGTCATCGGGCTGCGGGCGCTGCAGCAGCGGGTGGCCGCTGGTGGCCCAGTCGTCGATGAGCCCGGTGTGCAGCGCGCCGCGGCGGAAGTCCTCGTGCTGCAGCAGCTCGCGCAGAAAGCGGGCGTTCGTGCGTGGGCCGATGAGCGGCGCGTCCTCCAGGGCGGCGACCAGGCGGCGGATGGCGTCGCCGCGGTCGCGGCCGTGCACGATCAGCTTGGCCACCATCGCGTCGTAGTGCGGTCCGATCTCGCTGCCTTCGGCGATGCCGTCGTCGATGCGCAGCGAGGGCGGGCACCCCGGCGGGTTGGCCGCGGCCAGCGCGGCCGCCGGCTGCCAGTGCAGCACGCGGCCGGTCTGCGGCCTGAACTGGTCGCAGGGGTCTTCGGCACACAGCCGCGCCTCGATCGCATGGCCGGCGAAGCGGACTTCGTGCTGTTGCAGCGGCAAGCGTTCGCCGGCGGCCACGCGCAATTGCCACTCCACCAGGTCCAGCCCGGTGACGGCCTCGGTGACCGGGTGCTCCACCTGCAGCCGGGTGTTCATCTCGAGGAAGAAGTGGCGGCCTCGCTGGTCGACGATGAACTCCACCGTACCGGCACCGACATAACCGACGGCATGAGCGGCCGCCACCGCGTCGCGGCCCATCGCCTCGCGCTGGCCGGCGGTGATGATGGGCGAGGGCGATTCCTCGATCAGCTTCTGCCGGCGCCGCTGCGCCGTGCAGTCGCGTTCGCCCAGGTGGATGGCGTGGCCGTGGCGGTCGGCGAAGACCTGGATCTCGACGTGCCGGCCGCGCTCGACCAGGCGCTCCAGCATCAGGCGCCCGTCGCCGAAGGCGCTCCCGGCCTCGCGCCGCGCGTCCGCCAGTGCCGCGGGCAGCTCGGGCGCGCCCCGCACCAGCCGCATGCCGCGCCCGCCGCCGCCGGCGACGGCCTTGACCAGCAGCGGCCAGCCCAGGGCCTGGGCTTCGTGCCGCAGGCGCTCGTCGGACTGGTCCTCACCCAGGTAGCCGGGCACGCAGGGCACGCCGGCCTCGGCCATGCGGCGCTTGGCGCGGGCCTTGTCGCCCATCGCGTCGATCGCCTCTGCCGGCGGGCCGATGAAGACCAGGCCCGCCACGGCGCAGGCACGCGCGAAGTCGGCGCGTTCGGACAGGAAGCCGTAGCCGGGATGCAGCGCATCGGCGCCGGTGGCGCGGGCAGCGGTGATCAGCGCATCGATGCGCAGGTAGGACTCGGCCGCCGGCGCCGGCCCCAGCCGCACCGCCTCGTCGGCCTGGTGCACATGCGGCGCATCGGCATCGGCGTCGCTGAACACCGCCACGGTGCGGTAGCCCAGCGCCCGCGCGCTGCGGATCACCCGGCAGGCGATTTCCCCGCGGTTGGCGATGAGGATCCTGCTAAACACGACCGTGCCCCGCGGGTAAATCGCCTGCGTGCGCTGCGCGCACCATGCGTTCTGGCTTCGCCGCAGCGGCCTGGCGGCCGATGTCCCCGCGGTTGGCGATCAGGAACTTGTCAAACATGATCCCGCTCCGCTGCCGGCGCCCACGCCGGTTTGCGCTTCTGCATGAAGGCGCTGGTGCCTTCGAGGCCTTCCGAGCCGAGCGCGGCGCGGGCGAACACGCTGGCGGCATGGTTCACCAGGCCGCCGGGTGACTCGAAGCGTGCGCGCGCCAGCAGTGCCTTGGTCGAGGCCAGGGCGCCGGGAGCGCAGTGCAGGATGTCGCTCACCACGCGTGATAGCGCCGCCTCCAGCGCCGCGCCGTCGTGCAATTCATGCACCAGCCGCAGCGCCAGCGCGTCCCGGGCATCGAGCCGGGCACCGGTGACGGCCAGGCGCTTGGCCTCGGCATAGCCCAGGCGCTCGACCAGGAAAGGCGCGATCTGCGCCGGCACCACGCCCAGCGAGGTCTCCGGCAGCCGGAAGCTGGCGCTGGGCGCGGCCAGCACCACGTCGGCGACGCAGGCCAGGCCGAGGCCGCCGCCCATCACCGAGCCTTCCACCACGGCCACCACCGCCAGCCCGGTCGACGCGAAGGCGACGCACAGCTCGCCGAAGGCCGCGCTGACGGCGGCCAGGGCGCCGGCCGATTCGGCCTCCCGGCCGCGCGCGGCGGCCATGTCGCGGACGTCCCCGCCCGCGCAGAAATGCCCGCCTGCGCCGCGCAGCACCAGCACCCGCGCGTCGGCCGAGGCCTGGGCTTCGGTCAGCACGGTGCGCAGATCGCGCACCATCTGCAGCGACATGGCGTTGCGGCTTTCGGGCCGGTTCAGCGTGATGCGCCAGACGCCGCGCTGCGGGGTGGCGTCCCGGGCGCCGCGCTGCGGCGTGGCGTCCGACGCGCCGCCGGGCGGCGTGGCATCCGAGGCGCCGCCGAGCGGCGTGGCATCCGAGGCGCCGCCGAGCGGCGTGGCATCCGAAGCGCCGCCGAGCGGCGTGGCATCCGAAGCGCCGCCGAGCGGCGCGTCGCGTTCGACGAGCAGCGTCTCCATCGCCGTCGCCGCCATGCTCAGTGGCCGCCTTTCGGCAGGGTGCCTTCGAGCTTGCAGATGATGCCCAGCATCACCTCGTCCGCGCCGCCGCCGATGGAGCCCAGGCGCGTGTCGCGGTAGGCCATGGAGACGATGTTGTCCCAGGTGAAGCCCATGCCGCCCCAGTACTGCAGGCAGCTGTCAGCCACTTCGCGCGATAGGCGGCCGGTCTTCAGCTTGGCCATCGAGGCGAGCTTGGTGACGTCCTTGCCGCCGACGTACAGCTCAACCGCCTTCCAGGTCAGCGCGCGCAGGCATTCCACCTCGGTGCGCAGCTCCGCGAGCCGGAAGTGCACCACCTGGTTGTCGAGGATGGCCTTGCCGAAGGCCTTGCGTTCGCGGGTGTACTCGATGGTGGCGTCGATCAGCCGGTCCAGCCCGCGCAGCGCCGAGGCGGCGGCCCACAGCCGCTCTTCCTGGAACTGCATCATCTGGAAGGTGAAGCCCAGGCCTTCCTGGCCGATCACGTTGCGCCGCGGCACGCGCACGTTGTCGAAGAACAGCTGCGCCGTGTCCGACGAGTTCATGCCGATCTTCTTGATCTTCTGCTTCGTGATGCCCTTCGCATCCATCGGCACGATGATCAGGCTCTTGTTCTTGTGCACCGGTCCGTCGCTGGTGTTGGCGAGCAGGCAGCACCAGTCGGCCTGCAGGCCGTTGGTGATCCACATCTTGCTGCCGTTGATCACGTAGTCGCCGTCGACCGGCTTGGCGGTGGTCTTCACCGCCGCCACGTCGGACCCGCCGCCGGGCTCGCTGACCGCCACGCAGCCGACCACGTCGCCGGCGATGGCCGGTGCCAGGAACTCGCGCCTCAGTTCGTCGGAGCCGAAACGCGCCAGCGCCGGCGTGCACATGTCGGTGTGCACGCCGATGGACATCGGCACGCCGCCGCAGTGGCAACTGCCCAGCGCCTCGGCCATCACCATCGAGTACGAGAAGTCGAGGCCCAGGCCACCGTATTCCTCCGGGTACTTGATGCCCAGGAGGCCTAAAGCGCCGAGCTTCTTGAAGACCTCGTGCGCCGGGTACTGCTCGGCGGCTTCCCACTCGGGCACGTGGGGGTTGATTTCCTTGTCGACGAACTTCGTCACCGTGTCCGCGATCTGCTGGTGCTCAGGGGTCAGCTTCATCGGATGTCTCCAGTCACATTGGACGCTAAAGCCGCGCGACGCCGAAGGCGTTGGGGCGCAGCACGCGCTGTTCGGATTCGGCCGCGAGCGCGAGGCACAGGCCCAGCACCCGACGGGTGTCGCGCGGGTCGATCACGCCGTCGTCCCACAGGCGTGCGGTGCCGAAGAGCACGTGCGACTCGCGGTCGATGCGCTGGCGCAGCTGGTCGCTCATGGCCTTCAGCGCCTCGTCATCGACGGCCAAGCCGCCGCGTTCCAGCTTGGCGCGGCTGACGATCTCCATCACCATCGCCGCTTGCGCGCCGCCCATCACCGCCACGCGGGCCGAGGGCCAGCTGAAGATGAAGCGCGGATCGAAGCCGCGGCCGCACATGCCGTAGTTGCCTGCGCCGAAGCTGCCGCCCAGCACGATGGTGAACTTCGGCACCCGCGCATTGGCGACGGCCTGGATCATCTTGCTGCCGTGCTTGATGGCGCCGGCGTGCTCGGCCTCGCGGCCCACCATGTAGCCGGTGGTGTTCTGCAGGAAGACGAGCGGGGTGCCGCTCTGGTCGCACAGCTGGATGAACTGCCCGGCCTTGGTCGAGCCCGCCGGCTGGATCGGGCCGTTGTTGCCGAGGATGCCGAGCAGGCGGCCTTCGATGCGGGCATGGCCGCAGACGGTGTCCGGCGCGTACGGGCCCTTGAACTCGAGGAAGTCCGAGCCGTCGACGAGGCGGGCGATGACCTCGCGCACGTCGTAGGGCTCGCGGTCGTCGGCGGGCACCAGGCCCATCAGCTCTTCCGCATCGAAGAGCGGGGCGGGGACGCTGGCCGGCGCCGAGGGTGGCGTGGTGTCCCAGTTCAGCTTGTCGAGCAGTTCACGCGTCAGCGCGATGGCGTGCGCGTCGTTCTCGGCCAGGTACTCGCCCAGGCCGGTGGTCTCGGCATGCAGCATCGCGCCGCCCAGCTCGTCGTCGCTCGCGTCCTCGCCGATGGCGGCTTTCACCAGCGGCGGGCCGGCCAGGAAGATGCTGGAGCGGTCGCGCACCAGCACCACGTAGTCCGACAGGCCCGGCAGGTAGGCGCCGCCGGCGGTGGACGAGCCATGCACCACCGCCACCTGCGGGATGCCGGCCGCGGACAGCCGCGCCTGGTTGGCGAAGGCGCGGCCGCCCTCGACGAACATCTCGCTCTGGTACATCAGGTTGGCGCCGCCCGATTCCACCAGCGACACCAGCGGCAGCTTGTTCTCCATCGCGATCTGCTGCGCGCGCAGGGCCTTGCGCAGGCCCATCGGCGCGATGGTGCCGCCCTTGATCGCCGCGTCATTGGCGGACACCAGCACCCGTTTGCCGGCGACCGTGCCGATGCCGACGATGGAGCCCCCGCCCATCACGCTCTTCTTGCCGTCGTCGTCGTGCATGCCCAGGCCGGCCAGCGTCGACAGCTCGAGGAAGGCCGAGCCGCGGTCCAGCAGCCGCGCCACGCGTTCGCGCGGCAGCAGCTGGCCGCGACGCTCGAACTTGTCGGCCTTGGATGCGGATTCGGCCACCACCAAGGCCTCCAGCCGGCGCACTTCCGCCAGGCGCTCGGCCATGCGCTCGGCATTGGCGCGGAAGGCGGCGGAGCGCGGATCGAGGCGGCTGTTCAACGCGGGCATCAGTGCTGTTCCTCGCCGGGCGCGTCGCGCAGCACGGCGGGCGGCACCGCGCGGTGGAAGCCCTCGAAGGGCCGGCTGTTGTGGTGGTCCACGCGTGGGAAGACGGGCGATCCGAGCCCGGCGCCGCCGTCGATCGGCAGCGTCACGCCGGTGATGAAGGCGGCCGCCGGCGACAGCAGGAAGACGATGGCGGCGCTGACCTCGGCTTCCGTCGCCAGGCGGCGCAGCGGCACGTGGTCTTTCAGCTTCGGGATCAAGGCCTTGGCGGCGCCGCCGTAGGTGTCCATGCCGCTGGACGCCACCCAGCCCGGCGCCACCGCGTTGACGCGCACGCCGGCCGGCGCCCACTCGAAAGCCGCGCTCATCGTCAGGTTGGCCATGCCGGCCCGCGCGGCGCCGGAATGCGCCATGCCCGGCATGCCCAGCTTGTAGTCGGCGGTCATGTTGACGATGGCGCCGCCGTGCGTGCGCAGGCACTGCGTGTACAGCTCCCGCATCATCAGGAAGCCGCCGGTCAGGTTGTTCGACACCACCGCATCGAAGCCGTTGCGGCTGATGGCTTCCAGTGGCGCCGGGAACTGGCCGCCGGCGTTGTTGACCAGCGCGGTGATGGGCCCGTCCTTCAGCGCCTCGGCCACGTGCTGCTTCACCGCGGCCTCGTCGCGGATGTCGAAGGCGCGCCAGCGGCAGCGGCCGCCGTCCTCGGCGATCTCGCCTGCCACGCGCCGCAGCTTGTCTTCCGAACGGCCACTGATCAGCACCTCGGCGCCCAGCGCGGCCAATTCGTGCGCCACGCAGCGCCCGATGCCCGAGCCGCCGCCGGTGACCCACACGCGCCGTCCATCGAACAGGCCGGGGCTGAAGACGCTGCGGTAGCGGTCGGGCATGCAGGTTCCTCCGTGGGACGCGCCGTGCGCGGGGCGTGACGCATTGGAGCGAAGGGTGACGTTAACGTCAACCCAATGCCTCATGGGGGATTACGCGGATGTTCGCGTCATGGCGGCCGGCCAGAATGCTTCGCCAGCGTGCGCCCCTTTCTCTCTGCCGCGCCGCATCACCAGGAGAACGAATGGACCTCGCCACCGCCACCGGCATGCTGCGCAGCAAGGTGGGTGACCAGAGCGGGCTCGATGCCGTGCTGAAGTTCGACACCGGCGCCGGCGGCGTGATCGTGATCGACGGCAAGGCCGTGCCGAACACCGTGGACAACACCGACCGCGCGGCCGACTGCACCGTGTCCATCTCGATGGACAACCTGGGGGACCTGCTCAGCGGCGAGCTGGAACCCACCACCGGCTTCATGACCGGCAGGTTCAAGGTGTCCGGTGACATGAGCGTGGCGCTGAAGCTGCAGAGGCTGGTGTGAGCCGGGACCGTTCCCCGCTCGGCGGGAAGGCGCACGGCACCCGGGGGGCTTCGTGAACCTGCGGGTCGCCGCGGCCAGCGCGCACGAAGCCGTCGCCGCCCACCGCGACGAGGGTGCCGCCGAGCTCTTCGGCATCGGCGATCTCTGCGCGGAATTCGGCATCTCGGCGCGCGCCATCCGCTTCTACGAGGACAAGGGCCTGCTGGCGCCGCGGCGCGTCAATGGCGCGCGCGTCTACACGCGGCGCGACCGGGCGCGGCTGGCGCTGATCCTGCGCGCCAAGGCCATCGGCTCGTCGCTGGCCGAGATCAAGCACTACCTGGACCTGTACGGCGCGCACGGCGAAGGCCGCACCCAGCAGCTGAAGTTCGTGCGCGAGCGCACCGATGCGGCCATCGCCGAGCTGGAGGCCAAGCGCGCCGCGATCGAGGCCACGCTGGCCGAGCTGCGGGTGATCAACCAGAGCGTGCGCACCGCGCTGGCGGCCAAGGGCTGAGAAGCTGTGAGCGAATCCCGCACACCCGCTCGTCCCGCCAAAGCGACGCCATTCGTCGAAAGCAAATGCTCGCCATGGCCCGGGCTATGGCTGCACTTTGCGTCTCGATTGGCGCCGCTGTCGCGGCCCGCTCGGGCGCGCCCGATTCATTCATGGCTTCTGACGCGATGGCGGACACCCCGGCCGGCTTTGGCTTTCGCCGCATGAAGAACGGCGACGTGCTGGTGACGCACCACGGCCGCCTGGCCAGCACCCTGCGCGGCCGGGACGCCGTCGACTTCCTGAGCGAGATGGAGGGCGCCGACGAGGCATCGCGGCAGCACGCCATGGCCAGGCTGACCGGCAACTACCGGCGCGGCAACGAACGCACGGCCAGCGCGCACGCTCGCAACAGGCGTTAGCGACACCCTCATCCCGCAGGAGACCGGCATGACCGAGGCCTACATCTACGAGCACCTGCGCACCCCGCGTGGCAAGGGCAAGAAGGACGGTGGCCTGCACCAGGCCACGCCGATCTGGCTGCTGCGCACCCTGCTGCAGGCGATGCAGCAGCGCCTGCAGCTGGACACCGCGCTGGTCGACGACGTGGTGCTGGGCTGCGTCACGCCCATCGGCGAGCAGGGCGCGGACATCGCCCGCACCGCGGTGCTGGATGCCGGCTGGTCCGAGGCCACGGCGGGCGTCACGCTCAGCCGCTTCTGCGCCTCGGGACTGGAGGCGGTGAACCTGGCCGCCGCCAAGGTGCGCAGCGGGCTGGAGGACATGGTGGTCGCCGGCGGCGTCGAATCGATGAGCCGCTGGCCCATGGGCAGCGACGGCGGCGCGTGGGTCATGGATCCACGCGTCAACCAGGCGCTGGGCTTCATCCCGCAGGGCATCAGCGCCGACCTGATCGCGACGCTGGAAGGCTGGACGCGGGAGGACGTGGACGGGTTTGCGCTGCGCTCGCACCACCTGGCCGCGGCAGCCCGTGCGGACGGGCGCTTCAGCCGGGCGATCGTGCCGGTGAAGGACATCGCCGGTCTGACGATGCTGGCCGAGGACGAGACGATCCGACCCAACGCGACGCTGGAGGCGATGGCCAGGCTGGAGCCCTCGTTCGCGATGATGGGCCAGATGGGATTCGACGCCACGGCCCTGCGCAAGTACACGACCGTCGAGAAGATCCGCCACGTGCACCATGCCGGCAATTCGTCCGGCATCGTCGACGGCGCGGCGCTGATGCTGCTGGGCTCGAAGGAAGCTGGTGAGCGGGCGGGGCTGAAGCCGCGGGCGCGGGTGCGCAGCATGGCGGTGACCGGCTCCGAGCCCACCATCATGCTGACCGGCCCGGCGCCCGCGTGCGAGAAGGCGCTGAAGAAGGGCGGCTTGGCCGCGCGGGACATCGACCTGTGGGAGGTGAACGAAGCCTTCGCGGTGGTGCCGATGAAGTGCGCCCGCGCGCTCGACATCGACCCCGAGCGCATCAACGTCAACGGCGGCTCGATCGCGATGGGACACCCGCTGGGGGCCACCGGCTGCATCCTGCTCGGCTCCCTGCTGGACGAGCTGGAGCGGCGCGACCGGAGCCTGGGCTGCGCGACGCTGTGCGTCGGCGGCGGCATGGGCATCGCCACCATCATCGAGCGACTCTGACCATGGGCGACACGATCACTTTGGAGGTTGGCGCGGACGGCATCGCCATCGCCATCGCCACGATGGACCTGCCGGGCCGGCCGATGAACGTCGTCAACGACGAGCTGATGCTGCCGCTGGCCGCGATCGCCGAGCGGCTCGCCACCGACGCCGGCATCAAGGGCCTGGTGCTCGCCTCGGGCAAGGCGGATTTCTGCGCCGGGGGCGACATCGACAGGTTGTCGCGCCTGGAATCGGCCCAGCAGGCTTTCGACCTGACGATGCAGATGAAGGCCGTGCTGCGCCGGCTCGAGACGGCCGGCAAGCCGGTGGTGGCCGCGGTCAACGGCCATGCACTGGGCGGTGGGCTGGAGATCGCGCTGGCCTGCCATGCGCGTTTCGTGCTGGACGACCCGAAGATCAAGCTCGGCCAGCCCGAGGTGAAGCTGGGCCTGCTGCCCGGTGGCGGCGGCACGGTGCGCCTGCCGCGCCTGATCGGCATCCAGCCCGCGCTGCAGCTGATGGCCGAGGGCACGGAGGTCTCGCCGCAGAAGGCCTTGGCGCTGGGCCTGGTCACCGGGCTGGCCGCGAACCGGGACGAACTGATCGCGAAGGCGCGGGCATGGTGTGCGGCCAACCCGAAGGCCAAGGCGCCCTGGGACCAGCCGAAGTTCCGCTTCCCCGGCGGCGACTCGCGCTCGCCCGCGGTGGCGCAGGTGTTTGCCGTCGCGCCGTCCATCGCATCGGCCAAGAGCTGGGGCAACTACCCGGCCATCCAGCACATCATGAGCAGCGTGTTCGAAGGCGGCCTGCTCGACGTGGAGGCGGCCAGCGCGGTGGAGTCGCGCTACTTCGCGGCCTGCGCGATGTCCCAGGAATCGCGCAACCTCATCGGCACGCTGTGGTACCAGCTGAACGCCATCAAGAAGGGGGCGTCCCGCCCGGCCGGCGTGCCCGAGTCGCGCGTGAAGAAGCTGGGCGTCCTGGGCGCCGGCATGATGGGCGCGGGCATCGCCCACGTCTCGGCCCAGGCCGGCATCGAGGTGGTGCTGCTGGACGTGACGCAGGAGGCCGCCGAGCGCGGCAAGGCCCATTCGCGCGGCCTGCTGGACAAAGCTGTGAAGAAGGGGCGCAGCACGGCCGAGCAGCGCGATGCGCTGCTGGCCCGGATCACGCCGACGACGAGCCACGAGCAACTGGCCGGCTGCGACCTGGTGATCGAGGCGGTGTTCGAGGACCGTGCGGTGAAGGCCGAGGTGACGAAGCGGGCTGAAGCGCAGCTGGGCGCCGAGGCGGTGTTCGCCTCCAACACCTCCACGTTGCCGATCACGGGTCTCGCCGCCGCCAGCGCCCGGCCCGCTCACTTCATCGGTTTGCACTTCTTCTCGCCGGTGGACAAGATGCCGCTGGTCGAGATCATCGTCGGCGCGAAGACCTCGCCCGAGACGCTGGCACGCGGCTTCGACTACGTGCTGCAGATCGGCAAGACGCCCATCGTCGTCAACGACAGCCGCGGCTTCTACACCAGCCGCGTCTTCGGCAGCTACGTGATGGAGGGCATCGCGATGCTGAAGGAGGGCGTGCACCCGCGCAGCATCGAGGTGGCGGGCCTGCAGGCCGGCATGCCGATGCCACCGCTGGCGCTGCAGGACGAGGTGTCGCTGAGCCTCAGCCTGCACGTGGCCGAGCAGGCCAGGAAGGACCTGGCCGCGGAAGGCCGGGTGATGACCGAGCACCCGGGCCTCGCCGTCATCCGCCAGCTGTGCGAGATCGGCCGCATCGGCAAGAAGGCCGGCCGGGGCTTCTACGACTGGCCGCAGGAACCGGGTGGCGAGAAGGCCCTGTGGCCCGGACTGGCGCGGCTCTATCCCGCCGCCGCCCAGCAGCCCGGGCAGCGTGAGCTGATCGATCGCCTGATGTTCGCGCAAGCCAACGAGGCGGCGCGCTGCTTCGAGGAAGGCGTGCTGCGCTCGGTGGCGGAAGCCAACATCGGAAGCATCTTCGGCTGGGGATTCGCGCCCTTCCACGGCGGCGCGCTGCAGTACATCAACGCGATGGGGCCCCAGCGCTTCGTCGAGCGGGCGCGTGAACTCGCGGCCAGGCACGGCCCGCGCTTCGAGCCCGCGGCAGTGGTGGTGCGGATGGCGGCCCAGGGCGCGGCGTTTCGCGACGCGTGAGTGATGCCGGGGCCCAGCGCCCTCGCGCGCGGATGACCCGATGAGCGAGGCGCCGCTTCGCTGCGTGGCGCCAGCCCCGGATCGTCAAGGCGTCACCGGCATGCCGCGCGAATGGCGGCGCTTCGCGTCTGCCGCGTCCGCACCCGGCGTGCCCATCGGCAGCAGCGCGAAGCTCGCCGCATCGGTCCCCGCTGCAGCGCGGCAGGCACGGTGCGGGGGGCAGCGGCGGCTTCGGCATCGGCAGGCTCCTGGGGTGGCGTCGGAATCGGCGGCATCGTGGGCGCGCGGGGCTTCATCGCGGCTTCCCGCGCTGGTGGTGCAGGGTTGCAATCGTTGCCGCAGCGGCGTGACAAGAGGGCCGGCCCGGGAAGGCGGCCGCCACGGGCTGAACTACCATCGCGGCGCTTCGCTCGCCTGCATGAACCCCGCCCGCTACGACCGACTCGATGCCCTGCGTGGCGCCGCCATCGTCTGGATGGCCGCCTTCCACCTGGTGTTCGACCTCAATCACTTCAAGCTGCTGCAGCCCGCGCAGAACTTCTACACCGATCCGCTGTGGACGGTGCAGCGCACCTTCATCGTCTCGCTGTTCCTGTTCTGCGCGGGGCTCGGGCAGGCGGTGGCGCTGCACCACGATCAGCCCTGGCAGCGCTTCTGGCGCCGCTGGCTGCAGATCTTCGATTGCGCCGTGCTGGTCTCGGTGGCGTCGGCCTTCATGTTCCCGCGCAGCTGGATCAGCTTCGGCGTGCTCCACGGCATCGTGGTGATGCTGGTGCTGGTGCGCTGGATGGCGCCGCTGAAGCACGGGCTGTGGCTGGTCGGCGCCGTGGCGATCGTGCTGCCGCAGTTCGTCAGCCACCCCTTCTTCGACACCCGCTGGACCAACTGGATCGGCCTGGTCACGCGCAAGCCGGTGACGGAGGACTTCGTACCGGTGCTGCCCTGGCTGGGCGTGATGTGTTTCGGCCTGGCGACCGGGCAGACGGTGCTCGCGCACGCGCCCATGCTGCTGAAGGGCCGGGTTCCGGCGCTGCTGCGGCCGCTGGCGGGGCTGGGGCGCTGGTCGCTCAGCTTCTACATGCTGCACCAGCCGGTCTTCATCGGCGCCATCCTGCTGTACCTACACTTCAGGGCCTGAGTGCCGCCCGGTGCTCCGCGAAGGCACCCCATGAGTTCCAAGATCCTGTTCGGCTTCCACGCCGTCACCGTGCGGCTCAAGACCGCGCCCGAGTCCATCGTCGAGATCCACGTCGACGCCACGCGCCGCGACGCCCGCATGCGCCAGTTCGCCGAGCGCGCCGAGGCCGCCGGCGCCAAGCTGGTCGACAGCGACGACGCCCGCCTCACCGGCCTGGCCGGCTCGCCGCGACACCAGGGCGTGGTGGCGCGGGTGCAGCCGCTGAAGGGCCGGCATTCGCTGGACGAGGTGCTCGACGAGGTCGACGGCCCGCCGCTGATCCTGGTGCTGGACGGCGTGACCGACCCGCACAACCTGGGCGCCTGCCTGCGCGTGGCCGACGGTGCCGGCGCGCATGCGGTGGTGGCGCCCAAGGACCATGCGGTCGGCATCAATGCCACGGTGTCCAAGGTGGCCAGCGGTGCCGCGGAGACCGTGCCCTACCTGATGGTCACCAACCTGGCGCGCACGCTCAACGAGCTGAAGGAGCGCGACATCCGCATCGTCGGCTTCAGCGACGATGCCGAGCGCACGCTCTACGACGTCGACCTCAGCGGCCCGGTCGCGCTGGTGCTGGGTGCCGAGGGCCCCGGCATGCGGCAGCTCACCCGCAAGACCTGCGACGAACTGGTGCGCATTCCGATGGCGGGGGCGGTGGAAAGCCTCAACGTCTCGGTCGCCTCGGGCGTGTGCCTGTACGAGGCGCGGCGCCAACGGCTGAGATGAGCGTCAGCGGCACGCTGCTCGATGAACTGCGCCGCCGCGTGCAGGTGGTGCCGTCGATCTGCGTGCTGACCGGCGCCGGCATGAGCGCCGAGAGCGGCATCCCCACCTTCCGCGACGCGCTGACCGGCCTGTGGGCGCGCTTTGACCCGATGCGCCTGGCCAGCGAGGAAGGCTTTCGCGCCGACCCTGCGCTGGTGTGGAACTGGTATGCCGAACGCCGTGCCGGCGTGCGGGCCGCGCAGCCGAATGCCGGCCACCACGCGCTGGCCGCCTTCGCGCGGCGCCACCCTGGCCGGCTGACCGTGGTGACGCAGAACGTCGACGACCTGCACCAGCGTGCCGGCAACACCGACACGATCCGCCTGCATGGCGACATCCTGGCCGACCGCTGGTTCGACGCCTGTGCCCGGGCGCGCGGCGGCGGCCTGGTGTGCGACACCGACTGGGCTGCGCCCGGTGCGCCGCCCTGCTGTGCCGAGTGCGGCAACCGCGTCCGCCCCGGCGTGGTGTGGTTCGGCGAAGCGCTGCCGCTGGCGGCCCTGCAGTCGGCCGAAGCGGCGGCGTCGGGCTGTGCGCTGATGCTGGTGGTCGGCACCTCGGGCGCCGTGTGGCCCGCGGCCGGACTGGCAGCGCGTGCGCGCCGGGCGGGCGCTTACGTCGCGATCGTCAACCCGCAGCCCAGCGAGATCGACGACGATGCCCATGCCGTGCTGCGGGGCACGGCGGCGGACCTGTTGCCGCGTCTCTTCGGTGATAGCGGCGACGCCTGACGTCGCGGCGCGCATGCCGGCCGCCTACACTGGCGGCTCCGCCGCCGCCGGCCCCTCGTTCGAGCGTTCCCATGCCCGTCATCGCCGTTTCCCATCCGCTGGTTCGCCACAAGATCGGCTTGCTGCGCGAAGCCGACATCTCCACCAAGAAGTTCCGCGAGCTGACGCACGAACTGGCGCGGCTGCTGGCCTACGAGGCGACCGCGGATTTCCCGCTCGAGCGCACCACCATCCAGTGCTGGAGCGGCCCGGTCGAGATCGACCAGATCGCCGGCCGCAAGGTCACCATCGTGCCCATCCTGCGCGCGGGCCTGGGCATGCTGGACGGCGTGCTGGACCTGGTGCCCAACGCGAAGATCAGCGTCGTCGGCCTCTCGCGCGACCACGAGACGCTGCAGCCGGTGCACTACTTCGAGAAGTTCGTCGGCCACCTGGAGGAGCGCACCGCGATCATCGTCGACCCGATGTTGGCCACTGCCGGCTCGATGATCGCCACCATCGACCTGCTGAAGAAGCGCGGCTGCCAGGACATCCGGGCGCTGGTGCTGGTGGCCGCGCCCGAAGGCATCAAGGCCATCGAGGACGCCCACCCGGACGTGCGCTGCTGGACCGCGGCGATCGACAGCCACCTGAACGAGATCGGCTACATCATCCCGGGCCTGGGCGACGCTGGCGACAAGATCTTCGGCACCAAGGATGAAGAGACGCGCTGATCCGCCTCCGCCCGGAGGTGGCGCCCAGTGCCGCCAGCCCGAGCGCCAGCAGGGGCAGTGAACCCGGCTCGGGCACGAAGAACTTGTCGATGTCGAACGAGAGCGCCTCGCCCGCGTGCAGCGTCAGGTCCCACTGGAAGGCAAAGCTGCCGTCCCCGGGCCCGAAAGGCAGGCCGCTGTCGTTCAACTCGGTGGTGCCGAAGTCGTTGAGCGACAGGAACAACTCGCCGAATGAGCCGGCTTGGTAGGCGGTGGGCAGCAGGGATGAGCTGACCCGCAGATCCATGCTGCCGTCGGTCTGGCGCACGCCGGCCGCTCCGCCGCTCAGGCGATCCTGGCCACCGAAGCCGCCCAGGTCGAAGTCCGCTTCCATGAAGAGCGACAGCACCAGCGGCACCGTGCCGGTGTTGCGCAGCGTGACGTTCTCGCGCAGTTCCGCATTGCGTTCACCTGCCGCGCCGCCGTTCAGCGTGTAGGCCAGATCCACTGCGAGGGCGCCGCCGGCATAGCTCAGGTCAATGCGGTTGCCGGCCGAGGTGCTGCCGGTCAGGGCGAGCGTGTGCAACGGTGCTTCGTAGGACTGGCCTTCGAGCCGGTACCAGAACCATTGCTCGAAGAGCTGCTCGGTGCCGTTCACCGTGAAGGAGGACAGGCCGTACACCGACGCCGGGTCGACGGTGATGGCGGCGTTGCCATCGGTCACGGACAGCGGCGCGGCCGTGGCCGCCGTGGCCGCCAGGACCGCGGCGATGCTGGTGCCCAGCCGGCGCAGGAAGAGGTGTGATGCAGTCATGGGGTGGTCTCCGTGCGTCAGGGCTTGCAGTTCAGATTGAGAAACCGATTGGTCACCTTGCCCGTCTTGTCGACGGAGATCGAGGTTTCCCAACTGCAAGAGCAGGGCGCCGCGCCGTTCGGTCCACTGACCGTCGCCTCGAACAGCGCGCGCCGGGTGTAACCGTGGTCCTGGATCTCCTTGCGGCTCAGGCGCACCTTTCCCGGGGCGTCGAGCCACAGGATGCGGCGCTCGTCTTCGTAGCGCTTGAAACCGGGCGGTTGCTTGTCGTCGTTGCGGGCGCCGCGAGCGGTGACGCCGCCGTGGTAGTCGTCGTCGCACCAGCCGGCGTCTCCGGGGCCGCAATCGCCGCTGCCGTTCTTGCGCCCGGCGAAGGGGTCGGTGTCCGATCGCGACGAGTCGTAGCGGGGGTCGGAACTGAGGGCGCCGTTCTTCTTGCGCTGCACGCCGTTGGCCGTCGCGATGCGCTGGACGCGCTGTCCTTCCTCGCACAGCTGCGGCTTGCTCAGGGGCTGCAGCTCGGCGATCACCTCGAAGCGGAAGCCGACGTCGAAGTCGGCCTTCGTCATGTCGAGCTGGTCACCGGTGGCTGGGTGATTGAACACGCCCAGTGCGCGCTGATCTTCCTTTGCAAAACGGTACGGGGTGCCGGAGAAGCTCAACGCGTCCGGCCCCTCGACCGCGCCGGCGGACTTCACCGTCATGCTCTTGCAGCCGCAGGTGTTCTTCTCCTTCTCCTTGAACACGCCCTGGGCAGCCAGCGCCAGCATGGTGTGCCGCGTCGACGTGCCGCCTTGGTCGTCCGTCACCGTCAGGGCGATGCCGTAGGTGCCGGGACCAGGGAAGCGGTGGTCGAGCAGGGGGCCCTTGCCACGCGTGCCGTCGCCGAAGTCCCAGTCATAGTCGACGATCAGCCCATCCGGGTCGGATGAGCTGCGCGCGTCGTGGCGCAGCGTGAAGGGCAGGCTGGTGCGCGTGGTCGTGGCCTGGGCCTCGGGCTGGGCATTGAGGCGCACCTCCACCACATCGCTCAGCACCTCGGTCAGGGCCAGGTCCGTCAGCCGTGCCCGAAGGTAGTAGGTGCCTGCGGGCAGGGCCCCCGCGTTCCACAGCACGGCGAACTCGGCCATGCCGTCCGGCGCGGGCGCGGTGATCGGCAGCCAGGCCGACAGGTCGCGCGAGTACTCGAAGTCGACCGACTTGACCTGGGTCGGATCGATGGCGGCGTCGACCCGTGCGGCCACCATGGCACCGACGTTGACGATGCCGTGCGGCAGGGGGGCGACGATCTCGATTGGCGCCGCGGCGGCGGCGTTCAGTGCACCCGCGAGGAGCACGAGTCCGGCCCGCAGCGCGGGCCGCAGGAATCGTTTCGGCATGTTCGTTCACTCCAGGTTGGAGGGCGTCGCCCCAGCAGGTTGCAGTGGCTTGTGCTGGCAGGCCGCTCCGATAAACTGCATGAAGAGCGTGTGGTTCGACGCGATGCACGCCCCGTGCCATCTCCAGGCGCGACGGTCATGGACGACTCAAGCGTTGCCGCATCGCGGGCCAGCCCCGCCGGGTCCATGCGAAGGCTCCAACCTCCCCGGGAAGCCGCCGTGCGCGATGCGCTGGCGGCCGAGCAGCGGCGTTCTGCCGAACTTCGTCGGCTGCACAGGCTGCACGCGGTGCTGCTCGTGGCCATCGGCCACAGTTGCTACGACGTGGCCGACTGGTTTGGCGAAGACCCGCGCAGCATCGAACGCTGGGTGCATGCATTCCAACGCGAGGGGCTGGCCGGCCTGATGTCGCGCCGCGGCGGCGGCCGCCCGTCCCGGCTGGACGCGGCGCAACGCTTGCGCCTGGCCGGCGAACTGCTGGTGTCTCCAGCGTTGCTCGGCTATGGCCAGGCCCGCTGGAGCGGCAAGCTGGTGGTCCTGCACCTGCAGCGCCACTACGGCGTGGCCATGAGCCTGCGGCAGTGCCAGCGCCTCATGGGGCGGCTCGCGCCATTGCCCCCCGCACCGCCCTCGATGCGGCAGCGGTAAGGGCGCGCGGGGTGCCGGTCCGGCGCTCCGCCTGCCGATGCCGGGCACGTCATGTCAAGCCGGCCGACAGCATGGATGCGTGCCCTGGCCGGTGCCGCATGGGCGCTTTCGGTACCATCGCGCCCGTTTTCTTCATTGCGCGTCGATGAACGCGCGCGACCAGGAGCTTTTGACCATGGCCATGGATGTCGTCGACTACGAGATCAAGGGTTCTGAAATGCAATTCGTCGAGGTCGAGCTCGACCCCGGCGAGGCAGCGGTCGGCGAAGCCGGCAGCATGTTCTTCATGGACGCCGGCATCGGCATGGACACCGTGTTCGGCGACGGCTCCAAGAGCGGTGGCGGCGGCTTCTTCGGCAAGCTGCTGGGCGCGGGCAAGCGCCTGATCACCGGCGAATCGCTGTTCACCACCGTCTACACCAACAACGCCCACCAGAAGCAGCGTGTCGCCTTCGGCGCGCCATACCCCGGCAAGATCCTGCCGATGGACCTGTCCAAGCTGGGCGGCATGCTGATCTGCCAGAAGGACTCGTTCCTGTGCGCCGCGCGCGGGGTGTCGCTGGGCATCGCGCTGCAGCAGAAGCTGTCGGTCGGCTTCTTCGGCGGCGAGGGCTTCATCATGCAGAAGCTCGAAGGTGACGGCCTTGCCTTCGTGCATGCCGGCGGCACCGTGGTCAAGCGCGAGCTGCAGCCCGGCCAGACCCTGCTGGTGGACACCGGCTGCGTGGTCGCCTACACGCCCAACGTCAACTTCGAGATCCAGTACGTCGGCAAGATCAAGACGGCGCTGTTCGGCGGCGAGGGCCTGTTCTTCGCCAAGCTGACCGGCCCCGGCACCATCTGGCTGCAGAGCCTGCCGTTCTCGCGCCTGGCCAGCCGCGTCTTCGCGGCGGCGCCGCAGACCGGCGGCGGCGGCCGCGACGAAGGCTCGGTGCTGGGCGGCATCGCCACCGGTGGGTTGCTGGGAGGAATTCTCGGCGGCGGCGACGACGATTGACCTGTCGCAGCCCCACCGGCCGGGGCCGCCGCCTACACTAGCGCCTGCGCGGGCCCCAGGGCCCGCGCAGCTGTCTCGGCCGTCCTCTCTCGCTGCCCCACCATGTCGTTTCCTTCCCTGCGGCGCTGTGCCGCCGCGCTGGCGCTGCTGTGTGCGCTGGCGCCCCTGGCCTCCCTGGCCGACGGCGGGCCGCGGCCGGTGTTCGTGCTCAATTCGCTGGATGCGTCGATCAGCGTCATCGACCCCGCCAACTTCACCGAGCGCAAGCGCATCCCCACCGGCAAGGAGCCGCACCACCTGTACCTGACGCCGGACCAGAAGAGCCTGATCGTCGCCAACGCGATGAGCAACTCGCTGACCTTCATCGACCCGGTCACCGCCGAGGTGCAGCGCACGATCAACGACATCGACGATCCCTACCAGCTGCGCTTCTCGCCGGACATGAAGTGGTTCGTCACCGCCGCCAACCGGCTCGACCATGTCGACCTGTACCGCTGGCAGCCACAGGACGCGGCGCAGCCGGTGAAGCTGGTCAAGCGCATCCCGGCGGCCAAGACGCCGAGCCACCTGGCCATCGATTCGAAGAGCACGGTGGTCTACGTCTCGCTGCAGGACAGCGACGAGCTGATGGCGATCGACCTCGCCACGCAGGCGCCGCGCTGGAAGGTCTCGATCGGCAAGATGCCGGCGGACGTCTACCTGTCGCCGGACAACAAGCGCCTCTTCGTCGGCCTCACCGGCGACCGCTTCGTCGAGGCCTACGACGTCTCCGGCGCGGCCCCGAAGCTGCTGCAGCGCATCGGCACCGGGGACGGTGCGCACGCCTTCCGCGCCAAGGGCGACGGCAGGCACCTTCTCGTCAGCAACCGCGTCGCCAACTCGATCAGCATGATCGACATGCAGACGATGGCCGTCGTCGCGCAACTGCCCGCGCCCGGTGGCCCGGACTGCATCGAGCTGATGGCCGACGGCCGCACGCTGATGTTCAGCTCGCGCTGGGCGCGCAAGCTCAGCTTCGTCGATCTCGACAGCCGCAAGCTGGTGCGGCAGGTCCCGGTGGGCCGCTCGCCGCATGGCGTGTGGACGCTGGACCATGCGCCTCGATAAGCGCTTCCCGGCCCTTGCCCGCCACCTGGCCTGCTCGGCCTGCCTGGCGCTCGCGCCGGGCAGCGTGGCCGTCGCCGTGGCGGCGGCGCCCTGCGGCAAGCCGCTGTACCTCACATTCGATACCGGGCACATGGGCGTGGCGCCCCTGGTGGCGGACGTGCTGAAGAAGCACGGCGTGAAGGTCACCTTCTTCCTGGCCGACGAGCGCACGCAGGACGGCGGCTCCAGCCTGGACGAGCGCTGGGCGCCCTGGTGGCGCGAGCGCGCGGCCGAGGGCCATGCTTTCGGCTCGCACACGATCACGCACCTGCGCTGGCTGGCTGATCGGGCCGGCGGCGGCTTCGAGATGCGTTCGGACTTCGGACCGCAGGCGAACCAGCGCCGCGCCGTGGATGCCGCCGCCTACTGCGCGGAGCTGGCCGCGCCGGCGGCGCGCTTCAAGGCCATCACCGGCCAATCGATGCAGGCCTGGTTCCGCGCCCCCGGCGGCAAGACCTCGCCGGCGCTGCTGAAAGCGGCGCAGGGCTGCGGCTGGTCGCACGTCGGCTGGTCCGAGGCCGGCTTCCTCGGCGACGAGCTGCCCAGCGAGCGCCATCCCAATGCGCAGCTGCTCGAGCGCGCGCTGCAGCGCATCCGCCCCGGGGACATCCTGCTCGCCCACCTTGGCATCTGGTCGCGCCGGGACCCCTGGGCGCCGGCGGTGCTGGAGCCGCTGGTCCAGGGCCTGAAGGCCAAGGGCTTCTGCTTCGCGACGCTGCGCGAGCACCCGGTGCTCGGCCGCGCCGGCACCGTGAAGTGAGCGGCCCGTGAGCTGGAACCCGCTCGACTGGTTCGGCGACGCGCAGCAGGCCTTGTTCGAAGGCTTCGTGCAGCCGTTGCTGTTCCATGCCGGCCAGGGCAACCTGCTGGAAGACGGCTTCGACGCCACTGGCTGGCTGCTGGTCGGCCTGCTGCAGATCGGCGTGATGCTGACCTTCATGCGTGCGCTGGAGCGCTGGCGTCCCGTGGAGCCGGTGACCGACCGGGCCGCGGTGCGCACCGACGTGATCTACACGCTCATCCATCGCCTCGGCCTCTTCCGCGTTCTGATGTTCTTCACGATCGACCCGCTGTGGGACGCGCTGGCCGGCGAGGCGCGCCTGCTGGGCCTGCGCGGGCTGGACCTGGACCGGCTGTGGCCCGGCATCACCGACGTCGCGATCGTCAGCTTCATCGTCTACCTGCTCGTCTTCGACTTCGTGGACTACTGGCTGCACCGCGCGCAGCACCGCTTCCACTGGTGGTGGCAGCTGCATGCGCTGCACCACAGCCAGCGCCAGATGACGATGTGGAGCGACAACCGCAACCACCTGCTCGACGACCTGCTGCGCGACAGCCTGTTCGTGCTGCTGGCCTTCGTGATCGGCGTGCCGCCGGGGCAGTTCGTCGCGCTGGTCGCGCTGACCCAGCTGGTGGAGAGCCTGTCGCACGCCAACGTGCGCATGGACTTCGGCCGCCTCGGCAGCCGTCTGCTCGTCGGCCCACGCTTCCATCGCCTGCACCACTCGATCGGCCTGGGCCACGAAGGCGATGCGCCCGGCACGCTGGGCGGCCACAACTTCGCCGTGCTGTTCCCGGTCTGGGACCTGCTGTTCGGCACCGCCCGCTACGACGGCCTGGACCATGCCACCGGCATCCGCGACCAGCTGCCCGAAGCGGGCGGACGCGACTACGGCCGCGGCTTCTGGGCGCAGCAGTGGCTGGGCCTGAAACGGCTGGCCGGGCGCGCTTGACGCGCCCGCGGGGGAGGCCACTGCCGGGCCTGACCCCGGGCGGTGCCGCCCGAGCGGCATGGCTGACCGAGCCGCGGGCCCGCAGCCGGCCGTCGCATATCCTCGCGCCCTGATGAAACCCCTGCTCGATGCCTTCTGGCGCGCCGGCGCCTATTGCCTGCACCCCAAGGTCATCGGCCTGTCGCTGCTGCCGCTGCTGCTCAGCGCCGCGCTCGCGCTGCTGCTGGGCTGGCTCTACTGGGAGCCGGCGCAGGCCGCGGTGCGTGCCACGCTGGAGGGCTGGCACCTGGTGAATGCCGCGCTGACGTGGATCGAGACGCTGTTGGGCGGCTCGTTCCGTGCGGTGCTGGCGCCACTGATCATCGTGGCCCTGGCGGTGCCGGTAGTGGTCGTGCTGTCGCTGCTGCTGGTGGCCTGGCTGATGACGCCGGCGATCGTGCGGCTGGTCGTGGCGCGCCGGTTTCCGGCCCTGCAGAAGAAGCAGGGTGCGGGGCTGCTGCTGGGCCTGGGCTGGTCGCTGGCCTGCAGCGCGCTGGCACTGGTGCTGCTGGCCCTGAGCCTGCCGCTTTGGCTGATCCCGCCGGTGGTGCTGATCGTGCCGCCGCTGATCTGGGGCTGGCTGACCTACCGCGTGCTGAGCTTCGACGTGCTGGCCGATCACGCCGATCGTGCCGAGCGGCGCCTGCTGATGGACCGGCACCGCTGGCAGCTGATCGCCGCCGGCGTGATCACCGGCTACCTGGGCGCGGTCCCGTCGATGCTGTGGGCCTTCAGCGTGAGCGCGCTGATCCTGGCGCCCTTCCTGATCGTCGTCTCGGTGTGGCTCTACACGCTGGTCTTCGCCTTCAGCGCCTTGTGGTTCGCGCACTTCCTGCTGGCGGCGCTGTCCGCCTTGCGGGCCGAAACCGCCGCCCCCATGCCCGCGACAGCGCTGCCGGCGGGTCCGGTCGCGCACCTCCATGGTGCGGATGGGGCTGAGCCGGATGCACCAAGATTGAGCGATCATCGGCACTGAATCGGTGCAGATGCCGCACTATCGCGCGGCATTGCAGGGGGAAGTCCCTGGCATGGTGTCTGCTACATTCCAGTGCGTCTTTCGAGGGGCCTGCCCCTCGCCGAGAAGAACCGCACCCCACCCACTCCCTTTCTCGCGTTCTGCTAGGAGAACCCTTGATGGCCAAGACCGTCGCCGACGTGATGTCGATGGTGAAGGAAAACGAAGTCAAGTTCGTCGACTTCCGTTTCACCGACACCCGCGGCAAGGAACAACACGTGTCCGTGCCCGTTTCCCATTTCGATGAAGACAAGTTCACGTCGGGACACGCGTTCGACGGCTCGTCGATCGCCGGCTGGAAGGGCATCGAAGCGTCGGACATGCTGCTGATGCCGGACCCGAACACGGCCAACATCGACCCGTTCTTCGAAGAACCCACGCTGATCCTGACCTGCGACGTGCTCGAGCCGGGCGACGGCAAGCCGTATGAGCGCGATCCCCGGTCGCTGGCCAAGCGCGCCGAGGCGTACCTGAAGTCCTCCGGCATCGGCGACCAGGCCTTCTTCGGTCCCGAGCCCGAGTTCTTCATCTTCGACCAGGTCCAGTGGAACGTGGACATGCAGGGCTGCTTCGTGAAGGTCACTTCCGAAGAAGCGCCCTGGAGCACCGGCGCCACGCTGGAAGGCGGCAACATGGGCCACCGCCCGGCCGTCAAGGGCGGCTACTTCCCGGTGCCCCCGGTCGACAGCTTCCAGGACATGCGCTCGGAGATGTGCCTGATCCTCGAATCGATGGGCATCCCGGTCGAAGTGCACCACCACGAGGTGGCGGCCCCGGGCCAGAACGAGCTGGGCACGAAGTTCAGCACCCTGGTCCAGCGCGCTGACTGGCTGCAGCTGCAGAAGTACGTGATCCACAACGTCGCCCACGCCTACGGGAAGACCGCGACCTTCATGCCCAAGCCCATCGTCGGCGACAACGGCTCGGGCATGCACGTGCACCAGTCGGTCTGGAAGGACGGGAAGAACCTGTTCGCTGGCGACGGCTACGGCGGCCTGAGCGAGTTCGCGCTGTACTACATCGGCGGCATCATCAAGCACGCCCGCGCGCTGAACGCCATCACCAACCCCGGCACCAACAGCTACAAGCGCCTGGTGCCCGGCTTCGAAGCCCCGGTGAAGCTGGCCTACTCGGCTCGCAATCGCTCGGCCTCGATCCGCATTCCGTACGTGGCCAACCCGAAGGGCCGCCGCATCGAAGCGCGCTTCCCGGATCCTCTGTGCAACCCGTACCTCGGCTTCTCGGCGCTGCTGATGGCGGGCCTGGACGGCGTGGAGAACAAGATCCACCCGGGCGAAGCCGCCACCAAGGACCTGTACCACCTGCCGCCGGAAGAAGACGCGAAGATCCCGACCGTCTGCCACAGCCTGGACCAGGCCCTCGAGTACCTCGACAAGGACCGCGCGTTCCTGACCAAGGGCGGCGTGTTCACCGATTCCTACATCGACGCCTACATCGAGCTGAAGATGCAGGAAGTGACCCGCTTCCGCATGACCACGCACCCGCTGGAATTCGACCTGTACTACAGCCTGTGATCACCGCTTGCGGTGTTCGTTGACAGGGGCGGCCTCAGGGCCGCCCTTTTTCATGCTGCGAGAGAATGAGCGCAGATTGGAGATCCCGATGAAGCGCCCGCTGATCGCACTCACGCTCCTCGTCGCCGCGGCCGCGCAGGCGCAGTCGCCGGCCCCTGCGCCGGCAGCCGCTGGCGCGTCCGTTGCGGTTTATCGCTGCCCCGGCCCGCCCGTGCTCTACACCGACCAGATCACGCCCGCCGAAGCGCGCGAACGCGGCTGCCGCCTGATCGAAGGCACGCCCGTCACCGTCATCCAGATGCCGAAGCCGCGGCCCGCGGCCCCGCAGGCCAACGGCGCCTCGCCCGCGCGCGGCGGCGCCGACAGCCGCGTCGACCAGACCGCGCAGCGCCAGCGTGACGCGGAGGCGCGCCGCATCCTCGAGGCCGAGCTGAAGCGCGAGGAAGAGAAGCTGGCGGCGCTGAAGCGCGAGTACAACAACGGCGAGCCCGAGCGCCTGGGCAGCGAGCGCAATTACCAGACCTACATCGATCGCGTCGCCGGCCTGAAGGCCAGCATCACGCGCAGCGAAAGCGACATCGCCGCACTGAAGCGCGAGATCGCCAAGCTGCCATGAGCGCCGCAGGCGAGGCGCCGGCGAGCAGCCGCTTCGAGGCGCTCGACCTGCTGGCGACGATGGTGGCCGTGGCGGCCGGGGATGGCTCGCTGCACTACGTCAACGCGATGTTCGAGACCGTCGCGGGCTTGTCGCGCAAGAGCCTGATGCGCTCGCAGCTCTTCGACTGGTTCGCCGAAAGCGCGCAGTTGCGCGAGACGCTGACGGCGGTGCTGCGCAACGAGATCGCCACCGGCCGCTTCGACGGCACGCTGCGCCGCACGCCGCTGGCCGCGCATGAACTGCTGCCGGTGCACGTCATCGTCACGCAGATCGACCACCGCCGCGACCTGGCCTTGGTCGAGATGCTGGAGATCGAGCAGCAGACGCGGCAGGACCGCGAGGAGCGCTCGATCGGCCAGGTGCAGGCCAACAAGGAACTGATCCGCAACCTGGCGCACGAGATCAAGAACCCGCTGGGCGGCATCCGCGGCGCGGCGCAGCTGCTGGCGATGGACTTGCAGTCGAAGGAGCTGACCGAGTACACCAACGTCATCATCCGCGAGGCCGACCGCCTGCAGGCCCTGGTCGACCGGCTGCTGGCGCCGCATCGGCGGCCGCACGTGGTGGCCGACGTCAACATCCACGAAGTGTGCGAGCGGGTGCGGGCGCTGATCCTGGCCGAGTTCCCGCAGGGCCTGAAGGTCCTGCGCGATTACGACACCTCGATCCCCGACTTCCGCGGCGACCGCGAGCAGCTGATCCAGGCCGTGCTCAACATCGCGCAGAACGCGGCGCTGGCGCTGGCCGAGCGCATCGCCGCGGGGGATGCGCGCATCGTGCTGCGGACCCGCGTGGCGCGGCAGGTCACCATCGGCAAGCAGCGCTTCCGACTGGCACTGGAATTGCATATCGAGGACAACGGTCCGGGCGTGCCCGACGAGATCCGCGATCGCATCTTCTATCCCCTGGTCTCAGGGCGGGAGGGCGGTTCGGGTCTGGGGCTGACGCTGGCGCAAACGTACGTCCAGCAGCACTTGGGAATGATCGAGTGCGACAGCGTGCCCGGCCGGACCTTGTTCAAGATCACGATACCGCTGCCCTGAATGGACTGCATGCCACTTCATCCCGGCGCCTTGCGCCAAGTTCGTCGCATGAATCCGGCCCACCCCAGCGGACGCCGCGGAACCGGCTCTGCCGGGCCGCTGGCGTGCCTTGCAGGCCGCACCGTCCCTGGCGGGCCGGCCGCTCGCCAGGCATCAAAGGTCCATGGGACCTTCGATGTCCGCGCTTGCCCCCCTCGGGGGGAGGCGCCGAAGGCGCTTCGGGGGGGGCGATGAAACCCATCTGGATCGTAGACGACGACCAATCCATCCGATTCGTGCTCGAGAAGGCGCTGCAGCGCGAGCAGTTCTCGGTGCGAAGCTTCTCGAACCCGCGCGACGTGCTGCTCGCGCTGGACGACGACGAGCCGCAGGTGCTGGTCAGCGACATCCGCATGCCCGGCGGCTCGGGCATCGAGCTGCTGGGCAAGGTGAAGCAGCGCCATCCCGGTCTGCCGGTCATCATCATGACCGCCTACTCGGACCTGGACAGTGCCGTCTCGGCCTTCCAGGGCGGCGCCTTCGAGTACCTGCCCAAGCCCTTCGACCTGACCAAGGCGATCGAGCTGATCCGCCGCGCCGTCGACGAGAGCCTGCGCGAGGAAGTGCGCGACGCGGCCGCGTCCGAGATGCCCGAGATGCTGGGCCAGGCGCCGGCGATGCAGGACGTGTTCCGCGCCATCGGCCGCCTGTCGCAGAGCAACGTCACCGTGCTCATCACCGGCGAGTCCGGCTCCGGCAAGGAGCTGGTCGCGCGCGCGCTGCACAAGCACAGCCCGCGCGGCGATGCCGGCGCCAACGGGCCCTTCATCGCGATCAACACCGCGGCGATCCCGAAGGACCTGCTGGAAAGCGAGCTGTTCGGCCATGAGCGCGGCGCCTTCACCGGGGCCCAGACGATGCGCCGCGGCCGCTTCGAGCAGGCCGACGGCGGCACGCTGTTCCTCGACGAAATCGGCGACATGCCTTTCGACCTGCAGACGCGTCTCCTGCGCGTGCTGTCGGACGGGCAGTTCTACCGCGTCGGCGGGCACCAGCCGCTAAAGGCCAATGTACGCGTCATCGCCGCCACGCACCAGAACCTCGAGCAGCGCGTGCGCGAGGGGGTGTTCCGCGAGGACTTGTTCCACCGCCTGAACGTCATCCGCCTGCGCCTGCCGCCGCTGCGCGAGCGGCGCGAGGACGTGCCGGCGCTGACGCGCTTCTTCCTCGCCAAGAGTGCGCGCGAGCTGGGCGTGGAGGCCAAGCGCATCACCGATGCCGCGCTGGACCGGCTGGTGGCCTTCGACTTCCCGGGCAACGTGCGGCAGCTGGAGAACGTGTGCCACTGGCTGACGGTGATGGCGCCGGCGCAGGTCATCGAGCCCAAGGACCTGCCGCCCGAACTGCTCGGCGGCGAGTTGCCGCGCATGCAGCCCGGTGCCGACGCTGTCGTCGCGCAGCCGCTGGCCATCGCGCCTTCGATGGCGCCGGTGGCGCCGGTGGCGCTGGCCCTGCCGGCCGCGGCAGGTGTCCCGGTGCTCGCGGGCATGGCCACCGGCTGGCTGGTCGACCTGCAGCGCGAGGCGCGCCGCTTGCTCGAGGCCGGCGATCCGGAGGTCTGGGACACGCTGACGCGGCAGTTCGAGGCCCAGCTGATCCAGACCGCACTGGACGTGACGCGTGGCCGGCGCATCGAAGCCGCGCACAAGCTCGGCATCGGGCGCAACACGATCACGCGGAAGATCCAGGAACTCAACCTGGACCAGTAGGCCGCCCGGGCGTAAAGGCGAGGGTGGGGGCCGCGGCGGCGCGGCTGTCACGCTCGCCGTGCCTCGCGGCCTGCCGCTGGTTTGGCGCTGCCGCCGTGGCGGCGCGTCGGGTGCTTGCCTCGGGCTCTGCGAGGGGCTCTCGGTGATGCTCTCGGTGGTGCTCTCGGTGGTGCTCTCAGTGGTGCTGTCAGTGGCGGGAGTCGTCCCAGCGCGGGCTGTGCAGCGGCATCGAGCCGGTCCAGCTGCGCTCGACCTCGTCGAACTCGGAGTGCGACGCTTCCATCACCTCCACCGCAGCGGCATCCGCCGCCGCGCCGTGCAGCGTGACCGGGGCGGTGACGCTCTTGGCGACGTTGCGCAGCGCGATCGCCTCGACCAGGCGGGTGCGCAGGGCGCGCAGCGCGTCGCGCGGTTCGTCCGCCTGCAGGGTTTCCAGCTGCTCCAGGCCGCGCTGCAGCACGTTGGCCGACAGGCGCAGCAACGCGCGGGAGCCGTGCTTGCGCAGCGAGCGCTCGATGTGGGCCAGGTGCGGCATCAGCCTGCGCAGGGCCGGCCGCTCCTTCATCAGCGCGTGCAGCGCACGGTGCGCCGCACGCAGTGCCTGGCCGCGGCTTTCCACGATGGGCGCCGCGGCCGGGATGGACGAACTGGGCGGCACCAGCGTGGCGCCGCTGCCGTGGTCCGGGGGGAAGAAGCGCCCGCGCAGCCAGGCCAGCGGGCGGAAACGTTCGAGGCGGACGCGTTGCGCCTCAGGTTCGTGCTTCGGCGCGACCTGGGTCGCGACCAGGGCGTCAGTGAGATAACTCGACGGGGCGTCCCTCATGGTCTTGTTGCCGCCAGTGGCAGCCCGAAACGATTCGATGCAGCGGGCGATGATGCCACGCGAGGGGGGTCGCCGGAACCGCGCTTACACCCCCCTACCAGCCATGGAGTTAGGGATGGTCGGCAGCGACGTTCGGTGCTCTCGCGGCGGCGCCGGCCTGTGGCGGCGGGTCGTCGACGATCGGCCCGCGCCCGCTCCAGCGGTCCAGCGCCAGGTAGATCACCGGCGTGATGTACAGCGTGACCGCCTGCGAGACGATCAGCCCGCCCACCACCGCCAGGCCCAGCGGTTGCCGCAGCTCCGCGCCGGCGCCGATGCCGAGCGCGATCGGCAACGCGCCCATCAGCGCGGCCAGCGTCGTCATCATGATCGGCCGCAGGCGCAGCAGGCAGGCCTGGCGGATCGCTTCCGCCGGCGCCAGGCCCTCGCCGCGCTGCGCATCCAGCGCGAAGTCGATCATCATGATCGCGTTCTTCTTGACGATGCCGATCAGCATCAGGATGCCGATGGTGGCGATCAGCGTCAGGTCCTTGCCGAAGAAGGTGAGCGTCAGCAGCGCGCCCACCACGGCCGAGGGCAGGCCGGCCAGGATGGTCAGCGGGTGGATGTAGCTCTCGTACAGCACGCCCAGCAGCAGGTAGATCACCAGCACCGCGACGATCAGCAGCACCGCCTGGCCGCCCTGCGCATCCTGGAACACCGCCGCGTCGCCGCCGTAGCTGGTGACGATGGTGGGCGGCAGCTTCATCTCGGCGACGAAGCCTTCCAGCCTCTTCGTCGCGTCACCCAGTGCCACGCCCGGCGCCAGGTTGAACGACAGCGTGATGGCCTGCAGCTGGCCCTGGTGATTGACGGCTGTGGGGCCGATGGTGCGCTCGACGCTGGCGAAGGACGACAGCGGCACCAGCGCGCCGCCCTTGCCGCGCATGTACAGGCGGCTGAAGGCGTCCTCGAACTGGCGGTCCATGTCGGCCGCTTCCATGATCACCTGGTAGCTGTTGGCCGGGCCGTAGATGGTGGCCACCTGCCGCTGGCCGTAGGCGGTGTACAGCGTGCTGCGCAGGTCGGCCATCGAGACGCCGAGCAGCTCGGCGCGGTCGCGGTCGATGCGCAGCGAAGCCTGCAGGCCGCGCAGCTGCGAATCGCTGGTGACGTCGCGGAACAGCGGGTCGCGGCCCATGCGGTCGGCCAGGCGGGTGGCCCAGTCGTTCAGTGCGTCGGCGCTGACGCTTTGCAGCGTGTACTGGTAGCGGCTCTTGGCGGAGCGGCCACCCAGCTGCAGGTTCTGCACCGGGCGCATGTAGACGGCCACGCCGGGTACCGCGCGCATCTGGCGGCGCAGGCGGTCGACCACCTCGGTCATGTGCGGGCGCTCGGCGCGTGGCTTCAGGGTGACGAAGGCGCGGCCGGTGTTCTGCCCGCCGCCGCCACCGCCCACGCGCGTGCCGACGGCGGCCACCGCCGGATCGCCGCGCAGGATGCCGCCGACGCGTTCGGTCAGCGCTTCCATCGCGGGGAAGGAGATGTCCTCCGCGGCTTCCACCGTGACCAGGACCTGGCCGATGTCCTCCTCCGGGAAGAAGCCCTTGGGGATGGTGACGAAGAGCACCGCGGTGAGCACGAAGCTGCCGATGGCGACTGCGCCGATGACCCAGCGGTGCGCCAGCGACCAGTCCAGCGTGCGCGCGTACAGGTTCAGCACGGCCGTGAAGCCGCGCTCGAAGACGCGGCCCAGGGCTGACTCTTCCGTCGCCTCGTGGTGGCGCAGGAAGCGGCTGGCCAGCATCGGCACCAGCGTCAGCGAGACCACCGCCGACACCAGGATCGCCAGGCCCACGACCACCGCGAACTCGTGGAACAGCAGGCCGATGACGCCCGGCATGAAGAAGATCGGGATCAGCACCGCGACGAGCGACACCGAGATCGACATGATCGTGAAGGCCATCTCGCGCGCGCCGCGCAAGGCGGCCTGGAACGGCGGCATGCCGGCCTCGACGTGGCGCACGATGTTCTCGAGCATCACGATCGCGTCGTCGACCACCAGGCCCACCGCGAGCGTGAGGCCCAGCAGCGAGATGTTGTCCAGGCTGTAGCCCAGCGGGTACAGCAGCGAGACGGCGCCGATCAGCGAGATCGGCAGCGACAACGCGGGGATCACCGTGGCCGCGGCGCGGCGCAGGAACAGGAAGATCACCAGGATCACCAGCACGATGGTGCCGGCCAGCGTCAGGTTGACGTCGTGCAGCGCTTCGCGGATCGACCGCGAGCGGTCGTTCAGCGTCGAGATCGTCACCGAGTCCGGCAACTGCTCCTTGAAGCGCGGCAGCGTCGCCAGCACGCGGTCGACCACCTGCACCGTGTTCGCATCGGGCTGGCGCTGGATGGCCAGCGTGACGCTGGGCTCGCCGGCGTAGGTGGAGCTGTTCTTCAGCGTGTCGAAGCTGTCCTGCACGTCCGCCACGTCGCGCAGGCGCACGGGGGTGCCTTCGCGGGTGGCGACGATGATGTTCGCGAACTCGCGCGCGGTGGCCAACTGGCGGTTGGCCTGCACCGTCAGCGTCTGCTGCGGGCCGTCGAGGACGCCCACGGGCGTGTTCGGGTTGGCGGCGGCCACGGCGGCGCGCAGTTCATCGAGCGCCAGGTTGCGTTCGGCCAAGGCCTGGGGGCGCACCTTGATCCGCACCGCGTAGCGCCTTTGCCCAAAGATTGCTACCTGGGCCACGCCGGTGATCGTCGACAGCGTGGGCGCGATCAGGTTCTCGGCGTACTCGTTCAGCTCCGCCAGGCCCATCGACGGCGACTGCAGCGCCACCAGCAGCACCGGCGCATCCGCCGGGTTGACTTTGCGGTACGAGGGCTGGCTGGTCATCTCCGACGGCAGCGAGCGCTGGGCGCGGAAGAGGGCGGCCTGCACGTCCACCGCGGCCGCGTCGATGTTGCGGGAGGCCTCGAACTCCAGCGTCACCGACGTGGTGCCCAGCGTGTTGGTCGAGCTGATGGTGCTCAGGCCCGCGATGGTCGAGAACTGCTTCTCCAGCGGCAGCGCGACCGAGCTGGCCATGGTGTCCGGCGAGGCGCCGGGCAGGCTGGCGCTGACCTGGATCACCGGCGTGTCGTAGCGCGGCAGCGCGGCCACCGGGATGTCCTTCAGCGCCACCAGGCCGGCCATCACGACCGCGATGTTGAGCAGCACCGTCATCACCGGACGGCGGATGAAGAGGTCGGTGAAGGCCATGGCCGCGCCTTTTGACCGTCAGGATGCGGGCATGCCGCTGCCACGTGCGGCGCCGGCGGAGGCGCCGGATGCGGTGCCCGCCACCACCCCCGCGGCCCCACCCGCGCCGCCAGCGCCGCCAGCGCCCTTGCCGCCGCCGCGGCGATCGGTGCCGCTCTGCCACGGCGTGGGCCGCACGCTGCTGCCCGGGCGCACGTTCTGCTTGCCCTCGACGACCACGCGCTCGCCTTCCTGCAGGCCCTCGACGACGACGAACTCGCCGATCGGCATGCGCGACTGCACCGGGCGCGATTCAACCGTCGAGTCCGCCTTCACGACGTAGACCGAGCGGTCGTTGCCGCGGATGACCAGCGCCGCCTGCGGGATCACCAGCGCGCCGGCCATCGTGCGCGTCGTCAGGTGCACGTTGACGTACTGGCCCGGCCACAGCGCCTGCGCCGGGTTGGCCAGCTCGGCCTTGACCTTGATGGTGCCGGTGGGCGTGTCGACCGCGTTGTCGACGAAGACCACCTTGCCACGCAGCGGTGCGGCCGCAGGCGCGGCGCCGCGGCCACGGTCGGCGGGCATGCCGGGGGCGGACACGGCCACCTCGGTGCCGGTGTCCTGTGCGCTGCCGCCGGGCGTACGCAGCAGCGCCGCCAGCTGCGATTCGGGCACGCTGAAGGAGACGCCGATCGGGTCGATCTGCTTGATGCCCACCAGCGCCGTGCCGCCGGGTTGCACCAGCGAGCCGCGGTGCACTGCCACCGCACCGATGCGGCCGGCCAGTGGTGCGCTGATGGTGCCGAAGCTCAGGTCCACCTCCGCCGCGCGCAGGGCGGCCTGCGAGGCGGCGACGGTGGCGCGCTGCGCGTCCAGGCTGGCGCGCACCGTGTCGGCCGCGCTCTGGGCGATGAAGTTCTCGGTCCGCAGTTCCTGTGCGCGCTTCCATTGCCGCTCCAGGTCGGCCAGCGTGGCCTGGTCCTTCAGCAGCTGGGCGCGGGCACGGTCGGCGTTGGCCTGCTGGGCCCGCACGTCGAGCCTGAAGAGTGGCTGGCCGCGCCTGACGAAGTCGCCGTCCTTGACCAGCACCTCGGCGATGGTGCCCGAGAGCTGCGGGCGCACGTCCACCGCGTCCAGCGCGACGACCGTGCCGGCGGCCTCGACGGTGACGGGCACGTCGCGCTTCTGCGCCGCGAAGACGCTGACGGCGGTGGCACCGCGGCCGGCGCCGGAGGCCGCTGCAGAGGCGGTTGAACCGGCTGGTGCCGATGCCGTGGTGCCTTCGGACCCTGAGCGTTGGCAGCCCGCGAGCGCAGCGGCACCGAGCACGCTGAGCGCCAGGATCCCGGCGACTGGTTGTTGGTTCATGGTGTTGGTGTGGCGCCTCCCGCGGCCCGTCCGAAACACTATCACCGCGTCAGGGCTGCCGTATTGCCCGCGTGTTGCTGGACCGGGTTTCCTCCGGGCAGCCGTGGGCAGGCGGCAGGCCTGCCTCAGGCGCCTGCTCAAGTGCCGGCGTCAGTCAGTACGGGCGCCCCGCGCGGCGTCACGTCACGTGTGCGCTCCGGCCATTCCACCCAGCACAGGCCGATGCCGGCCACGCCGAAATCCACTGGTTCGAGGCCGCGGTCGATGGCCGCGTTGTCAGCGCTGGCCATGGGCCGTCAGGCCGGCGCCCTCGCGGCGCATCGAGACGCCGACCGCGAGTATGTCGATGACCAGCAGGTGCAGGATGCGGCTGATCATCGGCAACTGGGTGTCGGGGTCCTCCTGGGGGTCGACGACCAGCGCCACGTCGGCCCTCTTCGCCACAGGCGACTGGCCGGAGGTGATGGCGATGGTGCGGGCGCCGCGGGCACGCGCGGTGTCCGCCACCGCAGTGAGCTCGTTGAAGCGGCCGGCCCCGCCGCCTCCGCCGCCGCTGCCACTGACCAGCACCACCACGTCGCCCTCGGCCAGCGCGCCCGCGGCCAGCACCTGCAGGCGCGGGTCGGTGCAGGCATGGCTGGCGATCCCCAGGCGCATGAACTTCAGCTGCGCGTCCTGCGCCACCGGGCCGTTCAGGCCGCCGGCATGGATTTCGATGCGGCCGGCGGCGTTCAGCAGGTCGATGGCGCGGGCGATGGCGTCGCGGTTCAGCTGGTTGCGCACCCGCAGGATGGCCGACGCGGTGTTGCCGAGCACTTTGGCACCCAGCTCGGCGCCCGAGTCGCTGCCGGACACGAGGCTGTGCGCGACCGGCACCGAGCCCGTCAGGCTGGAGGCCAGGCGCAGCTTGAAGTCCGGCAGGCCCTCGCAGCCCAGCGTGCGGCAGAAGCGGATCACCGTCGGCTGGCTCACCTGCGCGGCACGCGCGATTTCCGCCACCGGCTCGTTCATCACGCTGCGCGGCTGCGCCAGCACGTGCTGCGCCACCCGCCGCTCGGCCGGCGACAGCGTGGCCAGGCCCAGCCGGATCTGGTCCAGCAGCGCGGATGGCGGTGCGTCTTCCAGCGCGCGCAGCTGCGCCTGCAGGGTGGCCGAGGCGCCGCGGAGGGTGGCGTCTTCCGCGGTGATGACGTAAGTGGGAATGGCGCGCAGGTAGTTGCTGAAGCGGCCCTTGGACTCGAAGCGGGCGCGGAAGGGTGAGCGGTCGAACCGTTCGCCCAGGCGCGGCACGATGCCGCCGCCGATGTAGATGCCGCCGTGCGCGCCCAGCGTCACCGCGAGGTTGGCGGCGGCAGTGCCCAGCATGGCGCAGAAGGTGTCCAGCGCCTCGGCGCACAGCTCGTCGCCGCCGTCCAGCGCGCGTTGGGTGATCTCCGGAGCCGTCCAGGGCGGCGTCGCGCCGGCGCCCGCCTGGTCGGCCAGGGCCCGGTGGATCAGCGCCAGGCCGGCGCCGGACAGCAGGCGTTCGAAGGACACGTGCGCGTGCTGGCGCCAGGCGCAGCGCAGCACGGCCAGCTCGCGCTCATCCTGCGGCGCGAAGCTGGCGTGTCCGCCCTCGGCGCCCAGCGCCACCCAGCCCCCGGACGCCGGCACCAGGCCGGACACGCCCAGCCCCGTGCCGGGCCCCAGCACGCCGATCACGCTGTCTTCCCGCGGCCGGCCGCCGCCGACCTGACGCCGATCCTGAGCGGCCAGGCGCGGCACCGCCATGGCGAGCGCGGTGAAGTCGTTGACCACCACCAGCGTCTGCAGCCGCAGCCGCTCGCGCATGCGGGCGATCGAGAACTGCCACGGCGAATTGGTCATGCGCACCGCGTCACCTTCAACCGGGTTGGCGATGGCGATGGCCGCATGCGCGACCGGCGCCGAAGCGGCCGGCAGCATGGTCCGGTAGGCCGTGACGGCCGCCTCGAGGTCCGCATGGTCGGCACAGCGCAACACGGCCCGGTGCTCGAAGCGGCCAGGCGAAACCTCCAGCGCGAAGCGGGCAAAGGCGCTGCCGATGTCGGCGATCAGCCGCGGGCGGTCAAAAGGGGTCATGGTGTAGCAATACTACAGATTCACGGCTACATCACCCGGGTCTTGTTTGTCGGCGCGGTGTAGTTTTGCTACCTTGGCGGGCTTGACGCGCAGGAAGGCAAGGCCATGCAGCAATCGAATGGAGCGAACGGACCCTGGCTGGTGGCCGACGTGGGCGGCACCAATGCGCGCTTTGGCTGGGTCGACGGCGGCTCGGGCGCGGCGGTGCAGCACATCGAGAAGCTGGCGGCCGCGGACCATGCCGGGCCGGGGGATGCCGTGCGGTCCTACCTGGACGGCCTGCGCCAGCGCCTGGGCGCTGCCTACCGGCCGCCGCGTCGCGCGGCCGTGGCGGTGGCCACGGCGATCTCCGGCGACGAGGTGGCCTTCACCAACAGCCATTGGCGCTTCTCGCGCCAGCAGCTGCAGGCCGACCTGGACCTGGACGCGCTGCTGCTGCTGAACGACTTCGAGGCGCTGGCGCTGTCCTTGCCGCGCCTGGGGCCGGCGCAGTTGCGCAGCGCCGGCGCCTTGCCGCAGCCGGAGGGCACGCTGGTGGTGATCGGTCCGGGCACCGGCCTGGGTGTCGGCGCGGTCACGCAGACGGCGCACGGCTGGATCGCGATCCCGGGGGAGGGCGGCCATGCCACCTTGTCCGCCGCCGACGACTTCGACAGCGCGCTGCTGCAGGCCGCGCGGCGCGAATTCGCGCACGTCTCGGCCGAGCGCCTGCTCTCGGGCATCGGCCTGCCGGTGCTGCACCGCGCGGTGGCCACGGTCATGGCGCGGCCGGCCGAGACGCTGGCGGCCGAGCAGATCGTCGAACGCGGGCTGGGAGGTGGCCAGGGTGGGGGCGACGAGGTGTGCGAACGCACCATCGACAGCTTCTGCGCGCTGCTGGGCAGCTTCGCCGGCAACGTGGCGCTCACCCTGGGCGCGCGGGGCGGCGTCTACATCGGCGGCGGCATCGTGCCGCGCTTGGGCGACCGCTTCTTCGCCTCGCGCTTCCGCGAGCGCTTCGAGTCCAAGGGCCGCTTCCGCGGCTACCTGCAGGAGATTCCCACCGCGCTGATCACCGACACGCTGGCAGCGCTGAGCGGGGCGGCGCTGGCGCTGGAGCAGCTTCCCTGACGCTGCTGAAAACGCCTTAAAGGCGCGTCGATACAGGGTCAGTCCGCGCAGGCTGCTCCTGGTGCAGCGTGACGCTCAATATACGAGGTAGTGATCGGCCAACAGCAGGGCGAACAGCCCGAACAGGTGGACGATGGAGAAGCGGAAGGTGCGCCAGGCCTGGTGCACGTCGCGCGACAGGCGCCAGGCGGACCACGTGAAGCGGCCGCTGAGCAGGGCGGCGCCGACCAGGTAGGGCCAGCCGCTCATGCCGATGGCGAAGGGCAGCAGCGTCAGCGGCCACAGCGCGAGCGTGTACTGCAGGATGCGGCGCTGGGTGAACGGGATGCCGTGCGTCACCGGCAGCATCGGGACGCCGGCCTTGGCGTAGTCGTCGCGGCGGTGGATGGCCAGGGCCCAGAAATGCGGCGGCGTCCACACCAGGATGATCAGGAACAGCAGCAGCGCGCCGGGATCGACCTGGCCCGTCACCGCCACCCAGCCCAGCAGCGGCGGTGCGGCGCCGGCGGCGCCGCCGATGACGATGTTCTGCGGCGTCGCGCGCTTCAGGTACATCGTGTAGACCACCGCGTAGCCCAGCAAGGACGCGAGTGTCAGCGCCGCGCACAGCGGGTTGGTGAAGTGCAGCAGCAGTGCCATGCCGGCAGCGCCCAGGACGGCGGCGAAGGCAAGCACCTGCTTGCCGCGCAGCAACCCGCGGGGCAGCGGGCGGTGGCGGGTGCGGGCCATCAGCGCGTCGATGCGGCGGTCCACCAGGTGGTTCACCGCCGCGGCGGCCGCGGCCATCAGCGCAATGCCCAGCGTGCCGAACAGCAGCACCGGCAGCGGCAGCGGCCCGCGCGTGGCCAGCAGCATGCCCACCAGCACCGTGAAGGACATCAGCGCGACGACGCGCGGCTTCGTCACCTCCACGTAGGCCTGCCACGCCGCCAGCGGCCGCGCCAGGCGTGACGGCGCGGCGGCCGCGGTGGTCGTGGCGATTGGATCGGCGGTGTCGGCCATCGTCTTGGGGCGTTACCGATAGAAGATCACGCGCATCAGGTGCGTATAGCCCCCTTCGGACGCCATCAGCCCCACGAGCACCAGCAGCGCCAGCGGGGGCAGCAGGATGGCGCAGATCAGCGCCATGCGTTCCCAGGCCATGTGCATGAAGATGGCGACGATCAGCCCGGCCTTGAGCATCATGAACAGGATGATCAGGCTCCAGCGCAGCAGGCCCTGCAGGTGGAAGTAGTCCACCATGTACGAGAAGGCGCTGAGCACGAACAGCAGGGCCCAGATCTTCAGGTACAGCCCGATCGGGTGCTTCTGGTGGCCCTGTTCGGCGGGGGCGGGCGTCGGCGTCGGTGTGGGCGTGTGCACGGCTTCCATGGCGGTCACCAGAGGTAGAAGAACGCGAAGATGAAGACCCACACCAGGTCCACGAAGTGCCAGTACAGGCCCACCACCTCGACGATCTGGTAGTTCGCCTGGCGGTCGTAGTCACCGCGCACCAGCTTGCGCGCGAACAGCAGCAGCAGGATCACGCCACCGCTGACGTGCAGGCCGTGGAAGCCGGTGATCATGAAGAAGGCCGAGCCGAACTGCGCCGCGCCCCAGGGGTTGCCCCAGGGCCGCACGCCGTCGGCGATGAGCTTGCTCCACTCGAAGGCCTGCATGCCGACGAAGAGCGCGCCGAAGGCCGCGGTGACCACCATGAGCCGCGCCGCGTTGCGCTTGTCGCGGCTGTAGGCGCAGTTCACCGCCATCGCCATCGTGCCGCTGCTGGTGATGAGCACGAAGGTCATGATGGCGATGAGCAGCAGCGGCACGTTGGTGGCGCCTACGTGCAGCGCGAACACCTCGCTGGGGTTGGGCCAGGGCACCGTGGTGGACACGCGCACCGTCATGTAGCCGGTGAGGAAGCTGCCGAAGATGAAGGTGTCCGACAGCAGGAAGATCCACATCATCGCCTTGCCCCAGGACACCTGGAAGGCCTGGCGGTCGGACGACCAGTCGGCGACGAAGCCGCGCCAGCCGGCGGCCGCGTCGGCGGTGGTTCCGGCGGTGCCGGCGCTGCCGCCGGAGGCGGTCTCGCCGCGGGCCGGTGGCGCTGTGTCGGCCGGGGCATGGGGCCGGGTGGGATCGATCGGCAATGCGCTCATCGCGTGCCTTTCAGTCGATGCCGCAGATCCGCCGCACGATCTCCGGCGTCACGCCGGCGAGCGTGGAGAACAGCAGCAGCCAGATGCCGAAGAGGAAGTGCCAGTAGCGGGCGCACAGGCGGATGCGGCGTGCCGCGCGCGCATCGGCCGCATCGGCCAGGCCGCGCCAGGCCGCGCCCCAGGCCACCAGCCCGCCCAGCACGTGCAGGCCGTGCAGCGCGGTGAGCAGGTAGAAGAAGCTCGCCGCGGCATTGCCGTTCCACGACACGCGCTGCACCGCCAGCGCCGTCCAGGCCCACCATTGCGAAGCCAGGAACAGCAGGGCGCAGGCGCCGCCGGTCGCCAGCAGCAGCGCGGCCCGGCGCCGGTGGGCATGGGCTGCCACGCCGGCGCGGCCTGCTGCGCCTTCAGCGGCGCCGGCGGCTGCCTGCATCACGAGGCTGCCGGCGATCAGCCACGCCGTGCTCAGCCACAGCTGCTTCGGCAGCGCGATCGGCGACCAGTCGCCGCCGTCCATGCGCATGATGTACGCGGCCACGAACAGCGTGAACAGCGCGCAGCCGACGCCGATGAACACCCACAGCCCGATGCCGGCGGCCTGCAGCGGGTGCGGGCGGTGCAGCGGCTCCGGGACGGACATCGATGGGTTCATGGCGCCTCCCGGTGCTGCGCCGCGCTGCTGCCGCCCAAAGGAAGCGGCCTGCCGGCGGGCACGGCGGCGCCGCTGGCGGGCGCCGCGCCGCCGTGCGCGCCGGCGGCCTCGGGCTCCAGCCCGCCTTCGCCCGGCGGGGCGTTCTGCGCGATGAAATCGTCCTTCGCGCCCGGCACGCTGTAGGCATAGGCCCAGCGGTACACCACCGGCAGGTGCCGGCCCCAGTTGCCGTGCCGGGGCGGCGTGTCCGGCGTGAACCATTCCAGCGACGCCGCGCGCCAGGGGTTGGGCTCGGCCTTGCGGCCGCGGAAGGCGCTCCAGGCCAGGTTCCACACGAACACCAGCTGCATCAGGCCGACGATCAGCGCCACCACGGTGATGAAGGCATTGAGCTGGTGGGCCGACTGCGGGATGAACTGGTAGTCGGCGTAGTTGTGGTAGCGCCTGGGCATGCCCAGCACGCCCAGGTAATGCATCGGAAAGTAGATCAGGTAGGTGCCGAGGAAGGTGGTCCAGAAGTGCAGGTGCCCCAGCCGGTCGTCCAGCATGCGGCCGGTGATCTTGGGGAACCAGTGGTAGATGGCGCCGAACACCACCAGCAGCGGCGCCACGCCCATCACCATGTGGAAGTGCGCGACGACGAAGTAGGTGCCCGACAGCGGGATGTCGACGCTGACGTTGCCGAGGAAGAGCCCGGTGAGCCCGCCGGCCAGGAAGGTGAGGATGAAGGCCAGCGTGAACAGCATCGGCACCGTCAGGTGGATATCACCACGCCAGAGCGTCAGCACCCAGTTGTAGACCTTGATGGCGGTGGGCACCGCGATGATCAGCGTGCTGGTGGCGAAGAAGAAGCCGAACCACGGGTTCATGCCGGCCACGAACATGTGGTGCGCCCACACGATGAAGCTCAGGCCCCCGATCACCACGATGGCCCACACCATCGTGCGGTAGCCGAAGATGGCCTTGCGCGCGTGCACGCTGATCAGGTCCGACACGATGCCGAAAGCCGGCAGCGCGACGATGTAGACCTCCGGGTGGCCGAAGAACCAGAAGAGGTGCTGGAACAGCAGCGGACTGCCGCCGGCGTAGTTCGTCACCTGGCCCATCTGCACGACGGCCGGCATGAAGAAGCTGGTGCCGGCCACCTTGTCCAGCAGCATCATCACGCCGCTGACGAAGAGCGCCGGAAACGCCAGCAGCGCGAGGATGGTGGCGACGAAGATGCCCCACACGGTGAGCGGCATGCGCAGCAGCGTCATGCCGCGGCAGCGCGCCTGCAGCACGGTGGTGACGTAGTTCAGGCCGCCCATCGTGGTGGCCACGATGAAGATCAAGAGCGACACCAGCATCAGCACGATGCCCCCCTCGTGCCCCGGCGTGCCGGCCATCACCGCCGCGGGCGGGTACAGCGTCCAGCCGGCGCCGGTGGGGCCGCCGGGCACGAAGAAGCTGGCCAGCAGCACGATCACGCTGAGCAGGTAGACCCAGAAGCTCAGCATGTTCATGTAGGGGAACACCATGTCCCGCGCGCCCACCATCAACGGGATCATGTAGTTGCCGAAGCCGCCGAGGAAGAGGGCGGTCAGCAGGTAGATCACCATGATCATCCCGTGCATCGTCACCCACTGGTAGTAGTGCTCGGGCGTGATGAACTGGAAGGCCCCGGGAAAGCCGATCTGCAGCCGCATCAGGTTGGACAGCACGAGGCCGATCAGGCCGACGAAGATGGCCGTGCAGGCGTACTGCACCGCGATCACCTTGTGGTCCTGGCTCCAGACGTAGCTGGTCCAGAAGCCGTGCGGCTCGTGGCCGGTGTCGAAGTCGTCGTCCGCGACGTGGGCAGTGGACATGTCGTCGCTCTTCGATCGTCAGGGTTGCGCCTGCGACTTGATGTGCGCCACCAGCGCATCCACCTCGTCGTCGGTCAGCGGGATCGGCGGCATCACCGGCGGGAAGCCCTTGATGCTGCGCGCGGTGGGGTTCCTGATGAAGTCGCGCAGGAAGGCCTCGTCCACCTTCGCGGTGCTGCCGTCGTCCAGGCTCTCGGTCTTGCCGTACAGGTTCTTCCAGGTGGGGCCGACGCCGCTGCTGCCGTCGATGCTGTGGCAGGCGGCGCAGCCCTTTTCCTGCGCCAGCGCGCGGCCGCGGGCCACCAGCGGGTCAGTGGGCTCGGCGGTGGCGGCGGGCGGCGACTGCGTCGTCTCGAAGCTGGGGTGCCTGGCGAGCCAGGCCTCGAACTGCGCCTGGCTCTCGACCACGACGAAGCCGCGCATGGCAGGATGGCCCACGCCGCACAGCTGGGCGCACATCGCCTCGTAGCGGCCGGGCACCGTGGGCGTGAACCAGAACTGGCTGATCTGGCCGGGCACGATGTTCTGGCGCGCGCGAAAGTTGGGCACGAAGAAGTCGTGCAGCACGTCGTGCGAGCGCAGCAGCATCTTCACCGGCTTGTTCACCGGCAGGTGCAGCTCGTTGTTGTCGACGAGGATGTCGTCGCGGCCCGCGGCATCCGCGGGGTCGATGCCGAAGGGGTTGTTCGGCGCGAAGAAGCGCGCATCGCTGCCGCCCAGCTTGCCGCCTTCGCCCGGGAAGCGGAAGCGCCACTGCCACTGCTGGCCCAGCACCTCCACCTCCAGCGCATCGTCGGGCGGGCGCACGTAGTCGGCGTACACCTTCAGCCCCGGCGCCAGCAGCGCGACGATGCCGATGGTGGTTACGCCGATCAGCCAGCGTTCCAGCTTGTGGTTGACCGGCTCGTAGGCCGCGCGCCGGCCCGCGCGGTGCCGGAAGCGCCACAGCGCGTAGACGACGAACAGGTTGATCACGACGAAGAACACGCCGGTGATGACGATGGTGATCGTCAGCGTGTCGTCCATCGCCTTCCAGTTGGAGGCGAGCGGCGTCGTCCACCACGGCGCCATCAGGTGGAAGAGCACCGAGGCGACGACGATGACGAGCAGCACGATTGCGATCACCATCGGGAAGAACCTCCCCCAGCCGCCAGGGCTGGTCCCGACATTGCTGCAGTGCCGGCCGCCGCCGCAGCGGGCGGCCGGCGCGTGGCGCGGGCCGCTATTCGCCGCCGGCCGAGGGGCGGGCGAGCTTCCAGTACAGCACCGCCGCGATCACGCCGAAGGCCAGGTGCGCCATCAGCGTGCCCCAGCCCCGCAGCTCGGTGAACCAGGGCAGGGCGTAGGTCAGCAGGTGGAAATTGAACAGGTACAGCGCCACGCCGAAGACCGCGCCGATGGTCTGGATCATGCCCAGGCTGGTTTCGTAGTGGAAACCGGCGATGAGCGTGCCCAGCACCAGGCCGAACACGACGCCGAGAAGATAGTGGGTTATCAGCGCGGCAGCCACGACACCCAGGTCGAACTCGTGCGGCGTACGCTCCAGGATGCCCGGCCCCATCACCAGCGCGGCCACCAGGTGCGGGATCCGCCACGGGCCGTCCATGCTCATCGACGCGGCCCAGATCAGTTCCAGCACCATCAGCACCGCGCCGGCGGCAAAGCCGGCGGCGGCGGCCGCGCGCCAATCCGGCGCCCGCCGTTCCCATTGGTGGGTCTGCAGTTGAAGTTCCATGACCACTCCTTCGGCAGCCGCGGCTCGTGGCCGCGCCGCCTGCGGTACAGCGCCTCTTCGGCCCCGCCTGAAGCGGGCGCGGCCCCCAGGGGGCCGCGCGGGCTCAGGCCGTCAGGGGAAGACGAGGACGTTGCTTTCGACGCCCTCGAGCTGCGCTTCCGGATGCAGGGCCTGCAAGCGGGCTTCGATTTCCTTCACGCGGGCGGCGGGCACGTCCACCATCAGCAGGATCTGGCCCTGCTCGATGGCCGGCGTGAAGCGCTTCAGCCGCTGGCTGGGCACCGAGACGCCGATCATGCTGGCCGACCAGGCGCCGAAGCCGGCCCCCAGCATGCCCAGAACCGCGGCAATGCCCCACTGGGGCGAATCACCGACGATGGGGAAGAAGACGGCCGCCGCCACGCCGATCAGGGAGCCGGCGGAGCCGCCGACCACCAGGCCCATTTCGGCCGCCCGGATCACGTCCGAGGTCTGCAGCACGTTGGCCTGGTGCAGCCCGGTCATGTCGGCGTCCTCGCGGGCGACGAAGTGGATGTGCCGTTCGGGGACCCGAGCCAGCAGCAGGTCGTCCGTTGTCCGACGGGCGCTCGCCAGGTCGGGCAACAACCAGTAGATCCTTCTGCGCATGATGCCCTCCTCGTGAAGTTGGACAAATGCACCGCTTTGGACGAGCCGTTTCTACACCTGTTCGTGATGCCGATCAAGGCCACGATCCCGCGAATGGGGCAGGCGCTTTCCCGCGTTATCGACCCTGTTCGCGCATCAACCTTTGGCGCCGCCTGCCCGTACCATCGGCCTTCGGCCGGGCTGTGCCGGCGCTACCCGAGGGACTGCCGCGATGCTGAGCGACGAGGATGTGCTGGCCCTGGTGCATGCGCGCCACCCCGACCCCTTCGCGGTGCTGGGCCTGCATGCCGATGCCGATGCACCCGGCGCCTTGTCGCTGCGCGTGCTGCTGCCGCAGGCCGACGGCGTGGCGGTGGTCGATGCCGGCACGGGCGAGCACCTTGCGGACCTGGTGAAGCGGCATGACGCAGGCTTCTGGCAGGGGCTCATCCCCCATCGGCACGACCGCTTCGACTACCGCCTGCAGGTGCGCTGGTCCGACGGCAGCATCGGCCGTCATGCCGATGCCTATGCCTTCGGCCCGCTGCTGACCGACACCGACCTGCACTACCTGGCCGAAGGCAGCCACCTGCGGCCCTACGAGGTGCTGGGCGCGCACCCGATGACGGTGGGCGGCGGCGTGCATGCGGTGGCGGGCGTGCGCTTCGCGCTGTGGGCGCCGAATGCGCGGCGCGTCAGCGTGGTGGGCGACTTCAACGGCTGGGACGGCCGCCGGCACGTGATGCGCTCGCGCGGCGGCTCGGGCATCTGGGAACTGTTCGTGCCGCACGCGGCCGAAGGCGACCGCTACAAGTACGAGATCGTCGATGCGCAGGGCCTGCTGCTGCCGCTGAAATGCGATCCCTTCGCGCATGCCGCGCAGCTGCGCCCCGACACCGCCAGCCAGGTGGCCGCCTTGCCGCCGCGCCAGCCGCTGCCGGCCACGCGCCGCGCGGCCAACCATCGGCAGGCGCCGATCTCGATCTACGAGCTGCACCTGGGTTCCTGGCGCCGCCACCCCGATGGCCGCTTCCACGACTGGGACATGCTGGCCGCGTCTGTGCCGGGTTATGCGGCGGAGCAGGGCTTCACCCACGTCGAGCTGCTGCCCATCACCGAGCATCCCTTCGACGGCTCCTGGGGCTACCAGACGCTGGGCCTGTACGCGCCCACCTCGCGCTTCGGCCCACCGGCCGGTTTCCAGCGCTTCGTCGCGGCCTGCCATGCGGCCGGCGTCGGCGTGCTGCTGGATTGGGTGCCGGCCCACTTTCCCAGCGATGCACACGGCCTGGCGCAATTCGATGGCAGCGCGCTTTACGAATACGCCGACCCGCGCGAAGGTTTCCACAAGGACTGGAACACGCTGATCTACAACTTCGGCCGGCACGAGGTGCGCAACTTCCTGATCGGCAGCGCGCTGCACTGGATCGAGCGCTACGGCGCCGATGGCTTGCGCGTGGACGCGGTCGCCTCGATGCTGTACCGGGACTACAGCCGCGCTCCGGGCGAGTGGCTGCCCAACCAGCACGGCGGGCGCGAGAACCTGGAAGCCATCTCGCTGCTGCGGCGCGCCAACGAGGTCATCGGCGCCGAATGCCCGGGCGCCATCACCGTCGCCGAGGAATCCACCGCTTTTCCCGGTGTCTCCGCGCCCACCTATGCCGGCGGCCTGGGCTTCCACTTCAAATGGAACATGGGCTGGATGCACGACACGCTGGCCTACATGGCGCAGGATCCCATCCACCGGCGCTGGCACCACGACAAGATGAGCTTCGGCCTGGTCTATGCGTTCAGCGAGAACTTCGTGCTGCCGCTCTCGCACGACGAGGTGGTGCACGGCAAGCGGTCCGTCCTGGGCCGCATGCCGGGCGACGACTGGCAGCGCTTCGCCAACCTGCGGGCCTATTACGGCTTCATGTGGAGTCACCCGGGCAAGAAGCTGCTGTTCATGGGCCAGGAGTTCGGGCAACCCACCGAATGGAGCCACGACACCGAGCTGCCCTGGTCGCTGCTGGGCGACGCACGCCACGCGGGCGTGCAGCGGCTGGTGCGCGATCTCAACCACCTGTACCGCGGCGAGCCCGCATTGCACCAGCTGGACCATGACCCGGCCGGTTTCGAATGGATCGCGGTCGGCGAGGCCGAGACCTCGGTCTTCGCCTGGGTGCGGCGCGATGCCGAGGGGCGGCCCGCGCTGGTGGCCTGCAATTTCACGCCGGTGCCGCGGCATGGCTACCGGCTGGGGGTGCCCGCGGGTGTCGGGCAATGGCGCGAGGCCCTGAATTCCGATTCGGCCTGGTATGGGGGGAGCAACGTGGGCAATGGAATGATGAGCCTGCGCACCGAGGCCGTCGGGGCGCATGGGCGGGGCCAGTCGGTTGAACTGGTGTTGCCGCCATTGGCCACCATCATCTTGCTGCCCGCATGAAACTGCCCGAGCAGCTGCAGCCCGGCCACGCCGAACCGATGGGCTCCCTGGCCCGCGACGGCGGGGTCAACTTTGCCGTCTTCTCGGAACACGCCCAGCGCATCGAGCTGTGCCTCTTCGACACCGACGGCGTGCGCGAACTGCGCCGCTACGAGCTGCACGGCCCCGACGACGGCGTCTTCCACGGCTTCCTGCCCGGCGTCGGGCCCGGCCTGGTCTACGGGCTGCGGGCCCACGGCCCGCACCAGCCGGAAGCCGGCCACCGCTTCAACCGCGCCAAGCTGCTGCTGGACCCCTGCGCGCGCGAGATCGTCGGCCGCCTGCACTGGGCGCCCGAGCACTACGGCTACACGCCGGGCCACCCGGACGGCGCCCGCTCGCTGGACCCGCGCGACAACGCCGGCGGCATGCTCAAGGCCCGCGTCGCGCCGCCGCCGCAGCCCGCGGCCGGCTGGCGCAATGCCCCACGCACGCCGGTGGCGGACATGGTGCTGTACGAAATGCACGTGAAGGGCTTCTCGCAGCGCCTGCCCGGCGTGCCGCAGGAATGGCGCGGAAAGTACGCGGCCTTGGCCCACCCCGCCGCCATCGCCCATTTCAAGGCGCTGGGCGTCACCACGCTGTCGCTGCTGCCGGTGCACTACCACCTGGACGAGCCGGCACTCGCCGCCCGCGGCGCGGTCAACTACTGGGGCTACAACACCATCGGCTTCTTCTGCCCCGACCCGCGCTTCGCCTGCCGGCCCGACGACCCGACCGCGGTGAACGAGGAGTTCCGCGCGATGGTGGCGGCGCTGCACGAGCAGGGCCTGGAGGTGGTGCTGGACGTGGTCTACAACCACACGGCCGAAGCCGGTGAGACCGGCCCCACGCTGAGCTTCCGCGGGCTGGACCACGCCAGCTGGTACCGGCTGGTGCACGACGACCGGAGCCGCTGCGAGAACCTGACCGGCTGCGGCAACACGCTGAACGTGGCGCACCCGCGCGTGGCGCAGTTCGTGCTGGATTCGCTGCGCTATTGGGTGCACGAGATGGGCGTGGACGGCTTCCGCTTCGACCTGGGGCCGGTGCTGGGCCGCACGCGGCACGGCTTCGATCCGCATGCGGCCTTCTTCACCGCGCTGCGGCAGGACCCGATCCTGGCGCGCGCCCACCTGATCGCCGAGCCCTGGGACGCCGCCTACGACGGCTACCAGGTCGGCCGCTTCCCCGGCCGCTTCCTCGAATGGAACGACAAGTTCCGCGACAGCGTGCGCCGCTACTGGCTGGGCGCCGCCGCGGCCGGCCCGGCGGTGAGCCGCGGCGAGCTGGCGCGGCGCTTCACCGCCTCCAGCGACCTGTTCCACCACGGCCAGCGCCGGCCCAGCGCCTCGGTCAACTTCATCGCCGTGCACGACGGCTTCACGCTCGCTGACTTGACGAGTTATTCACGCAAGCACAACCAGGCCAACGGCGAAGACAACCGCGACGGCCGCGACGGCGAGCCCTGCGCCCCCTTCGGCGCCGAGGGGCGCAGCGAAGACCCCGCCGTCATCGAGACCCGGCGCCGCCTGCGCCGCGGCATGCTGGCCACGCTGCTGCTGGCCCAGGGCACGCCGATGCTGGCGGCCGGCGACGAGATCGGCCACAGCCAGCAAGGCAACAACAACGCCTATTGCCATGACTCGCCACTGACCTGGCTGGACTGGGAGCGGGCCGACCGCGACCTGTGCAACTTCGTCGGCGAGCTGCTGGCGCTGCGCCGCGCCGAGCCCGCGCTGCGCCACGACCGCTGGTTTCGCGCGCCGCCGGTCGCCAAAGGCGAGCGCAGCGCCACCTGGTTCACGCCCGGCGGCCACGAGATGACGGTGGCCGATTGGCATGACGTCGGCGAACCCGCCTTCGCCTGCCAGATCCTGGCATCGCCCCTGGAACCGCCGGCCGAAGGCAGCGCGCGCCTGCTGCTGGCCTTCAACCCCGACCCCGAGCCCACGCGCTTCGCCTTGCCGCACGGCCTGTGGCAGGTGGCCATCGACTCCAGCGGCGAACGGGCGAGCGGCATCGACCTGCCCGCCGTGGCCACGCTGGACGTGCCGGCACGCAGCCTGCTGGTGCTGCGCAGCAAGCCCTTCTGAACGCCCGAGGACGCTCCGATGAACCTCCACCAACGTGCCGCCGGCGTGCTGCTGCACGTCACCTCCTTGCCGGGCCCGCACGGCATTGGCGATTTCGGCCCGGAGGCCTTCCATTTCGTTGATTGGCTGGCGGCGGCCGGGCAATCGGTGTGGCAATGGCTGCCGGTGCAGCCGATCGGCCCGGGCGATTCGCCGTACCAGAGCGTCTCGGCCTTCGCCGGCAGCCCGCTGATGGTGGCGCTGGAGCCGCTGGTGGCCGCGGGCTGGCTGGCGGCGCCGCAGCTGCCTGAAGGGGGCTTCGACGCGGCGCGCGTCGACTACGCCCGCGTCGTGCCCTGGCGCCAGCAGCAGCTGCGCGCCGCGGCGCGCGGCTTCTTCGAGCACGCCACGCCGCGCCAGCACGAGGCCTTCGAGGAATACCACCAGACCGAAGCCGGCTGGCTCGACGACTATGCGCTCTTCATGGCGCTGGAAACCGCGCACGGCGGCCGCTGCTGGTGGGAATGGGCCGAGCCGCTGAAGCGCCGCGACCCGGCCGCGCTGACCGCTGCGAAACGCGAGCATGCCGACGAGATCGGTTTCTGGCAGTTCGTGCAGTGGTGCTTCGACACCCAGGCCGCGTCGCTGAAGCGTTATGCCGCGGAGCGCGGCGTGCACATCATGGGCGACCTGCCGATCTTCGTCGCCCACCACAGCGCCGATTGCTGGGCGCGCCCGGACCTGTACACGCTGGACGAGGACTTCCAGCCCACCGTGGTGGCGGGCGTGCCGCCCGACGAGCTGGGCCCGCTGGGCCAGCGCTGGGGCAACCCGCTGTACCGCTGGGACCGCATGGCCGACGAAGGCTGGGCCTGGTGGGCCGCCCGCGTGCACCGCGCGCTGGACCATGCGGATGTGTTCCGCATCGACCATTTCCGCGGCTTCGCCGGCTATTACGAGATTCCCGCCGCCAGCTCCACGGCGCAGCAGGGCCGCTGGCTGCAAGGGCCGGGCCAGGCCTTGTTCGATGCCGTCGCCGCGCGGCTGGGCGAGCTGCCCATCGTCGCCGAGGACCTGGGCTACATCACGCCCGACGTGCACGCGCTGCGCGACGGTTGCGGCTTTCCCGGCATGAAGATCCTGCAGTTCGCCTTCGGCGGCAACGGCAGCCACGAGTTCCTGCCGCACAACTACCCGCGCCACTGCCTGGTCTACACCGGCACGCACGACAACGACACCGTGCGCGGCTGGTGGGCGCAGGCGCGCCCGCACGAGCGGGCCTTTGCCGGGGCCTACCTGGCCTGCCACGAGCACGACGTGCACTGGGCGATGATCCGCGCGGCCTGGAACTCGGTGGCAAACATCGCCGTCTGCCCGTTCCAGGACGTGCTGGGCCTGGGCAGCGAGCACCGCATGAACATTCCCGGCACGCTGGGCCCGCACAACTGGAGCTGGCGCTTCAGCTGGCCGATGGTCGGCAGCGAGCCCGGCCGGGTGCTACGGATAGTCACCGAAGTGAGCGGCCGTCTGCCGGGCCAGCAGCCGCCGGCGCCGCCCTCGACGGCGGGCTACTGGACCGAATCGGCGGGCAGCGACACCGCCGACGAGGCGGTGGCCATGGGAGCGGGGGTGCAGTGACGCCGCGGCGCCGCTTCTTCGCCTTGGCGTTCGGCCCGTTCACCGCCGCCCTGTCCACGCTGCCGCTTCGGTCGTTGGTGGTGGGGGAGATCGACCGAGCCGCGGAAACGATGCCGATGGATGGCCTATGAGCTGTCGATGAGCCGCCGATGACCGGCCGATCAGCCCGCCGGCCGGCCGGGCCGCGCCAGCCATTCGCGCCGCAACAGGCCGTAGATGGCCGAGTCCGAGGTCTCGCCGCCGACGATCCAGCGTTCGCGCAGCAGGCCCTCGCGGGTGAAACCCAGGCGCTCCAGCATGCGGGCCGAAGCGGCGTTGCCCGGGTCGATGTCGGCCTCCACGCGGTTCAGGTCCAGCGCCGCGAAGCCATGGTCCAGCAGCGCGCCGACGGCCTCCGCCGCAAAGCCCTGGCCCCAGGCCGACGCCGCCAGGCCGTAGCCCACCTGTGCACGGCGGCAGCTCGGCCAGCGGTCGAACAGCGTGCAGCGACCGATCAACTGCCCATCGGCGCGCTGCACGATGCCCAGCGCCAGGTGTTCCCCGGCCGCATGCCCGGCCGCATCGCCGGCGATCCGCTGGCGCGCGTGCTCCAGGTCGGGCCAGGGCGGCGTGCTCCAGTAGCGCATCACCGCGGGGTCGGAGAAGACTGCGAACAGCGCCTCGGCGTCGCTGTCCTGCAGCGGGCGCAGCAGCAGGCGCGGGGTGGACAGCTGCGGCGGCGTGATGGCGGGAAGGCTCATCGGGCAGGGGTAGGGGATGGACGTGCGTGGACTATGCCGCAGGCGCCGGGCTCGCCGCCGCCGCCTCGGGCCACGACAAGGCTGCGGCGTGGTGACCGTAGCGACGGCCTCGACCGGCGCCGTCGGCCCGACCGGCCTCACGGCCTCACGCCCTCACGGCCTCACGGCCTCACGGCCTCACGGCCCCACGGCCCCACGGCCCCACGGCCCCACGGCCCCACGGCCCCACGGCCCCACGGCCCCCACGGCCCCAACGGCCCCAACGGGCGGCCGTGGCGCCTGTGCCGCCTGTGTGGGTGCTGCAGTGAGGCAGGGCGCGGGGCAGGGCACGCCGATGCGCTGAGCGCCGGATGGAGGGTCCGCGAGCGGTGCGGGTGGTGGGCCTGATTCAAGAAGCACAGAGGCTCCACAGGGTCGCCAGCGCGGCCTGGGCGTCGCCATCGACCCAGCCGCGCCAGGCCAGCAGCAGCAGCCCGGCCATGGCCAGCCCCCAGATGACGCGGCGGGTTCGGGGCGGCGACCAGCGGGGACGGCTCATGCCGCCACCCATCGCGCCTCGATCGCCCGGTCGCGGATCGGCAGGTTCAGCAGCACCGAGGCCACGCCCAGCGCGATGGAGATCGCCCACATCAGCGCATACGACTGGCTCGTGTCGTACACCCGGCCGCCCAGCCAGGCGCCGAAGAAGCCGCCCAGTTGGTGGCCCAGGAACACCAGGCCGAACAGCGTGCCGAGGAAGCGCACGCCGAAGATCTGCGCCAGCACGCCGCTGGTGAGCGGCACCGTGCCCAGCCAGGTGGCGCCCATCACCAGGGCGAACACGTACAGGCTGGCCGGCGTGAGCGGCAGCAGCACGAAGGCCGCCATGGCCGCGGTGCGCAGCGCATACAGCCCCGCCAGCAGGTACTTGCGCCGGTACAGGTCACCCAGCCGCCCGCACAGCAAGGTGCCGGCGGCATTGGCCAGCGCGATCAGCGCCAGCGCATGCACGCCGGCCTGCGCCGGCAGCCCGCCGTCGCGCACGTAGGCCGGCAGGTGAACGCCCAGGAACATCAGCTGGAAACCGCAGCTGATAAATCCCAAATTGAGCAGCCAGAACCCGCTGTGGCCCAGCGCGGCGCGCACCGCGGGCGCGGCCGGGGGCGGTGCTGCAGCGGTGGCGGCGTGTGCGCCGGCGCGGTCGTCCACCACCCAGCCGGCGGCCGCGGCCAGCAACAGCAGCAGCGCCAGCGCCTGCAGCGCCGGTGCCCAGCCCAGCTGCGCGATGCCCGCCTGCGCCAGCGGCACCAGCACGAACTGCACCAGCCCGCCGATGCCGCCGGCCAGCCCCTGCGCCAGGCCGCGCCGGTGCGCCGGCACGATGCGCGCCAACCCGCCGTAGACGGTGGAGAAGGTGGTGGCCGACAGCGCGGCCCCGGTGACCAGGCCCACGCCCATCGCCAGCACGCCCGGCGTGGGCGCCACCGATTCCAGCCACAGGCCCGCTGCATAGGTGATGCAGCCGATGACCAGCACGCGCGCCGTGCCGTAGCGGTCGGCCAGCCAGCCGGTCAGCGGCTGCAGCGCGCCCCAGGCCAGGGTCTGCAGCCCGGCGGCGAAGGCAAACGCCTCGCGCCCCCAGCCGCGGTCCCCCAGCATCGGCAGCATGAACAGGCCCTGCACGTGGCGCGTGCCCAGCGCCAGGCCGATCACCGCGCCGGCACACAGCAGCAGCGGCCAGGACAAGGCATCGGCAGGGCGCGGCGAGGAAAGAGAAGAACTCATGGTGCAGGACTGGGTGATGGCGGCTGAAGAAACCACGGCCGGGCAAACGCTTCATGAAGCGAGCCGGGACCGTGGCCGAACATGCGAGCGATTGGAGCCAATGCCGCTGCAACGCACAATCGAGATCCTTGCCGCCGACCCTTGAGGAAAACTCGTGGCTCCACCGCTGCCGCTGAATGCCCTGCGCGCCTTCGAGGCCGCGGCGCGCCACGCCAACATCGCACGCGCGGCGGAAGAACTCAGCGTCACCCCCGGCGCGCTGAGCCACCAGATCCGCGCGTTGGAATCGCGCCTGGGCGTGGCGCTGTTCGAACGCCAGGCCCGCGGCGTGGCCCTCACCGCCGAGGGCCGCCTGCTGATGCCGGGTCTGACGGCCGGTTTCGCGCAACTGCGCGGCGCCGTCGAGGGCCTGCAGGCCGCGGTGCCGCGCAACCGCCTGGTGATCGCGACGGCGCCGGCATTCACGTCCAAATGGCTGGTGCCGCGCCTGCACCGCTTCACCCAATTGCATGCCGAGGTGGAACTGCGCATCGCCTCGTCCACCGCCTATGCCGACCTGGCCGCCGACGACGTGGACTTGGCCGTGCGCAACTTGGCCCTGGAGCGTGCCAGCGACCCCGGCTTGCTGCACGAGCGGCTGGTGGACGACACGCTGATCGTCGTGGCCAGCCCGCCGCTGGCCGCCCGCGCCAGCCGCGCCCTGCGCGACGGCAAGCCATTGGGCACGCTGCCGCTGATCCACGACGACCAACTCGCCGACCGCCCCGGCGTGCCCACCTGGGGCCACTGGTGCCGCGCCGCCGGCGTGCCGCCGGTGGACGAGGCCCGCCGCGGCCTGCGCTTCACCAGCGCCGAGCACGCCATCGAAGCCGCGCTGCAGGGCGCCGGCCTGCTGCTGGCACATGCGGTGCTGGTGCACGACGACCTGGCCGCCGGCCGCCTGGTGGCGCCGCTGGACCTGCGCCTGCCGACCGGCCGCGCCTACTTCCTGGTGCAGCCGCGCCGCCGCCGCCCGTCACCCGTGGCCGCCGCCTGGCGGGACTGGCTGCGGACCGAAATGGCCACCATGGGCCCCGCCGCCACGGCGACTAAGACCAAGAAGCCGCCCGCCCCGCGCGCAGCCCCGCCGGCCGCCAACGCCACCGCCCGCCGCCGCGCCGCCTGATCCCCATGCCCCGCCGCCGCGGCCCCCGCCTGAGCCACCACGTGTACGTGGTGGAACTGTCGGACCGCGTGTGGAACGAGCCCGCCTTCCGCAAGGCCAATCCCGACTATCAATTGGGCAAGCCCTTCGTCTACGTCGGCATGACCGGCCTGGACCCCGACCTGCGCTTCGACCGCCACAAGGCCGGCGTGCAGGCCAACCGCTTCGTCCGCGACTACGGCCTGCGCCTGCTGCCGGCGCTGTACGAGGTCTACAACCCGATGCCGTACGAGGCGGCGCGGGAGATGGAGGTGGAGTTGGGGATTGCGTTGCGGGAGAGGGGGTTTGGGGTTTGGCAGGCGTAGGGGGGCGACCTGACACCAATATTCTGAGAGGCGACGAGCGCTGGAAGTGGGCTGGCGGGACGAAGATCAATGCTCCGGCGAGAAGCAGGCGTCGGCCGGTTTGCGATTCGCGGCGCCGCCCGACTTCGACGGTCAAGTGAAATCTTCCGCTTCACCTTGATGGAGGAACGACTCGGAAACCCGATAGCCGACGTCCGAGAAGCCAGCAACAATCCATTGAAGTGGGGGCAGGCGCCGGCCTAGCGCGGCGATCGACCTTCCGCGCACTCGGGAGAACAGCCCCTGCATACCGAGTCCAGTCCATCCATGGAGCCCGGAATGAGCGACCAACAACCGTCGATGTTGACCCAAGCGGACGGCGGGACGGTCAAAGACGCGACGTCGGGGCTTCGCATTCAGCGACTCGTGATCGATCCTCCCCGAGTGAAGCTGAGTTGGTATGAACTATGGGAAGGTCCTGACGGCGGCTTGATCGCCGCGTGGGAACGTGGCCGCGCGAAGGCGTCTGAGGCTGACGGCATCCATCTGACGAATCGAGCACTGGCGGGCGAGCTTGTCGTCCTTCCATGGAAAGGTGGCGTCTCTCAATTTGTCAAGGGTGGCAGGATCGGGTCACTGCTCTACCTTGCGATGTGGCAGGGCTTGCGAGCTGACGACCTTAATATCTCGTTGGATTGCGAAACGACGAAAGTGTGCTCGGCTACGGGCACAACAGTGACCTTCTCCCCGGATGCGTTGAAGGTTGCCTCCGCATAACGTCATCCAGTTGAGGGCGGGATGGGAACGAACTCATTCACTCGAGGGCTTGCAGCGGATCTGAACGACATGAGGCGTTCGCTCGGGGCACTGCTCGGGATCGCGCAAGGCCTAATCTGCGATGGTCATCTGAGCGATGCTGAAATTGGCTTTCTGGCCGATTGGCTTCGCGACAACTCAATGGTATCTGTCGAATGGCCGGGTGACATCATTCAAGCTCGTGTGGCTCAGGTCCTGAGTGATGGTGTGGTCACCGAAGACGAGCGGGCCTACTTGATGGGTACGCTGCAGCAACTCATTGGCGGCACTCTGGATGACCTTGCGGCACCTGCTCACGTGACGGCGCTGGCATTCGATGCAGTGCCCACAGTGAACTTCCTAGACTCCCTGTTTTGCTTTACAGGCGAATTTGTCTTCGCGCCACGCGATCACTGTGCTACGACTACCGAGCGTCGAGGCGGAAAGATCAGCAAGACAGTCACCAAGAAGCTTGACTATCTTGTGGTCGGCAGCCTTGGCAGCCGTGAATGGAAGCACGGCAGCTTCGGAACCAAGATCGACCAAGCCATCAGGATGAAGCGAGAAGGCGCAGGAGTTCTCATAGTGACCGAGGACCTGTGGGCATCTTCGCTCGGCCGCAACTGAGCATTCGAAGGCGCGCGTTGTCAGAGTGGAAAGGAACAAGCTGCAGGAGCTAATGAGCAGCGGCTTCAGGCTGAGTGCAGCCGGTCAGGCTGGCGGATCGAGCGATAAGGGTCGCTGAAATCTGGCACTCCCTCTCCCGCCACGCGAATGACTGCTGCACGCACATCGCTGCCGGACATTGGCATCGAAATCGGTCAGAACCAGGTGGCCGGCTACCGGCGCCGAGTAGGTGGCAGCGTCCCAGCCATGGGCAATTGGTGCGCCAGCCCGACTCGTGTGGTTCCGGCGGTGACGGGAGGGCAAGATGAACAAGCCGCTCATGGCGCAGAAGACTGTTCTTGAAGCGATCCTTGAATGGTCGTTCGACCGGCCGGCCTGGCAGCGCGATGCGCTTCGTCGCATCGTTGCGAAAGGCAGGCTGGACAACGACGATCTGAACGATTTGATCCAACTCTGCAAGGTTGGGCGCGGTGCGGAGGCCGGTGACCTGAAAGCTGTTCCGCTGGAGAAGGCGCACCTTCCTGCCAACCCTGGACAGGAAGCAGCAGTCACCCTGATTTCGGTTGCCGATGTCAGCGGTGCGAACAACCTCGCGCCTGGTCAAACTCTGGCCTTCGAGTCCAAAGGCTTGACCGTCATCTACGGTGACAACGGTGCAGGCAAGTCTGGCTACGCGCGGATATTGAAGCGCGTCTGCCGGGCACGCCACGCTGGGAAGATCGAGTCAAACGTCTACGACGATCAGGCGCCAAAGAAGGCCAGCGCCATCATCACCTTTGGCATCGGAGGTGCGACGCAGCCTGTGGAGCGTTGGCATGACGGTCCCCAGCCCCATATTCGCCTGTCGGCGATCAGTGTGTTCGACAGCGAGTGCGCATCGGTGCATCTCAAGGACAAGAACGAGGTCGCCTTTCGACCGTTCGGGCTCGATGTCCCCGATGAGTTGGCGAATGCCTGCCAAATCGTCAAGGACGCGCTTATGGCAGAGCAGAAGCAGCTCGAAATGGCGCGGAACCACATCTTCGCGGCGCCCCCATGGAAGGCGACAACAGCCATAGGAAGGGCGCTCGCCGGTTTGACAGCTGACACCGAGCGCAAAGAAGTTGAGGCCGCAGCAATACTTTCACCAGAACAATCTGCCCGCCTGGACCGCCTGAGGGACGACCTTGCGAAGAATCCAGCGAAGGCTGCAGCTGAACAGGCTCTCAGGGCTGACAATATCAAGCGCGTCATTGCGGTCGTAAGGGCGGCCGAGGCAGGCAGCACCGATGTGGCGTTGCTATCCGTTAGCAAAGCAGCCACTGAGGCTCAAGCCAAGCGCGAAGCAGCCCGCCTCGCGAGTGAGCAAGCTTTCAGTGGCGAAGCCGTGGCTGGTGTCGGTGGTGAAGTTTGGCGAGTCCTCTGGGAGTCCGCTAGGCGCTATTCGACCGAGATGGCCTATCCCGAGCAACCATTTCCGCCGACCGATGGAGCTGCGCACTGCGTGCTCTGCCTGCAGCCGCTTGAACAGGAAGCCTTGGATCGGATGGCACGGTTCGAGCAGTTTGTGCAGCAGGACACGGCGGTTCAGGCGCGGCGGGCAGAGCAGGCAGCCGCTTCAGCCCGTGCAACGCTGTCATCCGTCGTCATGCGAACGCGGGAAATCAAAGCGGCACTCGATGAAATCGCCCTAGACGATGCCGGGCTTAGGCGGCTGACTTGCCGCTTTATTGCCAATGCCCGGCTCCGGCGCCACGCCTTGCTCCGGTCGCTCGGAGCTCGGCAAGAGGGCGCTCTCCCTAAGATCGTCGAGTCGCCGCTGACCTCGTTGGTCGAGCGCGAAGCCGCTGTACGGAAATACGCGGAGGAGCTGCGGCGGTCAGCAGGCGCGGAGGAGCGCAAGAAGCTTGAGGCAGAGTTTGAGGAACTTCAGGATCGTTCGCTGCTGGCTGGTGTGTTTCCGATCGTGGTCGAAGAGATTCGACGCCTCAACAGGATCAAATTCCTCGCAAGCTGCGTTACCGATACGGCCACAAATGCAATCACCAAGCTAGGCAATGAAATTGCCGATACGGTTATCACGCCGAAGATGCGTGATCGGTTTCAGGGAGAAATCGTCAGGCTTGCAGCCGAGAAGGTGCGTGCTGAGATCGTGCGCTCGGGCGGCAAATACGGGTCGCCGCAGTATCAGGTGCGCCTGTTTGCCAAGCCTGACGCCAAGGTGCAGGACGTGTTGAGCGAAGGCGAAAAGACCTGCGTTGCATTAGCGGCCTTCATGACCGAACTTGCTACTGCGGCACATCTTTCCGCTCTGGTCTTTGATGACCCAGTCTCGTCGCTCGACCACCGCTGGCGAAAGAAGGTCGCTGAGCGGCTTGTGGCAGAGGCAGCGCAGCGCCAAGTGATCGTGTTCACGCACGACCTCGTCTTCGTCAACGATCTGCTGGACCTTGCCACAGCGAAACGGCTGCCCATGCGCATGACAACGGTGAGTCGTGGGCCCGCCGGTGCCGGCCAAGTGACCGACGGCCTTCCGTGGAAGGGGCAGCGGGTGGAAGATCGCATCGACAAGCTGGAGAAGGCGGCAAGAGCGGCGAAGGTGCTCTACGACAACAACCAAGAAGCTGAGTACGAGGCAGCGGCGACCCGGATCTATGATCAACTGCGGGCATCGTGGGAACGGGGCTTGGAAGAAGTGGCCTTCGCGCATGTCGTCATGCGCCATCGCGACTACATCAACGCGAAGGACTTCAAGAAGGTGAGCGTCCTTACTGACGCAGATTGCGATGACTACGCCGCCGGCTTCAAGAAGTGCTGCGATGTCGTTGATGCCCACGATCCGTCGGGTGGCCGGAATGCTACTCCGCCGCCGCCAGCAGATCTCTTTCAGGACATACAGGCGTTAAAGGACTGGACTGTGTCGCTGAGGGACAGGCAGAAGAAGGTCGCATAGCGCGCATCGACCGCTGTTGAAGGCCTTCTACCGGTTACTCGGCCTTCTCTCGGGGCCGTCTGGTGGCCGGGACTGGGTTGACGCCGAGCTTGCCCTGAGCTCACCTTGGCTTCCGTAGGTTCGGGCACGATGGTCGCCTTCCTGTCGCAGCCGCGAAAGCGCGCGCCCGGCCAGGAGCCGCAGTTCACGCTTACGCCGCATAGCGGCTGTCCAAAGGCACTACGTCGGCACTCGCCGTTGAAGGAGTATCCTGCGTCACACGCAGAAGACTGTGAGGCGATATATGGCGTCGCAAGCGGACATCGACAAGGAAGTCGACGAGATCGCAAAGAAACTCGAAAGCCCAGACGTACGCAACGGACTCTTCGGGAATATGCTTAAGTCGGTGCATGTCCATGCCGTTCGCGGCATGACCGTTGGCATCGAATTCTCGTGGCCAGTTACGGCGCTCGCGGGGACCAACGGGAGCGGCAAGACGACCCTGCTTCAACTCTGCTCAGCCGCATACGTGAAGCCGGAGGGCGGCCGAAACTACAAGATCGGCGATTGGGTTCGGAATGCCCTCGTGGGTGAGACACCGGCGTTTGGTGAGGGATCATCGGTCGCCTTCAGTTTCTGGAACGACGCGCCCGGTGTGCCGATTCCGTATAGGAAAGACAGAACTCGCTGGGACTATCCGCGGCGCAACAACCCAGAGCGGTTGGTCCAGTTTTTCGGTATCACGACATTTGCTCCTCGAATCGAGCGCAAGGATCGTCTCCACGTATTTCGGTCCCAGATCGAGATCAAAGGAAGTGCGCCCATCGACGACAAGGTGTTGGCATCGATCTCACGTGTGCTCGGTGTCACCTATCTGGGCGGGACTATGCACACCGTCGGTCTTGCGAAAGGAGAATGGAGTGAAGTCCTTCCCCAGGTAACGCGAGGCGAGAACATCTATGCCGAGCCGCATATGGGGGCTGGTGAGCAAAAGGTCATTCGCCTTGTTCGGGCTTTGGAGGCGCTTCCGAATCGTTCACTCGTTCTCTTAGAGGAGCCTGAGATTACTCTTCATCCGGATGCCCAGCGAGGACTAGCCTGGTATCTGATGAACCTAGCGCGGCGCAAGGGGCATCAAATCATTCTCACGACGCACTCTGCAGAGCTTTTCGAGGCTCTTCCGCAAGAGGCTCGAGCACTAATCATTCGTCGCAAGACGGGAGTCGACGTAGTTCCACGGCCACCACACATTACAGCGGCCCGCGAATTGGCGGGCATCGTTAAGACGAATAAGGACCTGATCCTGGTGGAAGATTCGGTCGCGAAGGAGTTCCTGGCTGACATCCTGAGACGGTACGATCGAGCGCTATTGGATAATGCTTGCATTGTTCCTGTCGGGAACACCCACGACGTTTACCGATTGGTCAAGAGCTTCCGGAGCGAAGGGGCGCGCGCTGTCGGTGTTCGCGATCCAGACATCGGTCCAGACACGAACAATAACGTCTTTTCGCTGCCTGGAGACTTGGCGCCAGAGACATTGCTGCTCAACGATGCCAATATTGGCGCAGCGGAGCAGTTCATAAATGGGATATCCGAAGCATTCGAACGCGCAAAGGTCGCAGGAATTGGATGTGCCGGCAGCAAATGGGCCAAGGCTGTATTTCCTGCGCTCGCACATGAGTTGGGCGTTACCAAGCCCATGCTGCGAGACCGGTTGACCCTGGCATGGCTTAACAAGAACGGCGCCGAAGCGGAGCAGCTGGTCGCCAGTATGAAGCTCGCTCTTGGGTGAAGCCGCGTGACGCTGGGCGATAGCGACGGGTCGGTTGGTTGAGTAGGCGGATCGGTGCAGCGGCCACTCGGGTGCCCCGTACTGCCTGATCGTGGGTAGTACCTTCAGACCGGTCAGCCACGGAGCACTTGGCATGCCTTCAACGATCGCGATGGGGTCGACACCCTGAGGTCGACAGTCGCGGTCGACGGACCCGAGGCGCTGCGAAGATGCCGGTCGCCGCCGCACCGGCGGAACCCCGTCACCCCGGTGACTGCCCCACCGCCTCGTCTCCCGCACGATCACGCCATGAACACCTCCCCCACACTCGCCAGCCGCATCGCCCTGGTCACCGGTGCCGGCGGCGGCATCGGCCGTGAAATCGCTCGCCTGCTCGCCGCATCCGGGGCCCATGTGGTCGCGCTGGACCTGTCGGCTGACGCGCTCGTCGCCACTGCGCAGTCGCTGCGCGAGCAGCGACTGGAAATCACCACGCTGCAGGCCGACGTAGGTTCCGGCGATGCGGTGCGCGAAGCGGTGGCGCGCATCGTGGCCGATCACGGCCGGCTCGACATCGCGGTGAACAACGCCGGCATCGAGGAAGAGCACACCCGGCTGGCCGAAGGCGAGGAGGCCTTGTTCGACCGGCTGATGCGGGTGAACGTGAAGGGCACCTGGCTGTGCATGAAGTACGAGCTGCAGCAGATGCTGGCGCAAGGCGGCGGCTCGATCGTGAACATCGCGTCGGTGGCCGGGCTGGTCGGCGCGCCGCTGCAAAGCGTCTACGCCGGCAGCAAGCATGCGGTGGTGGGGCTGACGAAGAGCGCCGCCGCGGAGTACGCGCGCAAGAACATCCGCATCAATGCGGTCTGCCCCGGCATCACGCGCACGGCGATGTTCGAGCGTGCGTTGGAGCGGGCGCCGCAGCGCGCCAAGTCCATCGACCGCGCGCAACCCATGGGCCGCATCGGCGAGCCGCAGGAGATCGCGCAGGCCGTGCTGTGGCTGGCCTCGGATGCGGCCAGCTTCGTCACCGGACACATGCTGACGGTCGATGGGGGACTGACGGCGGTGTGAGGTGCTTCGCATTGAGCGCGTGGCGCATGCGGTTGGAGCTGCTGCTAACGCGCAATGACCACGTCCCCGGTGAAGCGACCCGCCAGTGCCTTTGAAGGACTGCCTCAATGCCCCGGCGGCACCGGACGCAATAACTCGCTTGGCCGCATCGGGTTGCGATAGCCGCCGGCCGTGCCGTCGTAGGCCTCCAGCGGCAGCTCGAAGCGCCGGCCGGTGGCGGGGTCCTCCTGCCGGGTGTAGCCCATCGTGCCTTCGCGCCGGCCCTGCGAGATGCGGTCCTCGGACAAGCCCTTCTGGCGCCAGCTCTCGATCAGGCCCGAGTTGTCCAGCGGGTTGTTGCGCGGCAGCATGACGCTGTCCTGCCCGGCCACCTGGCGCGCATTGGTCACGACGATGCTCTGCGCCACCGCCGGCAGCCACAGCCGGGCCTGGGACCACTGCGCGGCCGGCGCCTGGTACAGCGTCATCGTGGCTGAGTAGCGGCCCCAGCCGCTGCTGAGGCCCACCGTCGCCCGCATGCGCACCGGCACGCCGCGCACCGTGGCCTGGAGCGCAAAGTCCTCGGCCTGCCACGGGCCCCAGATGCCCGGCTGGCTGGGCAGCGGCGCCGAGCCGGTGATGCGCGCACCCGCGTTCACTTGCTGCATCACCATCAGCAGGAAGTCCCGCGGCGTCACCTGGCCGAACGAGCCGTGCAGCAACGCGCTGGAGACCAGGGTCAGGCCGTCCGGAGCGACCAGATCGACGCCGTTGCTGGTCTCGCGATGCGACCAGCCCGTTGGCACGGCCCATCGGAAATATTGGCCCTGCTGCACCTGCAACGCCGGGCGACCGGCCATCGCCGGGGCGCGATCGGGGGCCGGCCCCGGCGGTGCAGCAACGGCCACACCGCAAGCCAGTGCGGCCACGAGCCAGCAGACGGAGGTGCGCAACAGAGCCATCAACATGGCATCAAGGCCCGAGGTCCATTCCCGATACTCTCCATCGATCACGGGGCCTGTGCGCAGCGAGATTCGCGGCGTCGATCACGCTGCCGCCGCGCCTCTTCGGCCGCTGGCGGGATCGTGGAAAGTCACCGGCCAGTCCGTGCCTGCGCGGCACAACGTGACAGCACCACGGTTCCGACATCTGCAACCGGCCACCGCGGCACGCAACGGCCTCCATTGGGGCGGGCACCTCAAGGAAGCGGGTCGCATCGCCCGCCGGAGACGCCCTGTGTGCAATTCGGGAAGGCGGATTCGGTGATGGTCGCCCCAGGCGCGCAGGCGTTCGTGTCGCCACGGGCGATGTGCTGGCTGTGGCCCGGGGTCACCGTCGGCAGGTCCGAGAAGAAGCCCAATTGGCGGAAGTTGGGCACCACCTCGGCCGTGTCGCGGGCTTGGCCCAGCGCGGGCAATGCCGCGGCCGTCGGCGGAGCGGACTTCGCCAGGTCGCCCGCCTGGGCCGCGGTGTCCGCGAACTTGCCGAGACGGCCCAGTTTGGCTGCATCGCCCACGTAGGGGAGCATGCTGAGCGCGCTGATGCCTGCGCCGACGTAGTCACCGCGCAGCAGCGAGATCAGGCCATCGATCGCGTCGCAGGTGGGCGTCGGATCGAAGACGCCGGCGACGGACAGGGCGAACTGCAGCCCGTCGAGCACCCGGCTGGTCCCGTTGGTGCTGCCGCCGCCGCCAGGGGCCGTCGTTGGAGCCTGCCCGTCGGGCGAGCTCGTGGCCTGCGTGCCAGCGGGCGAGGCGGCCTCGAATGCCGCCGCGAACTCGCGCACGAGGCATTGCCGATCGGCCGGCGTCAATTGCGGCTGCATCTCGGCGAGCAACTGCGCGGCGTGCTCAGGGTCGCCGCTGGCCACGGCGGCGAGTTCGGACCCGAGGCCGTGCAGGTCCGGCACGCCCGCACACGTCCACGCGTCCAGCAAATCCGGGCCGGCGTGTCCGCAGTCATGTGCGTCGAGCGCGGCGCAGGCCGGGTGGGTGGTCACTGGGAGGATGGTGCTCATGGTTTGGCCCTCGGTTCGTCAATCAGTGCCGCGATTAGGCGGGCCTGCGGCGCGTGGGCCAAGTCGGGGCCGCTCCGATTGGGAGTCTTCCTAACGCGCCGGGCGGCAGGAGATGGCGCTGGGCATCACCCGCAGCTGCCCTGAGGCACCGAAAGCCAACGCGACGCTGGCGGTGGTGGCTGCTTCCTGATGCTGGCCACCGCGACACCTTCAGACATGGGGGTCGCGTTTGCGCGAAGGGGCTGCGGTGGTACAAAGCGGCCCGCCGGCGCCTTGCCGGCCAAGCCGGCACGGACCGGCGTACAAAGGGAAATCCATGTCCATTCGTCGAACCGCGCCAGCGGTCTGCATGGCCCTGGTGTTCGCGTTGGCCGGCTGCGCCGCCAGCGTTGAAACCGCACCGGTCGTTTTCGTTGCCGCGCCTGGTGCGGACATCACGCTCACGCAGGCCGCTGACGTGACGCTGGTCACCGGCTACAGCCGCTCGCTGCCGCTGGGTAGTCGGTGGCGCAAGACTGGCACCGTGCCGCAAGGCAGTGTGTACCGGCCTGTCGATGCGGTCTTCACGATCGAGGGCCGCAACGTGCACGAGGCGTATCTCGTGATCTCCCCGCAGCGCCAGCTCGTCGGTTTCTACCTGCCGGGCGAGTCCAGGTTGTCACCGCTTTCCGCCCAAATCCCCCTGTCCTACAAGGAACTGCCATGAAGAGACGCATCGCCCTCGCCGCCCTCGTCAGCACTGCCGCACTGTTCGCGGGTTGTGCCTCGGGACCCAAGTACGCTGAGATGTCCAAGTCCATCCCGCCGCTGAAGGCGGACCAGGGCCGCATCTACTTCTTCCGCTCCGGCTCGATGGTGGGCGCCGCCGTCCAGCCGGAGATCCGCCTCAACAACACGGTAGTCGGTGCGTCGAAGCCGGGTGGCTTCTTCTTCGTCGACCGGCCGGCCGGCAACTACGTGGCTGCCACGTCGACCGAGACCGAGAAGACCCTGAGCTTTGCGCTGGCGGCCGGCGAAACCAAGTACGTGCGTTCCTCGCCCAGCATCGGGCTGCTCGTGGGCCGCATCGTGCTGGAGCTGGAGGACCCGAAGAAGGGGCAGGCGGAGGTGGAGACGCTGTCGTTCACCGACGGCTTGCCGGCAAAGTAAGCGGCAGAGAGACCGGCGCGTCGGTGTCCGCCGGCGCCAACTCCGGGGCGCCACCATTGCATGAGCGTCGACGCTGCTGGCTCCGGCAATGTGTTGGCGCCCTCGATGATTGACGGCTATTGCCATCGTTCATGACGCTCGTACCCTTTCGCCGGCTCGTGGCCACCGCCTTGCTCGCGCTGGCCATCGTGCCCGCGCAGGCCGCCGGTCCGCAGCCCCCCGGCGCGCTGCTGCGCCAGGGCGAGTGGGGTGGCGAGATCGGTACCTACCACCCGCCCGAGGCCTGGCTGAGCCTCCCCGTGAAGCGCTGGCCGATGGACGGCTGGGGGGTGCTTGTGATCGATGCGGAGCGGGCCACGCTGTCCATCACGCCGCTGTCGGTTGCCGCGGCCCGGCTGCGGCTGATGCCGATCACCGACCAGCTGACGGGTACTGCGGGCACGCCGGATGCCGAGTCCACGCCGGCGAGTACCGCGCCGGAAGGCACTGAGGACGACTGGTACCTGCGGGTGCCTGGGTTGGTGTGGCGGGCCGGCGCGGTGCCTTTGCACCGTTTCAGGAACGGCACGGTTCAGCTCACGCCCGAGCTGGGCCGGCGTATCCAGCTCAGCATCGGGGGCAGGCCGTTCACCTTCACGCTGCAGAACGGCCACCGCACGGCCGATGGCCGGCCGTACGGCGAGGGCGTGCAGTTCACCCTGGAAGTGGGCGGCCAGCGCTATGACTACGACCTGGGCGGCTACGGCTGGGAGGCGCGCATCCTTGCGCTGGGCGACTTCGACGGCGACGGCAAGCCGGACTTCTTGTTCGACATTGCCGGCAGCAACAGCGGCCACCACGTGGTGCTGCTGTCGTCCTTCGCCAAGCCGGGCCGCAACCCGCCAACGGCCTACCTGACCGCCACCGGCTGCTGAACCGCCGGCCGGCGCGGCCTGGGGCTGGCAGGGGGCAGTGTGGTGATGGGCGGCGTGGTCAAGGGCGCCGCGGGGTGCCGCGCCTCGACCTGCACGGTGGCGGGCTTCAGCGCGTAGACGATGGCCGGGCGGTGCGCATCGGTCGTGAACTGCTCGCCGGCCTCGACCACGTAGTCGCAGCAATCGCCGTCGAGCGTGATCCACAGGGTGCCGGTGCGGCAGCGGATGCGCAGGCCGGCGGCGTCGGGCAGTTTCAGCATCGCGCGGCGCGGCAGGTCCACCGCGGTGCCGGCATGCAGGGCGTTCGGGCTCATGGCTCGGATCCTTCAGGCATTCGGGGTGGGAATGACTGTAGGCAGCGGTCCACCAGGGCTCAAACGCTAAGATCGAATGGTTTGCATGCGTTGGGCGCATGCAAACTGCCCGCCCAGGAGCCCGTGTGATGAAGCGATCCGACCTGCCGCGCCTGGACCTGCTGCGCAGCTTCGAGGCGGCAGCGCGCCTGCAAAGCTTCACCCGCGCCGCGGATGAGCTGGCCTTGACGCAGTCGGCCGTCAGCCGGCAGATCCAGCTGCTGGAGGAGGGGCTGGGCGCGGTTCTGTTCACGCGGCGCCACCGCGCCATCGAACTCACCGATGCCGGCCGCGTGCTGCAGCGCGCGGTGGACGACACGCTCGAACGCCTGCGCGACGCCACCGCCCGCATCCGGCGCGACCGGCAGCTGCGGCCCTTGTCCGTCACCTGCACGCCGGGTTTCGCGTCGTTGTGGCTGATCCCGCGGCTGGCGCGCTTCACCGCCACACACCCCAGCACGGACGTGCGCGTGTCTGCCACGCACGAGCTGATGGACCTGGAGCGCAGCGGGCTGGACGTGGCGGTGCGCTTCATCCCGGTGGCGCGGGGGCAGGGCCGGCCGCTGTTCGAGGAGACGATCGTGCCGGTCTGCGCACCCGCGCTGCTAAAGGACCGAGCCCGACCGCTGAAGACCCCGGCCGACCTGGCGCAGCACACGCTGCTGGCGGTGGAGGGCTACCCCGACGAATCGCTGATGGTGGATTGGGCCCCGTGGCTGAACGCGATGGGCCTGCCCGAGCTGCGCATGCGCAACACGCTGCGCTTTTCGCAGTACACCGATGCGCTGGCCGCCGCCGCCGCGGGCCAGGGCGTGGTGATCGGCCGGCTGCCGCTGCTGGCGCCGAAGATCGCGGCTGGCGAACTGGTGGCGCCGTTCCAGGCCGGCGCCAAGTCCCGCCGCGGCTACTTCGTCGAGGTCAGCCGCCATGCGGCCGACGTGCCCGAGGTGCGCGACCTGGTCGCCTGGCTGCATGAGGAGGCGGCTCGGCAGGGGGAGGGACCTTCCGCCGGCGCGCGGCGGCGGCATGCGTCGAAAAGGCGTTAGGCTGCGCGGCGGCATCATCACCACCCGGCCGTGCCTTACGCACGGCAGCTCCATGAAGTCTCATCTCATCCTCCTGCTCGCCCTGTTCGCGTTCAAGGCTTCAGCCTGCGTCGACCACCAATTGCGGGACGCTGCGGCGTCGGTGCAGGTGGTCGAGCCTTCGGTCACCGCAGCGCAGCGTGACGGCTGCGTGCTGTTGACGGTGCTCGGATCGGTCAAGAACAACGGCGGCGAGCGGGTCGAGAGCCTGCTCGTTGAAGCGAAGCTCAAAGACGCCAGCGGGAAGACCATCGACGTGATCAGCCAACCGGTCCATGGCCTCGTCGTTCCGGCCGGGCAGCAGGTGGCGTTCCGGCTCCTGGCGCCGGCGGCTGCGGCTCCAGCCATGTACGCCGGCGTCGAGGCCCGCGTCGTCAGCGCCGAGGCCCATGTGCCCTTCGTTCCCCCGCCGCCGGCCCGCGCGGAGAACGAGCCCAACGTCTTCGTCAGCCTGCTCGTGTCGTGGGCGCCGATGCTGCTGCTGATTGCCGTCTGGGTGCTGCTGGCGCGCAAATTCAGCGGCAAGGGTTCGACGCAGGACAAGATGCTGACCGCCATCGGCGAGCAGAACGCGCTGCTGGCGCGGCAGATCGCGGCGATCGAGGCCATCGCCTCGGCCGCCGCGGCGAAGAAGGCGGCGAACGAGGCTTAGCGTTCAACGCTGCCCTGGTCGCGCAGCGGCAGGCAGATGTGCGTGCGCAGCGCGGTCGGCGGGGTGTCGCGCGGGTTGTTCAGGTAGTCCTCGACGATCGGGCCGTCCGCGATCTCGAAGCCGGAGTGCGGCAGCCAGTGGCCGAACAGCCAGCGGTAGGCCGCTCGCATCGAGGAGTACGGCCCTTCGTGCAGCAGCACGGCGTAGCGGGCGGCCGGCAGCGTGATGCGCTGCAGGCCGGCGGGCAGCGCGGTGCCGGGGTCGGCGGCGCCGCTGACCGCGGCGTGCGAGCGCAGCGCAGCCTGGTCGATCGCGTCGGGGTCGTCGTGGTACAGGCCCAGCGTGCGCATGCCTGGGCGCGCCAGCCCGTGCGCGGCCACGGTGCCGAAGAGGCGCTCGAAGCCGAGGCCGATTTCCATGAACGAGCCGCGGTGCTCCACCGCCAGCAGCTCCAGCGCGGGCAGGACCTGCACCGTCACCGCCACCGCCTGGCCCGGCGGCGGCGCGATGCCCGGCGGTGCCGGTGCGGCGGCGGCCGCCTGGAAGACGGCGTGGCTGCCTTCGCTTCGGTAGCGGGCCGGCGGCAGGCCGTAGCTGGCCTTGAAGATGCGCGTGAACGAGGCCACGTCCGGGTAGCCGGCGCGCCGCGCGATGCCGGCCACCGGCTGCGTGCCGTTCGCCAGCTCGGCGGCGGCGCGCTGCAGCCGCAGCCGCTTCACGGTGGCGGCCAGCGTCTCGCCGGTCATCGCGTGGTAGATGCGGTGCCAGTGGTGCGGCGACAGGTGCGCCACGTCCGCCAACGCGTTCAGGTCCAGCGGTTCGTCCAGGTGCGCATGCACGTGGGTGATGACGCGCTGCAGCCGCGCTTCGTAGCGGGCCCAGGCGCGGCGGTCGGGTGCGGCGCCGGCGCTGTCCGGGTCAGCGCAGGCCGACGTAGATGCGGATGCGGCCGTCGGCGTCGTAGCGTTCATGTTCGCAGCGGTAGCTCTTGGGCAGGTCGGTCTGTTGCCAGATCATGCGCCAGGCCTCGCCCACGCGGTCTTGGCGGCCGCGTTCCACCTCGAACACCGCGCAGCGCTGGGCCGGCAGTTCGACGCGGGTCAGGCCCGCGGGCACCGGGGTGCCGGGCGGCACGGCGGCGCCGATCACCAGCGAGTACGTGCCTTCGTTGTCGTGGCCTTCATGCTCGAAGCGGATGTAGGCGGCGAGCACGCCGCCCGTCAGCCGCGGCGTGATGCGGTCGAGCACCCGTTCCGCGGAAAAGCGTTGCCAGTGGGCCGGGATGGTCTGGAAGGCCTCGGCATTGCTGGTGCGCAGCTCGAGGCCGATCATCGTGGTGGGTTCGGTGTGCTCGATGGTGTACCCGGTGCGCTGGCCGGGATGCTCGATCGTGTGCATGAGGTGCTCCGTTTGAACGTGGACGCCATCGTTCCACGGGGCGGTTTGACAAGTCTTGCGGAGTTGCGGGCGGGGCCGTCCGTCCGGATTCAGCGCGGCGGCGTGTTCTCCACCAGTGCGATGCGGCGCTTGAGCCGCTGCGTTTCCTCGTTATCACCGGCCTGCTCGGCACGCTGCAGCTGCAGCTTCAGCCAGGCCAGCAGCGGGCGGCGCCAGCCCTGGGCCGAGGCGGTGTCGACCGCCACGCCGTAGATGGCGGGGTGGGCCTGGCCGCTGCGCAGCAGCACGCCGGCGGCGACCAGGCGCGACAGCGGGTCCTCGATCTGCTGCAGCGCCGCGGCGTCCGCGGCGCTGGCGGCATGGGGCCTGGCCAGCGCCTGCTGGGCGGCGGGCAGCAGGGCGATGGACGCCGCATCGGCGCGTCCGGCAAGGTAGGCGGCGTAGGCGCGCTCCGGCGCCGCCGCATCCGCTTCCAGTGCGCGGTAGGCAGGGCAGTCGTCGAAGTCCAGGCTGGCCACCTGCGCGGCGCAGCGCAGCAGCTCGGCGCGCGCCAGCAGGTCGGGGCGGCCGGTGCGGGCGATCTCGCCGCGCAGGCGGGCCAGCTCCAGCGCCTCCAGGCGGGTCTCGCCGGACAGGTGGGTCTGCACCACGCGCTCGGCGGCGGCGCGGGCATTCATCTGCCAATCGGGCGGCGGCTTGCCGGCGCAGGCGGCCAGCAGCGCGGCGGCGAGCACCGGGGCCAGGCGGGTGGCGGCGGTCATGGCAGCTTGATCTCCGTGTCCCGTGCGAACGGCCAGCGGCGGTTCACCTCGTTGACCAGCTGCTCCACCTTGCGCAGGCTGGCCTCCACTTCAGCGCGCAGGGTGCCGAGGTCCGCCGTGGCCACCTTCGCGTTGGCGGCGATCACCTGCGCGTCGGCCAGCACCGCATCCACGCGCTTCAGGCTCGCGCGGGCCTCGCCCAGCATCTGGTTCAGCTGCTTCACCGCCGCGCGGGTGTCCTGCATGACGCCGTCGCGGCCGAAGACCTGGTCGTCGGCCTTGGCCATCAGCCCGTCGGTGCGGGCCACCAGGCCGTCCAGCCGTGCCAACAGAGTGTTGGTGCGCTCTATCGTCAGCAGCAGTTTCCTGGCCTCGGCCTCGCTGCCCATCAGCGCGCCCAGGGCGCCTTGGGGGCCGTTCAGGCGCCCGGTGAGTCCCTGCAGGTTGTCCAGGCTGGCTCTCAGCGCGGAACCGTCGCCGGTCAGGCGGGCGACGTTCTGCATCGCCTCCTTCGCGGCGGCCAGCAGCTGCGGGATCTCGGCCGTTGCGTCGCCCTGCAGCACCGGGCGCACCGAGCCGGCTGGCAGCGGCGGGTCGGTGAGGATGCCGCTGTAGGCCTTGATCGAGGTGTTGCCGACGATGCCGCGCACGAGGGTGAAGACGCTGCTGGTGCGCAGCCAGTGCGCGTCCTTCTTGGGCACGTCGATCACGATGCGGGCGTTGCCGTCGGGCGCCAGTTCGATGCGGCGCACGCGGCCGATGGGGAAGCCGGAGAAGGTGAGGTCCATGCCGACGACGACGCCTTCGCTGTCGGGCGAGACCAGCACCAGTTCCTGCGTCGGCTCGAACACGCCGCGGGCGTACAGCACGTACAGCACAGCGCCCAGCACCAGGCCGAACAGCAGCATCAGCAGCGCGGTGGCCTTCAGCTCGGCATGGGGCACGGGCGGCGGTGGCTCGGGCAGCGGCGGCGAGCCGGCGGTCGCCGCGGTGGCCGGGCCGGTGCCGCGGTCGACGCCCGGGGCGACAGACGCGAGGCCCGGGGCGGTGCCGGATGCGTTGCCGGAGGCCGGCGCGGCGGGTTCTTCAGGGCGGGCGGGATCGTCCATCTTGGCGCGGGGGGCGGTCAAATGTAGTTGACGGTCAACGAGCCCAGTTCGATGAGCACCATCACCGCCAGCATGCGCAGCAGGCCGCGCAGTTCGGCGCCGCTGCGGGTGCGGCGCACCGGCGCATCGGCCATCGCCGAGACCAGCGGCAGCACGGCGACGGCGGCGGCGAAGAGGGCGGTCTTCAACACGAAGACCAGCGCCACCGGCGGCGACATCACGCCGCCGACGGTGCGGGTGTAGCCGGGCAGGCCCCAGGGCGAGAAGCCGTAGGCCACCAGGTAGGCCAGCACCAGCGCCACCACCCCGGCGGCCATGGCCAGCAGCGCCACGAGAAACAGGCTGGCCAGCGCGCGGGGCAGCAGCTCGTGCTGCAGCGGGTCGCGGCCGGCACGGCGCATCGCGTCCAGCTCGCCGCGGCGGCGCATGGTGGTGATCTCGGCGCCGGCCGGCAGCGCGCTGCGCACGGCGACGAAAAGCGCGGCGATCAGTGGGATCAGCTCCAGCACCAGCACGCGGATCACCATCTCCAGCGCGTACTGCGACAGGCCGTAGCTGAAGGCGGTGACGAGCACGATGCGGGTTATCACCAGCGTCATCAGCGCCGCGATCAGCGTGAACCAGCCCAGCGCGCCGCCGACACCGCGCACCAGATGGCTGGCCACGATGGTCCAGCGGCCCTCGCGGTAGCTGGACGGGGTGCCGGCCAGCGCCAGCATCAGCGCCGCGAAGCGCAGCACGCGCCACCAGCCGACGAACCAGCGCAGCACGGGCTGCGTGGCGAGCGTGGAGGTGCGTGGAACGGCCGGGGCGGGCGAGGGCATCCGGGGATGATAGGCGGGGGCCCGCACTGCCCTGCAACGCCTTGTGGCGGCAGCGCCGGCCCCGCAGCGGGCGGCTCGCGGATCATGCGCGCCCCGGAGCCGGGCGCCGCGGTCAGGCGGGTGCGTTCAGTGCCGCGTAGGCCTCGCGCAGGCGGCGCAACAGCGGTGCGTTCAGCTCGTGCGTGTGGCGGTTCCAGCGCTTCATCGCGTGGTCCAGCTCTTCGTGCAGGCGAGTGGCCAGCGGCCGGTCGCCGCGGCGGGCCGCCCAGATGGCGAACTCGGCGCGGGCCTCGAAGCTGCCGAACTGGCCGACCGCGGCCTGGAACTCGGTGCGGGCTTCGTCGTGGCGGTCGCTGTCGGCCAGCGCCCGGGCCAGCAGCAGGGCCACCGCCTCAGTACGAAATCCCGGGTCGGCCTGGCGGATCGCCTGCAGGTGCTGCACCGCCTGCCCTGCGCGCCCGCAGGCCAGGCTGGCGCGTGCGGCGCCGAGGCGGATCTCGTGGTCGCCCGCGAAGGGGCCGTTCAGCAGCGCTTCGTAGGTGGCGGCGGCTTCTTCGGACTGGCCCACGTCCAGCAGCGCCGCGGCCAGGCGCATGCGGTTCTCGACGGTGGGGGTGTAGTCGTGCGCGGCACGCGCTTCGCGCAGCTCGCGCGTCGGGTCCAGCGCCTTCACCGCGCCGGCCACCACCTTGCGCGCCTGACGCTCCAGGCGTGAACTAGGAAGGTAGATCGTCAGGAAGTAGACGATGCTGCCGAGCAGCGGGAACGAGAAAAGGATGAAGAGCCAGTAGGTCTGCTGGCCGGTGCGCACGACGTGCACCGCGAAGAACAGCGCGATCAGCACGTGCAGGCCGAGTCCGATGAACGGCATGGATGGGGTCCCTCTCCGAGTCGATGCGGGGCCGCTTCCCGGTGAACACCCCTGGGGGAGTGGCCGCGGCACCCGCCGCCGCCTGGGGCGACCCTGCTGCGCCGGATCTAGGAAGAAGCCCGGTCGCTGCGGAAATTCTAGGCAGCGCAGTGACGCGGCGGTGCCGACGAACAGGGGGGTATCAGCCGCCCGGCCGACGCCGGCGGTAGCGCACGAAGTCGAAGTTGAAGTCGTTGGGCGGCGCGGCGTGGTGGCGCTGGCGCTCGGTCTCGGCGAACTGCGTGCGGTCCCAGGGCGGGAAGTGGACGTCGCCTTCGAAGTCGGCGTCGATCTCGGTCAGCACCAGCTCGTCGGCGAGGGGCAGCGCGGCGGCATACAGCTCGGCGCCGCCGATCACGAAGAGCCGTGGCACCGGCCCGGCGGCGGCGATGGCTTCGTCCAGGCTGCGCGTGGCGATGGCGCCTGCGGCGGCCCAGCCGGGCTGCCGCGTCACGACGATGTTGGTGCGGTTGGGCAGCGGGCGGAAGCGCTCGGGCAGCGAGTCCCAGGTCTTGCGGCCCATGATCACCGGGCAGCCGGTGGTCTGCGCGCGGAACCAGCGGCCGTCTTCCGGCAGGCGCCACAACAGCTTGTTGTCGTGGCCGATCGCGCCGTTGCGGGCGACGGCGACGATGAGGGCGATTTCGGGGCGGTGGCTCATCACACGGCGACGGGCGCCTTGATCGCCGGGTGGTGCACGTAGTCGCGGACCTCGAAGTCCTCGTACTCGTAGTCGAAGATCGAGGCCGGCCGGCGGCGGATGTGCAGCGTGGGGTAGGGGTGCGGCGCGCGCGCCAGCTGCGTCTGCACCTGCTCGACGTGGTTGTCGTAGATGTGGCAGTCGCCGCCGGTCCAGATGAAGTCGCCCACCTGCAGGTCGCACTGCTGCGCCAGCATGTGCGTCAGCAGCGCATAACTCGCAATGTTGAAGGGCACGCCGAGGAAGATGTCGGCGCTGCGCTGGTAGAGCTGGCAGCTGAGCTTGCCGTCGGCCACGTAGAACTGGAAGAAGGCGTGGCAGGGCATCAGCGCCATCTTCGACAGCTCGGCCACGTTCCAGGCGCTGACGATGATGCGGCGTGAATCGGGGTTGGTCTTCAGCGTCTTCACCACCTCGGCGATCTGGTCCACGTGCCCGCCTTCCGGCGTGGGCCAGCTGCGCCACTGCACGCCGTAGACCGGCCCCAGGTCGCCATCGGGCTTGGCCCACTCGTCCCAGATCGTCACGCCGCGTTCCTGCAGCCAGCGCGCGTTGGAATCGCCGCGCAGGAACCACAGCAGCTCCAGGATGATGGACTTCAGGTGCACCTTCTTCGTCGTCACCAGCGGGAAGCCTTCGTTCAGGTCGAAGCGCATCTGGTGGCCGAACACGCTGCGCGTGCCGGTGCCGGTGCGGTCGGACTTCGGCGTGCCGTGGATGAACACGTGGCGCATGAAGTCTTCGTACTGGTGGCGGACCGGGCGGGTGGGACCACCGCCGGCTTTGGTGATTTCTGGCATCAATAGGCTCCGAAGAGGGCGTCCAGCGCTTCCTGGACGTCCGCGCGGCGCTCGCGCAGGTTGGCGACGGGGGCTCGCAGTTCGCTGACGGGAACCGCGCCCAGTGCGGCGGTGTCGAGTACCACCTTGTCGCCCTTCACTTCGAGCAGGGGATGGAGGTTGCGTGCGCGCGGTCCGAACACCGCTTCGCGCCGCAGCGGGATCATCACGCGGGTTGACAAGCCATCGATGTACTCGTTCTGCACGTCGACGAAGTAGGGCGTGTGCTTGCGTTCGGCGGCCGTCGGGTTGGCGTAGACGTCATAGCGCGCCACTCAACGGTCCTTCATGAAGGTGCGGTACTTCTGCATCACCAGGCCTTCTCGCTCGACGCGCTCGTTGTAGGCGGCGATCGCTTCCTTGTTCTCGTCGTTCCAGCGCTCCCAGTAGCGCTTGCGGACTTCCTCAGCGAGCAGTGCGTCGACGGTTTGGGAGATGTTCATGCCCAGCTCGCGGGCCATGTCCAGCACCTTGGCGTTGAGGGTCAGGTTGGTGGCTCGCTTGGGGCCGTCGTCCAGGTTCAGCATGGCTGCCTCCACGATGAATGCGCACGCATTATGCGCGTGCCGGCTGGGCGTCCTCGGACTCCATGCCGAACTGCATCGCCGCCAGCCGCGCATACAACCCGCCGCGCGCCACCAGCTCGTCGTGAGTGCCGACGTCGACGATGCGGCCGGCGTCGAGCACGACGATGCGGTCGGCCTTCAGCACGGTGGCCAGGCGGTGGGCGATGACGATGGTGGTGCGGTGCGCCATCGCGGCTTCCAGCGCGGCCTGCACCATGCGTTCGCTCTCGGCGTCCAGTGCGCTGGTGGCTTCGTCCAGCAGCAGCAGCGGCGGGTTCTTCAGGATGGCCCGCGCGATGCTGATGCGCTGGCGCTGGCCGCCGGACAGGCGCACGCCGCGTTCGCCCAGGAAGGTGCGGTAGCCCTCGGGCAGCTTGCTGATGAAGTCGTGGGCGAAGGCGGCCCTGGCGGCGGCGATGACCTCGTCGTCGCTGGCGTCGGGGCGGCCGTAGCGGATGTTGTCCAGCGCGCTGGTGGAGAAGATCGTGCTGTCCTGCGGTACCAGGCCGATGCGCTCGCGCAGGTCCGCGAAGGCGGCGTGCTGGACCGGAACGCCGTCGATGCGCACCTCGCCGGAATCGGCGTCATAGAAGCGCAGCAGCAGCTGCAGCACGGTGCTCTTGCCGGCCCCGCTGGGACCGACCAGGGCGACGGTCTCGCCGGGCCTCACGCTCAGGTTCAGGTCGGCCAGGGCCGCCTGCTGCGGGCGCGAGGGGTAGTGGAAGCGCACGTTCTGCAGCTCCACGCGCGAGCCGCCCTGCGTGGGCGGCAGCGGAACCGGCCGCACCGGTTCGGCCACCGGTGACTTGGCCGACAGCAGTTCCATCAGCCGCTCGGTCGCGCCGGCGGCCCGCAACAGGTCGCCGTAGACCTCGGACAGCACCGCGATGCTGCCGACCAGGATGATCACGTAGACCACGGTCTGGCCGAGGTGGCCGGCGGTGATCTCGCCGGCGATCACTGCCTGCGTGCCCTGGTACAGGCCCCACAGCAGCGTGCCGAAGACGGACGCGATGATGAAGGCGATGAGCAGCGCCCGCACGCGGGTGCGCTTGCGCGCGGTGTCGAAGGCGCTCTCGGTGGCGGCGTCGAAGCGCGCGGCCTCGCGGCCCTCCTGCACGTAGCCCTGCACCACGGGAATGGCGTTCAGCACCTCGGCGGCGATGGCGCTGGTGTCGGCCACGCGGTCTTGACTCGCGCGCGACAGGCGCCGCACGCGCTGGCCGAAGTAGATGCTGGGCAGCACCACCAGCACCAGGATGCCCAGCACCTGCGTCATCACGTAGGGGTTGGTGACCACCAGCATGCCTAAAGCGCCGATGCCCATCACCGCATTGCGCAGGCCCATGCTCAGGCTGGAGCCGACGACGGTCTGCACCAGCGTCGTGTCCGTCGTCAGCCGGCTCAGCACCTCGCCGGTGGCGGTGGTCTCGAAGAACTCGGGACTCTGGCGCAGCACGTGGGCATAGACGGCGTTGCGCAGGTCGGCGGTCACGCGCTCGCCGATCCAGCTGACCATGTAGAAGCGCAGTCCCGAGAACAGCGCCAGCGCCACGCCGACGCCGAACAGCGACAGGAAGTGCCCGCGCAGCGCCATCAGCTGCGAGCCGCGGTCGGCGCCGACCAGGCCACTGTCGATCAGTGATTTGAGTGCCAAGGGCACGACCAGCGTGGTGCCGGCCGCCAGCACCAGGAACAGCAGCGCCAGCGCGATGCGGGCGCGGTAGGGCTGAAGAAAGGGCAGCAGGCCGCTGAGCGATTTGGGCGTGGCGGCTTTCGGGCGCTCGGACGTCGTGGTCATCGGGGCAGTGTAGGGGGGGGGCCTGGGGGAGACCCTGCTTGGATGATGGCCTCATCAAATAATGTCCTGACAATCTTTGATCAGGCAACTAAATTCCGGCCCCATGGCACCGAAGTCCCCGCCCAAGACGCCCGCGTTCTATTCCCCGCAGTCGCTGCGGGCCGAAGACAGCATCGGCCTGCTGACCAAGCGGGCGATGCAGTCCATCGTGCTGCAGGTGGACCGCCGCCTCGCGCCGCACGACCTGACGCATGCGCAGTGGGTGCCGCTGTACAAGCTGGCCAAGGGCGACTGTTCGACGATGGCCGAGCTGGCGCGCGAGGTGGCGCTGGACCCCGCGGCCATGACCCGCGCGCTCGACCGGCTCGAGGCCAAGGGGCTGCTGAACCGCGTGCGCTCCACCGAAGACCGCCGCGTCGTGAAGCTGGCGCTGACCGAGGAAGGCGAGCGCGTCGCCCAGCTGGTGCCGGCCGTGCTGGCCGAGGTCTTCAACGCGCACCTGGCCGGCTTCACCAAGGCGGAGTGGGCGACGCTGGTCTCGCTGCTGCAGCGCCTGGTCGCCAATGGCGATGCGCTGCGCGAGGCCAAGGAGGACGACGAATGATGACGCACGAAGGGCGCGGCCCGCTGGTGCGCACCGCGGCCGTGGCCACGCTGGCGCTGCTGGCCGCGGGCGTGCTGATGCTGGCCGGCTGCGCGACCCCCGGTGCTCCGGCGACGCCGCTGGCCCGCACCACACCGGCGCAGGCGGGGCTGGCCGGTTCGGCCCCGTTGCCTGCGGTGGATGCGGCATGGTGGCGTGGGTTCGGCGATGCGGCGCTGGACCGGCTGGTCGAGCAGGCGCTGGCGGGCCAGCCCACTCTGCAGGCCGCGGCGGCCCGTGTGGCGCGCGCGGAGGCCGGTGTGGCCGCCACCCGGGCCGCCACCCGGGCCGCCAACGGTCCGCAGCTCACGTTGGGCGCGGACCTCACGCGCCAGCGCTACACCGAGACCGGCCTGGTGCCGCCGCCGATCGCCGGCAGCCAGCGCACCTCGGCCACGCTGCAGGCCACTGGAAGCTGGGAGCTGGATTTCTTCGGCCGCCATGAAGCCGCGCTGCAGTCGGCCATCGGCCAGCGGCGCGCGGCGCAGGCGGAGTTCGCGGCGGCGCGGGTGTTGCTGGCGTCACGCGTCGCGCAGGCCTACGTGGGCCTGGCGCGGTTGCACGACCAGCGCCGCGTTGCCGAGCGCGCGCTGGCCCAGCGCGAGGCCATGCTGCAGCTGACCCGCCAGCGCGTGGCCGGCGGCGTCGACACGCAGGTGGAACTGCGCCAGGCCGAGGCCGCCGTGCCCGAGGTGCGGCAGCAGATCGAGGCGCTGGACGAGCAGGTCACGCTGGCGCGCCACCAGCTGGCCGTGCTGAGTGGCCAGCCGCCGCAGGCCCTGGCCGGCCTGACGCCCACGCTGCAGCCCCTGCATGCCGACCCCGTGCCGGCGACGCTGGGTGCGGACCTGCTCGGCCGGCGGCCCGACGTGGCGGCCGCCCGCTGGCGCATCGAGGCCGCGGCGCAGGACGTGCAGGGCGCGCGCGCCGCGTTCTATCCCAACGTCAACCTGGCCGGTTTCATCGCCTTGTCCTCGCTCGGGCTGGACCGCCTGTTGTCGCTCGACAGCGGCAACGCCGGCTTCGGCCCGGCGCTGCGGCTGCCGCTGTTCGATGGCGGCCGGCTGCGCGCGCAGCTGAAGGGCCGCGAGGCCGACGTGGACGCGGCCATCGCCGCCTACAACGGCGCGGTGCTCGATGCCGCGCGCGAGGTGGCCGATGCCGCCGCGTCGCTGCGCTCGATCGAGCGGCAGCAGGTGGAGCAGGCGCGTGCGCAGGCCGCGGCCGAAAGCGCCTACGACTTCGCCCAGCAGCGCTACCGCGCCGGCCTGGGCACCTACCTGACCGTGCTCAGCGCCGAGAGCGGCGTGCTCGCGCAGCGCCGCCTGGGCGCCGACCTGAAGGCACGCGCGCTGGACACCCGCGTCGCGCTGATGCGGGCGCTGGGCGGCGGCTGGACCGAACAACTGTGAAGAAGACGACCATGGACAAGAGCGACTCATCTGCTGCCGCGGCCGCACCGGCGGGCGCTGCCGCCGCGGCGCCTGCCGCCCGCCGCAAGGCCCTGGCCGCGCTGGGCGGCGTGCTGGCCGCCGGTGCCATCGGCTGGGCCGCGTGGTACGCGCTGGTGGCCAGCCGCGTCGAGCACACCGACAACGCCTACGTGCAGGGCCATGTCGTGCAGATAACGTACCAGGTCCCCGGCACCGTCGTCGCCATCCACGCCGACGACACCGACACGGTGAAGGCCGGCCAGCCGCTGGTCAGGCTGGACCCGGCCGATGCCCGGCTGGCGCTGGAGCAGGCCGAGGCGCAGCTGGCCCAGACCGTGCGCGAGGTGCGCACGCTGTACGCCAACAACGCCACGCTGGGCGCCCAAGTGGCGTTGCGCGACGCCGAGGTGGCGCGCGCCCAGGCCGAGCTGGCGCGGGTGCAGGACGACGTCAAGCGCCGCCAGCCGCTGGTGGCCACCGGCGCCGTGGGGCAGGAGGAATTCGCGCATTCGAAGGCGCAGGTGGCGGCGGCGCAGGGCGCGCTGGCGGCGGCGCAGTCGGCGGCCGCCGCGGCGCGGCAGGCCCTGGCCTCGAACCAGGTGATGACCGCCGGCACCGCGGTCGAGCAGCACCCTGGCGTGCAGCGCGCCGCCGGCGGCGTGCGCGAGGCCTGGCTGGCGCTGAAGCGCGCCGAGCTGCGCGCGCCGGTCGACGGCGTCGTGGCGCGGCGCAGCGTGCAGGTGGGCCAGCGCGTGGCCGCCGGCGCGCCGCTGATGACGGTGGTGGCGCTGGACAAGCTGTGGGTCGATGCCAACTTCAAGGAAGGGCAGCTGAAGAAGCTGCGCATCGGCCAGACGGCCACGCTGGTGGCCGACGTCTACGGCGAGAAGGTGGAATACCGCGGCACCGTGGCCGGCCTGGGCGCCGGCACCGGCGCGGCCTTTGCGCTGCTGCCGGCGCAGAACGCCACCGGCAACTGGATCAAGGTGGTGCAGCGGGTGCCGGTGCGCATCACGCTGGACCCGAAGGAGCTGGCGGCGCATCCGCTGCGGGTGGGGCTGTCGATGGAGGTCACCGTGGACGTTCAGGACGGCAGCGGCTCGCCGCTGGCGGCGGCCGCCAAGGTGGCGACGACGCAGACCACGCAGGTCTTCGATGCGCTGGCGCGCGAGGCCGAGGCCGAGGTGCAGCGCATCGTCAAGGCCAACCTGGGCCACGGCGCGACGCGGGTGCACTGAGCGTCGAGGCCCGGCCCATGTCCACTGCAAGGTCCGCAGCGCCGAACCCGCCGGCGGCCGCGCCCGTGCCGCCGGCCCCCGCGATGGCGGTGCCCCCGGCGCCGCTGACCGGCGCGCAGCTGGCGCTGGGCACGATCGCGTTGTCGCTGGCCACGTTCATGAACGTGCTCGACTCGTCGATCGCGAACGTGTCCATCCCCGCGATCGCCGGTGACCTGGGCGTCAGCCCGGGCCAGGGCACCTGGGTGATCACCAGCTTCGGCGTGGCCAACGCCATCTCGGTGCCGCTCACCGGCTGGCTCACGCAGCGCTTCGGCGCGGTGCGGCTGTTCACGGCCAGCGTGCTGTTGTTCGTGCTCAGTTCTTGGCTCTGCGGGCTGGCGCCATCGCTGGAGCTGCTGGTGGCCGCGCGCGTGCTGCAGGGCCTGGTGGCCGGGCCGATGATCCCGCTGTCGCAGACGCTGCTGCTGGCCAGCTACCCGCGCGAGAAGGCCGGCACCGCGCTTGCGCTGTGGGGCGTCACCACGCTGGTGGCGCCTGTGGCGGGGCCCTTGCTGGGCGGCTTCATCACCGACAACTTCAGCTGGCCGTGGATCTTCTACATCAACATCCCCGTCGGCCTGCTGGCGGCGCTGGCCACCTGGGCCATCTACGCCCAGCGAGAAACGGCCACCCGCCGCGTGCCGATCGACCGCATCGGCCTGGCGCTGCTGGTCATCGGCGTCGGGGCGCTGCAGCTGATGCTGGACAAGGGCAAGGAGCTGGACTGGTTCGAGTCGCCGCTGATCGTCGGGCTGGCGATCGCGGCGGTGGTCGGCATCGCGCTGCTCATCGTCTGGGAGCTGACCGACGCCCATCCCGTGGTCGACCTGAGGCTTTTCGGGCGGCGCAACTTCGCCTTCGGCGCGATCACGCTGTCCATCGCCTACGGCCTCTTCTTCGGCAACGTCGTGCTGCTGCCGCTGTGGCTGCAGCAGTACATGGGCTACACCGCCACCGCCGCCGGCATGGCGCTGGCGCCGGTGGGCATCCTGGCCATCGTGCTGACGCCGCTGGTGGGCCGCAAGGTCACGCAGTGGGATCCGCGCTGGATGAGCACGGCCGCTTTCCTCGGATTTGCCGGCGTGCTGTGGCTGCGTTCCGGCTTCACGCCGCAGACCGACTTCTGGCACATCCTGCTGCCCACGCTGCTGCAGGGCGCGGCGATGGCCTTCTTCTTCATTCCGCTGACGACGCTGACGCTGGCCGGCCTGCCGCCCGAGCGCATGGCCTCGGCCTCGGGGCTGTCGAACTTCGTGCGCATCACCGCGGGGGCCGTGGGCACGTCCATCGCCACGACGCTGTGGGAATCGCGTGCTTCGATGCACCACGCCCACCTGGCGGAGGAACTGGCCTTGGGTGACGCGCCGCTGGCGGCCGTCACCGCCCAGCTGGCGCAGGCGGGCCTGAGCCCGGAGCAGGCGCTGCAGCAGATCAACCGGATGGTGGACCAGCAGGCCTTCACGCGCGCGGCGGACGACATCTTCCTGGTCTCCGCCGGCCTCTTCCTGCTGCTGATCGTGATGCTGTGGCCGATGCGGCGTCCGGTGCCGATGCGCGCGGCCGCGGGCGGTGCGGGCGCAGCGCACTGACGGCGCGAAACGCGGAGCGGACCGGACGAGGCGGCAGCGGCTCACGCTTCCCACGAATGGGGGGAAAAGCCCGTTTCGCCGAGTCGGCGCGATGCAATTCTCACGCTCGCAGGGAGACTCTTTGTGGTCGAATCGACGAACCATGAATGCCCCACGCTCCGCCGCCGCGTCCATGCCGCCTGCCGCTGCCGAAAGGGACAGCTGGCTGCGCAAGGCGGGGCGCATCGGCGGCATCAAGCTGGCACTGGCCGTGCTGCCCCTCGCGGTGCTGCTGGCTGGTGCGGTCGGCGAGGCCATCGGCCAACTCTCGGGCCTGGCCGCGGGCATCGGGGCGGCGCTGGCCGCGGCGGCCGCGCTGCCGGCGCTGCTGGCGGCGGCGGCCGTGTTCTGGCGCGTGGGCCGGGTGCCGGCCGCGGCGGCTCCAGCCATCGACGTCGCCGCCACGCGGGACGCGCTGACCGGCGCCTTCACCCAGCGCCACTTCGTCGCCGCCACCGATCGTGAATGGTCCCGCATCCGCCGCCATGGCGAGGATGCCGCACTGCTGATGGTCGACGTCGACCACTTCCGCGCCGTCAACGACAAGCACGGCCCCGCCTGCGGCGACGCGGCGCTGGTCGAGATCACCCGCCTGGCTTCCGCCACGCTGCGCCAGTACGACCTGCTCGCGCGCTTCGGCGGCGGCGTGCTGGTGGTCTACCTGCCGCACACCGACCCCATCGGCGCGCTGGACGTGGCCGAGCGCATCCGCGAGCGCGTGGCGGGCTACCGGCTCAGCTGGGAAGGGCAGTCGGTCGGCGTCACCGTCAGCATCGGGGTGGCCGCGGTCGGTGCCGATCACCAGGCGCTCGACGGCGTGATTGCCGATGCCGGCACAGCGCTGCGCGAGGCCAAGGCCGCCGGCCGCAATTGCGTGCGTGCGGCCCCGGTGCAGCCGCGGCGCGCCGAGCCCTCCGGCCGTCCCGCCCAGCCCAAGCGCAGCGGCGCCTGAGCCGCTGCCGAGGGACTGGCGCAGCCGTGCCGGGCGGCTCCGAGAGCTTGGCCCTGCAAGCACTGGGCGCGGGCACGGATTCAAGCGCAGCCGGCTTGAATGCCCAGCCGGCTTGAGTGCGCAGCCGGCTCCTTGAAGCACAGCCGGACCGTCGTCTCGGCTAACCGAGCCTGAGCGGCGCGTAGCGGCCGGTCATCTCCAGGTAGCCCAGACCCACCTCGCGGCCGCTGTCGTCCCGCAGCGCGGACAGGCCTTCCCAGTAGACCGAGCCGGTGCTCGCGCGGCTGTCGAGTTCCTGCGCGTCCAGCAGCGCCTCGAGGTCGAACCGGCCGGCCGGTGTCGTGACGGTCCAGCGCACGGGGTAGACGGCCCCGGTGTCGGGGCTGGTCCAGCTGCGGCGGGCTTCGAACCGCACCTCGCCTGGCGCGAAGATGCGCGCGGGGCCGGCCGCCGCGGCACCGCCGCCGCGGTGGCTGCCACCGGCCCACACCACGCTGCCATCACGCCGCCGCAGCACGAAGGCGGTGAGCGCACCGCCGTCGTGCAGGTTGATGCCGATCCAGTCCCAGCCGACCGCGCCTTCGGCCAGCAGCTCGTTGCTCCACTCATGGTCCAGCCAGCCGCGGCCGCCGGCGCGCCGCTGTCGCCCGCCTTGCGCCAGCGTGGCCTGGACCGCGAGCTGGGGCAGGCTGTAGTAGTGGCTGGCGTGCTGCGGCAGCGGTCCCTTGCGCGAGAAGCCGGCCTGGCCTTGCAGCAGCAGCGGCTGCGTGGGCGCCAGGTCCAGCGTCAGCGCAAAGCCGGCTTCCGGCGCGGCCAGGCGGGCGGCGTAGCGGCCGTCGCCGCTGCGGCGCAGGCGCCAGGGACCGATCGCGATGCCGGTGTCCTGCCGCAGCGCATGGGCGTCGGGCAAGGTCTCGTCGCCGGACCAGCGCTGCATGCGCTGCGCATGGCGGTGCTGCCGGCCCGCGACGTCGGTGATCGCGGCATGGGCGAACAGCAGCTGGCGCGCGGCGAAGCGGCCGGGCAGGTTCGCCGCCAACGACGTGCGGCTGCGGAAGAAGGTGATCTGCCAGCCGATCGGCGGCGCCTGCGGTGCCTCGCGCAGCCAGCCGGTGGCGTACCACCACTCGGTCCGGGCACCGGGGTGCGCGCCATGGTCGCGCGGGAAGCGCAAGACGCGGCTCGGCGAGATGGCGTCGTCGTCCGCCGGCAGGGCCGATCGCGCGGGGACGGCGGCCGCGCCCAGCAGCGCCAGCCAGGCGCGGCGGCGCGGGCTCACCAGTCCTCCTTCACTGCCAGCACAGCCTGCCGGGCCGCGGCGCGGCGGGCGCTGAGGGCGGCGGTGAGGCCGCCCGCCAGCATCACCGCGGCGGCCAGCGCAGCCAGCGGCCCGGCCGGCCAGCGCATCTCCATCGTCCAGTGGAAGCTCTGCGGGTTGACCACGTGCACCAGCACCAGCGCAATGGCCGCGCCGAGGCCGAGGCCCACCGCGCAGCCGGCCAGCAACCAGGCCAGCGTCTCCAGCGTCACCAGCGCGGTCACCTGGCGGCGCGTCAGTCCGAGGTGCGCAAGCAGGCCGAATTCCTTGCGCCGCGCCAGCACCTGGGCCGACAGGCTGGCCGCGACACCGACCAGCCCGACCGCGATCGCCACCGCCTGCAGGTAGCGGGTGACGGCGAAGCTGCGGTCGAAGATGGCCAGCGAGATCCGGCGCAGCTCGGCGGTGCTGGTCACCTCCACCGGCCGCTCGGTGCCGGCCAGGCGTTTCAGCGCGGCTTCCACCGCCGCGCCGGAGGCGCCGGGTGCCAGCCACACGGCCAGGTCGTTCAGGCCCTCGTCGCCGGTGAGGCGGCGGTAGTCCGCCAGGTCGATCGCCACCGCGCCGAACTGCCGCGCGTAGTCGCGCCAGATGCCGCGCACCAGCAGTGGCGGCAGGCTGGTGGCTTCGCCGCGGCCATCGGTGGGTTCGATCGGCAGCCGGATGCGCTCGCCCACCGCCCAGCCGTACAAGGCGGCCGCCGGCTCGCTGACGAAAACGCTCACCGTGCCCTCCGCCGGTGCCAGCAGCGTGCCGCGCAGCGGCAGCCTGGCCGCGGGGTCGGCCAGCGGGCGCGCCACCAGCGCCAGCGCCGGCTGGTGCGGGTCGATGGGCAGCGAGCGCAGCCGCGCCACCTCCACCCGGGCGACGCCGGGCAGCGCGGCGGCGGCGGCGGCAAAGCCGTCGGGCAGCAGAGCATGTTCGGCCGCGGCGGCGCTGGGCGCGGTGCGCAGGTACAGGTCGGCCGGCAGCACCTGGTCGAGCCAGGTGCTCACGGCGTCGCGGAAGCTGGCGACCATGACCGTCAGCGCGACCGACAGCGCGAGGCTCGCGACCACGCCGGCCACCGTGGCGCTGGCGGTGTGCCGTGCGAAGCGGGCGCGCCGCAGCGCCAGCAGCCACAGCGCCGAGCCCGGCGTTCCCTGGCGTTCCAGCAGCGCCTGCACCGCCACCGGCACCAGCGCCACGCCCCCGGCCAGCAGCAGCGCCACCGCGGCATAGGCGGCGATGGGCAACCCGGCGATCGGCGGTGCCGCCGCCAGCAGGCCGCCGGCCGCCAGCGCCGCCAGCCCGGGTGCCGCGCGCGGCGGCCGCTGCGGTCCGCTGCCCAGGCCCTTGAGGGCCAGCGCGGGCGCCAGCCGTTCCGCCTGCCGCGCCGGCCACCAGGCACCGGCCACCGTGGCCGCGACGCCGAGCACGAAGCACGCGGCCAGCGGCAGCGGCGGCCACTGCAGCTGCGGCGCCAGGCCGGGGAAGTAACCGCCGCCGAGGTCGGCACCCAGCAGGCGCAGCGCGGTCCAGGCCAGTGCCGCGCCGCCGGCCAGGCCCAGCGCGCTGCCGGCGACGCCGATGGCCGCGCTTTCCAGCAGCACCAGCCGCCGGCGCTCGCGCGCGGCCAGGCCCAGCACGCCCAGCAGGGCCAGCGTCGGCGTGCGCTGCGCCACCGACAGCGAGACCACCGAATAGACCAGGAAGCCGCCGACCAGCAGCGCCACCAGGGCCAGCACGCCCAGGTTGACGCGGTAGGCGAGCGAGAGGTTGGAGATGCGCTGCAGCGCTTCATCGGCCGCGGCCACGCGCACCTGCGGCGGCAGCGTCTGCGCGGCGAGCCAGGCGCCGCGGTCGGTGCCGGCGGCCAACTTCAGGTCGATGCGGCTCAGCACGCCGTCCCGGCCGAAGCCGTGCTGCGCGGCCGCCAGGTCCAGCACCACCAGCGGCGTGCCGCCCGCGGCCACGCTGCCGCCGACGCGGAAGCGGCGCCAGCCGCCCGGCGATTGCAGCTCGATCTCGTCGCCGGCTACCAGCTTCAGCCCGGCCAGCGCGGCCGGGTTGGGCCAGGCCAGCGTGGGGTCCAGCACCGCGGTGGCGCCCGAGGCCGCCGCCGAGGGCCGCGGCATCAGCGCCGGCGCGGTGGCGGCGACCTGCAGCGCATCGATGCCCAGCACGCGCAGCGGCAGCGGCGGCATCGCGCTGCCATCGGCGCGCCGCGCCAGCGTGTCGATCTCGACCACCGGGCTCAGCGCGGCCACGCGCTCGTCCAGCGCCAGACTGCCGACCAGCGCATCGGCAAAGCCCTCGCGCCGGGTGCCGGCCAGCACCACGTCGGGCTCGCCGTTGACGGCCCGCACCGCCTGGCCGAATTCGCTCAGCGCGGCGTGGTTGATCAGCTGCACCGAGCTGGCCAGCGCCACGCCCAGCGCCACCGCCAGCAGCGCGGCGGCATGGCGCCAGGGGTGGTGGCGCCATTCGGCCCAACTGAGCGGCAGCAGCCTCAGCATGCGGCGCGCCTAACGCCCGATGCCGTCGGCCGTGAGGCGCAGCACGCGGTCCGCGCGCGCCGCGGCGGCGGCGGAGTGGGTGACCAGCAGGCAGGCGGCGCCCTCGGCGCGCACCTGCGCCTGCAGCACGTCCATCATGCGTTCGGCGGTGGCAGGGTCGAGGTTGCCGGTGGGCTCGTCGGCCAGGATCAGCAGCGGCCGGTGCACCAGGGCCCGCGCCAGGGCCACGCGCTGCAGCTGGCCGCCGGACAGCTGCGCCGGGCTGCGCCCGCCCAGCCCCGCGAGCCCCACCGCGGCGAGCAATTCGTCCACCCGCGTGCTGTCGAGCCGGCCCAGCAGGCGCAGCGGCAGGCCGACGTTCTCGGCCACGCTCAGGTGCGGCAGCACGTGGAAGGCCTGGAACACGAACCCCAGCTTCTCGCGCCGCAGCCGGGCGCGTTCGGGCTCGGCCAGCGACAGCACGTCGGTGCCGGCTATCTGCACGCGGCCGGCATCGGCGTCGTCGAGCCCGGCGATGCAGTTCAGCAGCGTCGACTTGCCGACGCCGGATTCGCCGAGCATCGCGACGAACTCGCCGGCGGCGATGTCGAGCGAGACGCCTTGGAAGACGGCCGTCTCCCCGTAGGCCTTGCGGAGGTCGGTGATGCGCAGCATGGGGGCGGAAAGCGCCTCAGCCGGCAAGCGCCGCGCCCGGCGGCGATGGGCAGGGCGCAGGCGTCGTCGTCTCGGGGTTCACCGGGCCGATTGTGGCCTGCGCCGGCCGGGCGGTTCCTCAGGCGGGCACCGCGTAGTCGCGCTCGGCCATCAGGTCGACGCCGCAGGACAGCTGCTCGGCCCAGTCGATGAATTCCTGCACCGCGGCGCCCTTCATCGGGGCGCCGTGCTGCGGCACGATCATGTCGATGGGCAGGCGGCGCGCCATCTGCGCCCACAGGCGCAGGATCTTGTTGGAGACCATGTAGCGCCGGTGGAAGCCTTCCATGCGCGGCACGTGCGCGGCCAGCGAGGTCACCGGCACCATGGCTTCGCGGCCGCTGCCGATGGAGGCGCCGAGGTCGCCGGAGAACAGGATGCGGCTCTTGCAGTCGTAGAACTGGAAGTTCCCCTCCGAGTGCATGAAGTGCGCCGGCAGCGCGATCAGCTCGCTGCGGCCGATGGCGATGCGCATGCCCGAGTCGGGAATGCCGACCACGCGGCCGGTGGTCTTGCCGGGCTTGCAGAAGTGCGGGACGAAGCGTTCCCAGATGCGCGAGATGTAGATGCGCGCGCTGCTCGTCGTCGTGGTCCAGCGGTCGAGCGAGGCGATGATGTCCGGATCGGCGTGCGAGGCCAGGATCGCCGCCAGCCGCTGCGGCGGGAAGTAGCGCGTCATCGCGAGGTAGAGCTCGCCGTAGGCCAGGTTGCCGCCGGGGTCGATGACGGCGCCGGTGTCGCCGTCGACGATCAGGAACTGGTTGGACTGCACCACGTCGCCGCCTTCGTCGCAGAGGTCGGTGAACATGAGGCACTGGTGCCCCTGGTGGTTGAACAGCTCGATCGGCATGGAGGTCCCGGCGTTGGGAGAAGCCGCGCAGTGTGGGGGCGGGCGCGCCGCGCGGGCTTGAGCTTTCTCAAGAACCAGTGATCGCCATCGCAGGGCCGTTGGCGCGGCGCTATCGTGGTATTTGAGCGTCCCAGGGCTGCGCCAGCAGCCGCTGCAGCGCCGGCATCAGGTCGGTGCGCTCGCAGGGCAGCACCTCGCGCCGCATCGAGCGCAGCCAGGTCAGCTGGCGCTTGGCCAGCTGGCGCGTGGCGGCGATGCCGCGCTCGCGCAGCGCCACCAGGCCGCCGGCGTCCAGCCCCGCGTCCAGCGCCTCCCAGGCCTGGCGGTAGCCGACGCAGCGCATCGACGGCAGGTCCGGGTGCAGGTCGCCGCGGGCGCGCAGCGCGCGCACTTCGTCGACGAAGCCGGCGGCCAGCATCGTGTCGAAGCGCTGGGCGATGCGCTCGTGCAGCCAGGCGCGTGAATCCGGCTCCAGCGCCACCAGGCGCAGTGGCAGGCCGGGCACGGCGCGCTGGCCGTGCAGGGCCGACAGCGGCCGGCCCGTGAGCTGCCACACCTCCAGCGCGCGCTGGATGCGCTGCGCATCGTGGGGGGCGAGGCGGGCGGCCGTCTCGGGATCGACCCGGGCCAGTTCGGCATGCAGCGCGGGCCAGCCCACGGCCGCGGCGCGCGCGTCCAGCTGCGCCCGCACGGCCATGTCGGCCTCGGGCAAGGCGTCCAGGCCGTCGATGAGGGCCTTGTAGTACAGCATCGTGCCGCCCACCAGCAGCGCCAGGCGGCCGCGGGCGTTGATCTCGCCGATCAGCCGCCGCGCGTCGGCGGCGAAGCGCGCCGCGGAGTAGGCCTCGGCCGGGTCCAGGATATCGATCAAATGGTGCGGCACCGCCGCGCGTTCCTCGGCGGTCGGCTTCGCGGTGCCGATGTCCATGCCGCGGAAGACCAGCGCGGAATCGACGCTGATGATCTCCAGCGGCAGCTGCTCCGCCAGCGCCAGCGCGAGGCCGGTCTTGCCGGAGGCGGTGGGGCCGGCCAGGCCCAGCGCGTTCATGGCCTTGCCCCGGTGCCGGCGGGGGCCGCCACAGGCAGTCGGGCCTCGCCATGGCGGCGCACCAGCGTGAGCGCCACCAGCAGCGTGGCCGCGGCGCCGGCGGCCATGCCCAGCGCCAGCGGGCGCACGCTGCGGCCGTCCAGCGCCTGGCCCAGCCACAGGCCGAAGCCGAAGGCGCCCAGCGCCAGCAGGCAGCCTGCGACCGCGGAGGCCAGCCCCGCGGCATGCGGGAAGGGCCCGACCGCGCCGGCCTGGCCGCAGGGCTGGTGCACGCCATGGCCCATCGCGTAGGCCCAGCCGGGCAGCATCACCAGCAGCACCGAGCGCGGATCGGCCCAGGCCACCAGCAGCATGCCCAGCAGCGCCAGGGCGGTGAAGCGCGCGCCCCGCTGCACCGTGCCCGCCAGGCCGTGGCGCGGCAGCCAGCGGCGGCAGCACAGCGTGCCGCCGATGTAGGCCAGCGACATCGTGCTCATCACTAGGCCCGCGGTCTGGGGCTTCAGGCCCAGCACGCCGATCAGCGTGACGCCGGAGCCGGCGAGGAAGACGAAGAGGCCGCCGTAGGTGCCGCACACCAGCAGGGCCCAGGCGCGGAAGCCCGGGTGGGCGAGGATGCGCCCGATCTGCGCCGCCAACGGGGCCAGCCGCGTCGCCTGCGGGTTGCGGTGGCGGATGGTTTCGGGCAGGCGCAGCGCGATGAAGAGCCAGCTCGCCATGCCGACGACCGCCATCGCTGCCAGCGCCGCGCGCCAGCCGAAGGCGGCGACCAGCAGGCCGGCGGCCAGCGGGCTGGCGATGGCGATCAGCCCCAGGCCCGACAGCGCACGGGCCATCAGCAGCGCACCTTCGTGCGGCTCGTACAGGTCGCGCACCATCGCGCGGGCGCAGACCACCGGCACCGCCAGCGCCGCGCCCTGCAACAGGCGCCAGCCCACCACCTGCGAAATGCCCGCGCCCAGCGCCGCGCCGATGCTGGCCAGCGTGTACAGCGCCAGGCCGGCCAGCAGCACCGGCCGGCGGCCGAAGCGGTCGGCCACCGGTCCCCACACCAGCTGGGCCAGCCCGAAGGCGAGGATCAGCGCCGACATCGTCAGCTGCACCGAGGCCATCGGCGCGGCCAGGCCGGTGGCCAGCGCCGGCAGCGCGGGCAGCATCAGGTCGGTGGTGACCGGCTGCAGCCCCAGCAGCAGCGCGAGCGCCAGCGCGGCCAGGGCCGGCGACAGCGGCGCGTGCCGCCGGGCCGCGGGGTCGGAGCCTGTGGACATGTGAATCGTGCCCGCGCCGGGGTGTCTCAGGGGGCCACGGGCGCTCAGCCGAATCGCTCGTCCGGCCTCAGGTAGCGCCACTGCCCGGGCGGCAGCTTGCCCAGCACCACGCTGCCGATGCGCACCCGCTTCAGGCCGACGACGCGCAGGCCCACCAGCTCGCACATGCGGCGGATCTGGCGCTTGCGGCCCTCGCGCAGCACGAAGCGCAGCTGGTCTTCGTTGGCCCAGCTGACGCGTGCAGGCTTCAGCTGCTTGCCGTCCAGGGTGAGGCCGTGCTGCAGCAGGCCAATCTTCTCGGGCGACCAGGCGGGTGTGGGGGTGACGCGAACCAGGTATTCCTTCTCGACGCGGCTGTCCTCGCCGATCAGCATCTTGGCGATGCGGCCGTCCTGCGTCAGCACCAGCAGGCCGGTGGAATCGATGTCGAGCCGGCCGGCCGGCACCAGGCTGCGCAGGTGGCCGGGGTGGAAGCGGATCGGCGCCTTGTCCTCGCGCCAGCGGTTGGCGGCGGTGACGAGCACGCGCGCCGGCTCGTAGCCGTCCTCGGCCTGTCCGGAGACGTAGCCGATGGGCTTGTGCAGCAGCACCGTCACGCGCTGCGCCTGCTGCTGGCGCGCGGCGGGGTCGATCTCGACCTGGACGTCGGGCTGCACGCGCTGGCCCAGCACCGCGGCCACGCCATTGACGCGCACCCAGCCGGCCTCGATCCATTCGTCGGCCTCGCGGCGCGAGGCCAGGCCGCGCTCGGCCAGCAGCTTGGACAGGCGGATGCCTTCGGGATTGGCTTCGTGTGGATCGCTATCAGTCATGGTCAGCGGCCGCGGAGAAACAGCGCGTCCAGCTCCTTCATCGTCACCTGGCGCCAGGTCGGGCGGCCGTGGTTGCATTGGTCGGCGCGCTCGGTGCGCTCCATGTCGCGCAGCAGCGCGTTCATCTCAGGCAAAGTGAGCGTCCGGTTGGCGCGCACCGCGCCGTGGCAGGCCATGGTGGCCAGCAGTTCGTCGCGCGCACGCTGCACGATGCGCGAGGCTTCGACCTCGGCCAGGTCGGCCAGCACCGCGCGCGCCAGCGCCACCGGATCGGCATCGGGCAGGGCGGCGGGGCGCGAGCGCACGGCCAGCACGCCGGGACCCAGGGGCGCCACGTCCAGGCCCAGCGCCGCCAGCGCATCGGCCTGCGCTTCGGCCGTTGCCAGCTCGGCCGGCGTGGCGGCGAAGGTCGCGGGGATCAGCATCGGCTGCGAAGCCAGGGCGGTGCCGCTGCCGGCGGCTTCGGCCGCCTTCAGGCGCTCGTAGACGATGCGTTCGTGGGCCGCGTGCATGTCGACGATGACCAGGCCCTGCGCGTTCTCGGCCAGGATGTAGACGCCGGCCAGCTGGGCGATGGCGCGGCCCAGCGGCCAGCTGGCCGGGGGCGGCTGCAGTTCGGCCGGCGCGGTGTCGTTGGCGGCGGGACGGCCGGGTGCGGCGGCCGGCAGCGCCGCGGCCGCGCCGTCCGGCAGGGCCGCGGTCGCAGCGGCCGCCGGTGCCGGCTCGAGCCGCCACGGCGCCGGCGCCTCGGCCGCGTGCAGCACCGCCAGGTCCTGCAGGCTCAGCGCCTGCTGGTGGCCGGCGACCAGCGGGCGCCAGGGGGCTGCCGCGAAGGCGGGTTCGCGACCGGCGGCCGGGCCGGTGGACAGCGGCATCGGTGCCGCGGCTTCGGCCGTGCCGCCGACCACCGGCGCGCGCGAGGCGGCCAGCGCGGTCTCGATCGCCCGCCGCACCGCCTGGTGCACCTCGCGCCCGTCGCGGAAGCGCACCTCGATCTTGGTCGGGTGCACGTTGACGTCGACGCGGGTGGGATCGATGTCGAGGAACAGCACGTAGCTGGGCTGGCGGCTGCCGTGCAGCACGTCTTCGTAGGCGCTGCGGGCGCCGTGCGCGATCAGGCGGTCGCGCACGAAGCGGCCGTTGACGTAGACGTACTGGTGGTCGCTGCGCGCGCGCGCCGCATCGGGCAGGCCGGCGCGGCCGACCAGCGTCAAGGGGCCGGCCTGCAGCAGCAGTGGACGGCTCTGGGCGATGAAGTCGGCGCCCAGCACGTCGGCGATGCGTTCCTCGTCGTCGTCGGTGGCGCGCCACTGCTCGATCAGCTTGCCTTCGTGCCAGACGGCGAATCCGACCTCCGGCCGCGCCAGCGCATGGCGGCGCACCGCGTCCACGGAGTGGGCCAGCTCGGTGGCATCGGTCTTCAGGAACTTGCGGCGCGCGGGCGTGGAGAAGAACAGCTCGCGCACCTCCACGCTGGTGCCGCGGGCGCGGGCGGCGGGCTGCAGTTCGCCGCTGCGGGCGTCGAGCCGGTGGGCATGCGCATCGGCGGCGGTGCGGCTGGCGATGGACAGGTCGGCCACCGAGGCGATGGCCGCCAGCGCCTCGCCGCGGAAGCCCATGGTGGCGACGGACTCCAGCTCGGCCAGGCTCGTGATCTTGCTGGTGGCATGGCGCTTCAGCGCCAGCGGCAGCTGCGCGGGCGGGATGCCGCAGCCGTCGTCTTCCACAACGATGCTGCGCACGCCGCCGGCGAGCAGCCGCACGGTGATCTGGCGGGCGCCGGCGTCCAGCGCGTTGTCGACCAGCTCCCGCACCACCGAGGCCGGGCGCTCGACCACCTCGCCGGCGGCAATCTGGCTCACCAGTTCGTCAGGCAGTTCTCGGATCGGGCGGGCGGCCGCGGGTGAATTCATCGGCGGGATTATCGGCGTGGCCATAATGCCGCCCGATGGAACTGTTCATGACACTGGTCGACTTCGTGCTGCACGTCGACCGCCACCTGCGCGTCTTCGTCGAGAACCACGGGGCCTGGGTCTATGTGCTGCTGTTCCTGATCCTCTTCGTCGAGACCGGCGTCGTCGTGATGCCCTTCCTGCCCGGCGACTCGCTGCTGTTCGTGGTCGGCGCGCTGGCGGGCCTGGGGCTCATCAGCTACCCGCTGGCGGTGCTGCTGATGAGCATCGCGGCCATCGCCGGCGACCAGTGCAACTATTCCATCGGCCGCTACATCGGGCCGAAGGTGTTCCAGTGGGAGCAGTCGCGCTGGTTCAACAAGCGCGCCTTCGACGAGGCCCACGCGTTCTATGAGCGTTATGGCGGCATCACCATCGTGCTGGCCCGCTTCATGCCGTTCCTGCGCACCTTCGCGCCCTTCGTCGCCGGCGTGGCCGCGATGACGCGCAGCAAGTTCACCGTCTACAACGTCGGCGGCGGCCTGCTGTGGGTGGTGAGCCTGACGACGCCGGGCTACCTGTTCGGCAACCTGCCCTGGGTGCAGCAGAACCTGTCGAAGATCATCTGGGCGATGATCATCATCCCCGGCCTGTTCGTCGGCTTCGGTGCGTTGAAGGCGCGCTCCAACAGCGCCAAGCAGGCCGCGGCCGAAGGCCGCTGAACCGAAGTCCGCTCAACCGGGGCGGCTTTCCGCCCCTGCGCTTGGGACCGGGGGTCAACGCTCCGTCACGGAAGCACCGGACACTGCCCGCTTGGGCCGCCGCTGGCGCGCCAGCGCGAAGGCCTCGGCGATGAACCAGCACACCCGGCGCCAGCGCGAAGCGGCTCCGCGGAGCACGGACTGGGAGGCGAGGGCGAGGTTCATGGCCAGGCGGCGGATCGACGGGAAGGCGCCCAGCATTGGCCCGCTTGATGACGGTGGCGTGTCAGACGCTGTGAACGACACCGGCGCGCCGGAGCAGGCCGTCAGAACGGGCCCGATCGCGGCGCGACTGCTCGCCATGGCTCGAGCCATGGCGAGCAATGGCAAGGCCGCGCGTGATGCTGCCTGAGCTGGCAGCGATCGAGCACCTGCTGGACGCCGGGCGGCCGCAGCTGCGGCCGGCGCTGGTGGCGGTGGTGCGCGACGGCGCCGATTCGTGGCCGGTGCATGCCGCGGTGCTGGGCTCGCCGGATCCACGGGCGCCGGTGTTCGGCGTCGTGGGCGGGGTGCACGGGCTGGAGCGCATCGGCACCGAGGTGGCGATCGCCTTCCTGCACGCGCTGGTCGAGCGCCTGCGCTGGGACGAATCGCTGCATGCCCAGCTGGCGGCGATGCGCATCGTCGTGCTGCCGCTGCTGAACCCGGGCGGCCTGGCGCGTTCGACTCGGGCCAACCCGAACGGCGTGGACCTGATGCGCAACGCGCCGGTGGACGCGGTGGACAAGACGCCGCCGCTGGCTGGCGGCCACCGCCTGGGGCCGCACCTGCCCTGGTACCGCGGCCCGGCGGGCGGTCCGATGGAGCTGGAAAGCCGCGTGCTGTGCGAGCTGGTCGAGCGCGAGGGGCAGGACGCGCCCTTCATGCTGACGGTCGACTGCCACTCCGGCTTCGGCCTGCGAGACCGGGTGTGGTTTCCGTATGCCTCGTCGCGCCGGCCCTTCGAGCACCTGGCCGAGCTGCTGGCGATCGCCGAGCTGCTGGACGGCACGTACCCGCAGCACCGCTACCTGTTCGAACCGCAGAGTGCGCAGTACCTGGCGCACGGCGACCTGTGGGACCACCTGGCGCTGCGCGCCGTCGAGCGCGGCCGCCTGCTGCTGCCGCTGACGCTGGAGATGGGATCGTGGGTCTGGGTGCGCAAGAACCCGCGCCAGGTGCTGAGCCGGCACGGTCTCTTCAACCCGCTGATCGCACACCGCCAGCAGCGCGTGCTGCGCCGCCACGTTCAGTGGCTGGAATTCATGAGCCGCGTGGTGCAAAGCCACGCGCGCTGGCGCCCGGCCGCGGTGCAGCGTGCCCTGCTGCACCGCCGCGGCCTGCAGCGCTGGTACCGGCCGCTGGGTTGATAACGGGTTATTGCGTCAGGCTCGACGCCCGGGCGCATCAACCGCGCCCTGGCGCATCGCCCGCTGCGCGATCGCCAGCAGCGACTGGGCGATGCGATCGGCCGTGGTGGCCACCTGCGGCAGCCGGCGCGCGTCCTTGACTCGGCCGTTGTCGTGCAGTGCGGCGCGGAACAGGACCCACTGGTTGCGCGCCAGCTCCAGGTCCTCCAGCATGCGCGGATCGGGCAGCTGCTGCGACGAGATGGCCGCGAGCGCTGCGGAGAACTCGCCGAGCGACTGCTGCAGGTCGACCTCGATGCCCTTGCTCGACGGGCCGCCGGCCGCCGCCGCGAAATTGAGCTTGCCCACGCGCAGTGCGGTGGCGGCGGCGCGGGTCAGCAGGTCCACCAGCGTCGCGCGGCCACCGTCCGCCAGGTCGGCCGACAGCGCGGTGCTGACGAAGCTCATCTGCGCGGCCAGTACCTCGCTGTCGCGGTAGACCTCGTTCCAGCCCGCCGAGGTGGCAGGGCCGGTGCGCACGGTGTCGATGCGCTCGATGAAGGCGCTGACGCCGTCGGACAGCCGCAACAGCTGGCCGCGGCGCCGGCCGGCGAGGCTGGTGTCGGCGCGCAGCAGCGCCAGGGCACCCACGACGCGCCGGCGTTCGCGCTGCAGTTCGTCCTGTGCGCGCAGCGGATCGACGCGGGCCGAGTGCTCGACGCACAGCTTGGCCAGGCGCTCGACGCCCACGCGCAGTTCGGCCGCGGCCATCACCGGCGGTTCCGGCGCCGTGGCCGGTGCCGCCATGGCGGCCATGCACAGCAGCGCCAAGCCCGCAGCGGCGGCCAGCCGCCGCACGCCTGAAGTTCCCCATCCCGCGCCGTGTCGTTCCGCGCTCCGCTGCATGCACCCGCTCCCGGCCAAAAGGGGGCGATGCTAGGGAGCGCGCGCGGCAGGCGTGTGACAGCGCGGCCGGCGCGCTATGCCGTCAAGGAGGCCTGTGACCAGGCGTCGATGCGGTCCAGCAGCATCGCCAGCTGTGCCGGGCTGTCGAGCCCGAAGCGCGCGGCCGAGGCCGGATCGGGCGGGGTGCCGACGCGGATGGTCAGCCAGTGCGGCTCCGCCGCGGCGAAGACGGGCTCGTCGTTGACGTCGTCGCCGGCGAAGAAGGCGGCTCCGACGCCTGCCCGCGCGACCAGCCGGTGCACGGCGGTGGCCTTGTCGGGCGCGTCGGCAGCGACCACGTTGACGACCAGCTTGCCGGGCAGGGCGGACAGGCCCGGGCCGAGCTGGGGCAGCAGCTCGCCGATCAGCGCCAGCGCGCGGTCGCGGTCGCGGGACAGGCGGTAATGCCAGGCCATGGACTGCCCCTTGTCCTCGACCATCACGTCCGCGGCGGCCAGGTCGGCGGCGCGCTCGCGCACCAGCTGGCGCGCGGGCTCCAGCGCGGCGATCAGCGCGGCCGAGGCATGCGGGTCGGCGTCGTCCTCGGCGCCGTGGTTGCCCACCACCCAGTGCGGCTCGAAGCCCAGGCGGGGCAGCACGTCGTCCACCGCGCGGCCGGTGACGATGGCCACCGGCATGCGCTTGGACAGCTCATGCAGCCGCGCCGACACGTTCGGCGCCGGCCGCGCGTCCCCCGGGTGCGCGACGATCGGCGCCAGCGTGCCGTCGAAATCGAACGCCAGCAGCACGGGCTGTTTGAGGAAAGCGGCCAGGGCCGCATCGCCTTCGGGGGTGAACAGGTGTCGCATCCTTCTTTGCGGGTGTGTGGCTGCGGGCGCTCAGGGCGAGGCGGTCGGTTCGTCCTGGAAGCGGCGCACGCGTGCCTCCACCCGCGCACGCAGGCGCCAGCGGCCGGCATCTGTGAGCATGCGGCCTGCCCAGCGGTAGACGTTGAATTCGCGCACGGTGGTGCGCAGGCTGGCCATGCGTTCGCGCTGCTCGGCGGTGGGCATGGTGGCGGCGCGTTGCAGCGCATCGGCCGTTTCTTCCACGTGATAGGGGTTGACGATCAGCGCCTCGGCCAGCTCGCGTGCCGCACCGGCGAAGCGGCTGAGCACCAGCACGCCCTGCATGTCGTCGCGCGAGGCGACGAATTCCTTGCTGACCAGGTTCATGCCGTCGTGCAGGCTGGTGACGACGCAGATGTTGGCGGCGCGGTACAGCTCGGTGAGCGCTTCGTGGCCGTGGTGCTCGGCGAGCAGGTGCACCGGCTGGTAGCCCTCGCGGCCGAAGCGCCGGTTGATGCGATCGGTCAGCGCGTGCACGCGCACCTGGAAGTTCTTGTACTCGTCCAGGTCGCTGCGGGTGGGCGCGGCGACCTGCACGAAGACGAAGCGGCCGATCCACTCCGGCCACTTCTCCAGCAGCCGCTCGACGGCGTTCAGCCGTTCCAGGATGCCCTTGGTGTAGTCGAAGCGGTCGACGCCGACGGCGATGCAGGCATCGGCGGGCAGCTTCAGCCGCTCGATGGTGCGGCGGCGGCATTCGGCCACCGCGGGCCAGGCCGCCAGTTGCTGCTCGTCCGGCCATTCGATCGAGATCGGGTAGCTCTCGATCAGCGTTTCCTTGTCGCGGTAGGCGATGGTCGAGTGCTCGTGCTCGATGCGGGCCTCGAGGTAGCGGTCCACCGTCTCGATGAAGTTCTTGCAGTGGAAGCGGGTGTGGAAGCCGAGGATGGTGCTGCCGAGCAGGCCCTGCAGGATCTCGCGCCGCCAGGGGCAGATGCCGAAGGACTCCGGGTTGGGCCAGGGGATGTGCCAGAAGGTCAGGATGGTGGCCTGCGGCAGGCGCTCGCGGATCATCGCCGGCACCAACGCGAAGTGGTAGTCCTGCACCAGCACCACCGGGTCCTCGCTGCGCGCCTCGGCGACCACGGCGTCGGCAAAGCGCTGGTTGATCAGCTTGTAGGCCTCCCAGTCGCTCTGGCGGAACACCGGCCGCACGTGCGCGACGTGGCACAGCGGCCACATGCCTTCGTTGGCGAAGCCGTAGTAATAACCCTGTTCCTCCTCGGCCGTGAGCCAGATGCGGCGCAGCCAGTAGCCGTCGGCGGGCGGCACGTCGGGCGGCACGCGCACGCGGTCGTTGGCGTCGACGGTCTCGCGGTCGGCGGTGCCGCTGCCGTGGGCGACCCAGGTGCCGGCACAGGCGCGGGTGACGGGCTCGATCGCGGTGACCAGGCCGCTCGCCGGCCGGCGCACCACGACCTGGTCTGCGCGCTTGTCGTGGATGTAGGGCTCGCGGTTGGAGACGACGATGATCTGGTCGCCCGCCAGCTGGGTGCGCAGCAGCTGGCGCAGCCGGTCGGCCGTCCACTCGGCCTCGGGGCCCTGGGCGCGGCGGTATTCGTCTTCCAGGTCGCGCAGGCGGTGGCGCAGGTCTTCGGCGAAGGGCAGCAGCTCGGGCGTGGGGATCAGCGGCTTGACCAGGCCCTCGCCGCGCATGATGGCGCGCACGCCCTGCACCCAGCCGCGCCAGCTGAGCTGGGCGACCACCATCGTGATCACCGCCATCGCCAAGCCCATCGCGACGATCAGTCCGATCAGGTAGCGGCGGGTGTCCTGGCTGCGGCGGTCGATGAAGCTGAAGTCGTCGACCAGGACCAGCCGGCCGACCAGCTGTGGCGGCAGCCGGGCCGCTTCCAGCGCGCGCAGCACCAGGTCGCGGTCGACGGTGGGCTCGGCGGAGGCCAGCGTGGTGTCCGTGTTGCCCGAGCGGCGGGCGGGCGTGGCGCCTGCTTCGCCGTTCGGGGCCGAGCGGGCATCGTTGCGGGGGGGCGATTCGTCCGGCGCGTCGGCCGGCGGACGCAACTCGGGCGGCAGCGGAGGATGGCCCATCACCGGGTAGACGCTGACGTGCACCGTGCCGCCCGGCAGCTCCAGCCGCGAATCGGCGGTGGCGGCGACCTCGAGCGCGGTGGCGCAGCTCAGCTGGCGGTCGGGGAAACGCGAAGTGCTTTGCACCAGCCGGCCATCGGGCCCGCACAGGCCGATGCCGAACAGGCGCTCGCCCTCCGAGGTGCGGTCGAACAACGGCTGCAGCCGATTCAGCCGCCCGCTGGCGATGGCCTCCGCCACCGGTTCGGACAATGCCTTGGCCACCAGCGCGCCGCGGCTGCTGAGGTCGCGGCTGAACCAGCGCAGGGTCACCTGGTCCATGAGAGGCACGGCGATGTAGGCCACCGCAACCAGCGTGATCAGCAGCGGCACCAGGAATCGAAGTTGCAGATGGATGGTCTTGAAGCGCATGGGGCCGGATCGGTGCCGCGGGCACGGCGTTTGCTGCTTCCGCGGGTTGCGTTGTCAGGTCGATCGTGACGGACCGACTCAGTTCCCTGGCAGGCGGCGTGCCCGCAAACTTTGCAACCTTTCGATAGGGTACCGCGGCTGGGGCCCAGCGGGCCGGGCGCCCCGCCAGGCCATGGGGGCTCAGCCGCGACCGGTGAGCGCCTCGATCGCGGCCGGGCGCGACAGCGGTTGTGACAGCACCAGCGCCGTCGTCACGCTGCCGTGCGCGGCCAGCCGGTCGACCACCCGCTCCAGGTCAGCCGGCTCGGCGAAGGCGCAGCGCACGATGAAGCAGTCCTCTCCCGTGACGCGCACCACGTCGACCACCTCGGGCATCGCGGCCAGCAAGTCGAGATAACGGGCAATGTGCTCGTGGGTGGTGCGGATGCGGACTACCGCCTGCAGCGGCAGGCCCACCGTTCGCAGATCCACCTGGGCGGCGTAGCCGCGGATGGCCCCGGCGTCTTCCAGCTTGCGCACCCGTTCGCTGACCGCCGGCTGCGACAGCCCGATGCGCTTGCCCAGCGCCGACAGGCTTTGCCGGGCATTGGCCTGCAGGGCGTCCAGGATCAGGCGGTCCTTCTTGTCGAGCTTCATGGGAACAGGGGGGCGCCGGGGCGCCGATGGATTGAAGGTCTGGCCCCTCGATTTTCGATGGCCGGCCATGGCGCACCGGCCGGCGCCTGCTTATCGTGCCCGCAGCTTCACTTCACGCGATCCGCCATGTCGCATCCAGTCCTTCTCGTCCCCGGCATCCACGGTTCGGGGCCTGCCCATTGGCAATCGCGCTGGGAAGTGCTGCACCCGGGCGTGCAGCGCATTGACCAGCGCGACTGGGACCGGCCGGTGTGCGCCGAGTGGGTCGCGGGCATCGACGGTGCCGTGCGGGCACAGGCCGGGCCGGTGCTGCTGGTGGCGCATTCGCTGGGTTGCCTGGCACTGGCGCACTGGCTGTCCGTCGCCTCGCCGGACCGGCTGGCACGGCTGGCCGGCGTGCTGATGGTGGCGGTGCCCGATCCGCAGGGGCCGGCTTTCCCGGCCGAGGCGATCGGCTTCGCGCCGGTGCCGCCGCGGCTGCCGGCGCTGCCGCTGGCGGTGTGGACCAGCACCGATGATCCGTACTCGCCGGACGGCTTCGGCGCGCGCATGGCCGCGGCCTGGGGTGCTGCGCACTGCTCGGTCGGTGCCCGCGGGCACCTGAATGCCAGCAGCGGGCTCGGCGACTGGCCCGAGGGCTGGGCCTGGGTCGACGAGTGCCGCCGCGGTCAGAAGCGGATCGGCGGTGGATTGCCGGCCGGCGGGCTGGGCGGTTCGGCCGGCGCCGCAGGCGCGGGCGAGGGTTCTGGCACGGCCGGTGCGGGTGCCGCGGCGCGCGGGCTGAGCGGCACCGGCGCCGCCGCCACGTAGTCGCGCGGCAGCTTGGATTCGCGGGGGTAGCCGGCCAAGTCCAGCAGGTTGCTCCACTGCGACTCGCCATAGCCGTGGATGGCTTGGGTGCCCACCGTCATCGCCGGCATGCCGCGGCCGCCGGTCTGCCGCTCGACCAGCGCCAGGTCTTCCGGTTGCAGCACCTGCCGCTCGGTGAGGGGGATGCCGCGCTGGCGCAGCATGCGGCGCGCGGTGTCGCACAGGTTGCAGTTGGGCGCCGTGTACAGCACCACCGGGAAACGTGCCACGGTCTGCTGCAGTTCGTAGGGCAGCCCGGCGGTGGCGCTGCTGGCGGCGGTGCTGCCGCGCGCCCCGCTCACCTGGCCCGCCTGCGCGGCGGCGGGCGGTGGCCGGTCGGTGTAGGTGACGCGGCCGTCCGGTCCGACGACCTTGTATTGCGCCAGCGCCGGTCCGGCCACCAGCGCGGCGGCAGCGATGCAGAGCAGTCGGTTCATGCGCGGGTTCTCCTGCAGTGCGCTGCTCAGGCCATGCCCTGGTGCCGAAGCAGCGCGTCGATGCGCGGCTCGCGGCCGCGGAAGGCGCGGAAGCTCTCGATGGCCGGGCGGCTGCCGCCCGCTTCGAGGATCTCGCGCCGGTAGCGGCGGCCGGTGTCGGCGTCGAACAGGCCGCATTCCTCGAAGGCGGCGTAGGCGTCGGCCGAAAGCACCTCGGCCCATTTGTAGCTGTAGTAGCCGGCCGAGTAGCCGCCCGCGAAGATGTGCGAGAAGGTGTGCTGGAAGCGGTTGTACGGGGGTGGGATGACCACCGCCACCTCGGCGCGCACCTCGTCCAGCAGCTTCTGCACGTCGGCGGAAGCGCCGCGCTCGGCGTGCAGGCGCATGTCGAACAGCGCGAACTCGATCTGGCGCAGCGTCTGCAGGCCGCTCTGGAAATTGCGCGCGGCGGTCATGCGGTCGAACAGTTCGCGCGGCAGCGGCCCGCCGGTGTCCACATGCGCGGTCAGGCGCGACAGCACCTCCCATTCCCAGCAGAAGTTCTCCATGAACTGGCTGGGCAGTTCCACCGCGTCCCATTCGACGCCGGAGATGCCGGCCACCGCCAGGTCGTTCACCTGCGTCAGCATGTGGTGCAGGCCGTGGCCGAACTCGTGGAAGAGGGTGATGACGTCGTCATGCGTCAGCAGCGCGGGCTTGTCGCCCACCGGGGATGCGAAGTTGCACACCAGCTGCGCCACCGGCGTCTGCAGTGCGCCGTCAACCGAACGATCAGGCCGTGCCCAGCGGCCGCGCACCTCGTCCATCCACGCGCCCGGGCGTTTGCCGTTGCGGGCGTAGGCATCGAGGTAGAACTGGCCGACCAGCTGCGGCGGGTGGCCGTCGCCCTGGCTGCGCTCGATGCGGAAGAAGCGGACGGTGTCGTTCCAGGTCGCGGCGGTGTCGGGGCGGATCTGCACCTCGAACAGCGTCTCGACGATGCGGAACAGGCCTTCCAGCACGCGCGGCTCGGTGAAGTACTGCTTCACCTCCTGCTCGCTGAAGGCGTAGCGGGCTTCCTTCAGCTTCTCCGAGGCGTAGGGCAGGTCCCAGGGCTGCAGGTCGGGCAGGCCCAGGTGCTCGGCGGCGAAGGCGCGCAGCTCGGCCATGTCGCGCTCGGCGTAGGGGCGGGCGCGGGCGGCCAGGTCGCGCAGGAAGGACATCACCTGCTTTGGCGATTCGGCCATCTTGGCCACCAGCGACACATCGGCAAAGCTGGGGTAGCCCAGCAGGCCGGCCTCTTCCTGGCGCAGCTCGACCAGCTCGCGCATCAGCGCGGAGTTGTCACGCTCGGGCGGGCCGAACTCGCTGGCGCGGGTAACGTAGGCCCGGTAGAGGGTCTGGCGCAGGTCGCGGTCGGTGGCGTACTGCATCACCGGCATCCAGACCGGCATGTGCAGCGACAGGCGGTGTCCGGCTTCGCCCTTTTCCTCGGCGGCGGCGCGGGTGGCCTGCCGGATGTCTTCGGGTACGCCCGCCAGGCGCTCAGGCCCCACGGTGAGGCTGAAGCCGTCGGTCGCGTCCAGCACGTGCTCGGAGAAGGCCTGGGCCTTCTCGGCCTGCAGTTCCTGGATGGCGGCGAAGCGCGTCTTGGCTTCGCCCTGCAGCTCGGCGCCGGACAGCACGAAATCGCGCATCGCGTTGGACAGCGCGCGGCGCCGCGGGGCCGAGAGCATGGCCGCCCCCGGGCCGGTGGCGACGGCCTTGTACTTGGCGTAGAGCCGCTCGTCGGCGCCCAGCTTGGTGTGGAACTCGGTGACGCGGCCCAGGTTCTCGTTGTAGGCCGCGCGCAGCTCGGGCGTGTTGGCCACCGCGTTCAGGTGGCCGACGGCGCCCCAGGCGCGCGACAGGCGCTCCAGCGGCACGTCCAGCACGGCGGAGAGCGCGTCGTAGTCGGCCGGGACGTCGGGGCCCACGGCCTTCTCGAGCGCGGCCTCCGCCGCAGGCAGCAATTCGTCGAGCGCGGGCGTGACGTGCTCGGGTCGGATGTCGGCAAACGGTGGCAGGTCTCCGGGCAGGGCGCCGGTGAGGAGCAGGGGGGTGGTCATGGGGATGCTCGATTCGCCTCGGGGGCGAGGGGTTCCGTGAAACCGCTTGAGCTGCTTCGACCGACCCCTTCGGTCAGCCGGCGCTTCGTTCCGCGGCCTCGACAGTATTGACGAGCAGCATCGTGATCGTCATCGGGCCCACCCCGCCCGGCACCGGGGTGATCCAGGACGCGACTTCCTTCACGCGAGCGAAGTCCACGTCCCCGCACAGCTTGCCTTCGTCGTTGCGGTTCATGCCGACGTCGATCACCACGGCGCCCGGCTTCACCATGTCGGCCGTCAGCGTGTTGCGGCGGCCCACGGCGACGACGACCACGTCGGCCTGGCGCGTGTGGTGACCGATGTCCGCCGTGGCGCTGTGGCATACGGTGACGGTGGCGTTGGCCTGCAGCAGCAGCAGCGCCATCGGCTTGCCGACGGTGTTGCTGCGGCCGATCACCACCGCATGCTTGCCCTTCAGCGTGATGCCGGTGGTCTCGATCAGCTTCATGCAGCCGTACGGCGTGCAGGGGCGGAAGCCGGGCAGGCCCGCCATCAGGTCGCCGGCGCTCTGCACCGAATAGCCGTCCACGTCCTTCAGGGTCGAGATCGTCTCGATCACGCGCTGCGGGTTGATGTGCTTGGGCAGCGGCATCTGCACCAGGATGCCGTGGATGCTGGGGTCGTTGTTCAGTGCCTCGATGCGGGCCAGCAGGTCGGCTTCGCTCAAGGAAGCGTCGTACTTCTCGAACACCGAGTGCAGGCCGTAGTCGTTGCAGGCCTTCACCTTGTTGCGCACGTAGACGGCCGAGGCCGGGTCGTCACCGACCAGGATCACCGCCAGGCCGGGCTTGTGGCCGCGGGCAGCCAGGGCCGCGGCGCGCACCGCCACGTCCTCGCGGATCTTCTTGGACAGGGCGTTGCCGTCGATCAGTTGCGCAGTCATTCAGTCAGCTCCAGAAGTGCGAGAGGCCGCTCGATCGCGGCACCAGGACAGGCCAGCCGCGCCGGGTTCGCCGCGGCAGAAATGCACGAGGCCGCTGGGATGCAGCGGCCTCGGGGAACGAGCGCGGGTCAGGCCTTGGCGGGAGAGTTCGCGCCCAGCGCGATCTTCAGCAGGTCGGCCACGGTGTTGGCGTTCAGCTTTTCCATGATGTTGGCGCGGTGCGCCTCCACCGTCTTGATGCTGATGCCCAGGTCGTCGGCGATCTGCTTGTTCAGGCGACCGGCGACGATGCGCTCCAGCACCTGCGCCTCGCGCGTGGTCAGGCGGCTCAGCAGGGCGTCGCGGCTGGCTTGTTCCTGGTGCTGGCTGAAGGAAGCGCGCGCCTGGTCCAGCATGCGTTCGACCAGGCCCAGCAGGTCGTCTTCCTTGAACGGCTTCTCGATGAAGTCCATCGCGCCCTTCTTCATCGTGGTCACGGCCATCGGCACGTCGCCGTGGCCGGTGATGAAGACGACCGGCAGCGGGCTCTTGCGCTCGAGCAGCCGGTCTTGCAGTTCCAGCCCGCTCATGCCTTCCATGCGGATGTCGGCGATCAGGCAGGCGACCTCGCGTGGGTCGAAGCGCGACAGGAAAGACTCCGCGGAGTCGAAGCACTTCACGCGGTAGTCCTTGCCCTCCAGCAGCCACTGCAGGGAATCGCGCACGGCCTCGTCGTCGTCGACGACGTACACGGTGCCTTTCTTCGGAATCAGGCTCATGAGGTGGAGTTCGCAGCAGGTGGCGCGGCGGAGGTCGGGGAGATGGGCTGCGTCGAAAGCGCCTGGGAAACCCTGGAGGACAGGGGGGGCGGGGGCAGCGTTGTCTCCTCGTGCCGCGCGGTGGTTTCGACGGGCAGGGTGAAGGCGAACCTACAACCTGCAACAGAGGCGCCATTGTAGATGTTCTGTGCCTTGATCCGCCCCCGGTGGGACTCCACGATGGACCGGCACAAGGACAGGCCGATGCCCATGCCTTCGGCCTTGGTGGAGAAGAAGGCTTCGTAGAGGCGGTTGATCACTTCCTCGGGCAAGCCCGGGCCCATGTCGGTGACGCTGAACTCGATCACGCCGCCTTCTTCCGGCGTGTGGCGCGGGATCACCCGCAGCTCGATGTGGCGGCGCGCCGCCGGCAGCTTGGCCGAGTCGATCGCCTCTGCGGCGTTCTTCAGCAGGTTCAGCAGCACCTGCTCGATCAGGATCGGGTCGCACTTCAGCACCGGCAGGCGCTGCGCCACGTAGTGGTGGATGGCGACGTTGCGGCGCCGCAGTTCGATGCTGGCCAGCTCCACCGCATCCTCGACGATGTCCTTCGCATGGGCCGGCTGGCGCTGCGGCTCGCTCTTCTTCACGAACGCGCGGATGCGGTGGATGATCTGCCCGGCCCGCTCGGCCTGGCGCGCGGTCTTCTCCAGCGCGGCGATCAGGTCGGCCTGCTGGATGGTCTCGGCCTTCACGCGCGAGACCATGCCGCTGCAGTAGTTGGTGATGGCGGTGAGCGGCTGGTTCAGCTCGTGCGCGACCGACGAGGCCATCTCGCCCATCGTGATCAGCCGGCTCGAGACCTGGGCCTTCTCGGCCTGCGCGGCGGCCTGTTCCTCGGCGCGGCGGCGGGCGGTGATGTCGGTGGCGATCAGCATCTGCGCCAGGCGGCCGTCGGTCCACTGCAGGTAGCGCGAACGCACGTCGAACCATTTGTCCAGCTGGTGCACGTAGACCTCGCGCGGGTTGGTGCCGATGCCGGTCAGCTCCTGCGCCGGCAGGCCGGACAGGCCGTCCACCGCGTCGTCCGGCTCGGCGATGAAGGGCACGGCCGGGCCCGCGCCGCTGGCCAGCAGCGCATGGCCACGCGCCTCGGCGCCGAACCACAGGCGGTAGGAGCGGTTGGCGAACAGCAGCTCGCCCTGCTGCACCGAGAGCACCGACACCGCCGCGTCCAGGCCTTCCAGCACGGTGGTGAAGCGCTCGTGCGAGGCCGACAGCTGGTCGCGGATGCGCTTGGCCTCGGTGATGTTGGTCATCGAGGTCATCCAGCCGGTCTGGTGGCCGCGCGCGTCCACCAGCGGCGAGACGTACATGCGCGCATCGAACAGCGTGCCGTTCTTGCGCATCACCTTCACCTCGATGCCGCCGGCGGGGCTGCGGCCCTGCAGTTCCTGCTGCAGCAGGCGCGAGTTCTCCTCGATGCGGTCGTGCGGCCAGTAGGGGTAGGGCGGCAGGCGTCCGATCAGCTCATGCTCGGTGAAGCCGGTCATCGCGCAGAAAGCGGGGTTGACGTAGCTGACGCGTCCTTCGAGGTCCATCGCCCGCATGCCGGTCAGCATCGAGTTTTCCATCGCCCGGCGGAAGTTGGTCTCCGCCACCAGCGCGCCCTGGATCTGCCCGCGCCGGCGCATGTGGCGCCAGGTGCCCAGCAGCATCCACACCGTCAGCACCGACAGCGCCACCACCATCCAGAACAGCGTGTTGCCGATCAGGCCGACGGAGGTGCGGTAGCCGGTGCCGCGCAGGATCAGGCCGTTGGCGGCCGGGGCCAGCGGTACGTCGTGCACGATGGATGCGGGCACGCGAGCCGGGCCCGGCATGGGGGTGACGGAGCTGGCGATCACGCGCTCGCGTTCGTCCACCACGGCGATGGCGTGGCGGCCGGTCACTTCGCTGGGTACGAAGTGGCGCAGCAGCACGTCGATGGAATATTCGACGACCAGCGCGCCGGAGAAGCTGCCCTTGTCCAGCAGCGGAACGTGCAACTCGAAGACGAGGGTGCCGGCCGGATCCTTGAAGGGGCGGGAGTAGATCGGCTGGCGCACGTCGCGCGCGGCGATGAAGGCCCAGTCGGCCTCGCTGGGGCGGCCGGCATTGGCGGCGGCGTTGGCAGCGGCCACGGCGGCGGCGCTGGCGGCCTCTTCAGCAGCGGTTGCAGCAGCCGTTGCAGCGGCGTTGCCGCGGCGCTTGCTGGGCGCGGGCACCGTGATCTTTGCCGGCGGCAGCTCACGTTCGAAGTACGCGGTCTGGCGCGCGCGCACCTGGCGTTCGGCGCCGATCCAGCTCAACTGCTGGATCTCCGGCCGGTCGGCGGTGAAGCGCGCGGCCTGGTCGAGGAAGCTCGCGCCATCGAGCTCGCGGGTGACGATCTCGCGTGCCATGCGCACCAACTGCTCCTGGTTCTCGATCAGGCGCAAGCGGATCTGCTGCTGCGCGATCTCGGTGTCGCGCTTGACGGCTTCGGCCTCGCGCTCGATTTCCTCGTTCCGCAGGTACCAGAAGGCCGAAATGATGGCCGCCAGGAACAGCAGCACCGACGCCAGCGGCGCCAGCGTCGCGAAGCGGTCCTGCCGTGCCGGGGACTGGCGCCGCCACCACCGGCCAAGCAGGCGCCGGCCGATGGGGGCCGAGGCGGAAGGGACGGTGGAGCGCGCGTTCAGGGGCATCGCCGAATTATCCCGGCGTGCCCCGTGACCGCCTGTCACGGATTCGGCGGTTGACCGCCGAATCGGCAGCGTCGCGGCTACGTAGTTTCACTATGCGAAAGCTACTCGCATCATTTGGAAAGCGTGGGCAGTTGTGTCAAACTCCGCGCCGTCCGGCGTGGGGCGTTCCGCCACGCCCGCCGGCCCTCATTCCATCCCCGATCTGTCACAGGAGACAAGCGATGTCCGCAGTGCCCGAATCGTTTCTAGGCGCCGCCGCCAACGATGCCGATGCCCAGGAAACCCGTGAATGGCTGGACGCGCTGAACGCGGTCATTGCGAACGAGGGCCCCGAGCGCGCCCACTTCCTGCTGGAGCAACTGATCGGTGAAGCCCGCCAGGCCGGCATCGACCATCCCTTCTCGGCCAACACGGCCTACGTCAACACCATCCCCACCGACCAGGAAGAGCGCTGCCCCGGCAACCTCGAGATCGAGGAACGCCTGCGCGCCTACATGCGCTGGAACGCGATGGCGATGGTGGTCAAGGCCAACCGGCTCGACCCCGCTGACGGCGGCGACCTCGGCGGCCACATCTCCTCCTTCGCGTCGGTCGCCACGATGTTCGGCGCCGGCTTCAACCACTTCTGGCATGCCGCCACCGAAGACCACGGCGGCGACCTGCTGTACATCCAGGGCCATTCCGCGCCTGGCGTCTACGCCCGCGCCTACATGGAAGGCCGCATCAGCGAAGAGCAGTTGCTGAACTTCCGCCAGGAAGTGGACGGCAAGGGCCTGTCCAGCTACCCGCACCCGAAGCTGATGCCCGAGTTCTGGCAGTTCCCCACCGTCTCGATGGGCCTGGGGCCCTTGATGGCGATCTACCAGGCCCGATTCCTGAAGTACCTGCATGCCCGCGGCATCGCCGACACCAGCAAGCGCAAGGTCTGGGTCTTCTGCGGCGACGGCGAGATGGACGAGCCCGAATCGCTGGGCGCCATCGGCCTGGCCGCGCGCGAGAAGCTGGACAACCTGATCTTCGTCATCAACTGCAACCTGCAGCGCCTGGACGGCCCGGTGCGCGGCAACGGCAAGATCATCCAGGAACTGGAGAGCGAGTTCCGCGGCTCGGGCTGGAACGTGATCAAGCTGCTGTGGGGCGGCTACTGGGATCCGCTGCTGGCGCGTGACAAGGACCACGTGCTGCGCAAGATCATGATGGACACGGTGGACGGCGACTACCAGGCCATGAAGGCCAACGACGGCGCCTACGTCCGCAAGCACTTCTTCGGCCAGCATCCGAAGGCGCTGGAGATGGTCGCCAAGATGACGGACGAGGACATCTGGCGTTTGCAGCGTGGCGGCCACGACCCGCAGAAGGTCTACGCGGCCTACCACCGCGCCGTGAACCACAAGGGCCAGCCGACGGTGCTGCTGGTCAAGACCGTCAAGGGCTTCGGCATGGGCAAGGCCGCGGAAGGCAAGAACACCGCGCACCAGGCCAAGAAGCTGACGGACGACGACATCAAGGGCATGCGCGACCGCTTCAACATTCCGGTCAGCGACGAGCAGCTCGCCAAGGGCATCCCGTTCTACAAGCCGGCGGACGACACGCCGGAAATGAAGTACCTGTTCGAGCGCCGCAAGGCCCTGGGCGGCTACCTGCCGCAGCGCCGCCCGAAGGCGGACGAGCAGCTGGCCGTGCCGCCGCTGGAGACCTTCAAGGCCGTGCTGGAACCCACCGCGGAAGGCCGCGAGATCAGCACCACGCAGGCCTACGTGCGCTTCCTCACCGCGCTGCTGCGCGACAAGCAGCTGGGCCCGCGCACCGTGCCGATCCTGGTCGACGAGGCGCGCACCTTCGGCATGGAGGGCCTGTTCCGCCAGATCGGCATCTACAACCCCGAAGGGCAGAAGTACACCCCGGTCGATAAGGACCAGGTGATGTACTACAAGGAAGACAAGGCCGGCCAGATCCTGCAGGAAGGCATCAACGAAGCGGGCGGCATGGGCTCGTGGATCGCCGCGGCGACGTCGTACTCGACGAACAACCGCATCATGATCCCGTTCTACGTCTACTACTCGATGTTCGGCTTCCAGCGCATCGGCGACCTGGCCTGGGCCGCGGGCGACATGCAGGCGCGCGGCTTCCTGCTGGGCGGCACCTCGGGCCGCACCACGCTGAACGGCGAAGGCCTGCAGCACGAGGACGGCCACAGCCACATCCTGGCCGGCACCATCCCGAACTGCGTGACCTACGACCCGACCTTCGCGCACGAGGTGGCGGTGATCATGCACCACGGCCTGAAGCGCATGGTCGAGAAGCAGGACAACGTCTTCTACTACCTGACGCTGCTGAACGAGAACTACGCGATGCCGGGCCTGACCGCCGGCACCGAAGAGCAGATCATCAAGGGCATGTACCTGCTGCAGGATGCGAAGGTGAAGGCCAAGCAGCCGGCGGTGAACCTGCTGGGCTCGGGCACCATCCTGCGCGAATCGATGGCCGCGAAGGAGCTGCTGGAGAACGACTGGGGCGTGGCCGCCAAGGTGTGGAGCTGCCCCAGCTTCAACGAGATGGCGCGCGACGGCCAGAACTGCGAGCGCCACAACCTGCTGCACCCGACCGAGACGCCGCAGGTGCCCTTCATCGCGCAGCAGCTGGAAAAGCATGCCGGCCCGGTCATCGCGTCGACCGACTACATGAAGAACTACTGCGAGCAGGTGCGTCCGTTCCTGCCCAAGGGCCGCTCATTCAAGGTGCTGGGCACCGACGGCTTCGGCCGCAGCGACTTCCGCAGCAAGCTGCGCGAGCACTTCGAGGTGAACCGCCACTACATCGTCGTCGCCGCGCTGAAGACGCTGGCCGACGAGGGCACGATCCCCGCCACCAAGGCGGCCGAGGCCATCAAGAAGTACGGCATCAATCCTGAGAAGATCAACCCGCTCTACGCATAACTCGAACCCGCGGAGACAACAGCCATGGCATTGGTGGAAGTGAAGGTTCCGGACATCGGCGACTTCAAGGACGTCGCGGTGATCGAGCTGCTGGTGAAGCCCGGCGACACGGTGAAGGCGGAGCAGAGCCTGGTCACGGTGGAGTCGGACAAGGCATCGATGGAAATCCCGTCGAGCCATGCCGGCGTCGTGAAGGAGCTGAAGGTCGCGATCGGCGACAAGGTCAACGAGGGCTCGGTGCTGCTGATGCTGGAGGCTGAGGGCGGTGCCGCCGCGGCGCCGGCTCCGGCGCCCGCTGCGGCAGCGCCTGCACCGGCTCCCGCGCAGGCGGCTGCCCCGGCGCCCGCGCCGGCCGCGCCCGCGGCCTCCGCGACGTCCGGTGGCCTGGTCGACGTGCTGGTGCCCGACATCGGCGACTTCGCCGAGGTCGCGGTGATCGAGGTGATGGTCAAGCCCGGCGACACCATCAAGGTGGAGCAGAGCCTGATCACCGTCGAGTCCGACAAGGCCTCGATGGAGATCCCGTCCTCGCACGCCGGCGTGGTGAAGGAAGTGAAGGTCAAGCTCGGCGACAAGGTGTCCAAGGGTTCGCTGGTGCTAACGCTTGAAGCTGCTGGCGGCGCGCCTGCGGCCGCGCCGGCCGCTGCCGCAGCAGCACCGGCGCCGGCCACCGCGTCGGCCCCCGCCACGCCGGCGGCCGCGCCCGCCGAGCGCACGTCCCCCACCGCCGCGCTGCCCCCGCACGAGCCGGCCGCGCCCAGGGGCGCGCTGCCGCACGCGTCGCCGTCCATCCGCCGCTTCGCGCGTGAACTGGGCGTGCCGCTGGAAGAAGTGAAGGGCACGGGCCCGAAGGGCCGCATCACGCAGGACGACCTGCAGGGCTTCGTCAAGAACGTGATGGCCGGCGCGGTGCAGACCGCGGCGCAGAAGGCCAAGGCCCCCGCCGGTGGCGCAGCCGCGGCCGGTGGCGCGTTCCCCGGCCTGCTGCCCTGGCCGCAGGTGGACTTCGCGAAGTTCGGCCCGGTCGAGCGCAAGGACCTGTCGCGCATCAAGAAGATCTCCGGCGCCAACCTGCACCGCAACTGGGTCGTGATCCCGCACGTCACCAACCACGACGATGCCGACATCACCGACCTCGAAGCCTTCCGCGTCCAGCTGAACAAGGAAAACGAGAAGTCCGGCGTCAAGGTCACGATGCTGGCCTTCCTGATCAAGGCCTCGGTCGCGGCGCTGAAGAAGTTCCCGGAGTTCAACAGCTCGCTCGATGGTGAGCAGCTGGTGATGAAGAACTACTTCCACATCGGCTTCGCGGCGGACACGCCGAACGGGCTGGTGGTGCCGGTGATCAAGGACGCCGACAAGAAGGGCGTGCTGCAGATCAGCCAGGAGATGAGCGAGCTGGCCAAGAAGGCGCGCGACGGCAAGCTGGGCCCGGCCGACATGTCCGGTGGCTGCTTCAGCATCTCGTCGCTGGGCGGCATCGGCGGGCGCTACTTCACGCCGATCATCAATGCGCCCGAGGTCTCGATCCTGGGCGTGTGCAAGAGCAGCACCGAGCCGCGCTGGGACGGCAAGCAGTTCGTGCCGCGCCTGATCCTGCCGCTGTCGCTGAGCTGGGACCACCGCGTGATCGACGGCGCCGCGGCCGCTCGCTTCAACGCCTATCTGGGAAGCCTGCTGGCCGACTTCCGCCGTATCCTCCTCTGAACAAGGAGGGCCCACGATGACGACCGTGGCAGTGGCAGTCCGGGGCGGGCAGGTGGCGATCGCCGCCGACGCCCTGGTGACGTTCGGCGACACGCGCCTCGCGCATGGCTACGAACAGAACGAGAAGGTGTTCCGCATCGGCGACTCCTGGGTCGGCATGGCGGGCACCACGGCCCACTTTCCGGTGCTGCGCAAGGCCCTGGGCGGACTGGCGCCGGAAGACCTGAAGCTGCACTCGCGCGACGAAGTGTTCGACACCTTCCTGAAGCTGCACCCCAAGCTGAAGGACCACTTCTTCCTGAACACCAAGGAAGAAGACGCCGACCCGTACGAGAGCAGCCAGTTCACGGTGCTGATCGCCAATGCGAGCGGCATCTACGGCGTTTACTCGTACCGCGAGGTGTTCCAGTTCGACCGCTTCTGGGCCATCGGCTCGGGGCGCAGCTTCGCGCTGGGGGCGATGTACGCGGCCTGGGACAAGGCCAAGTCCGCGCGCGAGGTGGCCGAGACCGGCGTGCGCGCGGGCTGTGAATTCGACAAGAACTCCGCTGGACCGGTGAAGGTCCACACACTCAAGCTGAAGGGCTGAAGAGATGGCACTGATCGAAGTGAAGGTCCCGGACATCGGTGACTTCAAGGACGTCGCGGTGATCGAGCTGCTGGTGAAGCCCGGCGACGAGATCAAGGTCGAGCAGAGCCTGGTCACGGTGGAGTCGGACAAGGCCTCGATGGAGATCCCGTCGAGCGCGGCCGGCGTGGTCAGGGAACTGAAGGTCGCGATCGGCGACAAGGTGAACGAGGGCTCGGTGCTGCTGACGCTCGAAGCGAGCGGCCAGGCGGCTGCGGCGCCGGCACTGGCTCCCGCGCCCGCAGCGGCTGCACCCGCGCCTGCCGCTGCAGCGCCGGCAGCCGCACCGGCCGCCGCCAGCTATGCCGGCGGCGCCGACCTCGAATGCGACATGCTGGTCCTCGGCGCCGGCCCCGGCGGCTATTCCGCCGCCTTCCGCGCTGCGGATCTCGGCATGAAGACCGTGCTGGTCGAGCGCTTCCCCACGCTGGGCGGCGTCTGCCTGAACGTGGGCTGCATCCCGTCGAAGGCGCTGCTGCACGTGGCCGCGGTGATGGACGAGGCCAGCCACATGGCGGCGCTGGGCATCGACTTCGGCACGCCGAAGGTGGACCTCGGCAAGCTGCTCGCGCACAAGAACAAGGTGGTGGGCAAGCTCACCGGCGGCCTGGCGGCGATGGCCAAGATGCGCAAGGTCACGGTGGTGCAGGGCGTCGGTACGTTTGCCGACCCGCATCACCTGAGCGTGGCGATGGCCGACGGCAAGACGCAGACCATCCGCTTCAAGAACGCCATCATCGCGGCGGGCTCCGAAGCCGTGAAGCTGCCCTTCCTGCCCAAGGACGATCCCCGCATCGTCACCAGCACCGGCGCACTGGAACTGCGCCAGCAGCCGAAGAAGATGCTGGTGATCGGCGGCGGCATCATCGGCCTGGAAATGGGCACGGTGTACTCCACGCTCGGCGCTCGCCTGGACGTGGTGGAAATGCTGGACGGCCTGATGCAGGGCGCCGACCGCGACCTGGTCAAGGTGTGGCAGAAGATGAACACGCCGCGCTTTGACAACATCTGGCTCAAGACCAAGACCGTCGGCGCCGAGGCCACGAAGGACGGCATCAAGGTGCAGTTCGAGAGCGTGGACGGTGCGACGAAAACGGAAGGCCTGTACGACCTGGTGTTGCAGGCCGTCGGTCGGGTGCCCAACGGCAAGAAGATCGGCGCCGAGAAGGCCGGCGTCATCGTCGGTGACCGCGGCTTCATCCCGGTGGACGTGCAGATGCGCACCAACGTGCCGCACATCTTCGCCATCGGCGACATCGTCGGCCAGCCGATGCTGGCGCACAAGGCGGTGCACGAGGCGCACGTGGCGGCTGAGGTGGCGTCCGGCGACACCAAGGCCCAGTTCGACGCCCGCGTGATCCCGAGCGTGGCCTACACCGATCCGGAAGTGGCCTGGGTCGGCCTGACCGAGGACGAGGCCAAGGCCCGCGGCATCAAGGTGAAGAAGGGCCTGTTCCCGTGGACGGCCTCGGGCCGCGCCATCGCCAACACGCGTGACGAAGGCTTCACCAAGCTCCTGTTCGACGCCGAGACGCACCGCATCGTCGGCGGCGGCATCGTCGGCACGCATGCCGGCGACATGATCGGCGAGGTCGCGCTGGCCATCGAGATGGGCGCGGACGAGGTGGACATCGGCAAGACCATCCACCCGCATCCGACGCTGGGCGAGAGCATCGGCATGGCGGCTGAAGTGGCGCACGGCAGCTGCACCGACCTGCCGCCGCAGAAGCGCTGATCCAGCGCAGCTGAGCGCGCGTCCCGGCACGGCCGGGTGCGCACTATCGCCGCGATCCCGGGGCGGCAAGGCGGGGCGGGGGAGCCTGCGGCTCAAGTCCTGCGGGCCGGTGGCCGACAAGCGAGAGAGGCGCGTCTCTTTGCGCGCTCCCCTCGCCATGCCCCTCGCCCTCGATCCTGCCGCCGTCCCTCCTGCCGACCACCGTGCCGCGGCCGCCGGGGCTTCCCCACGGCCACCCGAGGCGCAAGCCCCCGACGCTGCTGCTCCGGCCGAGGCACGGCCCCTGCATGCGCGGCTGCAGTGGGTGGTGTTCATCGTCGTCGCCGTGTGCCTGTTGAACGCGCTGCTGGTCCAGCAGTGGGCGGCGCGGGAGGCGCTGGTCCAGCAGCTGGCGCGGCACAACCGCGAAAGCGCGGCCTGGTTGGCGCTGGCCCTCGGCAGCGAGGGCGCGCGCAGCGCCGAGCAGCGCGACGCTTGGCTGGCCAGCCATGCCGCCGCGGCAGGTTTGCAGCTGGTGCAGCTGCGCAATGCCGAAGGCCGTGTGCTGTGGCAGCAGCGCGCCGACATCCAGCCGGCGTCGGCCCCGCAGTTCTACACCGCGCTGCTCGACCTGCAGGCCCCACCCGGGCTCGGCACGCTGCGCGGTGCCGACGGCAAGCCGGCCGGCACGGTGCTGGTGTCCGCCCAGGGCGGCGAGGCGGCGGATGCGCTGTGGCGCGGCCTGTGGCAGACCGCCCTGGCGCTGACCATGCTGGGCGGCGTGGTGATGCTGGTCGCGGCCTCGGCCGCAAGCCGGCTGCGCCGCGCGCTGGCGCAGGCGGTGGCGCAGGCCGATGCCTTTCGCGATGGACGCTGCAGCCGCGCCAGGCTGCCCAGCGTTCCCGAGCTGCGGCCATTGGCAGAGAGCATGAACCGCCTGGCCGATCGGGTGCAGGCGATGTACGAGGCCACCGCGGCGGACCTGGAACGCCTGCGCCAGCAGGCGCACCTGGATGCGCTGACGGGCGTGCTGCAGCGGCGCCACTTCATCGCCCGGCTGGAGCAGGTGCTGAGCGGCGACCAGGCTGCCGGCCGGTGCGGCCTGCTGCTGCTGCGCCTGGCGGACCTGACCGGCATGAACCGCCGCATCGGCCATGCCGGCGCCGACCAGGTGCTGCGCACCATCGGCCAGACCTTGTTGAGCTATCCGCACCGCGCCGACGGCTGCTTTGCCGGGCGCCTCAACGGATCGGACTTCGCGCTGCTGCTGCCCGTCGGCGCGATGGCCGAGGAGACCGCGGCCACGCTGGTGCGCTCGCTGCGCATGCCGCTGGTGACGCTGGACGGTGCGGCCGCGGTGTCGGCCGGCGCGGTCGAGCTGCACGGGCCTTGCACTGCGCAGCAGGCGCTGGCGCTGGCGGACGATGCGCTGTGCCGGGCCGAGTCGCAGCGGCCGTTCACGGCCGTGTGCCTGAGTGATTCGCACGAACTGACGCCGTATGGCGAGGCGATGTGGCAGCAGCGCCTGGCGCTCGCGCTGGAGCAGGGCCGGGTCACGCTGGCCGAATTCCCGGTCTGCACCGCCGACGGGCGCGTGCTGCACCTGGACTGCCCACTGCGGCTGCAGGTGGAGCCGGGTGGCCCGTACGAGCCGGCGTCCCGCTGGCTGGCGCAGGCGGCACGGGCGCGGCTCAGCGCGGCGATCGACGAACGTGCGATCGAGCTGGCGCTGCAGGCCATCGACAGCGATGGCCGTGCGCGCTGCGTCAACGTCTCGGCGCAATCGCTGGGCTTCAGCGACTTCATGGCGGCGGTGTCGCGCCGGCTGGAGGCATCGCCGCAGGCCGCCACCCGCCTGTGGATCGACCTGCCGGAATCGCTCGCGCTGGACCGGCCCGCGCTGGTGCAGGAGGCGTCGCGCCGCTGGCGGCCGCTGGGCGTCTACCTGGGGCTGGAACATGCCGGCGAGGGCCTGGCCCGCATCAGCCGCCTGATCGACCTGGGCCTCGATTGCGTGCGCATCGACGCGCGCTTCATCGCCGGGCTGTCGCAGCCCGGCGCGCAGCCCGAGGCAGTGAGCTACCTGCGTGGCCTGGTGCAGCTGGTGCAGAACGTCGGCCTGTCGATCACGGCCGAAGGCGTGGGCTGTGCTTCGGACCTGGCCCTGCTGTGGAGCCTGGGCTTCGATGCGGCGACCGGCTCGGCGCTGAACATTGCGCCGGCCTCGAACGCCGCCGGCCAGGACACGACGCCACCGGCGGAAGCGGCCACGTCCGACAGCGCGGCGACCGCCGAGGGCACCGCCGGCAGCCTCAGCTGATGTCGCCGGTGTGCAGCGCGTAGTGCCCGCCATCGCGGCGGCAGGCGAAGAAGTGCTGCAGCGTCTGCCGCACGGTGCGGAAGGCGATTTCGTCCCAGGGGATCTCGTGCTCGTGGAAGAGCCGTGCCTCCAGCGTCTCCGGGCCGGGGTCGAGTGAGGCGTCGAGCATGCGGGCGCGGTAGAAGAGGTGCACCTGGCCGACCTGCACGACGTTCATCAGCGTCAAGAGGCCTTGCAGTTCCACCTTCGCGCCGGCTTCTTCCACCGTCTCGCGCAGCGCGCCCTCGGCCACGGTCTCGCCCAGTTCCATGAAGCCGGCGGGCAGCGTCCACAGCCCGTAGCGCGGTTCGATCGCGCGCTTGCACAGCAGCACCTGCTCGCCCCAGACCGGCACGGTCCCGACCACGTTGAGCGGGTTCTCGTAGTGGATGGTGTTGCAGGCCGGGCAGACGGCGCGCTCGCGGTTGTCGTCTTGCGGGATGCGGTAGGTGACGGCGGTGCCGCAGGCGCGGCAGTGCTTGATCTGGCGCGGGAGCAGCATCGTGCGAGGAGTGTAGCGGCCCATGCTTTGCGTCCCTGCTGCTGCTGGGGTGGCGTGGCATCATCAATCGTTCCCCTGCGCCAAGAAGTCTCACGCGCGTTCACGCCCCTCTCGGAGACACCCATGAGCCCTGTGATTCCCACGCCGCGCCAGGCCACCGTGCCGGTGGCCGGCGGCGGCGAATTTCCCGTGCACCGCATCTACTGCGTCGGACGCAACTACGCCGAGCATGCGCAGGAGATGGGCTTCAGCGGCCGCGAGCCGCCGTTCTTCTTCATGAAGCCTGCCGACGCCGTGCTGCCGGTGCCCGTTGGCGCCACCGGCGAGATGGACTACCCGCCGCTGACCCAGAACCTGCACCACGAGATCGAGCTGGTGGTGGCCATCGGCACCGGCGGCCGCAACATCGCGGTCGCGGACGCCGCCAAGCACATCTGGGGCTACGCCATCGGTCTCGACATGACGCGGCGCGACCTGCAGAACGAGATGAAGAAGCAGGGCCGGCCCTGGTGCATCGGCAAGGGCTTCGAGCAGTCGGCGCCGATCGGGCCGATCCACCCGATCGGGTCCACGGGTGAACTGACGCGCGGCGCGATCACCGTCGCCGTCAACGGGCAGCCACGCCAGCAGGGCGACCTGTCCGAGCTGATCTGGAGCGTCAACGAGACCATCGCCACCCTGTCGCAGGCCTGGACCTTGCAGCCGGGCGACCTGGTCTTCACCGGCACGCCAGCCGGCGTCGCTGCGGTGGTGCCGGGTGACGTGATGGAAGGCGCCATCGAAGGCCTGGGCATGCTGCGCGTGGCCGTGCGCTGAGGAATGGAGCAGGTGATGGAGCTGTACAACTACTTCCGCTCGTCGGCGTCCTATCGCGTGCGCATCGCGCTGGCGCTCAAGGGCCTGGACTACGACTACAAGCCGGTGTCGCTGGTCAAGAACGAGCACCTGCAGGAGTCGTACGCGGCGGTGTCGGCCTCGCGCCTGGTGCCGCTGCTGAAGGACGGCGAGCACTTCGTGACGCAGTCGCTGGCGATCATCGAGTACCTGGAGGAAACGCACCCCGAGCCGCCGCTGCTGCCGGCCGACCCGCTGGGCCGGGCCCGGGTGCGCTCGCTGGCGCTGGACATCGCCTGCGAGATCCACCCGGTGAACAACCTGCGCGTGCTGCGCTACCTGGTGGGGCCGCTGAAGGTGTCCGAAGAGGACAAGAACCGCTGGTACAGCCACTGGGTGGAAACCGGACTGGAGGTGGTCGAGAGTTGCTTGGCCGCGTCGCCAACGCGTTATTGCCACGGCGACTCGCCGACCCTGGCCGACTGCGTCCTGGTGCCGCAGATCTTCAACGCGCAGCGCTTCGATTGCCGGCTGGACCACGTGCCCAACGTGATGCGGGTCTTCGAGGCCTGCATGCAGCTGGACGCGTTCAGCAAGACCCAGCCGTCGGCCTGCCCGGATGCCAGCTGAAGACCTGCTGCCCCGCGCGATCCGGCCCGACTGGCCGGCTCCGACGGCGGTCGGCGCGCTGATGAGCACGCGCGAAGGCGGCGTCAGTGCGCCGCCCTTCGACAGCCTGAACCTGCGGCCCGCCGCGCTGCCTGGTGATGCGGTGGACGATGCCGCCGCCATCGCCGAGAACCAGCGCCGCTTTTCCGCTGCGCTGGGTGCCGAGGCGGTGTGGCTGGAGCAGGTGCACGGTGCGGACGTCGTGCGGCTGACGCGGGCCGACCTGGGGCCGCCGGACCGGCCGTTCCACCGTGCCGACGCCAGCATCAGCACCGAGCCAGGCATCGGCTGCGTGGTGCAGGTGGCCGATTGCCTGCCGGTGCTCTTGTGCGATTGCGGCGGCAGCGTCGTGGGCGCGGCGCATGCGGGTTGGCGCGGGCTGGCCGCCGGCGTATTGGAGCGCATCGTGGCGGCGATGTGCGAGGCGGGCGGCATCCGCCCCGATCAGCTGATGGCGTGGCTGGGGCCCTGCATCGGACCACGCCAGTTCGAGGTGGGCGCCGATGTGCTGGCCGCCTTCGGCGCCGCCCCCGCCGCCCCCGACCCGGCCCGCTTCGTCGCGCGGCCGCGGCCTGATGGCTCGCCGCGCTGGCTGGCGAACCTGCCGCAACTGGCGCGCGACCGGCTGCTCGCGGCCGGCGTCACCGCGGTCAGCGGCGGTACCTGGTGCACCGTTGAAGACCGCTCACGCTTCTTCTCGTTCCGGCGTGACGGCGTCACGGGCCGGCTTGCCGCCGGCATCGCGCTGCGCCGCTGACGCGGCGGCGGCTTCGGCCTGCCGCCGGGCGCGGCGCCGCATCGGGGTGCCCATCACGTACAGCACGAGGCCGAGCGGCAGCAAGCCGTACAACAGCAGCGTCAAGAAGGCGCCCAGCACGGTGCCCACGGGCGAGGTGGCTTCTGCCAGCGTCATCAGAATGACGACGAACAGCCAGGCGACGGCGACGATGTGCATTTCAAATTGTGGTACGCAATATCGCGTATCGAAAAATGACGACATCATCGAGTAAGCTTGAGGCTGTACAAGGTGATGCGGTGCGCACAGCATTGCACATGACCAGCCGTCCCGCGCCGCCACAGGAGACAAGCGCATGAAGACCCCGTCCCTTCCGACACTGGATGACGCCAGCGCGCAGGCGCAGGCCTTCGGCAGTGCGGTCGGGGAGCTGCTGAAGTCGGTGACCGGCCTGAGCGTGCCGGTGGACACCCTATCCAAGCTGCAGGCCGACTACGTGGCCGAGGCCACGCGGCTCTGGAACGGCGCGTTGGCCGCCGCCCCGAATGGCGATGCCGCCCGGCCGGCCCTGAAGGACAAGCGCTTCGCTGCCCAGGCCTGGGGCGAGAATCCGGCGGCCGCGATGGCCGCGCAGAGCTACCTGCTGAATGCCCGCACGCTGATGCAGCTGGCCGAGGCGGTGCAGGGCGACGAGAAGACCAAGGCCCGCATCCGTTTCGCGGTGCAGCAGTGGGTGGACGCCGCCAGCCCCGCGAACTACCTGGCCATGAACCCCGAGGCGCTGAAGAAGGCGATCGACACCCGCGGCGAGAGCATCGCCCAGGGCCTGCAGCACCTCTGGCAGGACATCGGCAAAGGCCACATGTCGCAGACCGACGAGAGCGTGTTCGAGGTCGGCAGCAACGTGGCGACGAGCGAAGGCGCCGTGGTGTTCGAGAACGAGCTGTTCCAGCTGATCGAATACAAGCCCCTGACCCCCAAGGTGCACGAGCGGCCGATGCTCTTCGTGCCGCCGTGCATCAACAAGTACTACATCCTCGACCTCCAGCCCGAGAACTCGGTGATCCGCTACACCGTCGAGCAGGGCCACCGTGTGTTCGTCGTCAGCTGGCGCAATCCCGATGCGTCCTTGTCCGCCAAGACCTGGGACGACTACATCGCCGGTGGCCCGATCAAGGCCATCGAGGTGGTGCAGGACATCACCGGCGCCGAGCAGGTCAACACCCTCGGCTTTTGTGTCGGCGGGACCATCCTGTCGACCGCGCTGGCGGTGCTCGCGGCGCGCGGCGAGCATCCCGCGGCTTCCGTCACCTTGCTGACCACGCTGCTCGACTTCAGCGACACCGGCATCCTCGACGTCTTCGTCGACGAACCCTCGGTGCAGCTGCGCGAGCTGACCATCGGCGCCGGCAGCCCCAATGGCCCCGGCCTGCTGAAGGGCAAGGAGCTGGCCACCACCTTCAGCTTCCTGCGTCCGAACGACCTGGTGTGGAACTACGTGGTCGGCAACTACCTGAAGGGCGAGGCGCCGCCTCCCTTCGACCTGCTGTACTGGAACGGCGACTCCACCAACCTGCCGGGCCCGATGTACTGCTGGTACCTGCGCCACACCTATTTGCAGAACGACCTGCGCGTGCCGGGCAAGCTGACCGTCTGCGGCGAGAAGCTGGACCTGGGCGCGATCAAGGCGCCGGTGTTCATCTACGCCTCGCGCGAGGACCACATCGTGCCCTGGCAGGCCGCGTACGCCTCCACCGGCATCCTGAAGGGCAAGAGGCGCTTCGTGCTCGGTGCTTCGGGCCACATTGCCGGCGTGATCAATCCCGCGGCGAAGAACAAGCGCAGCCATTGGGTCAACGACAGGCTGCCGGCCGATCCCGCCGCCTGGCTCGAAGGGGCCACTGAAAAGCCCGGCAGTTGGTGGCCGGAGTGGTCGGGTTGGCTGGCCGGCCATGGTGGCAAGCAAGTTGCTGCACCCAGGACCTACGGCAACCGACAGCACAAGGTCATCGAACCCGCCCCCGGCCGCTACGTTCGCCAGAAGGCCTGACGGCCGAGCGACCTTTCCCCCGTCCACACGTCCAAACGTCCCCAGCACCGTTCGAAGGAGATCCTCATGTCCAACGACATCGTCATCGTCGCCGCCGCCCGCACCGCCGTCGGCAAGTTCGGCGGCTCGCTCGCCAAGGTGGCTGCGCCTGAACTGGGCGCGACCGTCATCGCCGAACTGCTCAAGCGCGCGAAGCTGAGCGGCGACCAGATCGGCGAGGTCATCCTCGGCCAGGTGCTGCAGGCCGGCGCCGGCCAGAACCCGGCGCGCCAGGCGGTGGTGAAGAGCGGCCTGCCCCAGGGCGTGCCCGCGTTGACCATCAACGCCGTCTGCGGCTCGGGCCTGAAGGCCGTGATGCTGGCCGCGCAGTCGGTCGCCACCGGTGATTCGGACATCGTCATCGCCGGCGGCCAGGAGAACATGAGCCTGGCGCCGCACGTGCTGCCCAACTCGCGCGACGGCCAGCGCATGGGCGACTGGAAGCTGGTCGACTCGATGATCGTCGACGGCCTGTTCGACGTGTACAACAAGTACCACATGGGCATCACGGCCGAGAACGTGGCCAAGAAGTACGAGATCTCGCGCGAGAAGCAGGACGCGCTGGCACTGGCCTCGCAGCAGAAGGCGGCTGCCGCGCAGGACGCCGGCAAGTTCAAGGACGAGATCGTCCCGGTGCTGATCCCGCAGAAGAAGGGCGACCCGATCGCCTTCGACGCGGACGAGTACATCAACCGGAAGACCAACGCCGAAGCGCTGGCCGGCCTGAAGCCCGCCTTCGACAAGGCCGGCTCGGTCACCGCGGGCAATGCCTCGGGCCTGAACGATGGCGCCGCCGGCGTCATCGTGATGACGGCCAAGCGCGCCGACCAGCTGGGCCTGACGCCGCTGGCCCGCATCGCCAGCTACGCCACCGTGGCGCTCGACCCGTCCATCATGGGCATGGGCCCGGTTCCGGCCTCGCAGAAGGCGCTGCAGCGCGCCGGCTGGAAGGCCGCCGACCTCGACCTGCTCGAGATCAACGAAGCCTTCGCCGCGCAGGCCTGCGCCGTGCACAACGAGATGGGCTGGGACCTGGACAAGGTCAACGTCAATGGCGGCGCCATCGCCATCGGCCACCCGATCGGCGCTTCGGGCTGCCGCATCCTGGTCACCCTGCTGCACGAGATGCAGCGCCGCAACGCGAAGAAGGGCATCGCCTCGCTGTGCATCGGCGGCGGCATGGGCGTGGCGCTGACCGTCGAAAGGTAATCGGATGCGTTCCCCGCGGCAGCGGGGCGCTGCCCGGGCCGGTTCTTGCAGCCGCCCGGGCTTGCTTGTTTGTTGTTCGTTTGTCAAAGGGAGCTGGCACACAGGGTCCGCCCGATTGACCGTGATCCGGCATCGGATCAGGCTGGTGTGCGCTTCGAACCAACCCCATCGAAGGAGTGAAGAGTCATGAGTCAGAAAGTCGCGTACGTCACCGGCGGCATGGGCGGCATCGGTACCGCCATCTGCCAGCGTCTGGCGAAGGACGGGTTCAAGGTCATCGCGGGCTGCGGCCCGAGCCGTGACTACAACAAGTGGCTCGACGAGCAGAAGGCCCTGGGCTTCACGTTCTATGCGTCGGTCGGCAACGTGGCGGACTGGGATTCGACGGTCGAGGCCTTCTCCAAGGCCGTGGCCGAACATGGCTCGATCGACGTGCTGGTGAACAACGCCGGCATCACCCGCGACCGCATGTTCCTGAAGATGTCGCCCGAAGACTGGAAGGCGGTCATCGACACCAACCTGAACAGCATGTTCAACGTCACGAAGCAGGTCGTGCCGGGCATGGTGGAGAAGGGCTGGGGCCGCATCATCCAGATCTCGTCCGTCAACGGCGAGAAGGGCCAGGCGGGCCAGACCAACTACTCTGCCGCCAAGGCCGGCATGCACGGCTTCACGATGGCGCTGGCGCAGGAACTGGCCGCCAAGGGCGTGACGGTGAACACCGTGAGCCCCGGCTACATCGGCACCGACATGGTCCGCGCGATCAAGCCCGAGATCCTCGAGAAGATCGTCGCGACGATCCCGGTCAAGCGCCTGGGCACGCCGGAGGAAATCGGCTCCGTGGTGGCCTGGCTGGCCGGTCCGGATTCGGGCTTCACCACCGGTGCGGATTTCAGCTGCAACGGCGGCCTTCACATGGGATGAGCGCTTGGGCGGCAAGCCGCCCGAGCGCACATCCCTGCGGGGTCATGTTCGGCTCCCCGGGGTCCCCTCCGTGGAAAGGGCTCCAGCCAGGAGGACGGCTCCCTCCAGCCTCCCTCCAACCTCCCTCCAACCTCCCTCCAACCTCCCTCCACGAGGGAGGTTCCAGTCAGTTCGACACTGCTGCCGCGTCGCCTTGGTTCGGGTCAGCAGCGGTCAGGAGCCGGTCAGGGGCTGGTTGTGCGAGAAGGCGGTCAGCCGCCGTTCCGAGGCTCGATTCATCGACGCCGTCGAGTGCAAGCTCGACGGCGTTTTTCATGTCCGCGTAGTGGCGGTCGATCGAACGCAGGTACAGCGGGTCGTAGTGCTGCGTCAGCAGCTCCGGCAGCAGCGCCTCCCAATTGCCCGCGCGTGCGTAGCCCTGCCAGCGGGCCACCGTCTCCTTGCCGCGCAGCTCCACCAGCTGCTGCAGCCGTGCGCACAGCAGCTCGACGTCCACGGTCAGCGCCGCGTAGTCCGCCAGCAGCAGCCGCACGCGTTCGGCGTCCGGCAATGACACCGAAATGCAGCGGCCATGCCGGTGCATGTGGTTGATCAGTGCGTCCGGCACCAGCAGGGTGCCGATCTTGCGGCTCTCCGATTCGACGAACACCGGCCGCGCCGGGTCCAGCTGCTGCAGTACCTGCCACAGCAGGGTGTCGAAGCGCTTCTGGCTCGGCTGCGGCTGGTCGGGCAGGCCGCCCAGCACCGAACCGCGGTGCTGGGCCAGGCCTTCCAGGTCCAGCACCTGCGCACCGCCGGCAGCCAGCGCTTGCAGCAGGCGTGTCTTGCCGCTGCCCGTGCGGCCGGTCAGCACCCGGAAGTCCAGGCGCTGCGGCAGCACCGCCAGGTCCTCGCGCACCCGCGTGCGGAAGGCCTTGTAGCCGCCCTCGATCTTCGAGGTGCGGAAGCCGATCTGGTCCAACACCAGCGACAGCGAACCCGAGCGCTGCCCGCCGCGCCAGCAGTAGACGAGCGGCTGCCACTCGCGCGGCCTGTCCTGCACCCAGCGTTCCAGGTGGCTGGCGATGTTGCGCGCCACCAGCATTGCACCCAGCTTGCGCGCGGCCAGCGGCGAGTCCTGCACGTACAGCGTGCCGACGATGCGGCGCTGCTCGTCGTCGAGCGACGGCCAGTTCACGGCGCCCGGCAGGTGGTCCTCCGCGAACTCGGCCGGCGAGCGCGCATCGATGATGGTGTCGAAGCGCGCGAGCTCGGCCAAGGTGGCCGGTGGCGGAATGCTCTTCAGGCTCAAGTGGTGGCCCCCCAGGCCCTGCGGGCCGCCCCGCCGAGGGGAAGCGAGCGGCTTCGGAAGGGCCGGGCGGCGCTCATTTCGGAGAAGCCAGGGCGTCGAGCAGCTCGCTCTCGATCTGCAGCTGCGCCCGCGTCTGCTGCAGCGCGGGGCCGTCGACCAGGAAGGTGTCCTCCACCCGCTCGCCCAGCGTCGTGATCTTGGCCAGCTGCAGGTTCACGTGGTGCTGCGCCAGCACGCGTGCGACGGCGTACAGCAGGCCCGAGCGGTCGCTGGCGCTGACCGTCAGCAGCCAGCGCTGCGCGCGCTCGTCCGGCCGCAGCGACACCCGCGGCCTCACCGGGAAGGACTTGACGCGGCGCGACACCCGGCCCCGGCTGGGCTCGGGCAGCGGCCCGGTGCTGGCCAGCGCGGCGCTCATCTGGTGCTCGATCAGCGAGATCAGGTCGC
>CAMLJY010000002.1 GCA_946480465.1 uncultured Burkholderiales bacterium
GCCACGGCCGCGATGCCTACCTTTGGAACGTGGCCTGCGACTTCGTCATCAACGATTGGCTGGTGGGCATGAACGTCGGCATCCCGCCCGAGGTCGGCCTGCTGTTCGACGAGGAACTGCGCGGCTGGTCGGCGGACGACATCTACCTGCGCCTGGCGGCGGATCTGCGCGTGCGGCGCCGGCTCAGTACGCTGCGCGGCGCGGACGTGGACATGCTGGACGAGCGGCCGGGCCGCTTCTTCACCGACCGCGAGGAGTTCTGCCGCCGCGCGTTGCTGCAAGGCCTGGACTTCCACCAGCAGGCCGGCCGGGGCCTGCTGCCGGCCGGGCTGGTGGAAGCCATCCGCACGCTGAACCAGCCGCCGATCCCGTGGCAGGCGAAGTTGGCGGAATGGATCCGCGAGCGCTTTCCGCTGACCGAACGGCGGCGCAGCTGGGCTCGGCCTTCGCGGCGGCAGGCGGCGACGCCGGAAACGCCGCGGCCGCGCTTCATCGAACCCGAGGACGAACGCGTGACGCGTACTTTCGGTGTCATCATCGACAGCAGCGGTTCGATGGCGCGCGACGATCTTGGCAAGGCGCTGGGCGCGGTGGTGGCCTATTCGCAGGCGCAGGGGGTGAAGGAGGTGCGCCTCGTGTACTGCGATGCGCAGCCCTACGACGAAGGCTTCGTCCCGGTGGAGGCGCTGGCCTCGCGCGTGCAGGTGCGCGGGCGCGGCGGCACGATGCTGCAGCCGGCGGTGAACCTGCTGCAGGGCCGCGCGGACTTTCCGAGGGACTGCCCGATCCTGATCATCACCGACGGCCTGTGCGAGGACGACCTGCGGGTGCAGCGCGACCACGCCTTCCTGCTCAGCCCCGGCAGGCACCTGCCGTTCCCGACGCGGCAGCCGGTATTCCGGATGAGCTGAGCGACGACTGACGACAACGAACGACGAACAACAACAAGCATGAACTCGATGAACGACATGATCGAACTGGATGGCGCTGCCGGCGAGGGCGGGGGCCAGATCCTGCGCACCGGCCTGGCCCTGGCGATGTGCACCGGCCGGCCGCTGCGCATCACGCGCATCCGCGCCAACCGGCCCAAGCCGGGCCTGATGCGGCAGCACCTGGCCTGCGTGCTGGCGGCGCAGGCCATCTGCGAAGCGCGGGTGACGGGTGCCGAGCTCGGCTCGGCCACGCTGGACTTCACGCCCGGCCCGGTGCATGCCGGCGAGCACCGCTTTGCCGTCGGCACGGCGGGCAGCTGCACGCTGGTGCTGCAGACCGTGCTGCCGCCGCTGATGTGCGCGGCCGCGCCGAGCCGCCTGACGCTTTGCGGCGGCACGCACAACCCGATGGCGCCGCCCTTCCACTTCATCCAGCGCTGCTTCGCGCCGCTGCTGCGCCGGCTGGGCGTGGGGCTGGACCTGACCTTGCGCCAGCACGGCTTCTACCCGGCCGGTGGCGGCGAGTTCGAGGCCCGGGTCTCGCCGGCGGAGCGCCTGCAGCCCTTCGACCTGCTGCAGCGCGGGGCGCTGCGCCGTGAGTGGGCCGAGGCGCTGGCGCCGGCGCTGCCGCGCTCGGTGGCGTCGCGGGAGCTGGCGGCCGTGGGCGCGGCGCTGGGCTGGTCGCACGAACAGCTGCTGACCCCGCCGGTGCGCCAGAACGAAGGCCCCGGCAATGCGCTGATGGCGACGCTGGAGCACGAGCAGGTCACGGAACTGGTGACCAGCTTCGGCGAGAAGGGCGTCAGCGCCGAGCGCGTGGCCGCAGGCCTCGTCGAGGAGCTGCGCAGCTACCGGGCGAGCGACGGCGCGCTCGGACCGCACCTGGCGGACCAGTGGATGCTGCCGCTGGCCTTGGCAGTTAGCGAGTCCGGCATGCCGGCTGCCTACACCTGCAGCGAACTGACGCTGCATGCGCGCACCAACCTGGCGGTGATCGAGCGCTTCCTGCCGCTGCGCTGCGCGGCGCAGGCCTCGGGCCAGTCCTGGCGCATCGAGATCACCCGGCACGGCGCGCGCTGAAGCCCCGGCCCGGCTGGCCGGGGCACCCCTCCATGCCGCCGGGCGGCAGTGGCGTGTTGCGGCGCCCCGTGGTTCCGTTACGCCGCGCGGGTTGCGCAATTGCCCGTTTACCCGGCGTGACGTTCCATGCGGTATTTCCACGCACCGCGCCGAGGGCTGGCGCATCGACAATGCGGGCCGTGCGACCGCAATGCCGATGGACTCTGTCGTAGCCAACCCCTCATCCGGCCGCGACAGCGGCACCTCGTCGACGTTGTTCGACCTGCTGCCGGTCGGCGCCTACCGATCGACGCCGCAGGGCAGGATGCTGCGCGCCAACGCGGCCCTGGTGCGCTTCAACGGCTATGGCAGCGAGCAGGAGCTGCTGGAGCGCTGCACCGACGTGGCCCGCGAGTGGTACGTCGACCCGAACCAGCGCGCCCGCTTCGTCGAGCTGCTGGAGCGCGACGGGCAGCTGACCGGCTTCGTCTCCGAGGTGGTGCGCCACCGCACGCGGGAGCGCGTCTGGGTCACCGAGAACGCGCACGTGGTGCGCGATGCACAGGGTGAGGTGCTGTACTACGAAGGCACGATCGAGGAGATCACGGACCGGGTGCGCGCGCAGGCGGCCCTGCAGCGCAGCGAGGCGCACCTGCGGCTGATCACCAACCAGCTGCCGGGCATGGTGTTCCGGGTGCGCTACACGCCGCAGGGGCAGCGGGTGTTCGACTTCGTCAGCGAGGGCTCGCGCAGCCTCTTCGGCCTGGAGCCGCAGCAGCTGATGCAGGACAGCACGCTGCTGGAGGCGCTGCGCCACCCCGAGGATCGCGAACGCGTCGCCGAGGCCATCCGCGGTAGCGTGCGGGAGGCGCAGCCGCTGACGATCGAATTCCGCATCCTGCTGCCCGAGCCTGGGGGCCCGCACCTGAAATGGCTGCAGGTCACCTCGGCCCCGGTCGGTTCTCAGGAGGCGGGCAGCGTGCGCATCGGCGTGATGATCGACATCACCGCGCAGAGGCAGGCGGCCGAGCTGCGCGCGGAGCGTGACCGCGCGGCATCGGCCGACCAGGCGAAGACGCAGCTGCTGTCGCGCGTGAGCCATGAGCTGCGCACGCCGCTGAACGCGGTGCTCGGTTTCGGCCAGTTGCTCGACAGCGACGCCGATCTCGCGCCGCGGCACCGCAGCTGGATCCGCCAGATCCTGGCCAGCGGCCAGCACCTGCTGGAGCTGGTGGACGACGTGCTGGACTTGTCGAGTGCGCAGGCGGGCCAGCTGAACCTGTCGCTGACCGCGGTGGCCTTGCAGCCGGTGATCGCCGAGGCCTGGGCCATGCTGGACATCGCCCGCACCGGTGCACCGGCGCGTCCGGCCGGGCTGCGCTTCGTCGACGACACCGCAGCCGCGCCGCCGCTGTGGGTGCATGCCGACCCGCGGCGGCTGAAGCAGGTGCTGAGCAACCTGTTCTCCAACGCGATCAAGTACAACCGCGCCGGCGGCGAGGTGAGGGTCAGCGCGCAGGTGCTGCCCGAAGGCTTCGTCGAACTGTGCGTGGCCGACACCGGCCGCGGCATGACGGCCGATCAGCTGCTGCGGCTGTTCCAGCCCTTCGAGCGCCTGGGGGCGCAGCACACCAACGTGCAGGGCACCGGCCTGGGACTGGCCTTGTGCAAGCAGCTGGCGGAGGCGATGGGCGGGCGCATCGACGCGCGCAGCCAACCCGGCGTGGGCAGCGTTTTCGCGGTGCGGCTGCAGGCCTGGGGGTCGGTGCCGCGCAGCGAGTCTGCGCGCTGACGAGGACGCCGCGCCGGCGGCGCGGGGCGCTGTCGAGAATGCTGTGGCCCGTCGCCTTCGGCGGACGGGCGCCCGCGGCCTCGGGCCGTCGTCAGTGGATGCGGAACGAGCTGACGGCGGTCGCCAGCTTGTTCGCCTGTTCCTTCAGCGAATCGGCCGCGGCGGCGGACTGCTCGACCAGTGCGGCGTTCTGCTGCGTCATCTGGTCGAGCTGGGTCACGGTGCCGTTCACTTCGCCGATGCCGGCCGACTGCTCGGTCACCGCGGCGGTGATCTCGCTGATGGTGTCGCACACGCGCTTCACGCTGGCGACGATGTCGGTCATCGTGCTGCCCGCGTCTTGCACCAGACGCGAGCCGGCATCGACCCGTTCGACGCTGGTGCTGATGAGGCTCTTGATCTCGCGCGCGGCCTCGGCGCTGCGCTGGGCCAGCGAACGCACCTCGCCGGCGACGACCGCGAAGCCGCGGCCCTGTTCGCCGGCGCGTGCGGCTTCCACCGCGGCGTTCAGCGCCAGGATGTTGGTCTGGAACGCGATGCCGTCGATCACGCCGATGATGTCGGAGATCTTCTTCGAGCTGGCGTGGATCTCGTCCATCGTCGAGACCACTTGCGACACCACCGCGCCGCCGCGGGCGGCGACCTCGGCGGCCGAGCTGGCGAGCTGGTTCGCCGTGTGGGCCGATTCGGCGGAGTGGCGCACGTTGCCGCTCAGGTGGTCGATGGCGCTGGCGGCCTGCTGCAGGTTGGAGGCGGCTTGCTCGGTGCGCTGGCTGAGGTCGAGGTTGCCGGTTGCGACCTCGCTGGAAGCGGTCTGGATGCTGTCGGCGCTGGCGCGCACCTCGCCGACGATGCGGCGCAGCGCATCGGTCATGCGCTTGAGCGACTGCAGCGTCTGCGCCGCTTCGTCGCTGCCTTGCACGCTCACTTCACGCGTCAGGTCGCCGTTCGCGATGTGGGTGGCCAGGGCCTGCGCTTCGGCCAGCGGCTTGACGATCGAGCGGCTGACGGCAAACGCCACCAGCACGCCGACGCCGACCGCGCCCGCGACGACGATGGCCAGCACGCCGCCGACCGCCCGCACCAGGTTGGACACCCCGGCCTCGATGGCGGTGCTGACCTCGTCGACGTTCTTCTGGTTGGCGGCGAAGGCCATCTCCAGCGCGCTGAAGGCGGCGTTGACCGGACCCAGCGCGGCCGTGGCTTCCTTGGCATCTGGAAAGCGCGCGCCGGACAGGTCCTTGTAGAAGCCCTCGAAGGCGCTGCGGTAGGCCTCGATCTGCTTGCCGATCATGTCGACGCCTTCGATCTGCTTGGGCGTGCTCATGTTGCCGCGCACCACCTGCAGCTCCTTCTGGCTTTCCTTCAGCGCCGCATCCCAGCTCTTCTTGTGCTCGGCGATCGCGGTGTTGTCCAGGTTGTTCGCCACCATCGACTGCTCCGCGACGCGGGCGCGCAGCATGGCGCGGATCGCCAGGTCGGCGTGGCCCTGCAGCGGCAGCACCTGGCCCGTCAGCAGGCTCAGGCTTTGGCGGGCGCTGTGCACGCCGAAGCCGCCGGCAGCGGCCACCGCGAGCAGCAGCAGGATCACCAGGCCGAACGCGGCGAACAGGCGATTGCGAATGGACAACTGGGTCAGCATGAGAGCCTCCGGCAAGAGCGAACGCAGCACAACGGCAGCTGCGCCGATCCTGCGTCTTCGGCGGCTCTCGGAAATCCTTGAGGAACAGGGGGAATTGGCGCCAGTTTTTCCCGATTTGGCGGCGGCGGCCACCGGGAACCCCGGCTTGGTGCGCCGGCGCCCGCAAAGGGGCGCCGCGCCCCGGCGTCAGGCCGAGTGGCCTGCGCGCAGCACCAGCACCGAGCAGCCGACCTTGCGGGCGACGTGGTACGTGGTGCCGCCGAACAGCGTGCGGGCGAGGCTGGTCTTGCCGTGCGAGCCCAGCACCACCAGGTCGGCCTTCCAGGTGTGGGCGGCGGCCAGGATGGCCTCGGCCGGCTTGCCCAGTTCGAGCACGGTGTGCACTTCCTGCCAGCCATCGCGGTGCGCCGCGGCCAGGGTCTGCAGCTGCCGCTGCAGCTCGGCGGTTTGCGCGTTCACGACCTGGCCGCGCAGGTCGGCATAGTCGCTCAGGTCCTCGGCGGCTTCGGCGGCATGGACCAGGACCAGCGTGGCGGCCGGATCGGCGAAGCGTTGGTGCGCCAGCTGCAGCGCGCCGAGCGAGTCGGTGGAGAAATCGATGCCGACCAGCACGCGCTGGAAGGACGCAGGAGAGTTCGAGGTCATGGCGGACTCCCGGTTGACCACGGAGAAAGCGGGATGGGGCTGCGCCGCCGGCGGGCGGCGCAGCGGCATCAGTGCTGCAGGATCTTGGAGAGGAAGTCCTTCGCGCGCGGCGAGCGGGCGTCGGGGTTGCCGAAGAACTCGTCCCTGCGGCAATCCTCGACGATCTTGCCCGCGTCCATGAAGATCACCCGGTGGCTGACCTTCTTCGCGAAGCCCATCTCGTGGGTCACGCACATCATGGTCATGCCTTCGTTGGCGAGCTGCACCATCACGTCCAGCACCTCGCCGACCATCTCGGGGTCGAGCGCGGAGGTGGGCTCGTCGAACAGCATCACGATCGGGTCCATCGACAGCGCCCGCGCGATCGCGACGCGCTGCTGCTGGCCGCCGGAGAGCTGGCCGGGGAACTTGTCCTTGTGCGCCATCAGGCCCACGCGGTCCAGCATCTTCAGGCCCCGGGTCTTGGCCTCGGCCGCGCTGCGGCCCAGCACCTTGACCTGCGCGATCGTCAGGTTCTCGGTGACGGAGAGGTGCGGGAACAGCTCGAAATGCTGGAACACCATGCCCACCCGCGAGCGCAGTTTGGGCAGGTTGGTCTTGGGGTCGGCAATCGAGACGCCGTCGACGACGATGTCGCCCTTCTGGAAGGGCTCCAGCGCATTGACGGTCTTGATGAGCGTGGACTTGCCCGAGCCCGACGGGCCGCAGACGACGACGACCTCGCCCTTCTTGATGCTGGTGGTGCAGTCGGTCAGCACCTGGAAGCTGCCGTACCACTTGCTGACGTTCTTGATGTCGATCATGACGACGGCTCCTGGGCTTATCGGATGATTTGGATCTTCTTCTGCAGGCGCCGGACCAGCATGGACAGGCTGAAGCAGATGACGAAATAGACGACCGCGGCGACGAGGTAGGTCTCGATCGGGCGGTTGAAGTTCTTGCCGGCGACCTCGAAGCCCTTCAGCAGGTCATAGGCGCCGATCGCGTAGACCAGCGAGGTGTCCTGGAACAGGATGATGGTCTGCGTCAGCAGCACGGGCAGCATGTTGCGGAAGGCCTGCGGCAGCACCACCAGCTGCATGCACTGGCGGTAGGTCATGCCCACCGCATAACCCGCGAAGACCTGGCCGCGCGGCACGCTCTGGATGCCGGCGCGCATGATCTCGGAGTAGTAGGCCGCCTCGAACACCGTGAAGGTGATGATGGCCGACAGCTCCGCCCCCATGGGCTGCCCGATGATCAGCGGGATCAGCAGGAAGAACCACAGGATCACCATCACCAGCGGCACGGAGCGCAGCGTGTTGACGTAGACCGTGGCCGGCAGCACCAGCCAGGACCGGCCGGACAGGCGCATCAGCGCCAGCAGCGTGCCCAGCGCGATGCCGCCGATCATCGCGATCAGCGTGAGCTGGATCGAGAAGATGAGGCCCTTGGCGACGAAGCTGGAGAGGACGCCCCAGGTGAGGAAACCAAAGTCGAGATTCATGTCACTTGCCTCCGATCATGCCGGGCAGGCGGACCCGCCCTTCGATGAAGGCCGCGATGCGGTTGACGGCGAAGGCCGAGATGAAATACAGCCCGGTGACCGCGAGGTAGATCTCGATCCCGCGAGAAGTCTCTTCCTGGGCCTGCATCGCGAACATCGTCAGTTCGGCGATCGAGACCGCGAAGGCGACCGACGAGTTCTTGACGATGTTCATCGACTCGCTGGTCAGCGGCGGGATCACGATGCGGAAGGCCATCGGCAGCAGCACGTAGCGGTAGGTCTGCGGCAGCGTGAAGCCCATCGCCAGGCCGGCGTAGCGCTGGCCCTTGGGCAGCGCCAGGATGCCGGCCTTGACCTGTTCGGAAATGCGCGCGGAGGTGAAGAAGCCCAGTCCCAGCACGACGAGCAGGAAGCTGGGGACCGACTTCAACGGCGGGATCAGTGAGGGCAGCACGTGGTACCAGAGGAAGATCTGCACCAGCAGCGGCACGTTGCGGAACACCTCGGTCCAGGTGACGCCGATGCCCACCAGCAGCTTGCTCGGCGTGGTGCGCAGGATGCCCATCACCGAGCCGACGATCAGTGCCACGATCAGCGCCAGCAGCGCGACGCTGAGCGTCCAGCCCCAGGCCGACATCATCCAGCTGAGGTAAGTGACGTCGCCGCCGGTGCCGAAGCAGCCGCGCAATATCTCGCCGCTGGAGGTCTCCTTGCAGAAGACCTGCCATTCGAAGTCCCATGTGCTCAATGCGGCCTCCGGTCCATTTCTTTTGCTCAAGGGAACACCGGCCGTCGCGCGCCGGTGGCGGCGACGGGCGGGGTTCGCAGGAAGAGTTCGATCAGAAAAGACGAGCGGGCGCGCCGGCGGGCGCCGCCGCGCTCGTCTCAGGATATTCAAGCCCCAGGCCGGCCGGCCTCAGGGCTTACCTCAGGGCGGCGGAAGCCGCCGAGGCGGGAGGAGACCTTACTTCTTCGCGTAGTCTTCCATCGGCTTGTCGTTCGGGTTGGCCCAGGCGGCCTTGGTGTTCTCGTTCACCGGCATGCCGACCTTGGTGTTCGCCGGCGGGATGGGTTGCATGAACCACTTGTCCCACAGCTTGGCGATGTCGCCCGACTTCATCATGCCCTTGATGCTGTCGTCGACGGCCTTCTTGAAGGCAGGGTCGTCCTTGCGGATCATGATGGCGATCGGCTCGACCGACAGCACCTCGCCGACGATCTTGAAGTCGGCCGGGTTCTTGGCCTTGGCGATGTTGCCGGCCAGGATGGCGCCGTCCATCACGAAGGCGTCGGCGCGGCCCGACTCGAGCAGCAGGAAGCTGTCGGCATGGTCCTTGCCGAACACTTCCTCGAAGTTCACGTTGGCGCCGCGCTCATGCTTGCGCAGCGTCTGGACCGAGGTGGTGCCGGTGGTGGTGGCCACCTTCTTGCCGGCCAGCTGGCCGATCGAGTTGATGCCCGAGTTGGCCTTCACCGCGATGCGCACTTCCTCGACGAAGGTGGTGACCGCGAAGGCCACGTCCTTCTGGCGGGTGGCGTTGTTGGTGGTGGAGCCGCACTCGATGTCCACCGTGCCGTTCTGCACCAGCGGGATGCGGTTCTGCGAAGTGACCGGCTGGTACTTGATGTCCAGCTTGGCCAGGCCCAGCTGCTTCTGGATGTCGGCCAGCACGCGCTGGCAGATCTCGACGTGGTAGCCCACGTACTTGCCATCGCCCAGCGTGTAGGACAGGGCGCCCGACGACTCGCGCACACCCATCGTGACGCTGCCGCTGCCCTTGATCTTCTTCAGCGTGTCGGTGGTTTGCGCCTGGGCCACGCCGGTGAGGGCGACGGTGGCGAAGGCGGCGAGGGCCAGCAAGGACTTCTTCATGAAATCTCCAGAGGTGGTGTCAATGACAGGAAAGCAACGGATTCTTGCTCCGGCGCGTCCTACGGGAAAGCCCGGGCTGCGCGGTGATCGCCCGGGGGATGGCCCCAGGCGGGGCGTTCAGTTCGGAACCTGGTCGGTCGGGTACTTCCAGAAGTCCTTCAGCAGGTAGTTCATCGGCAGGTTCAGGGCGGTGTTCTGCGGGGGAATCGGCTGCAGGAACCAGCGGTCGTAGATCTTGTAGGCCTCACGGGAGTGGATCAGGCGCCTCATCTCGTCGTCCAGGATGCGCTTGAACTCGGGGTCGTCCTTGCTCAGCATGATGGCCAGCGGCTCGATGGTGAGGAACTTGCCCACCACCTTGAGCTTGGACGGGTCGGGCCGGCCGGCGATCTGCGCATACAGCAGCACGTCGTCCATCACGAAGCCGTCCGCCTCGCCGGATTCCACCATCTTCAGCGCCTTGTCGTGGTCGGGCGCCTCGAGCAGCGTGATGCGCAGCAACTGGTCGCGGTTGGCCTTGTCCACTGCCTTCAGCGGCGTGGTGCCCTTGGTGGAGACCAGCTTCTTGCCCTCGAATTGCGCCAGCACGGTGATCGGGCTGTCGGCCCGCACCAGGTAGCGCGCGCCGGTGATGTAGTGCGGAACGGTGAAGGCCACCGTCTGGCGCCGTTCTGTGTTGTTGGTGGTGGAGCCGCACTCCATGTCGGCCTTGCCCTCGGCGATGGTGGCGATGCGGTTCGCCGGCGTCACCATCAGGTAGTCGATGCGCAGCGTGCTCAGGCCCAGCTTCTTCTTCACTGCCTCGGCCAGGCGATGGCACAGCTCCAGCGCATAGCCGATCGGCTTCTTGTCCGGGTCGAGGTATGAAAAAGGTGACGATGATTCGCGGTGAGCGAGTGTGATTCCGCCCTTCGCCTTGATCCGGTCGAGGACCGGGCCGCCCACGGCGGCAGAGGCGGCGCCGGCCAGGGCCAGCAGGGCAATCGAGCGGCGTAGGGTGGAGTGCATGCCCCCAAGCTACCACTTTTCGTGCCAATGAAACCAGTTGCTTCGCGCTCGGGAGGCAGGGAATTCCATGAACTGCGAAAGCCGGCACGCTGGTCATGGGGCGCGAACTGTACGGAGATGCAACCAGGGCTGCCAATGCTGATAGCGGACCTCCCTATGCGCGAAATGCATGGGCGCTCCGGGTAAACCCGGAATCGGCTAACTCCAAAGCGGGAGGGTGCGCGCAGGCGCCCATTCGGGGCCTGCTCCGTACACTCGGCGCCCCACGCCGCCCGTGCCCGCCCTGCGATGAGCAAGCTCTACTTCCGCTATGCCGCGATGAACGCCGGCAAGTCCACCGCGCTGCTGCAGGCAGCGCACAACTACGAGGAGCGCGGCATGCGCGTGCGCTTGTTCACCGCCGCGCATGACGACCGCGCCGGCCCCGGCGTGATCGCGTCGCGGCTGGGGCTGGCGCGGCCGGCGGACACCTTCGGTGCGGACACCGAGTTCACCCGCGCGCACCTGGGCCCGGGCATGGCCTGCGTGCTGATCGACGAGGCGCAGTTCCTCACCCCGCCGCAGGTGCGGCAGTTGCACCGCATGGCGCACGTGGAGGACATGCCGGTGCTGTGCTATGGCCTGCGCAGCGACTTCCGCGGCGAGGCCTTCGCGGGGTCGGCCGCGCTGCTGACGCTGGCCGACGAGGTGGAGGAGATGAAGTCGATCTGCGCCTGCGCGCGCAAGGCGACGATGAACATCCGCATCGACGCCGACGGCCGGCGCGTGCAGCACGGCGAGCAGGTGGTGATCGGCGGCAACGAGCGCTACCGCGCGGTCTGCCCGTCGTGCTTCTACAGCGAGGAGGCCGTGGGCGCGGAGACGGCACCGGGGCTGTTCGGCTGACTCGGGGGCCGCGCCGCTGGCGCGTCAGAGACGCGGCCGGGACGCGTCAACGACCGATTGGTCGACCGCCCACGGGACACCGGTGATGCATCAGTGATGCATCAGTGGGGCATCAGTGGGGCATCAGTGGGGCATCAGTGGGGCATCAGTGGGGCATCAGTGGCGGGTCAGCACGCGGTAGGCGAGCGTGCTGCTGCCCCCGGCCGGCACGCTGACCTGCCACTGCGCGGTGCCTGCCGCGGCCTTGGCGTGGCGTTGCGACTCCTGCAGCATCGTCCAGTCGCCCGGCACCGGCTCGCGCACGGTCACCGTCACCGCCTCGGCCTTGGCGTTGCGCAGGACGATCTCGTAGGCGGTCTCGATGGCGTCGCGCTTGCCGGGCTGCTGGCGCACGCGGTAGTCGGTCTGCTTCTTGTCGGCGGTCACGTCGAAGGCGTCGCCCAGGCGCAAGCGCACTTTCTCGTTCTTCGGCGTGTGGTCGATGCGGTCTTCGCCGACGAACTGCGCGCGGCCGTCGGCGTCACGCTGGTAAACGCGCACGACGCCCTTGGGCAGCGGCAGGCCGAGGCCACCGGCTTCACGATTCTCGAATTCGACGAAGACGCCCACTTTCAGCCTGCGCCCGATCTCGCCGACCTGGGCGACGTAGTAGTGCGGATCGCCGGCGAGCAGCAGCTCCTTGCGCACCGGCGTGCCGGCGGCCTGCAGCAGTGCGACCTGCTTGGTCTGGTTGTTGGCCAGCGTGGTCGGACGCTCCAGCGTGTACAGGTGGTATTCGAAGAGCGCCTGCTGCGTGATGCCGGGCACCGGGGCGGCGGCCGGGGCCATGAGCACGCGGGTGTCCATGGCCGCTTCCTTCAGCTGCTCGTGTACGCGGTGGACGTCGCCGGCCACCAGCTGCAGGCGGGCGTTCGGATAGGCGGTGCCGCTGCGGTTGGTCAACGTGACCCAGCCGTTCAGGTCCAGCGAGCGGTTGTCGGCGCTCAGCTCGGCCACGTAGTCGGCCTGCCAGGACAGCCTGCCGGACAGGTAGGACAGCTCGACCGAGCGTGGCCCCGGCTTGGCGGTGTGCAGCTCGGTCACCAGCGTCGGGCGGTCACGCAGGTTCGGCGGCACGCTGTCGAACACGATGCGTCCGGGCACGCTGGTCTCGATGCGGTCGCCGACCTGCAGCACCAGGCCCCCATCGCCGGCGGCCAGCACCTGGGCGGTGTCGACCGTCTCGGAGCCGGTCGCGTGGTTCCAGCCGATGAGGCGCACGCTGCGCCCGACCGATTTCTCCAGCAGCTTGGCCGGGCTCAGCAGGTCGAAGTCGAAGTTCTGTTCCAGCACCTGGAAGGCGCGTGCATCGTCGACGCTGCGCAGCAGCGCGGTCTGCGGCTTCATCTGCGCGCTGACGTCGCGCAGCGCCAGGCGGCTGATGCCGCCGTCGAGCACGACACGGCGCCGGTCCTTGATCAGCGCCAGTTGTTCGTTGTAGATGGTGACCGCGACGGACTGCTGGTCGTCGAGGGTGCTGCGGCGCTCGGGAGCCGGCGCGGCGGCGGCCGATGGTTCAGCGATCGGCGGCGCGGTGGCGCCTGCCGCGGGCGACGGCGCGGCCAGGGCTGCGGCGAGCGCGAAGGCGGCGGGGGCGAGGACGGGGCGGATCAGCGGGTGCAGCATGGCTTCCTTTCGCGGGTGCATCGACGGAACGGGGTCCTGTCTTGCACGTCGCGGGGAAGGTCATGGGGTTAAGCCCCGCTTCAGTCCTTGGGCACGACCGCGGTCACTTCGATCTCGACCTTGGCGCGGTCCTCGATCAGCGCCTTGACCTCGACCGCCGTCATCGCGATGGCATAGCTGCCGATCAGTTCGCGGAAGGCGGCGCCGATCTCGCGGCCCTGGTCCAGGTACTCGCGCTTGTCGGTCACGTACCAGGTCATGCGGGTGACGTGCCGGCCGGTCGCGCCCGCTTCCTTCAGCACCTCGACGACGTTGGCCAGCGCCTGGCGCGCCTGGTCGGCCAGGCGGTCGCTGGGGAAGCGGCCTTCCGCGTCCCAGCCGATCATGCCGGCCACGAAGACCTGCCGGCCCTCGGCCACCACGCCGTTGGCATAGCCCTTCGGGCGGGGCCAGCCGGGCGGTTGCAGTGTCTTCATCGGGCGTCTCCGGTGGTGTTGTCTTTGAGCTTGAAGCGCTGCAGCTTGCCGGTCTCGGTGCGGGGCAGCGCGCTGGTGAATTGGATGGCGCGCGGGTACTTGTAGGGCGCGATCACCTGCTTGACGAAGTCCTGCAGCCTGCGCACCTGCGTGTCGCCGGCCTCGTGGCCTGGGCGCAGCACGACGAAGGCCTTGACGATCTGGCCGCGCTCGTCGTCCGGCACGCCCACCACCGCGCACTCGGCCACCGCGGGATGCTGCATCAGCGCCTCTTCAACCTCGGGCGCGCCGATGTTGTAGCCGGCGGAGATGATCATGTCGTCGGTGCGGCTGCAGTAGTGGAACCAGCCGTCCTCGTCCTGGCGGTAGGCATCGCCGGTCAGGTTCCAGCCGCCCTGCACATAACGTGTTTGGCGATCGTCCGCGAGGTAGCGGCAGCCCGTGGGGCCCTTCACCGCCAGGCGGCCGATCTGGCCGGGCGGCAGTGGGTGGCCGTCGTCGTCGAGGATGCAGGCCCGGTAGCCTGGCACCACCTTGCCGGTGGCGCCGGGGCGGGCTTCGGATTCGTCGTGCGAGATGAAGATGTGCAGCATCTCGGTGGCGCCGATGCCGTCGATCATCTCGATGCCGGTGTGTTGCTTCCACAGCGCGCGGGTGGCGGCGGGCAGCGCTTCGCCGGCGGAGACGCTCTTGCGCAAGCTGCCGCCCTGCGGCGCGGAGATGCGGCGCGCGCCGGCATCGGCCGCCAGCGCGCGGTAGCTGGTGGGAGCAGTGAACAGCACGGTGGCCCGGAATTGCACGATCGCGTCCAGCAGCGCGGGCGGCGTGGGTTTTTCCACCAGCACCGTCGAGGCGCCGATCGACATCGGGAACAGAAGCAGGCCGCCCAGGCCGAAGGTGAAGGCCAGCGGTGGGCTGCCGATGAAGACGTCGTGGCTTGAAGCCTTCAGCACGTGCGCCGGCCAGCAGCGGCAGGCGGCGATGACGTCGCGGTGGAAGTGCATCGTGCCCTTGGGCACGCCGGTGGTGCCGGAGGTGAACGCGATCAGGCAGGTGTCGCCGGCGGCGGTGCGCACGTCGTCGAAGGCAGGGCTGTGCCGGGCCATGGCGGCTTCCAGGCCCTGGGGCGAGGTGCCGTGGAAGTGGCGCACGTGCTTCAGCGTGGGGCACAACGGCTGAGCGGCGGCCAGCTCGTCGGCCAGGCGTTCGTCGCACAGCGCATGCGTGACCTCGGCCTTGTTGGCGATCTGGGCCAGTTCCTTGGCGCGCAGCAGCGGCATGGTGGCCACCGCGATGCCGCCGGCCTTGATGACGCCGAACCAGGCCGCGGCCATCATCGGCGAGTTGGGCGCGCGCAGCAGCACGCGGTTGCCGGGCACCAAGCCCATGTCGCGCACCAGCACGTTGGCGATGCGGTTGGCGCGGTCCAGCAGATCGGCGTAGGTCCAGCGGGTGCCGTCGGGAGACTGGATGCAGAGCCGGCCGCCCTCGCCCGCTGACACGCGGCGGTCGAGCAGCTCGGTGGCGCAGTTCAGCTGTTCGGGCAGCTGCAGTTCGGGCAGCTCGAAGATGAACTCGGGCTGCTGCGCCGGCGGCGGCAGGTGGTCGCGGGCGAAAGTGTCGATGTGCGCGGAAGCCTTCATGAGGACATCTCCTTCAACAGCTCGCGGGCGATGATGAGTTGCTGCACTTCGCTGGCACCCTCGTAGATGCGCAGCGCGCGGATCTCGCGGTACAGGCTTTCCACCGGCTGGCCGCTGACCACGCCCTGCCCACCGAACAGCTGCAGGGCCGCGTCAATCACCTGTTGGGCACCCTCGGTGGCGGCCAGCTTGGCCATCGCGGCCGCCTTGGTCACGCTGCGGCCCTGGTCGCGGGCCCAGGCGGCGCGGTAGGTCAGCAGCGCGGCCGAGTCGATGGTGAGGGCCATTTGCGCCAGCTTGGCTTGCGTGAGCTGGAAGTCGGCCAGGGTCTGGTTGAACATGCGGCGCGTGGTGGCGCGCTGCAATCCTTCGTGCAGCGCGCGTCGCGCGAAGCCGAGGGCGGCGGCCGCGACCGAGGTGCGGAACACGTCGAGCGTGCGCATCGCGATCTTGAAGCCCTCGCCGGGGGCGCCGATGCGGTTGGCGGCGGGAATGCGGCAGTTGGTGAATCGCAGCCTGGCGAGGGGATGCGGGGCGATGAGGCCGATTCGTTCGGCGATCTCGAAGCCGGGGGCGTCGGCTTCGACGATGAAGGCACTGATGCCTCTGGCGCCCGGTGCCTCGCCGGTGCGGGCGAAGAGCATGTACAGGTCGGCGATGCCGCCGTTGGAGATCCAGGTCTTTTCGCCGTCGATGACGTAGTGGTCGCCTTCTTGGCGCGCAGCGCATTGCATGGCGGCGACGTCCGAGCCGGCATCGGGCTCGGAGAGCGCGAAGGCGCTGATGGCTTCGCCCCTTGCCACCTTCGGCAGCCATCGGGAGCGCTGCGCGGGCGTTCCGGCGAGGCTGATGGCGCCGGAGCCCAGGCCCTGCATCGCGAACGCGAAGTCGGCCAGGCCGGCGTGGCGGGCCAGCGTCTCGCGGATCAGGCAGATGGCGCGGGTGTCGATGGTGTCGTTGAGGCCGCCCTGCTCGCGGCCGGCGACGGCGTGGCGCAGCCAGCCGCCTTGGCCGAGTTGCCGCACCAGTAGCCGGCATTCGTCGTCGACGTTGTTGCCGTGCTGGTGGCTGATGTGAGCGGCCGCCCAGGCGTCGAGTTCGGCGGCGAGGGCGCGGTGGCGGTCTTCGAAGAAGGGCCAGTCGAGGTGCTGTGTCGGGTTCATTTCAAGCCTCATGCGCACGTGTTGTCTGAGCGTGGATCAGGCCTCCAGGGGGCCCTGTTCCGCTCGTGTCCCCCGACACCCCGTGGCCGTGGCTCGCTCGGTCGATGCATGCCCACCGCACGGTGCAGCTCACGTCAGTTCCCCTGGAACGCCGGTTTCTGCTTCGCGACGAAGGCTTCGTAAGCGCGACGGAAATCCCCCGTCAGCATGCAGATCGCCTGCGCCTGGGCTTCCGCCTCGATGGCTTGGTCGACCGTCATCGACCACTCCTGGTGCAGCATCGTCTTCGTGATGCCATTGGCAAAGCTGGGGCCTGAAGCAATCTCTGCCGCCAAGGCTTGTGCCTCGCCCAGCAAAGAGTCCTCATCACACAGGCGGTTGAAGAACCCCCAAGCCAATCCCTCGTCACCCTTCATCGACCGACCGGTGTACAGCAGCTCACTTGCCCGCCCCTGCCCGATGATCCGCGGCAGCATCGCGCAGGCGCCCATGTCGCAACCCGCCAGGCCGACGCGGTTGAAGAGGAAGGCGGTCTTCGAGCGGGCGGTGCCGAGCCGCAGGTCGGAGGCCATGGCCAGGATGGCGCCGGCACCGGCGCACACGCCGTCCACCGCGGCGATGATGGGTTGCGGGCAGGCGCGCATCGCGCGCACCACGTCGCCGGTCATGCGGGTGAACATCAAGAGCTCGGGCGCGGCCAGGCGCACCAGCGGGCCGATGATCTCGTGCACGTCGCCGCCCGAACAGAAATTGCCGCCGGCCCCGGTGAGGACGACTGCATGCACGTCGGTGGCGTACTTCAGCTGGCCGAAAAGCTCGCGCAGCTCGGCGTAGGAATCGAAGGTGAGCGGGTTCTTGCGCTCCGGGCGGTGCAGCGTGATGGTGGCGACGCTGCCCTCCACCTGCCACAGGAAGTGACGCGCATGGTAAGCGGCCATGGTGCGCTGGTTGCCGGCGGCCAGCGCAGGATCCAGGCGGGTGGGGGAATCGTTCATTTGGCGGTCTCCGGGCTGTCGGGCGCTGCGGTGTTGTCCTGGCGCTCGGCGATGGTCACGCGCAGCGTGCCCAGCAGCGTGTAGAGCGTCTTGCGGTCGGCCGCCTTCAGGCCGCCCAGCAGCTCGACGATCCAGCCTTCGTGCTCGGCGGCGATCTGCTCGAAACGGCCGCGTCCTTCAGGTGTCAGCTTGAGCACGAAGGCGCGCCGGTCCTGCGGGCTGGGCTCGCGCTGCACCAGGCCTTCCTTCTCCAGCTCGTCGGTCAGGCCGGTGATGTTGCCGCCGGTCACCATCAGGTAGCGCGACAGCGCGTTCATGCGCAGGCCTTCCGGGTGGCGGTGCAGCTGGGCCAGGTAGTCGAAGCGCGACAGCGTGATGCCGAAGCGCGCGCGCAGGCGCTTGCGGATCTCGGTCTCGATCTGCGTGCTGCACGCCAGAAGGCGCAGCCACAGTTTCAGTGCGGCATGGTCGTCGGCCGCGGCGCGGGCTTCCAGGCCGATGCGGTCGTCGTCGAGGGAAGGGTTCTTGGCCATGCGGTGTTCTTCAGGCACCCAGCGCCTGGTTGGCTTGTTCCAGTGGCGACAGGCCGGCGGCTGCGGCCGCCATTTGACGCTCACGTTCCAGGTTACGCTCCAGCTGGCTCTTGCCGGACAGGTATTGCTTGGGCCACGGCATGCCGGTGTAGCCCAGCTTGGCCGCTTCCATCAGCGCCCAGGCCGGGTTGGCCAGGTGCGGCCGCGCGACGGCGCAGAGGTCCGCCCGGCCGGCGGCGATGATGGCGTTGGCATGGTCGGCCTCGGTGATGCCGCCGACCGCGATGGTGGGAATCTGCGCCTCGTTGCGGATGCGGTCGGCAAACGGCGTCTGCCACATGCGGCCGAAGGTTGGCTTTTCGGCCTTGCTGACCTGGCCGGACGAGCAATCGATCATGTCCGCGCCGTGGGCCTTGAAGGCGCGCGCGATCTCGACCGCGTCGTCGGGCGTGATGCCACCTTCGACCCAGTCGTGCGCGGAGATGCGCACCGACATCGGCAGGTGATCGGGCCAGGCGGCGCGCACCGCGTCGAAGACCTCCAGCGGCCAGCGCAGGCGGTTTTCAAGGGACCCGCCGTACTCGTCGGTGCGCTGGTTGGTCAGCGGCGAGATGAAGGACGACAGCAAATAGCCGTGCGCGCAGTGCAGCTCCAGCCAGTCGAACCCGGCCTCGGCCGCGCGCTTCGCCGCGGCCACGAAGTCGTCGCGCACGCGGTCCATGTCTGCACGCGTCATCGCGCGCGACCACTGGCTGACGCCGTCCAGGTACTGCTGGGGCGAGGCGGAGAGCAACGGCCAGTTGCCTTCGTCCAGCGGCAGGTCGATGCCTTCCCACATCGGCCGCGTGGAGCCCTTGGCGCCGGCGTGGCCCAGCTGCATGCCGATCTTGACCTCGGGCTGCGCGTGCACGAAGCGCACGATGCGGGCCCAGGCGTCGCGCTGCACGTCGTTCCAGAGTCCGGGGCATTGGGGGGTTATGCGCGCGTCGGGCGACGGGCAGGTCATCTCGGCCATCACCAGCGCGGCGCCGCCCAGCGCGCGCGAACCCAGGTGCACCAGGTGGTGGTCGCCAGGGATGCCGTCTTCGGCCGAGTACTGCGCCATCGGCGAAACGAGGATGCGGTTCTTCAGGCGCACCGACCGCACTTGGTAGGGCGTGAACATTGGCGGCACCGGGTGCGCGGCCGTGGTGGGCGGCAGGCCCGAGCGCTCGGCGATCCACTGCTCGTAGGTCTCGACGTAGGCGCGGTCGCGCAGGCGCAGGTTCTCGTGGCTGATGCGCTGGCTGCGGGTGAGCAGTGAGTACGCGAACTGCTCTGGCGGCAAGGTGGCGTAGCGGGCCACGTTCTCGAACCACTCGGTGGAGTTGCGCGCGGCGTTCTGGATCTTCAGCACCTCCACGCTGCGCGTGGCTTCGTACTGGTCCAGCGCGGCGCGCAGGTCGCCGGGGTGGGCCGCGATGTCGCGTGACAAGGCGATCGCGTCCTCCAGCGCCAGCTTGGTGCCCGAGCCGATCGAGAAATGCGCGGTGTGCGCGGCGTCGCCCATCAGCACGACCGGACAGCGCCCGTTGTCGTGCACCCAGGTCTTGCACACCACCCGCGGAAAGCGGATCCACTGCGCCGAGCCGCGCAGGTGCGCCGCGTTGGACATCAGCCGCGCGCCGCCCAGCACGCCCTCGAAGAGCTTCTCGCAGAAGCCGATGGCCTCGTCCTTCTCCATCGTTTCCAGGCCCGCGGCGCGCCAGGTCTCTTCACGCGTCTCGACGATGAAGGTGGCCGTGTCGCCGTCGAAGCGGTAGGCGTGGGCCTGGAACCAGCCCCAGGGCGTTTGCTGGAAATCGAAGGTGAAGGCGTCGAAGCGCTTCTTCGTGCCCAGCCACACGAAGCGGTTGGCGCGCAGGTCGATGTCGGGCTGGTAGGTGGCCGCGTACTTTGTGCGTATGCGGCTGTTCAGGCCGTCGCAGGCGATGACGAGGTCGGCGTCGATCTGCTCGTCGTCCGGCGCTTCGGTGCCGAAGAGCAGGTTGACGCCCAGTTCGCGGCAGCGTTCCTGCAGGATCTGCAACAGCCGCATGCGGCCGATGCCGCAGAAGCCGTGGCCGCCGGAGACGATGCGCCGGCCTTCGAAATGCACGGCGATGTCGTCCCAGTGGTTGAACGCATCGAGGATGCGCCGGGCGGTCGGGGCGTCGGCCTGCTGCAGCGCACCGAGCGTCTGGTCGGAGAAGACCACGCCCCAGCCGAAGGTGCTGTCGGGCTGGTTGCGCTCGATCACGGTGACCTGGTGCGCGGGATCCTGCCGCTTCATCAGCAGCGCGAAGTACAGGCCGGCGGGGCCGCCGCCCAGGCAGGTGATGCGCATTGCAGCTCCTCGTGGCCGCCGCCGGCGCCTGGGGCTCGGCGCGGTGGCAGGTGCTTCAGGCAACAGGCCCGAAACCTGGCTGCAATTTAGGTTTGAATACTTTAGTTGTCAACTAATCCGGGTTGACCGGCGCGGCGCTCGCGGTCGGAGGCCGGCTCGTCGCCGGCCCGGGTGACGCGAGCGATGACCTCGGCCAGCAGCCGCGGGTTGAGCGGCTTGGTGACGTGGTCGTTCATGCCCGCGGCCAGGTAGGCGGCGCGTTCCTCCGGCATCGCGTTGGCCGTCATCGCGACGATGGGCACGCGCGACACCGGCCCGGGCAGCGCGCGGATCGCCGCGGCGGCGGCTTCGCCGTCCATGTCGGGCATCTGGATGTCCATCAGCACCAGGTCGTAGCGCGCGGCCTGCACCTGGCGCACCGCCTCGATGCCGTCGGCCACGATGTCGCTGAAGTGGCCTTGCGCGTCCAGCATGGCCTTGATCAGGATCTGGTTCACGCCGTTGTCCTCGGCCACCAGGATGCGCAGCGGCTTGGAGGGCGGCTCGGCCGGCGCGTCCGCGGCGGGTTCCGGGGCCGGCAGCGCGGACGGCGAGCCGGGCTCGACGCGGATCGAGAGGGTGAAGCGGCTGCCGCGTCCCGGCTCGCTGGACACCTCGATGCGGCCGTGCATCAGCTCGACGATCTCGCGGCTGATCGCCAGCCCCAGGCCGGTGCCGCCGAAGCGGCGCGCGGTGGAGCTGTCGGCCTGGCTGAAGCGCTGGAACAGCCGCGGCAGCACCTCGGGCGGGATGCCGATGCCGGTGTCGCTGACGACGATGCGCAGCTCGATGGTGTCGTTGCGGCCGGGCGTGGGTGCCACCGCCCGGTGCGACAGCGCGACGGTCACCCGCCCCGCGTCGGTGAACTTCAGGCCGTTGCCGATCAGGTTGAACAGCACCTGGCGCAGCCGGCTGGGGTCGCCGCGCACCACCGGTGGCAGCTCCTCGGGCAGCACCAGTTCCAGCACCAGGCCCTTGGCCTGCGCTCGCACGGTCAGCAGCGACACCACCTCGCGGATCGTCTCCGCGAGCGGGAAGTCGACGATCTCCAGCTCCATGCGGCCGGCCTCGATCTTCGACAGGTCGAGGATGTCGTTGATGATGGCCAGCAGGCTCTGTCCGGAGCTGCGGATCAGCTCGGCATGGCGGCGCTGCTCCTCGTTCAGCGGGCTGGCCAGCAGCAGGCCGTTCATGCCCAGCACCGCATTCAGTGGCGTGCGGATCTCGTGGCTCATGGCCGCCAGGAAGCGGGTCTTGGCCTTGCTGGCGGCCTCGGCGGCCTCGCGCACGCGGGCCAGTTCGCGCTCGGCGGCGGTGATGTCGCGGAATACGCTGACGATGCCGCCGTCGCCGGTGCGGCGCTCGATGCTGTGCACGACGCGGCCGTCGGGCAGGCGCTGCGCATGCGTGCCGTCGCCCTGGCGCGCGAGGGCGAGGCGGCGCTCGACGTACTCGGCGCGGGCCGTTTCGCCGGCATCGCGCAGCAGTTCACGTGCCGCGCGCTCGGCCAGCGCGCGCGCCGTGGCGCCCACTGCGACGGTGTCGGCCAGCCAGGGGAACAGCTCGGTGTAGCGCTGGTTCCAGGCGACGACCCGGTCCTGTGCGTCGAGCAGCAGGAAGCCGTCGTGCATCGCGCCCAGCGCGTGTTCCAGCGTGGACTTGGACTGCGCCAGCTCGGCACTGACGCGGGAGAGCCGCTTGACGTGCCAATGGCCGAAGCCGGCCGCCCCCAGCACCAGCAGGCCCAGTACGGTGGCCACCGTGGTGATGACGCGGGTGTCGCGCTCCCAGGCGCCCAGCGCGTCGGCGATCGGCAGGCTGGCGACGATGCGCACGCTGCGGTAGATGGCCGGCCGGGCGACGACGATGGCGGGCTCGCCGGTCAGCCGGGCGGCACCCATCGTCGCGCCGCCCTGCAGCACGCCGGGGGCCAGTGGCGGTTCCAGGCGGCGGCCGATTGCCAGCTCGTCGGGCGGCTGGCTGACCAGCAGCAGGCCGTCGTCGCGCTCGATGGTGACCTGCAGGCCCTCGGTGTCGGTGGCCTGGGCGAGGACGTTGCCCAGCAGCGGCAGCGGCAGTTCGGCCACCGCGACGCCGCGGCGCTGGCCGTCCAGCAGCACCGGCCGCGCGAAGTACAGGGCCCGCTCCGCACTGGCGAAGGGCACGACCGGCGCGCTGATCACCAGTGCCGGCACCGCCTGCGCCAGCACCTGCTGCAGAAAGCCGTCGGGCAGCTTGACGCCCAGGCGCCGGGTGCCGGGCTCGGCCGCGGCGAAGATGCTGCCGTCGTCGTGCAGCAGCACCAGGTCGCGCACCAGCAGGTTCTGGCGGTTCACGCGGGCCAGCGAGCGCTCGGTCTGCGCCAGGTCCAGGCCACCGTCGGTGCCGCGGGACTCGTCCAGCAGCTCTTCCAGGCCGGCCAGCAGCACGTCCACGCCCACCAGGGCGCGGTTCAGCCCGGCCTCGGCCCCGTTGACGAAGTGCACGGTGCGGGCCTGGCTGGCCCGCAGTGCCTCTGCCCGTTGATGGGACACCAGCCACACCGCCGAGCCGGCGATGGCCAGCACCAGCGCGGCCGTGCCGCCCCACAAGACTCTTCTGAATGCACGCAGTGCCGGCACGTTTCGCCTACCGCGCCCGGGCGCTGATGCCGTGCTGTGCGCCGACGGTCTGGTTCCAGATGTCCGCGCAGGACGGGCCGCAGCGCTGCACCCAGCGCGGCAGCACGGTGCTGGCGAAGATCTCGCGCCGCTTCGCCTCGTCGGCCGCCGACTTGCGCACCTCGGTCATGCGGCCGGGCCGGCCGCTGATGCAGCCGGCGGCGCCGGTGTTGCAGGCGATGCCCTCGCCGGTCTCCCGTTCCGACTCGGCCCAGATCGCGGCCTCCAGCTTCGGCAGCTCCTGCTGCAGCAGCGTGCGCAGCTCGGCCGGCAGGTGCTGCCAGGCCGCCCGGTTGGCGCCGAAGATCGCCAGGCCCCAGTTCAGCGCCATCGTGTGCATGTGCGTCGTCACCTCGTGCAGGCCGATGGTGTTGCCCGACATCGTGCCGGTGACCGCGCACTCGAGGTTGCCGCTCTTCAGGTTGGGCAGGACCTCGGCGAAGCTGGTGGTGACGGGGCGGCCGCCGAGCGCCTCGATCAGGTCGGCCTGCGTGGCGCTGGACACGCGCACGCGCCGCCCGGCCAGGTCGGCCAGGCTGGCGAAGGGCTTGCTGCAGAACACCACCTGCGCGGGGTAGGTGTAGATCGCCAGCACCTCGATGCCGCGCTCGCGCAGCGTCTTCTCGAGGAAGGGCCGGAAGGCGGCCAGGCTGCGGCGCAGCGTGGCCATGTCCGGGTTCAGGCCGCTCAGGTCGGGCGCCGCGATGATGGGGTCCTCCGGGGCGCTCAGGCTCAGCAGCGTCGTGCCGAAGGGCACGGCGCCGATCTTCATCAGCTGCAGCATTTCCTGGCCGCGGATGCCGGCGCGGTCGAAGGGCACGATCTCGGCGGTGTAGCGGCCCTGGGTGCGGCGCGGCAGCTCCTCGGTCCAGAAGGGCGCCTCGTGCCGCGTGTACTGGTTGACGCCCGCCAGGCCGCCGACGATGCGCAGGTGCACCGGGCCGTTGGCCGTGGCCGGGGGCGCGGCGGGCACGGAGGGCGCGCGCGCCTGGCCGCCGGCGGGGCCGCTCATCAGGGCTGCAAGCAGGCAGCCTGCGCTGAAGAGCGCACGGCGGAAGCCCGCCGCCCGAACAGGTCGAGCCGGCTCGGCATCGGCACAGCGGTGCCCGGCGCGCGCACGGCGGCCGATTCGTGGTCGGTCAGTCGTCATCCAGCACCCCCCAATCGGTGCGCACCGAGCGCCAGCCGCGCCGGCATCCGGCGATGATGCCCCAGCCGCGTGGCGCTGGCGTACCCTGTGCGCCATACGCCACGCCAGGCGCCCTTCGGAGGACCCCCAGATGCCATCCGCCACCAAGATCCTCGTCGCCCAGGGCGGCGGGCCCACCGCCGTCATCAACCAGTCGCTCGCGGGCGTCGTGCTGGAAGCGCGGCGCCATGCGCACATCGAGCGCATCTACGGCGCGCGCCACGGCGTGCGCGGCATCGTCGACGAGAACCTGATCGACCTGACGCTGGAAACCGCGGCCAGCCTGGAGGCAGTGGCCGCCACGCCGGCCTCGGCGCTGGGCTCCACCCGCGACAAGCCCGACCTGGCCTACTGCCAGCGCATCTTCGCCACGCTGAAGGCGCACGGCATCGGCCAGTTCTTCTACATCGGCGGCAACGATTCGTCGGACACCGTGCGCATCGTGGCCGAGGAGGCCGCGCGCACCGGCTACCCGCTGCGCGCGATGCACATCCCGAAGACCATCGACAACGACCTGATGGGCAACGACCACACGCCGGGCTTCCCGTCGGCCGCTCGTTTCGTCGTGCAGGCCTTCGCCGGCGCCAACCTCGACAACGCGGCGCTGCCGGGCGTCTACGTGGCGGTGGTGATGGGCCGCCACGCCGGCTTCCTGACCGCCGCGGCCGCGCTGGCGCAGAAGTACCCCGACGACGGCCCGCACCTGATCTACCTGCCCGAGCGCGAGTTCTCGATGGATCGCTTCCTGGCCGACGTGAAGGCGGTGCACCAGCGCCTGGGCCGCTGCGTGGTCGCGGTCAGCGAAGGCATCCACGACGCGGCCGGCACGCCCATCGCCACCCAGCTGGCGCAGACGGTGGAGCGCGACGCGCACGGCAACGTGCAGCTGTCGGGCACCGGGGCGCTGGCCGACCTGCTGTGCGACCAGATCAAGGCCCGCCTGGGCATCAAGCGGGTGCGCGGCGACACCTTCGGCTACGTGCAGCGGTCCTTCCTCGGCTGCGTCAGCCCCGTGGACCAGCGCGAGGCGCGCGAGGTGGCCGAGCAGGCGGTGCTGCAGGCCCAGTGGGGCGGGCGCGACGGCTCGATCGCTATCCGCCGCGTGGGCGACTATGCGGTGGACTACGTGCTGCAGCCGCTGGAAGCGGTGGCGGCGAAGACGCGGGTGATGGAGGATGCCTTCATCGCCGAGGCCGGCAACCATGTGACGGACGCCTTCCGCGCCTACCTGCGGCCGCTGCTGGGCAGCGACCTGCCGCAGGCGCACCGCCTGCGCGCGCCGGCGGTGCCGAAGGTCCTGGGCTGACCGGCCCCGCGGCAGGGGCTTGCCGGCACGCCGCCTGCCCCTATCTGCTGGACGTTCGGTCTGGAAGCCAAGGAGCTGGACATCATGAAACGCTGGATGGCCTTGTTGATGATGGCGGCCGTGAGCCTGGCCGCCTGGGCGTTGCCGACGGTGGACCAGGTGCAGGCCGAGGTGGCCAAGGGCAACTACGCGGCGGCCGAGGTGATGATGCGCGACGTCATCGCCGAGCGCCCGAACAGCGCCCGCGCGCACTACGTGCTGGCGCAGGTGCTGGCGCACAACGGCCGGCTGGACGATGCGCGGCAGGCGGCGAACCGCGCGCGGGAGCTGGATCCGGCGATCGGCTTCACGTCCAGGCAGGCTTTCGAGGACTTCGAGCGGGCACTGGCCCGCGGGGGCCAGCCGGCCGCCGTGGCGGGCACTGGCGCGGCCGGCGAGCGCACGGTGACCAGCGTGCCGCCGCCCGACCTGGCCGCACCGCCGCCCAAGCCGGCGCTGCCGGGCTGGGCCTGGGGCCTGGGCGGAGCGGCGGCGGCCTTGCTGCTGTGGCGCCTGCTTTCGCGCCGCCGGGGCGTGGCGGCCGGTGCGCCGGGCGCCGCCTGGAGCGGGCGCGCCGGTGCGCAGGGCGTGGGGGCCGCGCCAGCGGCGCGAAGCGGCATGCTGGGCGCGGGCCTGGCCGGCGCGGGGGGCTTCGCGGCCGGCATGCTGGCCGAGCGCCTGCTGCGCGGTGACGATGCCGGCCATGACGATGCCGCACCCGCCGGGCACCTGGCCGATGCCGGCGACGAGCTGTCGCGCCGCTCGATCGACTTCGGCGGCGGCAGCAACGACTGGGGCGGCGGCTCGGACGGCGGCGGCTCCGACGGTGGTGGCGGCGGCGGCGACTGGTGATCGCCCGGGTGGCCAGGCACCGCGCCATGCGGCCCGGCCCGGTCCGGCCGGGCTGCGGCCACTGGCGCGGGGTTTCCTTCTGGCACGCGCACCGCGGGCGACAATCCCGCGCCCGAGCCCGCAGGAGGCGTGAACTCCGCCGGGCTGTGCCCCGAAGGACGAACCGTGAACACGCCGACCGACCGCCCCGCCGAATCCGAACTCACCCGCATCCTGCACGCCGACCGCCGCGCCGGCGTCGAGCAGGGCGCCCTGCACAAGCCGGTGCACAACGCCGCCACCTTCGGCTACGCCACCGCGGCCGAGCTGGTGGCGGTGTTCCAGGGCACGAAGCCGGGCTTCGTCTACGCCCGCCAGGGCAACCCGACCGGCGCCGCGCTTGAATCGAAGCTGGCGCTGCTCGAAGGCGGCCGCGCCGCGGCGGGCTTTTCCACCGGCATGGCGGCCATCGCCGGCGTGCTGCTGGCGCTGCTGAAGTCCGGCGACCACGTGGTCGTCAGCCGGCACCTCTTCGGCAACACCCGCAGCCTGTTCCAGACCATGGAGGGCTTCGGCATCGGCGTCGATTTCGTCGACATGACCGAGGTCGGGCCCACCGCCGCCGCGCTGCGGCCCGAGACGCGCCTGGTCTTCGTCGAGACCATCGCCAACCCCGGCACACAGGTGGCCGACCTGGAGGGCCTGGGCCAGCTGTGCGCCGAGCGCGGGCTGCTCTACGTGGTCGACAACACCATGACCACGCCGGCGCTGTTCCGCCCGAAGACGGTCGGTGCGGGGCTGGTCGTGCATTCGCTGACCAAGGGCCTGTCCGGCCATGGCGATGCGATGGGCGGCGCGGTGATCGACACCGGCCTCTTCGACTGGACGCGCTGGCCGCACATCGCCGCGCCCTACCGCACCGGCGATCCGGCGGGCTGGGGCCTGCTGCAGATCAAGAAGCGCGGCCTGCGCGACTTCGGTGCCACGCTGCGGCCGGAGGATGCGCACCGCATCGCCACCGGCCTGGAGACGCTGGCGCTGCGCATGGGCGCCACCAACGGCAATGCGCTAGGCCTGGCGCAGTTCCTCGAGCAGCAGCCGGCGGTGGCCAAGGTCTTCTACCCGGGCCTGGAAAGCCACCCGCAGCACCGTCGTTCGGCCGCTCTCTTCGGGGGCTTGCACGGCGCGCTGCTGAGCTTCGAGCTGCAGCCCGGCATCGATCCGCTGCCGGTGCTGGACAAGCTGCGCGTGGTCATCCTGTCCAGCCACCTGAGCGACAACCGCACGCTGGCGATTCCGGTGGCGCAGACCATCTTCTGGGAGCTGGGCGCGCAGCGCCGCGCGGAGATGGGCATTGCCGAGGGGCTGATCCGCCTGTCGGTGGGCATCGAGTCTCTGGCCGACCTGAAGGCGGACCTGGCGCAGGCCCTGGCGGCTTGAATCTGGCGTGGCGCCGGTGCCGATCGGGCGCCGGTCTCGCATGGGCCCTGCACGCGGGGGGCTTTCGTTTCGCGCGGCGCTCGGGCTAATATCCGCGCCCTTCCTCCCGCATCCTCATGCCCTCCGCCTCGTTCCACCGCTGCACCGCCCACGTCACCGTGGCATGCGTCGGCGCGACCCAGCGGGCCGGGCTGCGTCTCCAGATTCGAATTCGCCGGGATCGTTGAGCTGCGGCCTCTCGGGCCGGTGCTCGGCGATCCGCCGCTTCATCCGCCGCGGCGAATGACGCCGCGGTGCGCGGCCCCCGGCGCCCTGCTGCGCGCCGGCGGCTCCCCGACGACGCCTTCTGGAGCAATTCGATGCAAGCCCTGTCCCCCGCCACGCTGGCGGCCCTGCCTTTCCCGTCCCTCGATGAACTGCGCGCCACCGCGCAGCGCCTGCACGGCCGCGTGCTGCACACGCCCGTGTGGCGCTGGCAGACCGGCGCCGTGCAGCGCCTGCAGCCGCCGACCGAGGTCTGGCTCAAGCTGGAACTGCTGCAGCGCACCGGCAGCTTCAAGCTGCGCGGCGCGTTGAACGCCATCGCCTTGCTCGACGACGCCGCGCGGGCCCGCGGCGTGTGCGCCGCCAGCGCCGGCAACCATGCGATGGCGGTGGCCGAGGCCGCGCGCGCTGCCGGCACCCACGCCAAGCTGGCGATGCCCCGCACCGCCAGCCCGGCGCGCATCGCGGCCTGCCGCGCGGCGGGCGCCGAGGTGCTGCTGTTCGACACCATCCGCGAGGCCTTCGACACTGCCCGTGCGCTGGTGGACGGCGAAGGCCGCACGATGATCCACCCTTTCGACGGCCCGCTCACCGCCGCGGGCACCGGCACCGTCGGCCTGGAGCTGATGGATGCGGTGCCCGAGCTGGACGCGGTGGTGGTGCCGGTGGGCGGCGGCGGCCTGGCCGGCGGCATCGCCGCCGCGGTGAAGCAGCTGAACCCGCGCTGCCGCGTCTACGGCGTCGAGCCCGAAGGGGCGGACGCGATGTCGCGCAGCTTCGCGCAGGGCGCGCCGGCGACGCTGGAGCGCGTCGACACCGTGGCCGACAGCCTGGGCGCGCCCTATGCGCTGGACTACAGCTTCGGCGTCTGCCGCCGCTTCGTCGACGAGATCGTGCGCGTCAGCGACGACGCGCTGTGCCAGGCCTTGTTCTGGCTGTTCCGCGACATGAAGCTGGCGGTGGAACCGGCCGGCGCAGCGGCGACCGCGGCGCTGTTCGGCCCGCTGCGGCAGCGGCTGGAAGGGCGGCGCGTGGGCCTGATCGTCTGCGGCGCGAACCTGGATGCCGAGGGCTTCGCGCGGCTGCTGGCGCGTGGGGCGACGGTGGATGCTGCCGCGTGAAATGAGCGGCCGCGGCTATCGGTCCCAAGGCGCCGCCGGCTGCCGTGCCGCGACGCACGCGGCCACCTCGGCGCGGCTGCGCAAACCCAGCTTGGCCAGCAGCCTGGCGACGTGGTGCTCGACCGTGCGGGTCGAACGGTGCCACGCGGCCGCGATGGTGCGGTCGCTGCGGCCGGCGGCCAGGTGCTCGACCAGCGCGCGTTCGCGCGGCGTCAGGCCCAGCGGATCGGCGCGCGTGGCCTTGTTGCGGCCGCGTGCCGGGCTGCGGCCCAGCTCGCGCAGGCGCCGCCGGGCCAGCGCGGCGGCCGGTGCGGCGCCCAGGCGGTCCAGTGCATCGAGGGCGCGGGCCAGCGCGGCCGCATCGCCGCCCAGCAGGGCCAGCGCGGCTTCGTAGGGGTTGCCGGCGGCGAGCCAGGCCTCGGCCGCTTCGACCAGCGCGCCGCGCAGTTCGGCCGCGCAGGGCGCGGGCAGCGCCAGCGGCGGCAGCGCATCCAGTTCATCGAGGCGGCGCAGCCACACCGCCAGGCGGCCGGCGCGCCAGGGCTCGCCGACCGCCAGCGCTTCCTGCAGGCCGGCGCGGGCGACGCGCAGCAGGTCGGTGCGGCGGTTCAAGAGCCACGCGGCCTCGGCCGCGGCGGGCGCGACCGGGGCGTACCAGGGCGGCGGGTCCAGCGTGCGGCGGCCGTCGAGCAGCTCGGTCCAGTAGGCGCGCGCGCCGGCTTCACCACGGCGCAGCGCGATCAGCGCGCGGTGGTGCGTGCATTGGGCGCGGTCCATGGCCAGCAGGCCGGCTTGCGCTTGCAGTTCTCCTAATGCGGTATCGGCGCGGCCCCAGTCGCCGCGTTCGAGCTGGGCGAAGGCGCGGCGTACGCGGATGCGGGTGACGTAGAGGTCGAAGTCGCGCGCCTCGCAGTAGGCCAGCGCCTCGTCGCACAGCTGTTCGGCGCGGTCGGCATGGCGGTGCACCAGCGCGTGTGCAATCAGGTTCATGTAGGCGCGCGCGGCCTGCTCGGGCCAGCCGCGCTCGAGCGACATCTGCAGGCTGCGTTCCAGCCGCCCCCAGGCGGCGGGGCAGTCCGCCCGCACCAGCTCTTCGGAGCCGACGGTGTTCAGCGCGTGGGCCACGGTTTCGTCGTCGTGCGCGGCCTCGGCCAGTGCCAGCGCGCGGCGGCCCCAGTCCTCGGCGGCGCGCGTGGGGTCCAGCAGGTGCAGCTGCGCCATCACGGCGGTGACGCGGCCCAGCTCGCGCGGGCGGTCCAGCGGTTCCAGCAGCGCGATGGCCTCGGCCGCCAGGCGCTTGCCGGCGGTGGCGTTGCCGCGCAGCCACATCAGCCGTGCCAGCCGCGCGCCGCCGAGCGCCGCGCCCACGCTGTCGCCGCTGGCGCGCTGCAGCGCGATGGCCTGCTCGCGCGCGGCCTGCGCGCGGTCGAGGTCGGCGATCAGCTCGCACTGCTCGGCCTGTTCCGCCAGCAGCGCGGCGCGCAGTGCGGGCGGTGCCCCGGCGGCGCGTTGCAGCGCCATCGCGTACAGCGCGGCGGCCTGGCGGTGCGCGGCGGCGCGCGCGGCATCGGCCGCGGCCTGCGGGGCGAGCTGCAGCACGTCGGCGTCCAGCCCGGCACCGTCGGCATGGTGCACGCGGCGGGTGGCGCTGGCGCCGGGCAGGGCCTGCAGCAGCTGGCGGTGCAGGGCGCGGCGGCGGGTGTCGGCCAGGGCCGACTCGATGGCGCGGCGCGCCAGCTCGTGTCGGAAGACGACGGCGTCGCCGCTGCTGGCGAGCAGGCCGCTGGCCAGGCATTCGTCCAGCGCGTCGGTGAGTGCGGGGTCCACCCGCTCCAGCACCGCGCGTTCCAGCGGCACGGGCGAGACGCTGGCCACGTCCAGCAGCCGCCGCGCCGACGGCGACAGGCGCTGCGCCCGCGCGAGCACGGTGTCGCGCACGGACGCGGGCAGCGTGTCCGGCCGCGCGGTGGCGGGCGTGGCCAGCAGTTCGGCCACGAAGAAGGGGTTGCCCTGCGTCAGCGCGTGCAGCCCGCGGGCCGGCCGGCCGGCTTGCCGTGCCAACCGCTCGATGCCGCGGGCCGACAGCGGCGCCAGCGGCAGCCGCAGCGTGGCGGACGGCGGCAGGCCGGCGACCACGACGTGCAGCGGATGCTCGGGCGGCAGCTCGTCGTCGCGATAGCTCAGCACCAGGCCCAGCGGCAGGCCCTGCACGCGGCGGCCGAGGAAGCGCAGCAGGTCCAGGCTGGCGTGGTCGGCCCACTGCGCGTCGTCCACCACCACCACCACCGGCCGCGTGCGCTGGCGCAGCCAGGCCAGCAGTTCGGGCATCACGTCCTGCACGCGCAGGCCACGCTGCACGCCGGCGGCCAGCGCGGGCGGCAGGCCGTCCAGCATGTCCAGCAGCGGGCCCAGCGGCGTGGGCGACAGCAGCGGCTCGCACCAGCCGACGAGCCAGTCCAGCGCGGGCGGCGAGGTCTCGCGCGCGGCGCGCAGCAGGCTGGTCTTGCCGACGCCGGCCTCGCCGTGCAGCAGCAGGCAGCGGCCGGCCGCGCCGGGTGCGGCCAGCGACTGCAGCCAGTGCGCCAGCGTGGCCAGCGGCATCTCGCGCTCGATCAGCGCCGGCGTACTTGCCGCCGCGCGGTCCTGCATTCCCACCCCCTCGTCGTCGGGGGCATCGTAGCGGGCCCGCGTGCACGGCGACGCGCGTTCAGGGCAGCGACTGCGGGCTGAAGAAGGTCCAGAGCGCGTCGGGCATGTAGTTGGGGTACATGTGGGTCAGCCCCTCGACGACCACCGAGTACAGCTGGTTCGGCGCGGCGGGGACGGCGGTGCTGGTGGCGTAGTGGTGGATGCTCATGCGCTGGCCGTACAGCGGTGCCTCCTGCCAGCTGCAGGGCGTGGCGGCCAGACTGAGCGTGCCGAGCAGGCCGCCCATGCGGCTGGCGAAGGCGGGGCTGTTGCACTGGTCGGTCATCGGCAGCGGGCCTCCCAGCTTGTCGGTGAAGCGGTCGTCCATGGAGCCGACGACGAAGATCATCGACATCGGCCGCGGCGCCGGTGCGCCGAAGCCCTCGCTGACGTACCCCGCGTTGGCGGCCGCGGCGGCGATCAGGTCCGAAGCCTGCTGCGCCAGCGTGTGCGACATCTGGCCGCCGTTGGAGAAGCCGGTGACGTAGATGCGCTTGGGGTCGGCGGCGTAGGTGGCGACCACGTCGGCCACCATGGCGCGGAAGAAGGCGACGTCGTCGGCCAGCGGATGGTCCACGGCGGCGGCGGCTTCCGCCGGCAGGCCGGCGCGCTGTTCGGCGGTGCACAGCGGCATGCGGTCGGCGCGGCCCAGGTCGGGCATGGCCCATTTGGTCGGCGTGCGGCGCTCGGCGGGGTGTTCGAAGCTGCCGCTGCCGTCGTCGTCCTCGTAGAAGCAGTGGCGCAGCGCGGTCGGGAAGACGGCGATGAAGCCCTCGGCATCGGCCTTCTCGCGCCAGCCTGAATGGTTGTAGAACTCGTCACCGGTGCCGCTGGTGCCGTGCAGCATGAAGACGACGGGCGTGTTGGCGTGGCCGCGTGCTTTCCACGGCAGGTGCACCGTGAAGTGGCGGCTGAGGCCGCCGACGTCCAGCGTGCGGTGCAGCTTCAGGCCGCAGGCGCTGGGGTTGGCATCGCAGAAGTCGCCCATGGAGCTGACCCACACCGGCTCGCCGGTCGTGCGGCCGACGACCGGGCCGAAGGCGTAGAGGTCGTTCGCGGTGTAGCCGACGCAATTGGCGGTGGCGGCGTAGCACCGGTAGGTGTAGGGGCCGAGGGTGTAGGTCTCGGCCTGACCCGGAAAGTACGCGGCATACGACTGCTCGATGTAGGGCAGCAGGTTGGCGGACAGGCCGGTGATGGTGTCGCTGTCAGAGAGGGTGTAGAGCGGACGCTGGCGCTGCGGTTCGGCGGTGGGTGCGGCGCGGGCGGCGTCGCCCTGTGCGTCGCTGCCGCCGCCGCAGGCCGCGAGCAAGGCGCCGGTGGCCAGCAGGATGCCGGTGAGTGCACGGCGAATGGAAGTGGTCGGATGCGGCATGGTCCAGTCTCTCGAACGGTGATTCGGTCCACGGCAGGGCCGCGGAAGCTGCAGCGAGGCTAGGTGCCGCGCCAGTGCGCGGTGCGGGTCGCCGGTACGCAGAAGTGCCGGCTGCAGGTACCTATTTTTCGTCCGACCGCTGCGAAGCCCCGGGCCAGCGCCGAGGCGCCCGGCGCCACGGTGGGGCAGTGGCCGTCATCGGCCCGGAGCCGCCGCCCAGGTGCAGCTCGTAGACCTCGCACTGCGATGCGGGCAGGCCGGGGGGCCTCCGCGGCGGCGGGGTGCGCGGCCTCGCCGTTCTGGCTCGGCATCCGGACTTCGCAGCGCTCGGGCATCCCCGTCGCTGACAGGGTGATCCAGGCCGTCGCGTTCGTCACCTCCAGGCACGCGTGGTTCTGGAGCGTCGCGCACTGCGGCGTGGACGCGTGCTTTGGCGCCCAGCACGGGCCGGGGCCGGCGCTCGATCAGGCCGGCACCGGCCGGATGATCGCGAACTGCGCGCCGAAGGGATCCGCCAGCACGGCGAAGCGGCCGATGCCGGGGATGTCGGTCGGTGGCACGAAGACCCGGCCGCCCAGCCCGCCGGCCTGGCGCACGCTGGCATCGGCATCGGCCACCGCGACGTAGGGCACCCACTGCGTCTTCGCGCCGGGAAAGGGATGGGCCATGGCGCCGCCGCGGTTCTGGCCGCCGCGGCTCAGCATGTAGTACGGGCCCTCGGGGCCCATGTCCATCGTGCCGTGGGTGAAGCCGAAGGCGGCTTCGTAGAAGGCGACCGCGCGCCGCGGGTCACCGGTCCACAGCTCGTTCCAGCACCAGTTGCCGGTGGGGGTGGGCGAGAGGTCGGGCGTGTCGCCCTGGCTGCCGCGCCACAGCGACACCACGGCGCCGGTGGGGTCGGCGATGGTGGCGCCGCGGCCGACGGCGCCGTAGTCCATCGGCGCCTGCAGCGACTTCGCGCCCGCGGCCAGGGCGGCGCGGTGCGCGTTGTCGACGTCCACCACCGACAGGTAGGACCGCCATTGCGCCGATTCACCGGGGGCGGCGGTGGTGAAGCCGCCAATGCCCCGGCTGCCGTTCATGATGAGCGGGTAGCGCTCGTCGCCCATCGGCATCAGCTCGACATGCCAGCCGAACAGGCGCTCGTAGAAGCCGCGGGCCGCGGGGGGCTCGGCGCTCAGGTGCTCGAACCAGACGAATTTGCCGGGTACGTGATCCATGGCGCGCTCCTTGGGCTTCGGGCGGGGGTGGACCGGCCAGCATAGTGCGCCGCGCGCGGCTTGAACAGGGTGGTGCTGCGCAACGAAGGGTGACCAGCCGATATGCTGCGGCGCGGAATCATTCCGAACGGAGACAGGCCATGGGCCGCCGAGAGCCGGGCCCGCACACGCGCGAGGCCGCGCAGGACCGGCGTTATGTCAGGCGCTTGCGCGGGCTGCAGGGGCTGGGTCTTGCGATGCTGACGCCGGGCGACGGCAGTTTCACGCAGGCTTCGATGGCTCGTGTTGCATGAACCGGCAGTGGCTGCGGCGCGCATCGGCCTGTCCAGGCTGGCCGAGACGGGAGTCGAGTTCTTGCCTGTGAGACTAGCTAGCTGGCGTCGGTTCCGGTGCCGCAGGCAGCCGACACCAGGAGCCGGTTGAACGGATTGCGGTGCAGGAAGCTGTCGCGGAAGGCCTCGGGCACGTGCGGCAGCGCTGCTCGGATCCAGCGCACCCCGCGGCTCACCGCCTCGGCCTGCAGCGCCTGGTCGCCGGCGGCACGCAGCGCCTGCGCGACGATCCACCACGCCTCTCCGGCGTAGTGCCAAGTGGGAACGCGCGTTTCGCACTCCGCCAGCATCTGCCGCGCCAGCCCGGCCGCTGGAGCGACCTGGCCGGCGGCGGTCAGCCGATCGCAGGCGGCCAGGCGGAGTGCCCAGACGACGTACGCGTATTCGCTGCCCGCGTACTCCTCCAGCAGCTCGAGCGCCAACGCGACGCCTTCGGCCCCCGGCAGCCCGAGCGCCAGCTCGCTCATCCACACGGCCCGGTAGTAGCGGTGCCCCTCGTTCGCCATCATGTCGCGCCCTTCGCGCAGGTGATGCTCGAAGGGGCGCCCGGCCCAGCGCTCGATGCGCGCGCGCGCATAGTGCAGCCCCTGGCGCACGGATTCCCCCACGCTCGATGGCAAGGGCCGGCCGAGCGCCTGCAGCGCACGGGCTGGCTGGCCCAGCTGCAGGTAGCACAGCGCCAGGTTCTGGTCCGCGACCGAGGTCGCCGCCGACGCGCCCTCTCGATCGCCCTCTGCGGCCACCGTCTCCAGCATCTCCAGGCTCTCGGCGAAGCGCCCGACCTCGCGGTAGTGGCGCCACAGCAGCCAGGCATGCCGGCCCAGCGACACCAGCGTGCCCCCACTGGCAAGGTGCAGCCGGCGCGCTTGCTCCAGGCGTCGCGTCGCGTCGCCGACACGCGCCTGCTGCACGTCGACCCAGCCCAGGTGGCCGATGGCTTCGGCCGTCGTGACGTGATCGGCATGGCGTTCCGCGATCGCCTGCCCGCGTTCCAGCACGAGCCGTGCGTCGCTGAAGCGATCCTGCATCAGCAGTGATCGCCCGAGGTCGAGCAACAAGCGGGCGTGCGCAGGCGCCACCCCTGCGAATGCCGCTTCACGGAACGGCTGCAGGGCGGCCAGGGCTTCCGATCCGCGGCCGTCGCGCGTCAGCGCCTCCGCCTGCACGCAGGCGAGCGCCATGTCACGGTCAGGATCGGCGGACAGCGCTGCCAGCTGGCGCGCTTCACCGGCCAGTGCCGCCGCGGCGCCGTGCTGGTCGTCCGCGCTGAACACCTGCGACATCGCGAGCAATGCCGTGCAGCGCTGCGCCGCGCCATCAGCCATCGCCAGCAAGGCCTCGGCCTGCGCGAGCCGCACGTCGAACGGATCGATGGCCAGCGCGCAGGCAACGCGCCGTTCCTGGGTCGCGAACAGCCGCGCGCGATCGCTGACGTGGCGCAAGGCTTCCATGGCCTCTGCCAGCCAGTACGACTCTTCCCGGCGGCACGACAGCCGGCGTGCGTCGTCCGCGGCGGCCAGGCTGGCATCGGCTGCTTCTATCCACTTCTGCGCGCGCAGCCAGTGCTGCGCGACGCGAGCCGCCGGCGCGCCGAGGTCTGCGGCAACCATCGCCAGCTGCGCGTGCAGTTCGCGCGCGATGGCGGCCGGCACCGATCGAAGCACCGCCTCGCGCACCAGGTCGTGCGCGAACACGGCGTCGCGCAGCACCTGCGCCGCTTCGAGTTCCCGCCAGGCGGTGGCGAGGTCGACCGGGTTCGCCTGCAGCACGCGCGCCGCCAGGGACACTGAAAAATCCACGCCCGCCAGGGCCGCGATTTGCGCCAGCCGGCGCGCCGCTTCGCTGAGCTGCTGAAAGCGCCGGTCGATCAAGCTGCCAATGTGCCGCGGCACCGGCAGCGGGCCCACCGGCCGGCCGGCTTCAAGCTCGCCGCCGCGGGCACAAGCGCCCAGGGTTTCCAGCGTGAGCATCGGGCTGCCGCCCGCGTGCCGCCACAGCGGACCGGCCCAGTCCTGCGCTTCGACGCCCGGCAGGCCCAGCGATTGAATCAACTCCGCGACGTCGGCCGGCCGCAACGCGCCCAGCGCCAGCTCCTCGATGCGTCCCGCGCCGCCCTGGTCGAGCCAGGCGTCGAGCCGCGGCGGACGTTCGTGGGCGCGCACGGCGAACAGCCATTGCGGTTCCATGCAGTGGCCGGCCAGCGCGAGCAGCGCATCGAGCGAGGCGTCGTCGGCGAACTGCAGGTCGTCGATCACCAGCGTGAGCCGGGCAGTCACGGCGGCCTGGCGAAGCCCGTCGATCAGGGCCGCGTGCAGTCGCGTCGTCCGCAGGGCGGTGGCTGGCGGCGCGCACAGACCGGGGAGCAGGCGCGCCCACTCGTCTCGCGTCGCCCCCGGGGGTGGCGCGCCGCGGGCTTCTACGACGGCATGCAGCAGGCGACCGAGCAGTGCATAGGGTTCGACGCGTTCATCCGGACGGGCACCGACCCGCACGCTGCCGGCCCTTGCGCTGGCCACCTCGGCGAGCAGCCGGCTCTTGCCGATGCCGGGCTCGCCGGCGACCAGCACCGGCCGCCCGGCATGCCAGGCTTCCTCGATCAGCTGCCACTCGTGAGCTCGGCCCACGAGCCGTGGAGGCCGCTGCAGGCTCACCGGCAGCGGCGCGAGTTCCGGTGGCACCGGCGTGCCGCTGCGTTCGATGGTCATGCGCAGCGCTTGCGTTTCGTCACCTGGCGCGATGCCCAGGCGCTCCTGCAGCAGGGCCTCGCAGCGGCGATACGCCGCCAGCGCCGCCGCGCGGTCGCCACGCAGGTAGTGCAGGCGCATCAGCCGCCGGTGATGGTGTTCGCTGGCAGGCTGTCGGGCCACCAGCCGTTCGGCCAGCGGCAGCGCGAGTTCAAGCTCACCCGCGTCTTCGTGGCGCTGGGCTTGCGCCTGCTGCCTCTCCGCGCGGCGGTGCTGCCAGTGCACGCGCATGGCCTCGATCCGCTCGGCCAGGGCCTCGTTGTCGCTGTAGTCGTGCGTTGCCAGCAGGTCGGCATCGCTGTCGTCCATATCCGGCGTCAGGTCGTGGCCGACGGCCTGGTCCAGGCTCACCGTTTCACCACCAGTCACGACCGCCGTGCCGGCGGCCCGGCGCAGCCGGAACAGACGCTGGCGAAGATTGTTCAGTGCCCGTGACGGCTCGGCGTCCGGCCACAGCAGGCGTGCAAGCCGGGTGCGGGACTGCGGGCCTTCGACCACCAGCACCGCCAGCAGCGCAGCATCGCGGCGCTCCAGCACATGGTCGGACTCACCGCTGCGTCGCAGGCGGGCCTGGCCCCGTAACTGCAACGTCGGCGTGGCCGGGGACAACGATGACGGGACTGCCGACACCACGTCGTTGCTGCGGTCGTGCTGCCTTCCGTTCAACCCGCCACACCGGCGGGCGCCAGCACCTTCAGCAGCCACTGGTTCAGCGCGCCGATCTCCTCGATGCAGACCGAGTGCTCCATCGGGTACTCGTGCCATTCGACCGCATGGCCCAGGCCGCGCAGCGCGTCGCGCGCGGCCGCGCCGCGGCCCAGGGGCACGACGCCGTCCTGCCGGCCGTGGGCCAGGAACACCGGCACGTCGGCGTTGGCACCGTGGCGCTCGGCGGTCGTGGTGTCGGCCAGCGGCAGGTAGCCGGACAGCCCGGCCAGGCCCGCCAGCCGCCGCGGGTAGCGCAGCCCGGCCAGCAGCGTCACCGCGCAGCCTTGCGAGAAGCCGGCCAGCACGGTGCGCTCGGGCGGCACGCCGCGCGCGGCCTCGCGGTCCAGCAGCGCGTGCGCCAGCTGCACCGATTCGCGCAGGCCCGCCTCGTCCTCGCGCCGGACCAGGTCGGCCACGAGGATGTCGTACCAGGCGCGCATGCGGTAGCCGCCGTTGATGGTCACCGGCCGCACCGGCGCGCGCGGCATCACGCAACGCACCGGACCGATGGCGGACAGGTCCAGCTCGTCGCACAGCGGCAGGAAATCGGTGCCGTCGGCGCCCAGGCCGTGCAGCACGATCACGGTGGCCACCGGGTCGGCGGTGGGGTGGACTTCGATCGTGGCGAGGCTCATGGTGGCGGGCGCGGGGCGCGAAGTGGGCAGCGTCCGCCATCGTAGGCCGCGGCGGCGGCAGGCGGCGGCGCCGTAACCCGCTGGTACCGCTCGCAGGGGGGAAGCCTGGGGCCGCGCCTACACTCTCGCCCTTGCGCCCCGGCCCGCCGGTTGCCAGGCGCCCCTTGGCGGACCGGACGCAGCGCGCTCGGCGCGCGGTGGGCCTGACCTCGCCGCTTCCCTTCCTTCCCCGCAGGATCCACGGCATGTTCGCGACCTCTTCTTCCGCGCGCCGCAGCGCGCTGTCGTTCCCCCTGGTGTCTCCCCTGATGGCGCTGCTGCTGGCCGCCACGGCCGTGCCGGCCGCCGCGCAGAGCCCGGCGCCCGTGGCTGCTGCCAGTGCGCCGGCCGGGCCCAGCGTGCGGCCTGAAGTCGGCAACCCGCTGAACGCCGCGCAAGCCCTGATCCGCGCCAGCAACGGCAAGGAGGCGCTGGCCAAGATCGCCGAGGCCGAAGGCCAGCCCAACCTGACGCCCTACGAGCAGCACAGCATCGACCACACCAAGGCGGTGGCGGCGCTGGCCGCGGGCGAGCCGGCGCTGTCGCTGGCGCAGTTCGAGAAGGTGCTGGCCTCGGGCTTCCTGCCCGAGAAGGACAGGCTCTCGGTCACCGAGACCGCCGCGCGCCTGGCCATCCAGACCAAGGCCTACCCGAAGGCGCTGGTGCTGCTGAAGTCGTACCGCCAGCTGGGCGGCAACGACGAGCAGTTGCAGCGCGTGCAGGCCCAGCTGCTGGCCGAGACGGGCGACTACGCGGCGGCCATCGCCGAGGCCAAGGCGATGGTGCAGGCCGACCTGGCGGCCAGCCGCAAGCCGAACGAGCAGGTGCTGCGGGTGCTGGGCTTCAGCCAGCAGAAGTCGTCCGACATGGCCGGCTACGTCCAGACACTGGAGCTGCTGGTGCAGCACCACCCGACGCCGGACTACTGGGGCGACCTGATCTCGCGCATCGTGCGCAAGCCCGGCTTCGCCGACGACCGCCTGCGCATCGACGTCTACCGCCTGCAGCGCGCGCTGGGCATCGCCCTCGAAGGCGACGAGATCGCCGACATGGCGCAGCGCGCACTGACCAGCGGCCTGCCCGCGGAGGCGCAGAAGCTGCTGGACGAGGCTTATGCCGCCGGCCTGCTCGGCAAGGGCCCCGATGCCGCCGCCCACGCCAAGCTGCGCGACCAGGCCAGCAAGGCCGCGGCGGCCGACCAGAAGCAGTTCGCCGATGCCGAGGCCTCCGCGCAGAAGGCCAAGGAAGGCACGGCCCTGGTCAACCTGGGGCTGGCCATCGCCGGCACCGGCGCGTACCCGCGCGCGGCGACGCTGATGGAGCAAGGCATCGCCAAGGGCGGCCTGCGCCGCCCGGACGAGGCCGCGCTGCGCCTGGCCTACGTGCAGTGGCGCGCCGGCCGCAACGACGACGCGCTGAAGACCCTGGCCACCGTGCAGGGCAGCGACGGCAGCGCGGACATCGCGCGGCTGTGGACCTACCACCTGAAGCAGCAGGGCACCGCGAAGAAGGGTTAAGAAGCGGCCGCGCCGTTCCTGACCCTGCGGGAGAACGTTCGGCTCGCCCCTCTGGGAAGGGGCTCCAGCATGTTGCTGGGCTCCCTCCAGCCCCCCTCCAGGAGGGAGGCTGCAGTCAGAGGGCCGGGGCCCTTAGGTGCCGGCGGCGGACTTTGCCCCGTGGCGTTCGTTCAAGCCGTGGTGTCTTCTCCCGCCGGCCGGCGGCGGAACATGCCCCAGCCTTCCATCGCCAGCACGGGCTCGCCGTGCTGGTTCATCACCTCCCAGCCTGACTGCACCAGGCCCACCGTCGGGCGGCTGGCCATCGGCCGCGCCTGCAGGACGGTCATGCGCGCGTGCAGGGTGTCGCCCGGAAACACCGGCTTGAGCCAGCGCAGGTTGTCGATGCCGGGGCTGCCGAGGCTGGCGGCGTCGAGCAGGTAGGCGTCGCACATCATGCGCATCGTCATCGCGCAGGTGTGCCAGCCGCTGGCGGACAGGCGGCCGAACAGCGAGGCCTCCGCCGCCGCGTCGTCGAGGTGGAAGGGCTGGGGATCGAAGGCGCTGGCGAAGGCGAGCACGGCCTCGCGCTCGACCCGCATGCCGCCGAACTCGCGCACCGAGCCGGGCGGGAAGTCTTCCCAGTAGTAGCGGAAGCGGCGGTCGGGGGCGGCGGCATCGGACATGGCTGGCGAGCATAGCGGCGCTGCCTTGGCCACCCGGCCGGCGCGGCTGGTCCAGAATGCCGGCCGGCCAAACTTCCCCCCGCGAGGCGATCCCGATGAGCGTGCTGATCCTGGGTCTGATCCTGTTCCTCGGCGTGCACTCGGTGCGCATCGTGGCCGACGGCTGGCGCGGCGCGGTGATCGCGCGCATCGGCGAGGGGCCCTGGAAGCTGGCGTACACGCTGCTGGCCATCGCCGGCTTCGCGCTGGTCGTGTGGGGCTACGGCCTGGCGCGGCAGCAGCCGGTGGCGCTGTGGGTGCCGCCGCTGTGGACGCGCCACCTGGCGGCCCTGCTGACGCTGCCGGCCTTCGTGATGCTGGCCGCGGCCTACGTGCCGCGCAACGCCATCCGGGCGCGCTTGAAGCATCCGATGCTGCTGGGCACGAAGACCTGGGCGCTGGCGCACCTGCTGGCCAACGGCAACCTGGCCGACGTGCTGCTGTTCGGCGGCTTCCTGGTGTGGGCGGTGCTGTGCTTCCGCTCCGCCCGCCGGCGGGACGCGCGCGACGGGCGCACGCTGCCGCCGGGCACGGCGGGCGGGACGATCGCGGCGGTGGCGCTGGGCCTGGCCGCCTGGGCCGGCTTCGCGCTCTGGGCCCACGCCGCCTGGATCGGCGTGCGGCCGTTCGGCTGAGGACCGCGCCTCAGCGGCGCGGCGGCGGCGGCCGCAGCCAGGCTTCGTCGCCGTGCGCCGGGCCGAGGGTCGGCTCGCCGGTCGAGTCGAGGAACAGGCTGCGCAGCGAGGCCAGCTTCGGGGGCGCGGCGCGGCGCTCGGGCTCGGCCGCTCGCGCGCCGGCAGCCAGCCGACCGGGCGCGGTGCCCTGCTGGCGGAAGCGCGACAGGATCTCGCGCAGCGTCGGCAGGTCCTGCGGTGCCGGCTCGTCGTCCGGCCACTGCGGCCGTCGCAGGTCCGGCGTATCGGGCATGGCGGGCGGGCGGGGCGTCATGACCGACACGGTAAATCGATCGCCGCGCCGCCGGTCCGTGAAATAAAGCCGGCCGGCGGGCACAGTTCCGGCGCCCCCGCGAGCGGGGGGCCAGCGGCTACAGCGGGATGCGCAGCGCGAGCGTCAGCGCGCGGCCCGGCAGCGGCGCCACCTCGCGCGCGGTGCGGATCGTGCTGGCGCTGTAGGCAAGGCGGTTGAAGGCGTTGTCGAGCTGCAGGGTCCACTGCAGCTCGCGCTCGCCCAGGCGCATCGTCCAGCCGGCCCAGAAGTCGACCAGCGTGTGGCCCGGCGTGGCCACGTCGCCCGGCGCGAAGCGGTTCTGCCGCGCCGCATGCTTCAGCGCCACGCCGCCCTGCCAGGCGCCGCGCGCGGCGTCCAGCGACAGCCGCGCCCGCAGCGGGGCCAGCCGCGGCAGCGGCGCGCCGTTGTCGCGGCGGCTGCCGCGCACCCAGTCCAGCCCGGCGCCCGCGTCGAGCCGCCAGGCGCCGTCGGCGAGGCGCCAGCGGCCGTCGATCTCCACGCCGCGCAGCCGTGCCGGCACGCCGGCGAAGGCGTACTCGGGCACGCCGTGTTCCTCGCCGGCCTCGCCATCGTGGTCCTCGCCGCCGTGGTCTTCGTCATCGGGCTCGTTGCCGTGCGGATGCTCGGCCTCGATGCGCGCGCCCGTGGCGTCCAGCGAGATGAAGTTGGAGAAGCGCGCCGCCCAGGCCTGGACCTGCAGCCGGTGTGCGCCCTGTTTCCAGCCCACGCCCAGCTCGAACTGCCGGCCGCGCTCCAGCTTCAGCGCCGGGTCGCCGCGTTCGAAGACGCCGGTGGCGACGTGCAGGCCGTTGGCATACAGCTCGTAGTACGCGGGGGCGCGCTCGGTGTGCGCGAGCGAGGCCGCCGCGCTGAAGCCGGCCGGCAGCGGCGCCTGCAGCGACAGCGCGGCATTCAGCGGCGAGAAGCGGCGTTCGGTGGCGGCGCCGAAGCGGGGTTCCGCGGCCTCGGCCGCGTCGCCATCGGACCGCACCCGCGCGCGCTCCAGCCGCAGCCCGGCGCCCAGCGTTGCGTGCTGGCCCTGCCATTCCTGCAGCGTGAAGGCGGCGGCGTTGCGGGTGCGCGTGCCGGGCACGAAGGCCTCTTCGCCCAGCGCCGAGAAATCCAGCTGTTCCAGCTGCAGGCCCACCAGCCCGCGCCAGGGACCGCGCGCGGCCTGGGTGGCCTGCACCCGCAGCTCGCGGCGGGTGCTGCGGAAGGTGGTGCCGATCTCGCCGCTGCCTTCGACCTCCTCATGGCGGTAGCGCTGCTGGCTGGCGCGGAACTCCAGCGCGCTGAAGGGCCCGGCCAGGCCGCGGCGCTCGCCCGCCAGCTGCAGCTGCCGGCGCTTCAGGCGAATCGTGACGTCGGGTTCGACCGCGACGCCGTAGTCGTTGTCCAGCGCATCGGCCGCCGCACCGAGGTAGCCGTCGCGGTCGGCCCAGCTGCCGCCGAGCGCGCCGGCGCGGCTGTCACCGGCGCTGTTGGCCACCCGCGTGGTGGGGGTGCCGGCCTCGCCGTCGCGCAGCGGCGTGAAGCGGGGCACGCGCAGGTCCTTGCTGCGGCGCGCGGCGGCGTCCACGTGCCAGCTGAAGCCGCGGCCGTCCGCCGCGTTGCCGCCTTCGACCACCGCGGCGCCGGCGCGCTGGTCCGCCGCGCCGCCCAGGCGCAGCTCGGCCCGCCCGCCCAGGCCCGACAGCGCCCCGCGCGGGATGCGGTTGTCGATGGTGTTGACGACGCCGCCGCTGGCGTTGCCGCCGTACAGCAGCGCGGCGGGGCCGCGCAGCACCTCGACGCGCTCGATCAGCAGCGGGTCGAGGGCGACGGCATGGTCGAAGCTGAGGCTGGAGGCGTCGGCGGAAGCGGCGCCGTTGTCGAGCAGGCGGATGCGGTCGCCATCGAGCCCGCGGATCACCGGCCGCGCGCTTTGCGGGCCGAAGCCGGAGCTGGCGACGCCGGGCAGGCCGTCGAGCGTGGCGCCCAGCGTGCCGGCGCGGCGGCGGGCCAGGGCCTCGCCGCTCAGCACGCTGGCGGGCAGCGCGAGTTCGTCGCGGCCGAGCGGGTGGCCGGTGATGACCACGCTGTTGGCGGCCACGTGCTCGGTGGCCTGGGCCGCGGCCGCCAGCGGCGCCAGCGTCAGCAGGGCCAGCGGCAGCGCGGCGAACGGGGAGGACAGGGCGGCCCGCAGGGGCGCGGCGGCAGGGGCCGGGCGCACGCGGGGGCGGCCGGCCGGCAGAACGGATGACATCGAATGGATTCCTGGCGAGACGAGTGCGGCACCGTGCAGCCGCCTGGCAAGGCGCGGCACGGGGGCGACGGGCAGTCAGGGCGGATGCCTCCAGCCGGCGCGCACGGGCAGGCGTCCACCCGGGTGGACGAGCGGGCGCGGCGGATGGGGTGGCGAGCCCTCAGGCGAGGGCGGGCGGCCCGCGGGCGTGGTAGCCCGCGCCGGTGCCGGCACCCAGCACCCGGCCGGGGCCGCAAGGGGCGGCATGCCGCAGCAGCGGCCTGCGGAACAGCCGCAGGGTGAACGGCAGCGCGGCGCCGCCGAGCGCGGCGAAGGCCAGGCACTGCAGGCAGTCCAGGCCGGCGGGCTCGTCGGCGCCGTCGGCGTCGGTGCTGTCCTGCGTGGCGCTGCTGGCCGCCGCGGCCGCGTGCGCACCGCCGGGCTCGTGCGACAACGCATGCAGCAGCGCCGCGGGCTGCATCAGCAGCACCAGCAACGCGAGCAGGGTCAGCAGGGGGCGGCGCATGGGAAGGGGCGGGAGCTTATCAGCCGCCGCCGTTCCACCCGGAAGGGGGACACCCCACCGGTCCCACCCGCTGGGTGATGGTGCGCCGCGGTCGCGGTCGGCACGATGCCGCTCCCATCAACACGCAGAAACCGACCCAGGAGGACTCCCGATGCTTGCGACGCTCACCGACCCGCGTGCCGATCTGGGCGCCTGTCCGTTCCCGACCCTGCCGCCGGCCGCACCCGGGGCCGCCGACCCGGACGCCCTGCCCGCCGGCTGTGGCTGGTTCGATTCCAGCCTGGACCTGTCGCGCGGGCTGGCGGTGGTGGAGCACAGCAGCTTCGATGCGATCGGCGACGTGGCGCCGCTGGCCTGGCAGCTGGCCGCCTGGCTGTGATCCCGGATCAGGGCCGGCGCGTTTGCCGGACGTGCCACGGCCGGCCGGCCGTGGTGCGATGAGCGGGCATGCGCAAGGAACTGCGGCGCGTTCAGCGCCCCGGGGCCTGGTAACGGTCCACCAGCGCGGCTTCGAGCCGGTAGGCGCTGGTGCCCATCGGCGAACCCTGGCGTGCGGTGCGCAGCCGGCCGCTGGCCCAGACCGTGTCCATCGTCTGGTAGCCGGTGATGGGCTTGGCCGGCACGACCAGCACGATCTGGTTGGCCGGCGGCGGCGGGCTGTGCACGCAGGCGCCGAAGTAGGGCACGAGCAGGAATTCGGTGATGCCGGCCTTGCCTTCATCCAGTGGCACCAGGTAGCCGGGCAGCTTGACGGCGGCGCCGTCCAGCCGCGTCTCGGCCGGGGCGTTGTCCCAGACCTCGCGCAGCTTGCTCATCATGTCCATGGTCTTCGGATCGCCGTCGACCAGGGCGCCGATGTTCTTGTCCTTGAAGCCGGCCATCGGATCCCAGCCCTTGGGCACCAGGTCGTCCCAGCGCAACTCGGTGTAGGCGCCGGGCCTGGACGAGGGCTGGGCGGAGACGGCGGATGCCGCGGACCAGGCGGCCGCGGCCAGGCCGATGAGCGCCCGGCGGCGGGCGGGCGCGGCGAAGGAGGAGGGGCGGTGGGGCATCACAGTCTCGGCGACAGGCCGTCGGCCAGCGACAGGCGGTAGGCACGCCAGCCCGGCACCAGGCTCGCGAGCCAGCCGCCGGCCACCAGCGCGCCGATGAGCCGCCATTCTGGCGCGCCAGGCGGGGCGGCCTGCAGCGTGAGGCCGAATTGCCCCTGGATCCAGCCGCCCAGCGCCGCCACCGCGGCCCAGCATCCCAGCACGCCGATGGCCACGCCCGCCAGCGTGACCAGCCCGCCTTCCAGCGCCAGCAGCCACAGCATCTGCCGCGGCCCGGCGCCGACGGCGCGCAGGATGGCCAGCTCGCGCCGGCGCTCGTTCAGGCCGGCCAGGATCACCGCCATCAGGCCGCCGAGACTGACGACGGCCACCAGCGCGCTCATGGCTTGCAGGCCGCGCTCGCCCAGCGCCACCACGTCCCACAACTCATCGAGCGCGACGCCGGGCAGGATGGCGAGCAGCGGTTCGTCGCGGAAGTGGGCGACTTCGCGCTGCACGGAGAACACCGCGGCGCGGTTCTTCAGTCCCAGCAGCACCGCCGTGACGCTGCGCGGCGTCAGGTCGCGCTGCGCGGCGGCCTCGGCCGACAGCGCCATGCCGGGCAGGCGGGCGCCGGCGATCCAGTCGGCATGCAGCGCCTCGATCGCCTGCAGGCTGACGTGCAGCGTGCGGTCCACCGGCGTGCCGGTGGGGGCGAGGATGCCGACGACCGTGAAGGGCTTGTCGGCATGGTCGTTGGCGGCGATGGCGCCGTCGCCATGCGCGAGCACGATGCGCTGGCCCAGCCCGTAGTTCAGCCGGCGTGCCACCTCGGCACCCAGCACCACCTCGTACAGGCCTGCGAAGGCCTGGCCCTGGGCCAGGCGCAGCGGCTGCTTGTCGCCGTGCTTGAAGTGCCTGAAGTAGTCGCCGGTGGTGCCCAGCACCGGGAAGCCGCGGTGGCTATCACCCAAGGACAGCGGCACCATCCACGCCACCGCGCGGTGCTGCGCCAACGCCTGCACGCTGCTCCAGCGGATGTTGTTGGTGGCGTTGCCGATGCGGAACACCGAGTACAGCAGCAGCTGCACCGGGCCCGTGCGCGCACCGACGATGAGGTCGGTGCCGGAGACGGCCTGGGCGAAGTTCTCGCGCACGTCCTGGCGGATGCGCTCGATGCCCATCAGCAGGAAGGACGACAGCGCGATCGAGGCGACGACCAGCGCCAGCACGAAGCGGCGGTTCCAGGCGCTGCGCGCGGCCAGGGTGACCAGGGGCGTCATGCCGCGGCCTCCGCCCGGGTGGCCGGCGTGGCGGCGTGGTTCAGCGTGGGCAGGTCGAGCTGGCGGTCGAAGTGAGCGGCCAGGCGGCTGTCGTGGCTGACGAAGACCAGCGCGCTGCCGGCGTCGGCGCAGCTGTCCAGCAGCAGCGCCATGAAGGATTCGCGGAGGTCCTCGTCGAGCGCGGACGTGGGCTCGTCGGCCACCACCAGCTCGGGGCCGCCGATCAGCGCCCGCACCGCGGCCACGCGCTGCTGCTGGCCCACCGACAGCGCCGAGGCCGGCCGCGACCACAGCGCCGCGGCCAGGCCGCTGCGCTGCAGCAGCCGTTCGGCGTCGCCAGGGCGGCTGCGTTCGGCGCGGCGGCTCGAGAAGCGGCAGGGCAGGCGCACGTTGTCCAGCACCGACAGGTAGGGCAGCAGGTTGAACTGCTGGAAGATGTAGCCGAGGTGGTCGGCGCGGCGCCGGTCGCGCCGGGCGGAAGACAGGCCGGACCAGGGCACGCCGAGCAGGGCGACCTCGCCGGCATCGGCCAGCAGCACGCCCGCCATCAGCGACAGCAGCGTGCTCTTGCCGCAGCCGCTGGGGCCGCGCAGGAAGACGCGTTCGCCGGGCGCGATGGACAACGTGTCGATCCGCAGCACGTCGGCCGCGGCACCGGGCCAGCGGTAGCGCAGGCCGCCGATCTGCAGCGCAGGAGGGGAAGTGGCCATAGGCCGCTCAGCTTAGCGGTTGCGGCGGCCGTGCCCGTTCATCGGCCGTGGCGGCGCTTCGTCCGCCGCGCGCGCAGGCTGGTCGCACGTCGATCGCGCGGCGCGAGGGCCTTGCCTAGAGTCCGCTCCATCGACACACCACGAACAAGCCGGAGCCCACCATGACGAACGCCTTCACCACCCAAGCCACCGCCTTCGGCCTGGCCGCCATCGTCACGCTGGGCCTGCTGTTCGGCCTCGACGGCCTGGCCGCCAACGAATTCCAGGGCGCGCAGCAGCTCTTCTCGGCGCAGGCGACGCAGACAGCGCCGACCACGCAGCCGGGCTGACCGCAGCCGCCACGCTCACCGGGAGTCCACTCCTCCCGTCCCCTCGACCCGGGGGACTTCGGCCCGCCGCTCCGCTGCCGGAGCGGCGGGTTTTTTCATGGGGGAGGCGCCAGGAGGGACGCGGGGCACGACTTACGATCGCGCCTCTTTCGACATTCCCAGGGGGACCGGCGCATGAAAGCAGTCTGGAACGGCGTCACCATCGCCGAGAGCGACGACACCGTCGTCGTGGAAGGCAACCACTACTTTCCCGAATCGTCACTGAAGCGCGATCACGTGACCTTCAGCAACCACCGCACGAGCTGCCCATGGAAGGGCCAGGCGCATTACTACAGCCTGCTCGTCAATGGCGAGATGAACCCGGACGCGGTCTGGTACTACCCCGAACCGAGCGAGGCGGCGCGGCAGATCAAGGGCCGGGTCGCGTTCTGGAAGGGCGTGCAGGTGACCGAATGACGAAGCGCATGACGAAGGCCGCGGCGATGAAGCCAGTGGCAATGCTGCCCGTGGCGATGCAGAGAAGCGAGGCAAGCGGCATCGGCCGCCGCCGGCTGCTGGTGGGCGCGTCAGGCACCGTCCTGCTCGCGGCCTGCGGCGGGCAGGTGGAGGAGGACGTGGACGACGTGGCCCGCGTGCGCCTGCTCAACGCCACCACCGCGTACCCGTCGATGGACCTGCAGGTGGGCGACACGCGGCGCAACACCAGCATCGGTTCCGGCGCGGTGGGCGCTTATGCGAACCTGAAGCAGGGCACGTACGCCACCGCCGTGACCAGCGCCGGCAGCGCGTCCACGCTGGCCAGCACCAGCCGCACGCTGGCCGAAGGCAAGGCCTACACCGTGGTCGCCTACGGCACGCTGGGCGACGTGGCCACCGCGCTGCTGGAAGAGAACGCCAGCGCCGCCGCCAGCGGCCAGGCCAAGGTGATGGTGCTGAATGCGGCGCCCGACGCCGGCAGCGTCGACGTCTACCTGACCGGCGCGGCCGACAGCCTGGACGCCGCCAGCCCGGTCGCCAACGGCGTGGCCGGCGGCAGCGCGGTGGGCTACGCCACGCTGAGCGCCGGCACCTATCGCCTGCGCGTCACGGCCGCCGGCGACAAGAGCCAGCTGCGCTTCGACGCCACCGGCCTCGTGCTGTCCAGCACGCAGGTGGCGACGCTGGTCGTCACGCCCACCGCCGGCAGCGTGCTGACGCAGGCGCTGCTGCTGACCCAGCAGGGCAGCGTGTCCGCGCTGGGCAACACGCTGGCGCGGGTGCGCCTGGTGGCTTCGGTGGCGGAGAACGGGAAGGTCACGGCCAGCCTGGGCGGCAGCGCGCTGATGACGGCCGGCACCTCGCCCACCGTGGGTGCCTACACCACGGTGACGGCCGGCACGCCGGCCTTCAGCCTGAGCGTCAACGGCCAGCCGGTGAGCACGCAGAACGTGACGCTGGCCGCCGGCACCGACACCACGCTGCTGGTGTGGGGCCCCGCGGCCACGCCGCAGATGGCGGTGCTGGCCGACGACAACCGCCTGCCGGCCTCGTCCAGCACGCAGGCGCGGCTGCGCCTGGTGCAGGCGGCCAACGGCCTGGCGGGCGGGCTGACGATGACGGTCGATGCGGTGGCCATCGCCAACGACGTGCTGGCCGGTGCCGCATCAACCCATGCCAGCGTGGCCGGCGGCAGCGCGCAGCGCTTGATCGTGAGCTGGCCGCTCAGCAGCACGCCGCTGCATTCGTCCGACACCACGCTGGCGTCGCGCGGCGTCTACACGCTGTTCGTGATCGGTGACGCGCCGGCGCCGACGGCAGCGCTGCGCCGGGATCGCTGACGCACAAAAAGAGCGGCCATGCGCTGGCCGCTCACTTTGCCGTTCAGGCCAGGCGCCCTGCCTGGAAGTCCTCGACCGCCTGCATCAGCTCGTCGCGCGTGTTCATCACGAACGGCCCGTACTGCGCGATCGGCTCGTTCAGCGGGCGGCCGGCGATGAGCAGGGCGCGGGTCGGAGCGTCCGCCGCCTGCAGCACCACGCCGTCGGAACCGGCGGTGTTGGCCAGGATCGCCATGCGCTGCTGCGGCACGGGGGTCTCGCCCACCTGCAGTGCGCCGCGGTAGACGTAGACGAAGGCATTCAGGGCCGGGTCCAGCGGCTGCTCGAAGCGTGCGCCGGGCAGCAGGTGCAGGTCCAGGTACAGCGGCTCGGTGCGCGGGCGCTGCACGGCGCCGTCGATGCCGTGGCTTCGGCCCGCTATCACGCGCACCGTCGTGCCGTCGCGCGTGAATTCGGGGATCTGCGCTGCCGGGATGTCGCGGTAGCCGGCGGGCTGCATCTTGTCCGCCGCGGCCAGGTTCAGCCACAGCTGGAAGCCCTCCATGCGGCCTTCCTCCTGCTCCGGCAGCTCGCTGTGGATCACGCCGCGGCCGGCGGTCATCCACTGCACGCCGCCGTTGGTCAACAGGCCCTCGTTGCCCGCGGAGTCGCGGTGGCGCATGCGGCCGGCCAGCATGTAGGTCACGGTCTCGAAGCCGCGGTGCGGGTGGTCCGGGAAGCCGGCGATGTAGTCGTCCGCGCTGTCGGAGCCGAAGGCGTCGAGCATCAGGAAGGGATCGAGCCGGCGCTGCAGCGGCTGCGTCAGCACGCGCGTGAGCTTGACGCCGGCGCCGTCGCTGGTGGGCTGGCCGGCGACCAGCCGCTCGACGGCGCGGCCGCGGGTGACGACGGCGGGTGCGGCGGTGGTCGTGGTCATGGTGATCGGTCCTTTCAGTGGCGTTGGGGGATCAGGCGGTCACGGCGTCATCGTGCAGCAGCGCGGCAATCTGCGCCTGGGCATCGGCGATGCCCTTGGCCTCGGCCTCGGGCCCCATCGCCAGGCCCTCGGCGTAGACCACGTGCACGTCGGTCATGCCCAGGAAGGCGAGCACGTTGCGCAGGTAGGGCACCACGGTGTCGCTGGCCTGGTCGCGGTGCACGCCGCCGCGGGTCGTCACCACGTAGACGGTCTTGCCCTTCAGCAGGCCTTCGGGGCCGTTGGCGGTGTATTGGAACGTGACCCGCGCTCGGGAGATGGCGTCGATCCAGTTCTTGAGCTGCGCGCTGACGCCGAAGTTGTACATCGGCACGCCCAGCACCACGACGTCGGCGGCCTGGATCTCGGCGATCAGCGCATCGTCCAGCGCGACGCGGGCGGCCTGTTCCGGCGTGCGCGCTTCGGCGGGCGTGAACAGCGCGCCGAGCGTGGTTTCGTCCAGCACCGGATGCGGGTTGTGCGTCAGGTCGCGCAGCGTGTGGCTGGCGCCCGGGTGGGCGGCGAGCAGGCCGCGCACCAAGTCGTCGCCGAGGCGGGTGGAGATGGAGCCGGCCCCGTTCGCATACGCACGGGCGCTGGAATTGACTTGCAGGATGTTCATGGGGACTCCGGGCGGTGGGTTGATCGATGGGATTCACTCTATTGGTGATAGTTGAGCAACAGAAGTGGTCAATCTGCACAGGTAAGTTCCATCAGCGGAACAATCGCCCGGTGGATCTGGATGCCAACGACCTGCTGCTGTTCGCCCGCGTGGCCGAATCGGGCAGCTTCAGCCGGGCCGCCGAGCGGGTGCAGCTGCCCAAGTCCACGGTGTCGCGCCGTGTCGCGGCCCTGGAAAAGCGCCTGGGCGAGCGCCTGCTGCAGCGCAGCACCCGCAAGCTGGCGATCACGGATTTCGGCCTGGGCGTGCTCGACCACGCGCGCGCGCTCGCGGCCGAGGTCGAGGGCGCGCAGGCACTGGCCCAGCACCGGCAGTCCAAGCCCAGTGGGCGGCTGCGGGTGTCGATGCCGGCTGACTTCGCCGGCTCGGCGCTGCCGGCCATGCTGGCCGCGTTCGTGCGCGAGCATCCGGCGATCCAGCTCGAGCTGGACTTGTCGCCGCGCCGTGTCGACCTGATCGGCGAGAACTTCGACCTGGCGGTGCGCATGGGCGACCTGCCGGACGACAGCCAGCTGGCGGCGCGCCGGCTGGCGGAGATGACGATGGGCCTGTACGCGGCGCCGGCCTACCTGCAGGCGGTGGGCGAGCCGCGCGAGCCGGACGACCTGCTTGCGCTGCACGGGCTGCTGCTGCTCAAGCGCAGCGGGGACGCCCAGGTCTGGTCGCTGACCCGGGACGAGGGCGACGCGCGCGAGCGCTGGGAGCGCAGCCCGGAGAAGCGCACGCTGGCCAACTCGCCCGAGGTGCTGTTGAGCATGGCGCTGGCCGGCCACGGCATCGTCGCGGTGCCCGACTTCTATGCCCGCACGCGCGTGGCCGGCGGTGCGCTGGTGCGTGTGCTGCCCGATTGGTGCCTGCCGCCGGGCAGCTGCTGGGCGGTCTTCCCCAGCCGGCGGCTGATGCCGGCGCGCACGCGCGCCTTCCTCGATGCACTGGTCGCCACGATGGGCACCTGCACCGAGCCGTCGATGCGGGTGTGACGCGGCGCGCGAGCTGGGACATGGGTGGCCTTCCGATCGACGACGATGGCGTGCCATCCGGTGGGGCGCCGGGCGGCGCGTCCTTCCCGGCGCCGGGCGGTGCATCGGCCCCGCCCCTGGGCTTGGCGCACCGCCGCCGCCTGCGCGACGTGTGGCGCTCGGCCGGCTGGCCTTACCAGGACTTGATTGAAGTCGAGCTGCTGGCCGCGGGCTTGCTATCGCGTGAAAGAGATGGCCATGGCCGCGAGACGGTGCGCGTCACCGATGCCGGCATCGCGCTGCTGGCGCACACGCTGCAGCGCAACCGCGCCACGCGCGACGCGCACGAGGCGCTGGTCGGCCGCATCGCACGCGAGATGCAGCGTGCCGGCCGCATCGTCTGGCGCGGACTGTCACTGCGCGCGCGGGTGGGTGAGGGCGATGCCGCGGCCTGGGCGATGGCGATGCCGGACGTCTACTCGGTGCGCCACACCTCGGTCGAGGACTACCTGGAACCGGTGGTGCACGAGATCAAGGTGCGCCGGGCCGACCTGCTGGCCGACCTGCGCAAGCCACTGAAGGGCGAGGCCTACCGCCAGATCGCCGGCCAGTGCTGGTACGTGCTGCGCGAGGGCATCGGCGATGCGGATGACGTGCCGTCCTGCTACGGCGTGATGCTGGCGCACGACGGCGGCGCGATCGAGGTGCAGCGCCCGGCACCCGCGCGGGCAATGAAGCTGCCCTTCGGCATCTGGATGGCGCTGGCCCGCGCGGCGCCGGAGCCGCACGAAGGCGACGAGCAGGCCGGCTGGTGAGTCGCGGCGGCCTGGCCGCCGCAATGCGCGGGCGTGCGGTGCCGCCAGCCCTGCAGCCTGGCCGCAGGCGCGCCGCCGCAGCAGCGTGCCGCCGCTGCGCCGGCGCCCACGGCGCCTTGCACCCGCCGGATCCGGGTCCGTGCGGGGGGCAGGGCCATGGACGACTGAGCACAATGACCGCTCCCCACGATGGAGCCCCGCCGATGCGCCGCCGCCTGAACCCGGTTGCCCATGCCGCCCTGCTCGCCGTCGCGCTGCTGCTGGCGCAGCCCGCCGCGGCCGCGCCGACCCCGCCCGGCCCCGGCGTCGCATGGCTCAGCGCGGCCGCCGACGCCCAGGTCGACGCCGCGCTGGCGCGGGCCCGCGCCGAGAAGAGGCCGGTGCTGCTGTACTGGGGCGCGAAGTGGTGTCCACCCTGCAACCAGCTGAAGGCGACGCTGTTCAATCGCCAGGACTTCATCGGCCTGTCGAAGAACTTCGTCGCGGTGCACGTCGATGGCGACCTGCCCGGCGCGCAGAAGCTGGGCACGCGCTTCAAGGTGCGCGGCTACCCGACGATGATCCTGATGGCGCCCGATGGCCATGAGATCACCCGCCTGCCCGGCGAGGCCGATGCACCGCAGGTGATGTCCATGCTGCAGCAAGGCCTGGCCGGGGGCCGCCCGGTGAAGGCGGTGCTGGCTGATGCGCGGGCCGGCAAGCCGCTGGCGCCGAACGAATGGCGCGCATTGGCGCTGTACTCCTGGGGCACCGACCGGGAGGCGCTGGTGCCCGAGGCCGAGCGTGCCGGGGTGCTGGCGCAGCTGGCGGCGGCCGTGCCGGCGGCGGAAGCCGAAGCGGCGACCCGCCTGCTGCTGAAGGCGCTGGCCGAGAGCGACGACGGCAAAGGCCTGAAGCCCGACGCCGCGACGGTCGACCGCGTGAAGAAGCTGCTGGCCGACCCGGCCGCGACGCGCGCGCAAATCGACACCGTGGTGAACTACCCGGACGAGATCACCCGCGCGTTGGCGCCCGAACCCGGCGCCGCGCGCCAGGCCCTGGCCGCCGCCTTCGACGCCGCGCTGAAGCGCCTGCAGGCCGACCCGAGCCTGTCCCGGGCCGACCGCCAGTCGGCGCTGCTGGGCCGCGTGAACCTGGCGCGGCTGGCCGGCGCGAAGGACGAGCGCCATCCGGCGCTGGACGCCGCGCTGTTGCAGGAGGTGAAGGAGCTGGCCGCCCGCGACGACCGCGAGATCACCGACGGCTATGAGCGCCAGGCCGTGATCACCTCGGCCGCGTACGTGCTCGGCCAGGCGGGGTTGTGGGCCGAGAGCGACGCGCTCCTGAAGGCCAACCTCACGAAGAGCCACTCGCCGTACTACCTGATGAGCCAGCTGGCCGGCAATGCGCGCAGGTTGGGCCGCCACGACGAGGCGCTGGGCTGGTACCGGCAGGCCTACGAGAAGTCCGAGGGCCCGGCGACGCGGCTGCAGTGGGGCGCGGGTTACCTGTCGGCCCTGGTGGAGCTGGCGCCGCAGGATGCGGCGCGCATCGAGAAGACGGCGGCCCAGCTGTTCAGCGAGGCGGGGCAGGACAAGGGCGCGTTCTACGAGCGCAGCGCCCGCGCGCTGCAGCGCGTGGGATCGAAGCTCGGGGCCTGGAACGCCGGTGGCCGGCATAACGCCGCACTGGAGCGGCTGCGGCGTCGGCTGGAGGGGGTCTGTGGCCGCATCGATGCCGCGGATGCGCAGCGCGCCACCTGCGACGCGCTGTCGAAATCGCTGTCGAAGCCGTCGGCCTGATGCGCCTTCAGGGAACTGGAGGCAACGTGAGGCGACTTGAGGCGACTTGAGGCGGCCTGGGCCGGATTGGACGTGCGGTGAACGAACCGGGCATGCCCGGTTTCGTTCATGCCTCGAGAGCCGGCGTGCGCTTTACTTGATCAGCCCTTCGGCCTTCATGGCCGCCTGCACTGCCGGCCGCGCGGCCACGCGGGCCTGGAAGGCCTGCACCCGCGCGAAGCCCGACAGGTCGACGCCGACCCGCGAGGCCCAGTTCGTCACCGTGAACAGGTAGGCGTCGGCGACGGTGAACTGCTCGCCCAGCAGGTAGTCGCGGCCTTCGAGCTGCTCGTCGATGTACTTGTAGCGGCCGATCAGCTTGTCCCGGTAGACCGCCTTGGCTTCCTCGGGGATCCCCGGATTGAAAAGCGGCGAGTAGCTCTTGTGCAGCTCGCTCGAGATGAAGTTGAGCCACTCGATGAGCCGGTAGCGCTGGAAGGTGCCGGCGGCCGGTGCCAGGCCGCTCGCGGGCGCCTGGTCGGCCAGGTATTGCACGATGGCCGGTCCTTCGGACAGGCGCTGGCCGTCGTCCAGCTCCAGCAGCGGCACGTAACCCTTCGGATTGATGGTGTAGTAGTCGGTGCCGTCGACCAGCTTGTGGGTCTTGGTGCTGGCCAGCACTGCCTCGTGGGGCAACCCGGTCTCGTGCAGGACGATGTGCGGGCAGAGCGAGCAGGCGCCCGGGCTGTAGTAGAGCTTCATGTCATCCTCCGTGGGCAGGTGGGGCACGTACGATACCTTGCCGCCCGAAAGTCCCCGCCCGCCGCTGCGCCATTGCGCCGATCGCGCGGCGCGGCGGCCGGGGCTTCACACCTTTCGACGGAACCCGCCATGCCGAGACACATCCTCGACGAATCGCAGATTCATCCCGCCATCCGGCAGAAGGTCGCAGAACTGCACGCCAGCACCGTGCGCGACGTGCTGGCGGCCACCGCGGCGCACGCGGTGGTGGTGGTGGGCATGGGGCAGAACCCGTTCCCGCGCCGCGCCCGCCGTGCGCTGGAGGCGGCGGGCATTCCTTACCACTACATCGGCTACGGGAACTACTTCAGCCAATGGAGGCGCCGCAACGCACTGAAGATGTGGACGGGCTGGCCGACCTTTCCGATGGTGTTCGTCAAGGGCACGCTGGTCGGCGGTGCGCAGGACCTCGAAGCGCTGATCGCCAGCGGCGAGCTCAAGCGCCTCGTCGCCGCATGAGACCGGCGCGCAGGCGCAGCGGGGCCACGCGGCGCTCCGCCGTGCTGCCCCGCGCGTTCGCGGCGGCCTGCGGGCTGGCGATCGGTGCGGCCGCGCAGGCCGATGTGGCCGCGCCGGCGCTGGCCCCCTGCCGCCTGAAGGGGGTCGAGCACGAGGCGCGCTGCGGCAGCGTCACGCGCCCGCTGGACCCTGCACGCCCGCAGGGGCCGCAGATCCAGGTGCACTACGCGGTGCTGCCGGCGCTGGCGCAGCGCAAGCTGCCCGACCCGGTCTTCTTCTTCGCCGGCGGGCCGGGGCAGAGCGCCATCATGGTGGCCGGTCCTTTGTCGCAGCAGTTCGCGCGGCTGAACAACCGGCGCGACCTGGTCTTCGTCGACCAGCGCGGCACCGGGCAAAGCGCGCCGCTGAAATGCCCGGACGACGCCGAACGGCAGCCGCCGCAGCCGCTGGCCCTGCTGCTCGATCAGGCGCGGCAGCTGGAGCGCCTGGCCGCCTGCCGCGATGCGCTGCAGCGCCTGCCGCACGGCGACCTGCGGCAGTACACCACCAGCATTGCGATGGCCGACGTCGACGCGGTGCGGGAAGCGCTGGGCGCGGCGCAGGTCAATGCCATCGGCTTCTCGTACGGTACGCGCGCGGTGCTGGAGTACCAGCGGCAGTTCCCGCAGCGTGTGCGCCGCGCGGTCATCGACGGCGTGGCGCCACCCGACATGGCGATGCCGGCCTCGTTCTCGAGCGACAACCAGGCGGCGCTGGACGCGCTGTTCGCCGCCTGCGAGAAGGATGCCCGCTGCCGCGCGCGCCACCCCGCGCTGCCCGCGCAATGGCAGGCGCTGCTGGCATCGCTGCCGCGCGAAGTACGCGTCCAGCATCCCGTCACCGGCCAGGCCGAGGTGTTGCGCATCGACCGCAGCACGCTGCTCGGCCTGGTGCGCGGGCCGCTCTACGCGCCGCCGCTCGCTGCCGGCCTTCCGGCCGCGCTGGAGGCGGCCGCGGGCGGCCGCTTCGAGCCGCTGGTGGGCCTGGCGCAGGCGCTGGGCGCCGGCGGCGGCCTGGCGTCCGGCATGCACTTCTCGGTGGTCTGCGCCGAGGACATGCCGAGGGTGGCTGCGGGCGATGCGGCGGCCGCGGGTCGCGACTTCGGCAGCATCAACCTGGCGCTGTACCGCCGCGTCTGCGAGGGCTGGCCGCGCGGCACGCCGCCGGCCGAGTTCTACCGCCTGCAACCGGCGGCGTCGGCGACGCTGGTGCTGTCAGGGGGGGCGGACCCGGCGACGCCGCCGCGCCATGGTGCGCGGGTCGCCGCCGCGCTGGGCGCGAAGGCGCGGCACGTCGTCGTCGCCGAGGCGGGGCATGGCGTGCTGTCGCTGGCCTGCATGCGCGACGCGGCGGCGCGCTTCATCACCGAAGCCACGGACGACGCGGCGTTGAACGTCGAGGCCGGCTGCGCCGCATCGCTGCCGCGGCCGCCGGTGTTCGTGCCGATCGCGCCGATCGCGCCGATCGCGCCGATGCCGGCGGCCTCCGCGGCGGAGGTGTCGCGGTGATCGAGGTGCAGGCGCTGAGCAAGCGGTTCACCCAGGGCCGGGGCCGCCGGCAGAACGTGGTGCAGGCGGTGCAGGACCTCAGCTTCCGCGCCGCCGACGCGTGCATCACCGGCCTGCTGGGGCCGAACGGCGCCGGCAAGACCACCACGCTGCGCATGGTTGCCGCGCTGGTGCGGCCCGATGCCGGGCGGATCGCGGTGGACGGCATCGACGTGGCGCAGGCGCCGCAGCGGGCCCTGGCGCGCATGGGCGTGCTGTCGGACGCGCGCGGCGTCTATCCCCGGCTGACGGCGCGCGAGAACGTCATCTACTACGGACGCCTGCACGGGCTGAGCCGCGAGCAGGCCTCCGCCCGCGCCGAGCAGCTGGCCGACATGCTGGAGATGCGTCCGCTGCTCGACCGCCGCACCGAGGGCTTCAGCCAGGGCGAGCGCATGAAGACCGCGCTGGCCAGGGCGCTGGTGCACGATCCCTCGCACATCATCCTGGACGAGCCGACCAACGGGCTGGACGTGGTGGCCACGCGCAGCCTGCGCGAGGCGCTGCGCCGGCTGCGCGACGTCGAGCGCAAGTGCATCGTCTTCTCCACGCACATCATGCAGGAGGTGGAGCGGCTGTGCGACCGGGTGGTGGTGGTCTCGCATGGGCGCACCGTGGCCGAGGGCAGCGTGCCGGAGCTGCTGGCGCGCACCGGGCACGACGACTTCGAGGCCTGCTTCGTCGAACTGGCCTTCGGCGCCGCGGAGGCGGCCGGGCATGCGGCGGTTGATATCAAACAAAAGGGGCGGCCATGAAGAGCGCGTGGGTCGTCTTCCTGAAGGAGCTGGTCGACGCGCTGCGCGACCGGCGCACGCTGGTGATGGTGCTGCTGTCCTCGGTGGCGATGGGGCCGGTGCTGCTGGTCGCGCTGTCTTTCCTGGTTGCCAGCTTCGAGGAGCGGGCCGAAGCGCGCGAGGTCCACGTGGTCGGCATCGAGCATGCGCCGAGCCTGCGCAACTACCTGGAGCGCCAGTCGTACAGCATCAAGTCGCCGCCGCCGGACTACGAGCGCGCGCTCGTCAGCCGGGCCTTCGGTGACCCGGTGGTCGTCATTCAGCCGGGCTTCGAGGACGAGCTGGTGCGCGGCGTCGCGCCGGTCGTCGAGATCGTCTGGGCCAGTGCGAACAATCGGGCAGCGAGCGGCATGGGACGCGTCAACCAATTGCTAGGTGGATTTTCGCGCGAGCAGGTCCAGCTGCGGCTGGCCTGGCGCGGCGTGGCGCCGGGCCTGCTGCAGCCGGTGCAGCTGCAGCCCCGCGACCTGGCCGAGCCGAGGGCGCGCGCGGCGCAGGTGATGGCGATGCTGCCCTTCGCGGTGCTGATGGCCGTGCTGTACGGCGCGCTGAACGCGGCGATGGACACCACGGCCGGGGAGCGCGAGCGCGGCTCGCTGGAGCCGCTGCTGATGAACCCCGTGCCGCGGCACGCGCTGGTGCTCGGCAAGTGGGGGGCGGTGTCCGTCGTCGCGATGCTGATCGCGGTGCTGTCCTGCTTCAGCTTCCTGCCGGCGCAGTGGCTGTTGCGCAGCGAATCGCTGGCGACGATGTTCCAGTTCGGCCTGCGCGAGGCGGCGCTCTTCCTGGCGCTGCTGCTGCCGCTGGCGGCGATGATGTCCGCGCTGCTGATGGCCGTGGCCATCCGCTGCCGCAGCTTCAAGGAGGCGCAGGCGAACAACACGGTCGTGCTGCTCGGCGTGTCGCTGCTGCCGCTGGTGAGCCTGTTCGGCCAGGAGGGCGAGAAGGCCTGGCACCTGTGGGTGCCGGCACTGGCGCAGATCACGCTGATGGGCCGTGTGCTGAAGGGCGAGCTGATCGGGGCGCCCGACCTGCTGGCGCCGCTGGGCGTGGCGCTGCTGGGCACGGCGCTGTGCGTCGCGTTCGTCGCGCACCAGCTGCGCGGCGCGGCGCTGCGCTGACGCGCGAGGGAAGCGGCCCCGCGGCGCGCTGTTCAGGGCCCCTCAGGCGGCGGTGAGCTGGCGGCTGTCGACCAGGCGCCAGACCTCGTCTTCCCAGGGCAGGCCGTGCACGATGGACGTCAGGTGCGGCGCCGCGTGCACCGCGGTCAGCACCTCGCAGTTGGCGTCGACGAAGCGCAGGTTCGTGACCAAGCCGAACGGGTCGTCCATGCTGGCGCCCCGTGCCGCGGTGAATGTCCAGTCCCAGGACAGGGCCACGTCGCCGCGCTCCGACTGGTCAGCCCACACCGTTCGCCCGCGCGTGCAGTCTTTGGCAGGCTGGGCCACATGCGTGCCCAGGTGCCGCAGATGCAACAAAGGAATGCGGTCGACCTGCCAGAATATCGGTTGCAGCATATGCAGGCTCCAGGTCGGCATGTACGAAACCGCGGCGGAGGCATTCATTCCGAACTCCCTGTGGTATGAGGAATGTCGCAGTTTCGTCATCCGCCCCCTGGCTTGGAATCTGTCAGACCTTGCAGGGCACCCTCGCTCTCACAGGCACCGCCGAGTACTTCACGCATGCTTCCGAGCAGCTATTCCACGCTCTTGCAGTCCCGCACCCGGGATGAGTTCAGGGCTGAGGTGGTTCGGGCCGCGCAGCGGTTGGGCTTTGACACGGTGTCGGCCATGACGGTGGTCGATCACGCGCCCGGCGCCAGCGAGTTCATCGTCGTCGACAACACGCCCGCGGGTTTCAAGGCGATCTTCGACAACCCGAAGTCGCAACAGCGCGACCCGGTGATGAGCCACTGCCGCGAACAGAGCGCGCCAATCGTGTGGAACCAGGACACCTATGTCCTGAAGAACGCGGGTGAGCTTTGGGAAGAGCAACAGGTGTTCGGCTATCGCAATGGCATCGCGATGGCGCTGCACCTGCCGGACCGGCATCACTTCTTCCTGGGCGTGGATCGGCACAGTGATTTGCCAAATGATCCGCAACAGGTGCAGCGGCTGGTCTCGGATGTCCAGCTGCTCACCGTCTATGCGCTGGACGCCGCCATGCGCGTGCTGGTGCCCAAGCCGCTGCAACCCGACAAGCCGGGCCTTACCCCGCGCGAAGTCGAAGTGCTTCGGTGGACGATGGAGGGCAAAACCGCCTGGGAGGTCGGCAAGATCCTCAACATCACGGAGCGCACGGCAGTGCTCCACATTGGCAACGCCATGCGCAAACTGGAATGTCCCAGCAAGCATTTGGCGGTATTGAAGGCGTTGCGACTGGGGCTCATTCACTGACAAACCCCTGTCAGAGTTGACAGATTGTTCACATGTGGCGGAAGGGCTGGAATGACTACCAGCCCCGACAAGTCGGGTTCTCGATCAACCCGCGAGGTCCGCCATGCATCGCAATGCCGCTCAGTCCCAGATCAACGCCCAGGGCCCGAAGGGCGGTTGGGGACCGAAGGGTGGCTGGGGCCCGAAGGGCGGTTGGTGAGCCCTGGATTTCAAGCTGCGCTGACATCCCCTCTCTGACAGCGCAGCGACGGCCTGTTCCGCAGGCCTCTTTTACACATCCGCCGAACTGCTGCGCTGGGCTGGCCGCGTGGCGCGTTCGAGGCGCGTCAACCAGAGCACAGCCTGCCAGCTGGATCCTCGGCACATCGACGCCGAGGGGGCCAGCGATTGGCAGACCGCCGGACGGCTGGGGTCGCCGAACAGGCGGCAGCGCAGGTCCGCATCCAGCTGGACGCAGGCGACCCCGGCGGGCTTGCCTTCCGGCATGCCGGGAATCGGCGAGCTGATCGACGGTGCAATGCAGCAGGCGGCGCAGCGGGGTCGGCAGTCCATGGCGGGGGCCATGATAGGTGGGTGCCGCGCGTGGCGCATGCGCCCTCGCGGTCAACCATCCGGCCACGTGGCGCGAGGGGCAGGGGCGGCGTGACGGCCGCCCCACCGCAGAGGCAGCGCGCGCCCTCGGGTCAGGCACGCCTTCCTACAATTCGCAGTTCCCTCTTGCGGCGGCGCGCTCGCGCCGTTTCCACCGTGCTGCACCCCCAAAGTTTTGATGTCATCGTCGTTGGCGGCGGCCATGCCGGCACGGAGGCCGCGTTGGCCGCTGCCCGCATGGGCTGCGCGACCCTGCTGCTCACCCACAACATCGAGACGCTGGGGCAGATGAGCTGCAACCCATCGATCGGCGGCATCGGCAAAGGCCATCTGGTCAAGGAAGTCGATGCGTTGGGCGGGGCGATGGCGGCGGCGACCGATGAGGCGGGCATCCAGTTCCGGATCCTCAATTCGTCGAAGGGGCCGGCGGTGCGGGCGACACGCGCCCAGGCCGACCGCATCCTCTACAAGGCGGCGATCCGGCGCCGGCTGGAAAACCAGCCCAACCTGTGGCTGTTCCAGCAGGCGGTCGACGACCTGATCGTCGAGTCGGACGGCCGGGGCGACCGGGTCGCAGGTGCCGTGACTCAGGTGGGGATCCGCTTCCGCGCGAAGACGGTGGTGTTGACGGCCGGGACCTTCCTGGACGGCCGGATCCACGTGGGCCTGCAGAACCATGCGGCGGGGCGCGCGGGTGATCCGCCCGCGGTGACGCTGTCCGCACGGCTGAAGGAGCTGAAGTTGCCGCAGGGCCGTTTGAAGACCGGCACGCCGCCCCGCATCGACGGCCGCAGCATCGACTTCAGTCGCCTCACTGAACAGCCCGGCGATCTGGATCCGGTGCCCGTGTTCAGCTTCCTGGGCCATGCCGGCCAGCACCCGCGCCAGGTGCCGTGCTGGATCACGCACACCAACCTCCGCACGCACGAGATCATCCGGTCCGGCTTCGACCGCAGCCCGATGTTCACCGGCGTGATCGAGGGCGTGGGCCCGCGCTACTGTCCGAGCATCGAGGACAAGATCAATCGCTTCGCCGACAAGGACTCGCACCAGATCTTCCTGGAACCGGAAGGACTGACCACGAACGAGTTCTACCCGAACGGCATCTCGACCTCGCTGCCGTTCGACGTTCAGCTGGCCGCGGTGCAGTCGATGCCAGGGCTGGAGAACGCCCACATCCTCCGGCCGGGTTATGCCATTGAGTACGACTACTTCGATCCAAGGGAGCTGAAGGCCAGCTTCGAGACCCGCGCGATCGGCGGGCTGTTCTTTGCAGGGCAGATCAACGGTACGACCGGCTACGAGGAAGCGGCGGCGCAGGGACTTTTCGCGGGCGTGAATGCGGCGCTGCAGGCGCTGGGCCGGCCGGCACTGCAGTTGCGGCGGGATCAGGCCTACCTGGGCGTGCTCGTCGATGACCTGATCACCAAGGGTGTCAGCGAGCCGTACCGGATGTTCACCAGCCGGGCGGAGTACCGTCTTCAGCTGCGCGAGGACAACGCCGATGCCCGGCTGACGGCCCTCGGCCGCGAGCTGGGTTTGGTCGATGACCAACGCTGGGCGGCCTTCAGCCGCAAGCAGGACGCCGTGGCCCGAGAGCAGGAGCGCCTGAAGTCGACCTGGGTCCACCCGGGCATCCTGGCGGCGGCGGAGGCGGAGCGTCTGCTGGGCAAGGCGATCGAGCGCGAATACAACCTGGCGGACCTGCTGCGGCGGCCCGGTATCGGCCACGACACGCTCACCGAAGTGACCCGGGTCGCGCGCCCGGAAGAGGCGCATGTTTCACGTGAAACCTTGCGCGCGGACCTGGGTGCGGAGCTGGCGGATGCCGTGATCGAACAGGTGGAAATCGCGACCAAGTACGCCGGCTACATCGGCAAGCAGGCCGAAGAGGTCGAGCGGGCCGCGCACCTGGAGCACCTGCGGTTGCCTGAGGACCTGGACTACGGCCAGGTGACGGCGCTCAGTTTCGAGGTGCGGCAGAAGCTGAGCCGCCACCGGCCGGAGACCCTGGGCCAGGCTTCGCGGATTTCCGGGATCACACCAGCCGCGATCTCGCTGCTGCTGGTGCATCTCAAGCGCGGCCGATTTGCCGGGTTCGCGGCACCTCGCCAGGGTGATGCCCGGGACGCGGCATGACGATGGCGCGCAGTGAAGCGCTCCCCGGCGAGGGGATGGCGGCCTGGCGGGAGCGGTTGTGCGACGGCGCCTCGCGCCTGGGGCTGACCCTGGAGCCGGGCGATGCCGACCGGCTGCTCGCGTACCTGGCGCTGCTGCAGCGCTGGAACAAGGTTTACAACCTCAGCGCGCTGCGGGACCCGGGGGAGATGCTCACGCACCACCTGCTGGACTGCCTGGCCGTCGTTCCGCCCCTGCAGCGCCACGCCCAGGGCCGATCGTTGCGCATCCTGGATGTTGGCAGTGGCGGCGGTCTGCCTGGCGTCGTGCTGGCGATCATGCAACCCGGGTGGACGGTCACCTGTGTCGACACCGTGGCCAAGAAGACGAGCTTTGTGCGCCAGGTGGCCGCTGAGCTGGCGCTGTCCAACCTGCGCGCGGTCCATGCCCGGGTGGAGGAGATGCCCGCCGATGCGCGCTTCGAAGTGGTCGTGTCCCGTGCATTCGCATCGCTTGCCGACTTCACGAACTGGACGCGGGCCCGCCTGATGCCGGACGGCGTCTGGATGGCCATGAAGGGTCGTGCACCCGAGGATGAAGTCGCGGCCCTGGCGCCGGACGTGTCAGTGTTTCACGTGGAACCTTTGCATGTGCCGGGCTTGCAGGCTCAGCGGTGCCTCGTGTGGCTGAGGGCTGGCAGCCAGACGGCTTGAAGCGGATACCACCAGGGCCTGAGTGCCTGAGGCTCGTTCGATCATGCCTGCTCAGGGCCGGGCGATTTTGGGGTGCCATCCGGCGTTGCCGGCTCGTTGTGGGGGCCTGCCACACGCCCTCGCCGGCGCCTTGTCTGGCACCCCGACTCGCCCGGCGCGGGCCGCGATCTCTGCAGCGCAGTCTCCTAGACCGGACGCTTTCTGACGCGCTTCCTCGGACTCACCATCGGAAGACTTTCAGGCTTCCGAGCCGCACCAAGCCAGCCTTTCCTTCGCCCAAGGCGCTGCCCGAGCTGCCGTCGAAGCCGCCGCCCAGCGATACTCCCGGCCATGGCCAAAGTCTTTTGCATCGCCAACCAGAAGGGTGGCGTCGGAAAAACCACCACCACGGTGAACCTGGCCGCCGGCCTGGCGCAGGTGAAGCAGCGGGTGCTGGTGGTCGACCTGGATCCACAGGGCAACGCGACCATGGGCTCCGGTATCGACAAGCGCGCCATGCCGCTGTCGGTGTACGACGTCCTTCTGGAGTCCGCCGGCGTCGCCGAGGCGAAGTCGAGATCGGAGAAGGGGGGCTACGACGTGCTCGGGGCCAACCGCGAGCTGGCCGGTGCCGAAGTGGAACTGGTCAGCCTGGAGCACCGCAACGAACGCCTGCGGCGGGCCCTGGGCCGGGCGCAGGACGAATACGACTTTGTCCTGATCGACTGCCCGCCGTCCCTGAGCCTGCTGACGCTGAACGGCCTGTGCAGCGCCCACGGCGTGATCGTGCCGATGCAGTGCGAGTACTTCGCGCTCGAAGGCCTGTCCGACCTGGTCAACACCATCAAGCAGGTGCACGCCAACCTGAACCGCGACCTGCAGATCATCGGCCTGCTGCGGGTGATGTACGACCCGCGCATCACGCTGCAGCAGCAGGTCAGCGACCAGTTGAAGGCGCACTTCGGCGACAAGGTCTTCAACGCGGTCATTCCCCGCAACGTTCGCCTTGCCGAGGCGCCGAGCTATGGGCAGCCCGGAGTGGTGTTCGACCCGGCGTCCAAGGGAGCGCAGGCCTACATCGACTTCGCCCGGGAACTGGTCCAACGCGTGAAGGGCCTGCACTGAAGATGGCCGCCAGCTGGAACGAAACGCTCTTGTCGCGTGTGGAGGATGCGGGCCTGAATGCCAGCGCCCCGCCACAGCAGCGCTGGGTGGATGGCTGGTTGCTTCGGTTGTCGCCGGGCAAGGCCAAGCGGGCTCGGTGCGTCAACGCGGTTGCCATGGGTCGCTTGCCGCTGCGTGACCGGCTGAGCCTGTGCGAACTCGCCTACCGCGAGGCCGGTCTGCCCTTGTTGCTTCGCATCACGCCCTTCACGCAACCCCCCGCACTCGACGACGTGTTGGCGGCGCAGGGCATGCACCGCATCGACGATACGCGGGTGATGGTCGCGACCGAGTGGCCCGAGGTGCCTGAGGCCATACCTTCCGGCCTGGTGCTCGAACGCGTCGCCGCTGCCGAGTTCGCGGAAGAGGTGGGCGCCTTGCGTGGTTCACCGGCGTCCCAGCGGCTGACGCATGCGCAGCGGCTGCAGACGTCGCCGGTGCCCTACCAGGGCTGGGTGCTGCGGCGGCGCGATACGGGCGCCATCGCCGTTTGTGGCCAGGTCGCGGCCGAGGCGAACCTGGTGGGCCTTTACGACGTCTTCACCGACCCGGCGCAGCGAGGGCAGGGGCTGGCGCGGGTGCTGTGCACGCAGCTGCTGGCGATGGCGCGGGCACGTGGTGCCGCGGCCGCCTACCTGCAGGTTGAGTCGACCAATGCACCGGCACGCGCGATCTACCACCGGCTGGGCTTTGCCGACGCGTACAGCTACCACTACCGGTCCCCGGATGCCGACGCGCACTGAGAAGCCTTGAACGAGCGTGGCACACCCGCACGGGCGCGCGCCGGTGTCACCCGCAGCTCCTGACTGCCACGCCGCCGGTCCTTGGCCCGGTCCGGCCCGCCGGCAGCCCGTGGGGCAGGACTACAGCCCGAGCGATTCCTCGACGCCCAGGTGCACGTTCATCGACTGCACCGCGGCGCCGCTGGCGCCTTTGCCCAGGTTGTCCAGGCGCGCCATCAGCACCGCCTGCTGGTCGTTGGCGAAGACGAAGAGCTCGCAGCGGTTGGTGTCGTTGCAGGCCTGCACGTCGAAGAAGCCGTTCTCCAGCGTGGTCGGATCGCCCAGCGGCATCACCTGGACGAAGCGCTCGCCGTCATAGTGTTTCGCCAGCGCTTCGCGCAGCGCCTTACCATCGGTGTCGGGCTTCAGCTGCGAAAGATGCAAGGGCACACTCACCGCCAATCCCTTGTAAAAGCTCGAAACGATGGGCATGAAGACCGGTCGCGCGTGCAGTCGGGCGTGGGCCGTCATCTCCGGCAGGTGCTTGTGCGACAGGCCCAGGGCGTAAGGCCGGGGCGATTGCAGGCGTGCGTCACCGCCGGCCTCGTACTGCTCGATCATCTTCTTGCCGCCGCCGGAGTAGCCGGTGATCGAGGTGGCGGACAGCGGCAGGTCGGCCGGGACCAGCCCCGCGTCGACCAGCGGACGCAGCAGCAGGATGAACGCGGTGGCGTGGCAGCCGGGGTTGGCGATGCGCTTGCTGGCGCGAATCAGGCCGCGCTGGCTGGGCGCGAGTTCCGGCAGGCCGAAGACCCAGGCCGGGTCGGTGCGGTGCGCGGTGCTGGCATCGATCAGGCAGGTGTTGGGGTTGGTCACCAGCGCCGCGGCCTCGCGGGCGGCCGCATCTGGCAGGCAGAGGAAGGCGACGTCCGCCGAATTCAGCAGCCGCGCGCGTTCCGCGGCGTCCTTGCGCTTGTCGGCGTCGATGCGCAGCACTTCGATGTCGGTGCGCCGCGCCAGCATCTCGTGGATGCGCAGGCCAGTGGTGCCTTCCTGGCCGTCGACGAAGACACGGTAGCTCATGGGGGACTCCTGCAGGCGGGGCCGCGGGGCGCGCCCCTTACGATGCGACAAAGGACGCGAAGGATAAGGCAAGCCGATGCATGAACCGCGACTGTTGCTGCTGCCGGGATGGCAAGACTCGGACCCGGGCCACTGGCAGAGCCGCTGGGAGCGGCTGCATCGCCTGCACCGCGTGCAGCAGGACGATTGGTGGTGGCCGCGGCGCGGCGATTGGATGGCCAGGCTGGAAGAGACGCTGCTCGCCGACGAGCGGCCGGCGGTGCTGATCGCGCACAGCATGGGCTGCCAGCTGGTGGCGGCCTGGTCCGCGCATTCGCGCCACGCGGGGCGGGTGCTCGGGGCCTTGCTGGTTGCGCTGCCGGATGTCGAACGGGCGGACATGCCGCCGCAGCTGCAGGCATGGGCGCCGGTGCCGCGAGCCCGTCTGCCGTTCCAGACGGTGGCGGTGCTCAGCGACGACGATCCCTACTGCCGGATCGACCGTGGCCGAGAGTTCGCCGCGGCCTGGGGCAGCCGGATCATCGAACTGGCGGGCGCGGGGCACGTCAACACCGCCAGCGGCCTGGGCGACTGGCCTGACGGCTGGCGCCTGGTCCAGCAGCTGGCGCGGCCGCCCGCCGGCATTGCCCCGATGGAGCCGGTGGTGCGATAGCCGACAATCCCGCCCCATGGTCACGAAGAAACCCAAGGGCCTGGGGCTCGGCCTCGAAGCCTTGCTCGGCCCCAAGGTGAGCGACAGCGCGGCGCCGCCAGACACCCGCCCCAGCCGCCTGCCCCTGCACCAGCTGCGTGCCGGCAAGTACCAGCCGCGCACGCGCATGGACGAAGGCTCGCTGTACGAGCTGGCCGAGAGCATCAAGAGCCAGGGCGTGATGCAGCCCATCCTGGTGCGGCCGGTCAGTCCCAGCGGCTACGAGATCATCGCCGGCGAGCGCCGCTTCCGGGCCGCCAAGCTGGCCGGGCTCGACGAAGTGCCGGTGCTCGTGAAGGAAGTGCCGGACGAGTCCGCGGCGGTGATGGCGCTGATCGAGAACATCCAGCGCGAGGACCTGAACCCGCTCGAAGAGGCGCAAGGCCTGCAGCGCCTGGTGCAGGAGTTCAAGCTCACGCACGAGCAGGCGGCGCAGGCGGTGGGCCGTTCGCGCAGTGCGGCCACCAACCTGCTGCGCCTGTTGAACCTGGCGCCGCCGGTGCAGCAGATGCTGATGGCCGGCGACCTCGACATGGGCCATGCGCGGGCCTTGCTGCCGCTCGAGGCGGCCGAGCAGATCCTCAGCGCGAACGAGATCGTCGCGAAGAAGCTGTCGGTGCGCGAGGCGGAGAAGCTGGTGACGCGCGCGCAATCGCCCGGCCGGCAGAAGCCGCTGCTGCGCGTGAAGCAGGACAAGTCGCGCGACGTGCTGCGGCTCGAAGAGCAACTGGCCGATGCCCTGACCGCGAAGGTCGAGATCCGCGTGCAGCGCCGCGGCAAGCGTGGCGAGCAGGGGGAGGTCGCGATCGCCTTCGGCTCGTTCGAGGAACTGAACGGCCTGCTCGAACGGCTGGGCGCGGTGGAGCGCTGACGCCTTGCAGCGCGGGGTCGGCACGCCTCCTGCTGTGGTGCCAAGGCCACCGCGAACGTGCAACGCCGTGCGATCTGGCGCATGATCGACCAAAGCAGTGCGCCGACTGTCCACGCCACCCGATGCGCCGGCGTTCAAGCGCGTATACGATGGCAGCGAACCTTGGCTCGCCGCTTGCAAGCGGATTCGAGAAAAGCACCCGGATGCCGGGTTTTCTCGGGCTTAAGCGACATGCAAGATTGAATGAAGCTGGAGACTCGCTGAACTGAACCACTAGCACATGCCGACCGGAAAGCTCTGATGGAGCCTGGGCCCGTGAAGCCGGGACTTCATCAGAACTTCCCTGACGCCGGATGGCCCCTGACGAGGCCTTACGGCGCAGTGACCGCAAAGGAGGTCCGCATGGACGTGATCAGCAGTTTCGCCGCCCGCTACGAACGCACGCGGGAAGAGGAGATGTCCCTCGAGGACTATCTCAACGAGTGCAAGCGCAACCCGCTTGCCTATGCAACCGCGGCCGAGCGCATGCTCAAGGCCATCGGCGATCCGCAGATGATCGACACGCGCAACGACCCGCGCCTGTCGCGCATCTTTGCGAACAAGGTCATCAAGATCTACCCGGCCTTCGCCGAGTTCTACGGCATGGAAGACTCGATCGAGCAGGTCGTGTCCTACTTCCGCCATGCGGCGCAGGGCCTGGAAGAAAAGAAGCAGGTGCTTTACCTGCTGGGTCCGGTCGGTGGCGGCAAGAGCTCCATCGCCGAGCGCCTCAAGCAGCTGATGCAGGACGTGCCCTTCTACGCGATCAAGGGATCGCCGGTGAACGAGTCGCCGCTGGGCCTGTTCAATGCAGCGGAAGACGGTGCCATCCTCGAGAAGGAATACGGCATCCCGCCGCGTTACCTCAATCGCATCATGAGCCCCTGGGCCGTGAAGCGGCTCGAGGAATACGGCGGCGACATCCGCAGGTTCAAGGTCGTCAAGCGCTATCCCTCGGTGCTCAAGCAGATCGCGGTGTGCAAGACCGAGCCGGGCGACGAGAACAACCAGGACATCAGCTCGCTGGTCGGCAAGGTCGACATCCGCAAGCTCGAGACCTATGCGCAGGACGACCCGGATGCCTACAGCTATTCCGGCGGCCTGTGCCTCGCGAACCAGGGCCTGCTGGAATTCGTGGAAATGTTCAAGGCGCCGATCAAGGTGCTGCACCCGCTGCTGACCGCCACGCAGGAAGGCAACTTCAAGGGCACCGAGGGCTTCGGCGCGATTCCCTTCGACGGCATCATCCTGGCCCACTCGAACGAGAGCGAGTGGAAGACCTTCCGCAACAACAAGAACAACGAGGCCTTCCTCGACCGGGTCTACATCGTCAAGGTGCCGTACTGCTTGCGCGTTAGCGAAGAGGTCAAGATCTACGAGAAGTTGATCAAGGGCTCGTCGCTGGCCGAGGCCAAGTGCGCCCCGGGCACGCTGAAGATGATGAGCCAGTTCGCCATCCTCACGCGACTGAAGGAGCCGGAGAACTCGTCGCTGTTCTCGAAGATGCAGATCTACGACGGCGAGAACCTGAAGGACACCGACCCGCGCGCGAAGAGCTACCAGGAGTACCGCGACTACGCCGGCGTGGACGAGGGCATGAGCGGCATCTCCACCCGCTTCGCCTACAAGATCCTGTCCAAGGTCTTCAACTTCGACAGCCAGGAAGTCGCCGCCAACCCGGTGCACCTGATGTACGTGCTGGAGCAGCAGATCGAGCGCGAGCAGTTCCCGCAGGAGCTGGAGCAGAAGTACGTCGCCTTCATCAAGGAGCAGCTGGCGCCGCGCTACGCCGAGTTCATCGGCAAGGAGATCCAGACCGCCTACCTCGAAAGTTACTCGGAGTACGGCCAGAACATCTTCGATCGCTACGTCACCTACGCGGACTACTGGATCCAGGACCACGAGTACCGCGACACCGACACCGGCGAGGTCTTCGACCGCTCGGCGCTGAACGCCGAGCTGGAGAAGATCGAGAAGCCGGCCGGCATCGCCAACCCGAAGGACTTCCGCAACGAGATCGTCAACTTCGTGCTGCGCGCGCGGGCCAACAACCAGGGCAAGAACCCGGTGTGGACCAGCTACGAGAAGCTGCGCACGGTGATCGAGAAGAAGATGTTCTCGAACACCGAGGAACTGCTGCCGGTCATCAGCTTCAACGCCAAGGCCAGTGCGGACGAGGCGAAGAAGCACGAGGACTTCGTGACCCGCATGGTGGACAAGGGCTACACGCCCAAGCAGGTGCGCCTGCTGTGCGAGTGGTACCTGCGCGTGAGGAAGTCCAGCTAACGCTCCGTTCGAGCGCAAGGAGTCCACGATGCACATCGTGACGACACGTCAAGCGGACGCCGTGGAACTGGCTCTGCCAGGCCGCTGGCGTCGCCCCCCTGGGGGGGAGGCGGGCGCAGCCCGCGTCGGGGGGGCTTAATTGCTGCAGCAGATCATCGACCGCCGTTTGGCCGGGAAGAACAAGTCGATTGGGAACCGCGAGCGCTTCATGCGGCGCTACAAGGACCACATCAAGGAAGCGGTGAAGAAGGCCGTCGATGGCCGCGGCATCCGTGACCTGGAGCGCGGCGAAGAGATCCGCATTCCCAAGAAGGACTTGTCGGAGCCGGTGTTCCACCACGGCCAGGGCGGGGTGCGCGAGATCGTGCACCCCGGCAACAAGGAATACATCCGCGGCGACCGCATCGAGCGGCCCAAGGGCGGTGGGGGCGGCGGCAGTGGCAAGGGCCAGGCGAGCGACCAGGGCGAAGGTGAAGACGACTTCACCTTCACGCTCAGCAAGGAAGAGTTCATGCAGGTCTTCTTCGAGGACCTGGCCTTGCCGCACCTGATCCGCACGCAGCTGGCCGAAACGCCCGAGTGGCGCAGCCAGCGCGCCGGCTTCGTCAGCGACGGCACGCCGAACAACCTGCACGTGGTGCGCTCGATGCGCGGCGCCATCGGGCGGCGCCTGGCCATCGGTTCCGGCTCGCGCCGCGAACTGCGTGAGCTGGAAGAGAAGCTGGCGCAGTTGGTGATCGCCGCCGCGGCGGGCGACGCCGACGCGAAGAAGCAGATCCCGCCGCTGGAGGAAGAGATCGCGGCGCTGCGCAACCGGCTCGACCGCATCCCCTACCTCGACCCGATCGACCTGCGCTTTCGCAATCGCATCCGGGTGCCGGTGCCGACCTCCAAGGCGGTGATGTTCTGCCTGATGGACGTGTCGGGCTCGATGGACGAGGGACGCAAGGACTTGTCCAAGCGCTTCTTCATCCTGCTGTACCTGTTCCTGACGCGGCACTACGAAAAGATCGACATCGTCTTCATCCGCCACCACACGCAGGCGCAGGAGGTGGACGAGGAGAACTTCTTCCATGCCCGCGAGACCGGCGGCACCGTGGTGTCCAGCGCGCTGGTGCTGATGGAGGAAATCATCCGCGCCCGCTACAACCCCAGCGAGTGGAACATCTACGGCGCCCAGGCCAGCGACGGCGACAACTGGCACCACGATTCGGGCCGTTGCCGCGAGCTGCTGGCCGAGAAGCTGCTGCCGCTGGTGCGCTACTTCGCCTACGTGCAGGTGGCCGAGGAAGAGCAGAACCTGTGGGAGGAGTACTCGCAACTGGCCGAGCAGCACAAGCACTTCGCGATGCGCAAGGCCACCGAGGCTTCCCAGATCTACCCTGTGTTCCGCGACCTGTTCAAGAAGGAAGGGGCGACCGCTGCGGCCGCCTGACACCGACATGAGTGCTCTGCCGACATTCGAGCGACCGCTGCGCGGCCCCGTCCCCTGGCACGGCAAGGTGGAGCGCCTGCCCGGGCCCAGTGACTGGTCGTTCGAGCTGATCGAGCGTTATCACGAGGTGATCCGCCGCACCGCCGAGCGCTATGGCCTGGACACCTACCCGAACCAGCTCGAGATCATCACCGCCGAGCAGATGATGGACGCCTACGCATCCGTCGGCATGCCGGTGAACTACCGCCACTGGAGCTATGGCAAGGAATTCATCGCGACGGAGCGCAACTACAAGCGCGGCGCGATGGGCCTGGCCTACGAGATCGTCATCAACAGCAATCCCTGCATCAGCTACCTGATGGAGGAGAACACGATGGCGATGCAGGCGCTGGTGATCGCGCATGCCGCCTACGGCCACAACAGCTTCTTCAAGGGCAACTACCTGTTCCGCATGTGGACCGATGCGTCGTCGATCATCGACTACCTGGTCTACGCGAAGAACTACATCGCCGAATGCGAGGAGCGCTACGGCCTGGACACGGTCGAGACTTTCCTCGATTCCTGCCATGCGTTGTCCAACCACGGCGTCGACCGTTATCGCCGCCCGAGCCGCAAGAGCCTGGCGCAGGAGCTGGCCGACCGCAAGGATCGCGAGGCCTATGCCCAGCGCCAGGTCAACGACCTGTGGCGCACGCTGCCGCGGCCCGCGACCAGGTCCGAGGTCGCGCAGGAGACCCGCCGCTTCCCTGAAGAGCCGCAGGAGAACCTGCTGTACTTCATCGAGAAGAACGCGCCGCTGCTGGAGCCCTGGCAGCGCGAGGTGGTGCGCATCGTGCGCAAGGTGGCGCAGTACTTCTACCCGCAGCGCCAGAGCCAGGTGATGAACGAGGGCTGGGCCACCTTCTGGCACCACCGGCTGCTGAACACGATGTACGACGAAGGCTGGCTCACCGATGGCGTGATGATCGAGTGGCTGAAGTCGCACACCAACGTGGTCTACCAGCCGCGCGTGGGCGATCGCGGCTACAGCGGGCTCAACCCCTATGCGCTCGGCTTCGCGATGTACACCGACATCAAGCGCATCTGCGAAGACCCGACCGACGAGGACCGCGAGTGGTTCCCCGAGATCGCCGGCGCCGACTGGGTGCCCACGCTCGACCATGCGATGCGCAACTACAAGGACGAGAGCTTCATCGGCCAGTACCTCAGCCCCAAGCTGATGCGCGACTTCCGCCTCTTCGCGATCACCGACGACGAGAAGGAAAGCGAGCTGGAGGTCAGCGCGATCCACGACGACAACGGCTACCGCCGTGTGCGCGAAGCCTTGTCGCGCCAGTACGACCTGGGCTCGCGCGAGCCGAACATCCAGGTTTGGAACGTCAACCTGCGCGGCGACCGTTCGCTGACGCTGCGGCACTTCCAGCACAACGACCGGCCGCTGGACGACGGCGCGCAGGAGGTGCTCAAGCACGTGGCTCGGCTGTGGGGCTTCGGCGTGCACCTGGAGAGCGTCAACTCCAAGAGCGACGTGACCAAACGCTGGTCGGTCGGCGCGCCGCAGGAGTGATGGCGCCCCGCGCGATCGTGGGCGATGCCACACGACGCCCGCGGCCACGGCGCCAAGTCCGCGCCAGCACTCAAGTTCTCGGGGTTCTCCGTCGATAGGACGAGGACACACCAGCGGCCTGGCCCGCATGGTGCCTTCGCCCTTGCCGGAGCGCTCCTTGTCCCTGATCTCGTTCTGCCACCGCTGGATGCCTCTGCGCCGCTCGCCGCCGCGTGGGCCCCTGGCGGCGGGCGAGGGCGCGGCTGCGCCGGCGCGCTTCACGCACTGGCGCGTGCGCCTGGCCTTGTACGGCGTGCTGGCGGTGCTGGGCGCGCTGCTGCTGGGCCTGGGCTGGCAGACCGACCGGCGCGAGACCGAGCGGCGCCATGATGCCGAGATCGTCGGCCTGGCGGCCCGCCAGGGCATGTGGAGCCAGCACATCGCGCGCGTCGGCGCGCTGCAGTGGGCGGCCCCTTCCGATCCGCAACCTGCGGCGCAGTCGCTGCGCCGGGCGATCGATGCCATGCAGGCTGAAGCGCGGCGCCTGGCGGAACTGGTCGAGATCCAAAGCCGCAGCGCCGCGGTGTCCGCCGGTGCACTGCGCCCGGCACTGCCCGAGTGGCAGGAAGCGCGCGACCGGCTGATCCACCGCGCCGAAGGCGTGCGGCGAAGCCTGCTCGAGCAGGAGGACGTCGAATGGCTGCACGCCGCCGTCGCGGCGCTGCAGATGGAGGCAGAGCCGGTGCTCGGGTCGGCGCAGCGCCTTGCACGGCAAAGCGCTGAAGTCGCGCAAGCCCGCAGCAAGGCCGCTGATGCCGGGCAGCGGCAGACCGCCTTGTTCGCCGCCGCGCTGCTGCTGTTGCTGGCCCTGGGCGTGGCCGAACCCACCGTGCGCGCGGTGCAGCGCCAGACGCGCCGGCTGGCCGCGCAGGCCGATGAGCTGGCCTGCCAGGCCCTGGTGGCCGCGCGCACCAACCACGCGGTGCTCGTCGGCGACGCCAAGGGCCGCATCCGCTGGGCCAACCAGGCCTTCGAGCGCATCACCGGCTACGCGGCTTCGGAAGTGATCGGCCACAACCCCGTGCGGCTGCTGCAGGCGGCCGAGGCCGATCCGCAGGTGGTGCAGCGCATGCGGGATGCTCAGGCCGGCGGCTGCGGCCTGCGGGTCGAGTTGCTGACACGCAACCGGAGCGGCCGCGACCACTGGCTGGACCTGGACATGCAGCCGCTGCACGACCCCTCAGGGAACGTCACCGGCTTCGTCGTCGTCGCCAGCGACATCACCGAGCGTGTCACCGAACGCCTGAAGGCCGCGGCGCTGCTGGCCGCGCTGCCCACTGGCGTGCTGGTGCAGGACGGGCAGGGCCGCAGCACCGACTGCAACCCCGCCGGCCTGCGCATGCTGGGCCTGAGCCACGAGCAGCTGCTGCGCCAGAGCCCGCTGCCGCCGCACTGGAAGGTGCTGCGCGAAGACCTGAGCGAATGCCCGCTGGAAGAGCGCCCCGGCACGCTGGCGCTGCGCAGCGGCCAGGGCCTGCACGGGCTGACGCTGGGCGTGACCCGGCCCGACGGCGAGATGCGCTGGCTGCTCGTCAATGCCGAGCCGATCACCGATGCGCTGGGCCGCTCCGCCGGCGTCGTGTCCTGCTTCATCGACGTGACGGAGCAGCGCAACCAGCGCGTGCTGCTGGAAATGACGGTCGATGCCGCGGGGGTCGGCACCTGGCAGTGGGACATGCGCAGCGGCGAGTACCTCGTCAACGATCGCCTGATGACCATGCTGGGCTACCGCCCGGGCGAATTCGCGCTGCGCGGCAACGTGCTCGACGACCTGATCCATCCCGACGACGCGGAGCCGCGCCGCCAGGCGCTGCAGATGCACCTGCACAACCCGGAGATCCCGTTCCGCTGCGAGCAGCGCCTGCGCCGTCCCGACGGCGAGTGGGCCACGGTGCTGAGCTGCGGCACCGTGATCGAGCGCAGCGACAACGGCCGCCCGCGCCGCATGGCCGGCCTGCATTTCGACATGACGGAGCAGATGCAGATGCAGGCCATGCTGCGCCACGCCGCGCGCACCGACGGCCTGACGCAGCTGCCCAACCGCGCCGCGGTGTTCGACCGCGTGCAGCAGGTGCTGCAGCGCGCGGCCAGCCAGCCCGGCTTCGGCTACGCCGTGCTGTTCATGGACTTCGACCGCTTCAAGCAGGTCAACGACACGCTGGGCCACGCCGTCGGCGACGAGCTGCTGCGCCAGATCGCCCAGCGCCTGCGCAGCGCGCTGCGCGTGGGCGACCTGATCGGCCACGCGCCACGCTATGAGCACACCGCGGGGCGCATCGGCGGCGACGAGTTCGTCGTCGTGCTGGAGCAGGTGCGCGGCCGCGACGATGCCTGCGCCGTCGCGCGGCGCCTGCTCGAATCGCTGGCCGAGCCGTACCGCATCGGGCCGCACGTGGTGCATTCCACCGCCAGCATCGGCATCGTCACCTCGGAGCAGGCGGCCAACGACGCCAACACCGTGATGCGCGACGCCGACACCGCGATGTACGAGGCCAAGCGCAGCGGACGCGGCCGCTACGTGGTGTTCGACCCAACGATGCACGAGCGCGTGGCGAACAGCCTGGGCATCGAGAACGACCTGCGCCTGGCCCTGGAGCGGGACGAGCTTTTCGTGGTTTATCAACCCGTGGTCGACCTGAGTGCCGCCGGCGGCTGCGCGGTGGAGGCGCTGGTGCGCTGGCGCCATCCCGCGCGCGGCCTGGTGTCGCCTGCCGAGTTCATCCCGGTGGCCGAGGAGTCGGGGCTGATCGTCGAGGTCGGCCGCCAGGTGCTCGCCTCGGCCTGCCGCCAGTTCATGGCCTGGCGTCAGCAGCTGGGCGACAAGGCGCCGGTCTCGGTGGCGGTCAACCTGTCGCCGGTGCAGCTGCGCCACCCCACGCTGCTGGATGACGTGCAGGCCTGCCTGCGCGCCACCGGCATCCAGCCGCGCCAGCTGCAGCTGGAGGTGACCGAAAGCCTGGCCGCGCAGGACGAGCTGGCGCGCACGCGGCTGCGGGAACTGAAAGCGCTGGGCCTGGGCCTGTCGCTGGACGACTTCGGGACCGGCTACTCGTCGCTCGCCTGCCTGCACCAGCTGCCGGTGGACACGGTGAAGATCGACCGCAGCTTCGTCAGCCATGCCGAGCACAGCGAATACCACCGCGCCTTGATCGAGGCGACCATCCGCGTCGCGCAGACGCTGGGCATGGGCACCGTTGCCGAGGGCATCGAGACCGACGGCCAGGCGGCGCTGATGGCCGAGCTGCAGTGCGGCCGCGGCCAGGGCTACCTGTTCAGCAAGCCGCTGGAGCCCGGCGAGGCCACGCGCTGGATGGCGCGGCGTGCGGACCGCGCGGCGGCGGCACGCGCGGCCTGACCTCCGAAGTACGCGGCCGCGCGCCGGGCACCGCTTCGGCTACAGGCTGAAAATCTTGCCCGGGTTCAGGATGTTCTTCGGGTCCAGCGCCCGCTTCAGTACCCGCATCGTCTCCACCGCGCCGCCACCGGCCTCGTCCAGCAGGAAGCCCTGCTTGTGCAGGCCGATGCCGTGCTCGCCGGTGCAGGTGCCCTCCAGGCTCAACGCGTGCTGCACCAGCTGGTGGTTCAGGCGCTCGGCCAGCTCGCGCTCGGCCGGAATCGCCGGGTCGATCAGGTAGGCGATGTGGAAGTTGCCGTCGCCGACGTGGCCGACGATGTAGTACGGCAGGCCGGCCGCCTCGGCCTCGGACACCGCCAGCGCGATGCAATCGGCCAGGCGCGAGATCGGCACGCAGGTGTCCGTGGTGACAGTGCGGCAGCCCGGCTTCAGCTGCAGCGCGGCGAAGTAGGCGTGGTGGCGCGCGGTCCACAAGCGAGAGCGCTCCTCGGGCGTGGTCGCCCATTCGAAATCCTCGCCGCCGTGTTCGCGCGCGGCTTCCTGCACGGTGCGCGCCTGCTCGGACACGGCGGCTTCGCTGCCGTGGAATTCCATCAGCAGCATCGGCGCCTCGCGCAGCGCCAGCTTGTCGTGGCGGTTGACCGCGCGCACCGCGTTGGCATCCAGCAGCTCGCAGCGGGCGATCGGTACGCCGAGCTGGATGATGTCGATGGTGGTGGCCACCGCGTCGGCGATGGTCGGGAACGTGCACACGGCGGCGGATACCGATTCGGGCTGCGGGTAGAGCTTCAGCGTTACTTCGGTGATGACGCCGAGCGTGCCCTCGCTACCCACCAAAAGACGCGTCAAGTCGTAGCCGGCGCTGGACTTGCGCGCCCGCGTGCCGGTGCGGATGACTTCGCCGCTGGCCAGCACCACCTCCAGCGCCAGCACGTTCTCGCGCATCGTGCCGTAGCGCACCGCATTCGTGCCGCTGGCGCGGGTGGCGGCCATGCCGCCGAGCGAGGCGTCGGCGCCGGGGTCGATGGGAAAGAAGAGGCCCGTGTGGCGGATCTCCTCGTTCAGCTGCTTGCGGGTGACCCCGGGCTGCACGGTGACCGTCAGGTCCTCCGGGTTCAGCCGCAGTACGCGGTTCATGCGGGACACGTCGATGCTGATGCCGCCCTGCACGGCGAGCAGGTGGCCTTCCAGCGAGGAGCCGACACCGAAGGGGATCACCGGCACCTCGCAGCGCGCGGCCAGCGCGACGGCATCGGCCACGTCCTGGGTGCTCTCGGCGAAGACCACCGCCTCGGGCGGCGGCACGTCAAAAGGCGATTCGTCGCGCCCGTGCTGCTCGCGCACCGCGAGCGCGGTGGAGCATCCCGCGCCGAAGCGGGCCTTCAGCGCGTCGATCATCGCCGCAGGCACCGGCCGCGGAGCCATCGGCAGAAGATGGGCGGGCAGCGTGGCGTTCATGGCGGTTCCCGGGTCGGTCAAAGGTATGACGATTCTAGGAGCCGGGGATCGGGCAAGATCGCAGCCCTCCTTTGCACCCATGCCCAGCCCCGCACCATGGCCAACCGACTTTCCCAGATCGCAACGCGCACCGGCGATGACGGCACCACCGGCCTCGGCGACGGCAGCCGGGTGCCCAAGGACCATTTGCGGGTGCAGGCCATGGGTGATGTCGACGAACTGAATTCCAGCCTCGGGGTGCTGCTGGCCGAGCCGCTGCCGGCCGACGTGCGCGAGTTGCTGGTGGTCATCCAGCACGAGCTGTTCAACCTCGGTGGTGAACTGTCGATCCCCGGCTACACGCTGCTGAAGCCGGAGGCGGTGCTGGCGCTGGACCAGGCGCTGGCGACGCACAACGCAGCACTGCCGCGGCTGGCCGAATTCATCCTGCCGGCCGGCACGCGCAGTGCGGCGCTGGCGCACGTGAGCCGCAGCATCGCCCGGCGGGCCGAGCGGGCGGTGGTGGCGTTGGCCCAGCAAGAGAAGGTGAACGAGGCGCCGCGCCAGTACCTGAACCGCCTGTCGGACCTGCTGTTCGTGCTGGCCCGCGTATTGAACCGCGCCAACCTCGATGGCCTGGGCGGTGACGACGTCTACTGGCGCAGCGAAAGACTCGCCGCGCAGCAGGCCCAGGAGGAGTGACCGCCGGCGCCGCGTACTCACGGGGCCGGGTGCTCCAGCGCGGCCAGCGCCCGGCCGCTCCGAAGCGGCCGCGCCACCCGCTTGGCGGGTGGCCCCGTGTACTCACGGGGCCGGGTGCTCCAGCGCGGCCAGCGCCCGGCCGCTCCGAAGCGGCCGCGCCACCCGCTTGGCGGGTGGCCCCGTGTACTCACGGGGCCGGGTGCTCCATGTCAAGGGGCCGCGCGATAGCCCATCTTGAATTCGTCCCAGTTGAGCTGGCCGTCCTTGTTCTTGTCCAGATCGGCGAAGCGCGACGAGATCACCGGGAGCTTCGCACTCTCTTCGCGGTTCAGCTGGCCGTCCTTGTTGGCGTCGGCGCCCTTGAAGGCGGCCTGCGCCGGCTCGTCCTGCGCCGGTTGCGGCGAGGGCTGGTTCGGCTGCTGCTGTTGGGACGAGGGCTGCGCGGGTGAGGTGGCCGGCTGCGCGCCGGATGAGGTCGGCGGCGTGACCGGCGTCGCCGGGCTGGTCGCCTGGGCGGCGGCCGATCCGGCGATGCACAGACCGGCGGTCAGGGCGATCAGGCTGGCAACGGGCTTGTGGTGCATGGGAACTCCTGTCTCAAGCGATGGATGAGGAGCGCCATTGCACGCAAGAACGCCGGCTGCAGCCAGTGTTCTTGCCCAGCGTTGCTCGGCTTACGTGCAGGCGGAGAGCCGATACCTGACGTTGCGAGCACACACTTACATGCGTTGCCGGATTCAGGCGCGGCGCGCCCGGACCGCGTCGCTGAGGATTTGCAGCGTCTTCAGCGAATCGTCCCAGCCGATGCAGGCGTCGGTGATGCTCTGGCCGTAGGCGAGCGCGGCGGGGTCGTCCTTGCCTGGCGTGAACTTCTGGGCGCCGGCGCTGAGGTGGCTTTCCACCATCACGCCGAAGATGCACTGGCTGCCCGCGGCCAGCTGCTCGCCGACGTCGCGCGCCACGTCCACCTGGCGCTCGTGCTTCTTGCTGCTGTTGGCGTGGCTGCAGTCGATCATCAGGCGGCAGGGCAGCTTGGCGGCTTCCAGCTCGCCCTTGGCGGCGGCCACGCTTTCGACGTCGTAGTTGGGCGCCTTGCCACCGCGCAGGATCACGTGGCAGTCCTTGTTGCCCTTGGTCGAGACGATCGCCACCTGGCCGTTCTTGTGCACCGACAGGAAATGGTGCGGGCGGGACGCGGCCTGGATCGCGTCCGTGGCGATCTTCAGGTTGCCGTCGGTCCCGTTCTTGAAGCCGATCGGTGCCGACAGGCCGGAGGCCAGCTCGCGGTGCACCTGGCTCTCGGTGGTGCGCGCGCCGATGGCGCCCCAGCTGATCAGGTCGCCGATGTACTGCGGGCTGATGGTGTCGAGGAACTCGCTGCCGGCGGGCACGCCCAGGCGGTTGATGTCCACCAGCAGCTGGCGCGCGATGCGCAGGCCCTCGTGGATGCGGTAGCTCTCGTCGAGGTAGGGGTCGTTGATCAGCCCCTTCCAGCCGACCGTGGTGCGCGGCTTCTCGAAGTACACGCGCATCACGATCTCCAGCGTGTCGGCGTACTTCTCGCGCTCGGCCTTCAGCTTGCGGGCGTATTCGATGGCCGCGGTCGGGTCGTGGATGGAGCACGGGCCGATGACCACGAGCAGGCGGTCGTCGTCGCCGGCGAGGATGCGGCGGACCGACTCGCGGGTGCGGCCCACCAGGGCTTCCACCGGCGTGCCGGCGATCGGGAAGAAGCGGATCAGGTGTTCCGGCGGGGGCAAGGGAGTCACGTCCTCGATGCGTTGGTCGTCGGTTTCGCTGGTCTTCTCGCTCAGCGCGTAGCCGAAGCCACCCTCGCCGGGGTTGCTGCTGCGGGTCGGGTTTGACATGGGCGGGTGCTCCGTGGGTGGGTTGAGGCTGGGAAAGGCGATCGGGCAAAAAAAAACCGCCGGGCTGTTCAGCCGGCGGTTTCTTGGAGGTTCGCTGTGCTTTGGGGCTTACAGGCTTGCCTCTCCTCCGCCGGTGCGGTGCGAGAACCAAAAGTAGCCAAAGAAGAACACGGCGGAACGCATGGGCCGCGACTGTAGCACGCGTCCGTTTGCGTGCAGGACTGCTCGTCGCCGCATTGCTGGATGTGAAGCCGCGGTCGCGCGAGGTAAATCCCCTCGCGCGCCCGGGCGTTGCCCGTCACGATGTTTGCCAGTTGTTCGTGACGAGGAGTTGGATGATGGACGTTCTGGATCGGTGTCAGCAGGCAGCCGCGCGTGCCGCCATCCCGTTGCCGCAGCCGCCCGGCGAGGCCGGCTTGGCGGGCGCCGCCGCACTCGCTGCCGCGGCGCTGCTGGCCGGCTGCGGCGGCGGGACCGAACTGCCGGCGGCCTTCCAGGACACCGCCTCGGCCCGCACGGACCGAAGCATCCTCAGCGCGGCCCAGGCGACGGAAGCCGGGGCGGCTGCCCCGGTACCGACCGTGACGGAACTGCTCGATTGGGCGGAACGCCAGTACCCGGAGCTGTTCCCCGGCCACCAGCCGGACCTCGAATCGCCGCCCTACGTCTACCGCCATTACCCGAGCACCGGCCATCACGTCGGCGTCAACGGCAGCGACGTCTACCTGCTGGGCCCGGCCTCCGGCCACGTGCTGCTCTTCGTCGGTACGCTGGCCGACTTCGCGCCGTTGGTGTTCGCCACGCGTTACGCCTTCAGCGATCAGCAGGCTGCGCGCTTCCTCGCGCAGGCCACGCTGGCGCCCGGCGACGCCGAGATCGCCCGCGTGCGGGCGCTGGGCTACGAGGCCTGGCTGAGCGAGGAGTTCGCGAAGCCGCCGTCCGCCGGGAACTGGGACTGGCTGGTGTCCAAGGGCATCCACCTGGACCCCGAGGCGGCCTCGATCGCGAAGGGGGTCGATTCGCAGATCTGGCAGCGCCTGTTGACGGCCGGCGACAGCTTCAGGCAGCGTGTGGCGCTGGCCTTGTCGGAGATCTTCGTCGTCGGCTTCGACGGCATCACCGGGCCCTACAAGCAGTTCAAGCTGGCGGGCTACTGGGATCTGCTCGCGGCCAACGCTTTCGGAAGTTATCGGACGCTGCTGGAGCAGGTGACGCTGAATCCGGCGATGGGCAACTACCTGAACACTGCCGGCAACCAGAAGGAAGACGCCGCCACCGGCCGCCAGCCCGACGAGAACTACGCGCGCGAGGTGATGCAGCTCTTCACGATCGGCCTGTACGAGCTCAACGCGGACGGCACCCTGCGCCTGGACGCCGCCGGCCAGCCGATCGAGACCTACACGCAGGACACGGTGACCAACCTTGCGCGGGTCTTCACCGGCTGGAGGAACGATGCACCGCGCAGCGGCGACACGGCGCCGGAGTTCCTGCGCCGCCCGATGGCGCTCAACAGCAGGCAGCATTCGACGCTGGCGGCCAGCTTCCTCGGCGTGACCGTGCCGGCGAACACCGATGGCGCCACCGCCTTGGCCACCGCGATGGACGCGCTGGCCAACCACGCCAACGTCGGCCCCTTCATCGGCCGGCAGCTGATCCAGCGCCTGGTCACCAGCAACCCCAGTGCCGCCTACGTCGGCCGCGTGGCGGCGGCCTTCAACGACAACGGCCAGGGTGTGCGCGGCGACCTGAAGGCGGTACTGCGCGCCGTGCTGCTGGACGATGAAGCCCGCAGCGACGCGAAGCTGGCCGATCCGCAATTCGGCAAGCTGCGCGAGCCGATGCTGCGCTTCATCCAGTGGGCCCGCGTGTTCAATGCCACCTCGCTCAGCACGGACTGGGACGCCGGCAACACCAGCGATCCGGCGAAGAGCCTGGGCCAGAGCCCGCAGCGTTCGGCTTCGGTCTTCAACTACTTCCGGCCCGGCTACGTGCCTCCGAACACGCCGATCGCCAGCGGTGGGCTGGTGGCGCCGGAGTTCCAGATCACCAACGAATCCAGCGTGGCCGGATACCTGAATTCCATGCTGACGCTCATAGAGGGCGGCCACAAGGACATCCGGCCGAACTTTGCCGCCGAGCTGGCGCTGGCCGGCGATGCGGCAGCGCTCGTCGACCGCCTCAACCTCCTGCTGTGCGCCGGCCAACTGGGCGAAGCGGCGCGCAGCCTGATCACCAGCACGGTGGCAGGCATGCCCGGCGGCAGTACCAGCGACAGGACCAAGCGGGTGCAGGCCGCGGTGATGCTGGTGATGGCCTCGCCCGACTACCTGGTGCAGCGCTGAGGGACACGCCATGACGAACCCGATCCATACCGTCGACCTGGCCCGCCGCGCGCTGCTGCGCCGCGCCGCGCTCACCGGCATCGCCGGCACCGCCGCGCCCTGGGCGCTGAACCTCTCGTTGATGGCCGACGCGGCGGCGGCCACCAGCAGCAGCACGGACTACAAGGCGCTGGTCTGTGTCTTCTTCTACGGCGGCAACGACCACGGCAACACGCTGGTGCCGGTGGATGATGCCAATCACGCAAAGTACGCGGCCATTCGGGGCGCGCTGGCCACCGCGCAGCCGGCGCTGGCGGCCACCACGCTCACGCCCGGCACTGCGCTGCCTGACGGCCTGCAGTACGCGCTGGCGCCGCAGCTCGCGCCGCTGAAAACCATCTGGGACGGCGGCAAGCTGGCGCTGCAGCTGAACGTGGGGCCGCTGATCGTGCCGACCACGCTGGCGCAGTACTACGCCAAGTCGGTGCCGCTGCCGCCGAAGCTCATGTCGCACAACGACCAGCAGTCGATGTGGCAGTCCGACCTTGCCGAGGGCGCCACCAGCGGCTGGGGCGGCCGCATGGGGGACCTGGTGCTGTCGGGCAACGGGGGCAGCGTGTTCACCTGCACCTCGGTCACCGGCAACGCCGTGTTCCTGGCTGGCCAGAGTGCCGTGCAGTACCAGTTGAGCAGCAGCGGCGCGGTCGCGATCAAGGGCTTGCAGAAGGCGCTGTTCGGATCCTCCGCCGCGCAGGCGGCGCTGCGCACGCTGGTCACCGGCACGCATGCGCACCTGTTTGCCGACGAGTACAGCCGCGTCACGCGGCGCTCGATCGACGCCGAGGCGCAGGTCACCGCCGCGCTGGCCGGCCTGCCGGACCTGGCCACGGCCTTCCCCGGCACATCGCTGGGCGGACAGCTGAAGATGGTGGCGCGCATGATCGCCGCGCGCGCCAGCTTCAACGTCAGGCGCCAGGTGTTCTTCGTCTCGCTCGGTGGCTTCGACCTCCACGACAACCTGCTGGAGAACCACCCCGGCCTGCTGACGCAGGTGGCCGATGCGATGAAGGCCTTCTACGACGCCACGGTGGAGCTGGGCGTGTCGTCGCAGGTCACCAGCTTCAGCGCGTCCGACTTCGGCCGAACGCTCAGCAGCAACGGCGATGGCTCCGACCACGGCTGGGGCAGCCACCACGTGGTGATGGGTGGCGCGGTGAAGGGCGGGGCGTTCTACGGCACGCCGCCCGCCGTGGCGGTGAACGGCCCCGACGACGTCGGCCAGGGCCGGTTGCTGCCCACGACCGCCGTCGATCAATTCGGCGCGACGCTGGCTAGCTGGTTCGGCGTGCCGGACAGCGAACTGGCGACGGTGGTGCCCAACATCGGCAACTTCAGCCTGCGCAACCTGGGCTTCGTGTGATGCAGCGGCCGCCCGCGCGGGCGGCCCGCGTCAGGCCGTGCCGCCGACGGTGAGGCCGTCGATGCGCAGCGTGGGCTGGCCGACGCCGACCGGAACGCTCTGGCCTTCCTTGCCGCAGACACCGACGCCGGTGTCCAGTTCCAGGTCGTTGCCGATCATCTTCACGCGGGTCAGCGCATCCGGCCCGTTGCCGATGATGGTCGCGCCTTTCACGGGGTATTGGATGCGGCCGTTCTCGACCCAGAAAGCCTCGCTGGCCGAGAACACGAACTTGCCGCTGGTGATGTCGACCTGGCCGCCGCCGAAGTTGGTGGCGTACAGGCCCTTCTTGATGCTGGCGACGATCTCGTCGCGCGTCTTGTCGCCGGCCAGCATGTAGGTGTTGGTCATGCGCGGCATCGGCACGTGGGCATAACTTTCGCGGCGGCCGTTGCCCGTGGCGGGCACGCCCATCAGGCGTGCGTTCATCGCATCCTGGATGTAGCCCTTCAGGATGCCGTCCTCGATCAGTACGTTGCGCTGAGAAGGATGGCCCTCGTCGTCGACGTTCAGCGAGCCGCGTCGGTCCGGCAGCGTGCCGTCGTCGAGCACCGTGACACCCTTGGCCGCCACGCGCTGGCCGATGCGGCCGGCGAAGGTGGACGAGCCCTTGCGGTTGAAGTCGCCTTCCAGCCCGTGGCCCACGGCCTCGTGCAGCAGCACGCCGGGCCAGCCGGGACCGAGCACCACGGTCATCTCGCCGGCCGGTGCGGGGCGCGACTCCAGGTTGGTCAGTGCGGCGTTGACGGCCTGGTCGACATAACGTTCCAGTTGAGCGTCCTGGAAATACCCCAGGCCGAAGCGGCCGCCGCCGCCGCCGGAGCCCACCTCGCGGCGGCCGTTGGCCTCGGCGATCACGGTGATGGACATGCGCACCAGCGGCCGCACGTCGGCCGCGCGGGTGCCATCGGCGCGGGCCACCATCACCACGTCGTACTCGGCCGCCAGGCCTGCCATCACCTGCACGATGCGTGGGTCGCGGGCGCGGGCCATGCGCTCGATCTTCTCCAGCAGCGCCACCTTCTGCGCGCTGTCCAGCGTCGCGATGGGGTCGGTGGGGCCGTAGAGCGCGCGGCTCATCGCGATCTTCGGCGCGCCGGCCACCTTCACCCGCTTGCTCTGGCCCGCGGCGGCGATGCTGCGCACCGTGCGTGCCGCATCCAGCAGCGAGTCTTCCGAGATGTCGTCCGAATAGGCGAAGGCGGTCTTCTCGCCCGCCACCGCGCGCACGCCCACGCCCTGGTCGATGCTGAAGCTGCCGCTCTTGACGATGCCCTCTTCCAGGCTCCAGCCCTCGTGGCGGGTGATCTGGAAGTACAGGTCCGCGTCGTCGACGCGGTGTTCGCCGATGGTGCCCAGCGCCCGCGCCAGCTTGGCTTCGTCGAGCCCGAACGGCTCGATCAGCAGCGATTGGGCGATGGCGAGGCGTTCGAGGGTGGGTTCGCGCGAAATCATCGGGCGATTCTAGGAGTCGGGGGCTTGTCCCTGCTCGTCGAATTCGCCTGCCTCGCCAGCGCCGTCGCGCAGTTCCAGGGCCCGGCTGTACAGCGCGTTGCGCGGGGCGCCGCTGGCTTCGGCGGCGATGGCGACGGCGCGCTTCAGCGGCAGTTCGCGCAGCAGCAGGGCCAGCAGGCGCTCGGTCGTGGCAGCCAGGCCTTCGCTGGCGGCGACCCGCGGCGCTGCATGCAGCACCAGCACGAATTCGCCGCGGCCGTGCTGGCTGTCCGTGGCCAGCCAGCCCGGGGCTTCGGCCGCGGGCAGCGTGTGCACCTGCTCGAACTGCTTGGTCAGTTCGCGGCAGATCGTCAGCCGGCGCCGGGGGGCGTGTTCGGCCAGCTGCGCCAGCAGCATCGCTATGCGGTGCGGCGCTTCGAACAGCACCTGGCTGCCGGGCTGGGCCAGCAGGGCGGCCAGCGCCGCGGTGCGCTCCTGGCCCTTGGGCGGCAGGAAACCCTGGAAGGCAAAGCCGGCGGCTGCGGCATCCCCCGCCACGCTGAGAGCGGTGACGACACTGCTCGCACCCGGCACGGGAACGACGCCATGGCCGGCCGCCGCCACCGCGGCGACCAGGGCCGCGCCGGGATCCGACACCGCCGGCGTGCCGGCATCGCTGGCGTAGGCCACGCGTTCGCCGGCCGCCAGGCGCGCGATCACCGTCGCGGACGCCGCCTGTTCGTTGTGCTCGTGCAGTGCGATCAGCGGCTTGCTCAGGCCCAGGTGGTTCATCAGCCGCCCGGTGACCCGCGTGTCCTCGCAGGCCACGGCATCGGCCAGTCCCAGCACGTGGATTGCGCGCAGCGTCAGGTCGGCCAGGTTGCCGATTGGCGTGGCCACCACGTACAGTGCGCCCGCCGGAAAGCGCTGGGCGCCGGCGGCGGCCGCGGCGGCCTGCTGAAGCAGCGAGGGGGCGATGGTCACGTTCGGTGGGTGGAAGTGGCGCGGGCAGGGCGCCGGTGAGGGGGCGGCCACCACCAAGTCCGTCGGCGATGCCGCGGAGGATCGGGCCTTGAAGCACCTGCTTCGCCATGGCCTGACGTTGGTGGCGCGCAATTATCGGCTGGCGGGCGGACCGCGCGCCCGTGGCGCCGAGATCGACCTGATCCTGCGCGACGGTGACGGCACGCTGGTGTTCGTCGAGGTGCGCGCCCGTGCCGACGGTCGTGCGGGCGGGGCGGCGGCCAGCGTCAGCGGGCTGAAGCAGCGCCGCATCGTGCGGGCCGCGCAGCACTACCTGATGCGCCTGCCGCAGTGGCCGCCATGCCGCTTCGACGTGGTGGCGATCGAGGGCGAGCGCCTGGAGTGGATCCGCGCCGCCTTCGACGCCGGTGGCGCCTGAGCCACGCGATTCAGAGCCCACCGGTTGGCCGGGCGCGGAGCCGCACCGCGGCCGGGCCTGCAAGCCGCGGCCGTTCGCCGCGAGCCGGGAGGGGCGCGGACTTATCATCCGCGCACCATGCTCGAGCAGCGCATCCAGCAGCACTTCTTCGAGAGTGCCGACCTGCAGTACCAGGCCGCGGAGGTGATGTCACGGCCCGTGGCCGAGGCCGTGCAGGCCATCGTCGCCGGTGTTACCGCGGGTGGGCGGCTGCTCGTCGGTGGCCGAGGCGTGGCGTCGGGCCTGGCGCGCCGGCTCTGCGCGGCGATGCTCGAAGGCTTCGAGCGCGAGCGGCCCGGCTTGGCGGCGCTGCTGCTGGACGGCATCGACGTCGATTGGTCGCGCCAGGTCGAGACGCTCGGCCAGCCGGGCGACCTGCTGCTGCTCGTCGACACCGACGGCGATGCGCCCGCACTGGTGGCCGCGGCCGAGGCGGCGCAGGGCAAGGACATGACGGTGATCGCACTCACCGGCCGCTCGGGCGGCGCGCTGCGCGGCGTGCTGGGCGAGACGGACGTGCTGGTCGCCGTCCCGCACGATCGGCGTGCACGCGTGCTGGAAGCCCAGTTGCTGGTGCTGCACTGCCTGTGCGATTCGATCGATCTGCAATTGCTTGGGGAACAGGATCCTGCATGAAGAGGAATGGGATGGCCGCCGCTCGCCGCGGCGCGCTGCTGGCGGCCGTGCTGGCGACGCAGTTGATCGCGGGCTGCGCGCCGCTGGTGCTGGGCGGCGCCGTCGTCGGCGGCATGGTGGCGGCGGACCGCCGCACGTCCGGCGCGCAGCTGGAAGACCAGTCGATCGAGCTGAAGTCCATCAATCGCATCTCGGCGCTGGTCGGTGAGCGCGGCCACGTCAACGTCACCAGCTACAACCGCATGGTGCTGATCACCGGCGAGGTGGCGACGGAAGCGGACAAGGCCGCGGTCGAGCAGGCCGTCGGCCAGCTCGAGAACGTGCGCTCGATCGTCAACGAGCTGGCTGTCATGGCGCCCACCTCGCTCGGCTCGCGTTCGAACGACGTGGTGCTGACCAGCAAGGTCAAGGCCAGCCTGATCGATGCCAAGGACCTGCAGGCCAACGCTTTCAAGGTGGTCACCGAGCGGGGCCAGGTCTTCCTGATGGGCCGCGTGACCGAGCGCGAAGCGAACCGCGCCAGCGACGTGGCGCGGTCCATCAACGGGGTCCAGAAGGTGATCCGCGTCTTCGAGATCGTCACCGAGGCGCAGCTCGCATCGATGAAATAGGCGCGCCTCGGAGGCGCGCCTGCGACGCCTCTCCCCAGGCGGGCCGGACCACTGGGTCCGGCGCGGCCGGTCGGCCGGCGGCCTGGCAAAGCCAGTTCCGCAGCGCTTGACGAGAGGCGGCCGCGCTGGCGAGCGCTTTGGCGGTTATTTCAATCGCTTGATGAGGCTGGAGGTGTCCCAGCGGCCGCCGCCCAGCGACTGCACGTCTGCGTAGAACTGGTCGACCAGCGCGGTGACGGGCAGCTTGGCGCCGTTGCGCCGCCCTTCGTCCAGCACCAGCCCCAGGTCCTTGCGCATCCAGTCGACCGCGAAGCCGAAGTCGAACTTGTCGTCGACCATCGTGCCGCCGCGGTTGTCCATCTGCCAGCTCTGCGCTGCGCCCTTGCCGATGACCTCAAGCACGAGCTTCATGTCCAGGCCCGCGCGCTGGCCGAACGCGATGCCTTCCGCGAGGCCCTGCACCAGGCCCGCGATGCAGACCTGGTTGACCATCTTCGCGAGCTGCCCGGCGCCGCTGTCGCCGACGCGGGTGACGGCGCGCGAGAAGGCCATGGCCACCGGCTTCATCGCGTCGAAGGCGACCTGGTCGCCGCCGCACATCACCGTGAGCAAGCCATTGACGGCGCCGGCCTGGCCGCCGGACACCGGTGCGTCGATGAACTGCAGCCCCAGGCCTTGCGCCGCGGTGCTCAGTTCCCGTGCCACTTCAGCCGAAGCCGTGGTGTGGTCGACGAACACCGCGCCCTTCTTCATGCCGGCGAATGCGCCCTGGTCGCCCAGCACCACCGAGCGCAGGTCGTCGTCGTTGCCGACGCAGGCGAAGACGAAGTCCGCGCCGGCGGCTGCTTCGCGCGGGGTGGCGGCCGCGCTGCCGCTGTACTCCCGGGTCCAGGCCGCTGCCTTGGCGGCCGTGCGGTTGTAGACCGTCACGCGGTGCCCGGCGCGGGCCAGGTGCCCCGCCATCGGATGTCCCATCACCCCGAGGCCCAGAAAGGCCGCGGTCTTCGCTTCGGTCGGTTCGTAGGTCTTCATCGCGCTCAAACGATCGTCAGGTGTTCGGTGCCGGCCGACAGGTCCTTGTTGCGCGCGCGCACGCTGTGCAGCTTGATCTGCAGCCGCAGGTCGTTCACGGAGTCGGCGTTGCGCAGTGCGTCTTCGTAGGTGACGTAGCCGCTTTCGAACAGGTCGAACAGCGCCTGGTCGAAGGTCTGCATGCCGTGCTCGCGCGAGCGCTTCATCAGCTCCTTCAGCTCGTTGACCTCGCCCTTGAAGATCATGTCGGACACCAGCGGCGTGTTCAGCATGATCTCCACCGCGGCGATGCGGCCCTTGCCTTCCTCGCGCGGCAAGAGGCGCTGCGAAACGATGCCCTTCAAGTTGAGCGACAGGTCCATCAGCAGCTGCGCACGCCGTTCTTCGGGGAAGAAGTTGATGATGCGGTCCAGCGCCTGGTTGGAGCTGTTGGCGTGCAGCGTGGCCATGCAGAGGTGGCCGGTCTCGGCGAAGGCGACCGCGTGTTCCATCGTCTCGCGGTCGCGGATCTCGCCCATCAGGATCACGTCCGGCGCCTGGCGCAGCGTGTTCTTCAGCGCCGCCTCCCAGCCTTCGGTGTCCAGGCCGACCTCGCGCTGGGTGATGATGCAGTTCTTGTGCGCATGCACGAACTCCACCGGGTCTTCGATGGTGATGATGTGGCCGTGCGAGTGCTCGTTGCGCCAGTCCACCATCGCCGCCAGCGTCGTGCTCTTGCCGGAGCCGGTGGCGCCGACCATGATGACCAGGCCGCGCTTGGTCATCGCGATGTCCTTCATCACCTGCGGCAGGCCCAGCTGGTCGATGGTCGGCAGAGTCTGCGGAATGGTCCGGAAGACGAGGCCGATGTTGCCCATCTGGATGAAGGCGTTGCAGCGGAAGCGGCCGATGCCCTGCGGCGCGATCGCGAAGTTGCACTCCTTCGTGCGCTCGAATTCGGCGGCCTGCTTGTCGTTCATCACCGCGCGGGCCAGGGCCAGCGTGTGCTGGCCGGTGAGCGGTTGCGGCGACACCTTCGTCACCTTGCCGTCGACCTTGATCGCGGGCGGGAAGTCGGCGGTGAGGAAGAGGTCGGAGCCGTTGCGCGAGATCATCAGGCGCAGCAGGTCATTGACGAATTTCGAGGCCTGGTCGCGTTCCATGGTGCGGGGTTCTCCGGGTCATTGCGGCGCCAGCAGCGCGAACAGGCGCGCGCCGGTCTGGCGCAGCCGCAGCGAGATGCGCCGCGTGATCGACATCAGCAGCGCCGCGGCCAGCGGCGGGTCGTCGGCCAGCAGCCGCTCCAGTGCGCGGGCATCGAGCATGGCGACGCTGCAGGACGTGAGCGAGCGGCAGGTCGAGAAGCGCGGCCCGCCATCGAAGAGTGCCATCTCGCCCAGCAGGTCGCCGGCGCGCGCTTCCATCAGCCGGGTGACGGAGCCGCCGGCATGGCTGCGCTCGACGGCGACGCGGCCTTCGAGCAGCACCAGCAGGAAGTCGCTGACCTCGTCCTGGTGGATCAGCGTCCGCTCGGCGCGCAGCTGCGCACCCTGCAGCAGCGGCGCCAGCCGCTCGGCGGCACCGGTGCCGATGGCCGCCAGCGCCGGCTCGGTGCGCCACAACTGAAGCAGGCGATCGGCGGTTTCCCGCGGCGGCAGGTCTTCAGCCTTGAGTTCGGCCGCGCGTGTCCGCCAGGGCACCACCGCGGCCGACTCGTCGGCGGGGAACATGCTGGTGGCCAGCACCGAGTCGGTGACGTCTTCCTCGGTGGCGGCACGGCGGGCGCGCAGGCGGCTGAACAGGTTCTTCACGACGGCGGCCGGTGCTTGAAACGGACGGGGCGTGGCGGGTGCCGGCAGCCGGTGGGTGGACCCGGGCGGGTCAGCCCGGGAAGTTCTCGGGGAACTTCGCCTTGGCCCGCGCTTCCAGCGGCGAGATGACGTTGCGCCGCGTCAGGTCGGCCAGGTTCTGGTCCAGAGTCTGCATGCCCAGGTTCTGGCCGGTCTGGATCGCCGAGTACATCTGGGCGATCTTGTTCTCGCGGATCAGGTTCCGGATCGCCGAGGTGCCGATCATGATCTCGTGCGCGGCGACGCGGCCGGAGCCGTCCTTCAGCTTGCACAGGGTCTGCGAGATCACCGCGATCAGCGATTCGGACAGCATCGCGCGCACCATTTCCTTTTCGGCCGCGGGGAACACGTCGACCACGCGGTCGATGGTCTTGGCGGCGCTGGAGGTGTGCAGCGTGCCGAACACCAGGTGGCCGGTTTCGGCCGCGGTCAGGGCCAGGCGGATGGTTTCCAGGTCGCGCATTTCGCCGACCAGGATCGCATCCGGGTCCTCGCGAAGCGCCGAACGCAGTGCGTTCGCGAAGCTGAGGGTGTGCGGCCCGACCTCGCGCTGGTTGACCAGGCACTTCTTCGATTCGTGCACGAACTCGATCGGGTCTTCCACCGTCAGCACGTGGCCGTACTCGTTCTCGTTCAGGTGGTTGATCATCGCCGCCAGCGTGGTGCTCTTGCCCGAGCCGGTGGGGCCGGTGACCAGCACCATGCCGCGCGGCTTGAGCGCCAGGTCAGCGAAGATCTTCGGGGTGTTCAGCTGCTCCAGCGTGAGGATCTTGCTGGGAATGGTCCGGAACACGGCGCCGGCGCCGCGGTTCTGGTTGAAGGCGTTGACGCGGAAGCGCGCCAGGCCCTGGATCTCGAACGAGAAGTCGACCTCCAGAACGTCCTCGTACTGCTTGCGCTGCGAGTCGTTCATGATGTCGTAGACCATCGCGTGCACCGCCTTGTGGTCCAGCGCCTCGACGTTGATGCGCCGCACGTCGCCGTGCACGCGGATCATCGGCGGCAAGCCGGCGGACAAGTGCAGGTCGGAGGCCTTGTTCTTGACCGAGAAGGCCAGCAGTTGCGTGATGTCCATGGAGGGGCTTGCAGTAGGCTCGGGCGATTATGACGATCGAGCCCAGCAAGTTACAACAAGTCCGTGACCGCATCGCGCAGGCCTGTGCCGAGGCAGGGCGGCCCGTGCAGACCGTCACGCTGCTGGCGGTCAGCAAGACCTTCGGTCCCGAGGCGGTGCGCGCCGTCGCCGCCGAGGGGCAGGTGGCCTTCGGCGAGAACTACGTGCAGGAGGCCCTGGCCAAGATCGAGGCGCTGGCCGACCTGCGGTCGCGCCTGGAATGGCACCTGATCGGCCCGCTGCAGAGCAACAAGACCCGCGTGGTGGCCGAGGCCTTCGACTGGGTGCACTCCATCGACCGGCTGAAGATCGCCGAACGCCTGTCCGAGCAGCGCCCGCCGGACCGGCCGCCGCTGCAGGTGTGCCTGCAGGTCAACATCAGCGGCGAGGACAGCAAGAGCGGCGTCGCCCCGGCCGACGTGCCGGCGCTGGCCCGGGCCGTGGCCGCCCTGCCGCGGCTGCGCCTTCGCGGGCTGATGGCGATTCCCGAGCCGGCCGCCGACTTTGCCGCCCAGCGCGTGCCGCACCGGGCGCTGCGCCTGCTGATGGATGAATTACGCGGCCATGGCGTCGCCCTGGACACCTTGTCGATGGGCATGAGCGCCGACCTGGAGGCCGCCGTGGCCGAGGGCGCGACAATCGTGCGCGTCGGCACCGCGATCTTCGGTGGCCGGCCGGCGGCGCTGCGGCCGCACTGAAACCTTGCTCCTGGATGGAAGTCGTGATGTTCAAGCATGCGTGCGGCATGGCCGCGGTGGTCTCGGTGACGTCGGTGGCGGCGCTGCTGGCCGGCTGCGGCAAGCAGGGCGTGGAACTGGGCCAGGGCGGTTCGGTGGTCACCGGCTCGGGCGGGCCGCAGGGCGCGCAATCCGCCGCGAATCAGCTGGTGAAGTGCGACGCCCCTGTGGCGGTGGTCTCGCTGGTCGAGAACCAGGGCGGCTACCACGGCATCGGCCGCGGCGGCCTGCCGGAATCGCCGCTGCCGCTGGTGCGCGTGCTGATGCAGCAGAGCGGCTGCTTCCGCATCGTCGACCGCAACGCCGGCCTCAAGGCCACGGTGCGCGAGCAGGAGCTGAAGGACCAGGGCATCCTGCGCGCCGACGGCGACGTGAAGAAGGGCCGCGGCATCATGGCCCAGTACAGCGTGGTGCCGAGCCTCAACTTCAGCGAGCAGGACGCCGGCCGTCAGATCGGCGGCATCCTCGCCGCGATTCCCGTGCTGAACAAGTTCGCCGGCGCGGCCGAGCAGGTGAAGTTCAAGGAAGCGCAGGTGGTGCTGCTGCTGACCGACAACGAGACCACCGAGCAGCTGTCGTCCTCCACCGGCTCCGCGCGCAGCACCGACCTGGGGCTGGGTGGCCTGATCGGCGGCGGCACCGGCGGCCTGGGCGGCCTGGGCTGGAGCAACACCAACGAAGGCAAGGTGATCGCCGCCGCCTTCCTGGATGCGCACAACCACCTGGTGCAGCAGGTGCGCACGCTGGCGGCCAAGCCGCTGCCGGAGCCCGTGGCCACGCGCATGAAGTAGGCGGCGCGCCGGGCGGCGTTCCGGTAGTCGGGCGCCGCTGCGGCGGCGAGAGGGTGGTCGCGCGCTGCGGCGGTGGCGGGGTGATCGCGCGCTGCGGCGGTGGCAGGGTGATCGCGCGCTGCGTCGCGGTGCCGCGCCGTTCTGCCGGTGTCCCGTGAGTTCTTCGGCGGCCGCGCCGCATCGCGCTTCCGGCGCCGAAACTTGTACGGTTTGGTGACGGCAAGACGCTGCCGATCGGTTGCCGAGACCGTCACAAAGCGTAGGACACGCCCCGCGTTCTCCGGAAAACTGCGCCGCGCAGCGAGTCGGCTTCCACCGCCTGGCTGTGGAGCCCAAGGCTGGCGCGCGCTCGGGCGGCGCACGGCCGAAGGGCATGGCATCACCCATAGACCAAGCAAACACCATCATGAAGAGACTCTCTCCCCTGGGCCCGGTGCTGGCCGCAGTCCTGGCCGCTCTGGCCGCCACCTCGGCGCAGGCGCAGTCCAGCGTCACGATCTACGGCCGCATGAACGCCACGGTCGAGCGCCAGAAGGGCGACGACGGCAAGACCGCGACGGTCCTGCAGAACAACTCCTCGCGCATCGGCTTCAAGGGCACCGAGGACATGGGTGGTGGCCTGAAGGCCGGCTTCCAGCTCGAGACCGGCGTAAGCGTCGACACCGGCGCAGCGACCCACGGCACCAATTTCTGGGCGCGCCAGAGCGAAGTGAACCTGGGCGGCGGCTTCGGCATGCTGCGCCTGGGCAACTTCACCAGCGAGGCCTACTACGCCACGGCTGACTACATCAGCAACCACAACCACGACACCGGCACCTCGGCGGACGCGCTCTACGCGTACATTGGCCGCAACTCCAACAAGGTGGCCTATCGCCTGCCGGCCCTGGGCCCGGTGACGGTCGAAGGCGCCGTGACCCTGCACGAAAAGACGAGCGGCCAGGGCGGCAAGAACACCTATGACCTGGCCGCCAACGCGCAGTTCGGTCCGGTGCACCTGGGTGCCGGCTACGAGAAGAACGACAAGGCGAACCAGTTCGCCATCCGCGTGTTCTACGAGCTGGGTGACTTCGGCCTGGGCGCCTACTACCAGCGTGACGAGGACGGCTTTGGCGCCAACCTCGGCAAGCGCAACACCATCCGCCTGTCCGGCATGTACACGCTGGGCCTGTCCGAGTTCCACCTGAACTTCGGCCATGCCGGCGACTACAGCAACACCCCCGGCCGCGACACCAAGGCCAGCCAGTTCACCGCCGGCTACAACTACAAGCTGAGCAAGCGCACCAAGGTCTACGGCTTCTACACGAAGCGCGACGACAAGGCCACGACCGACAAGCTCTACGGCGACTTCAGCTCCTTTGCCGTCGGCGTCCGCCACAACTTCTGATCTCCTGACGCGTTACTTCCACGGAGTACCCCATGAAGAAGCAATTCGCTCTGCACACGCTGGCCGCGGCCGCGCTGGTGGCCGCCGCCTTCTCGGCCCAGGCCCAGGAGGTCGTCGTCAAGATCGGCCACGTCGGCCCGGTCTCCGGCGCCCAGGCCCACTACGGCAAGGACAATGAAAACGGCGCCCGCATGGCCGTCGAGGACCTGAATGCCAAGGGCGTGACCATCGGCGGCAAGAAGGTCAAGCTGGAACTGGTGGCCGAAGACGACGCCGCCGATCCGAAGCAAGGCACCGCCGCCGCCCAGAAGCTGTGCGACGCCAAGGTCTCGGGCGTGGTCGGCCACCTGAACTCGGGCACGACCATCCCCGCCTCGACGGTCTACAACAACTGCGGCATCCCGCACATCTCGCCGTCGGCCACCAACCCCAAGCTGACGCAGCAGGGCTACAAGACCACGTTCCGCCTGCTGGCCAACGACAACGCGCTGGGCGCCGGCCTGGCCCTGCACGCGGCCAACAACCTGAAGCTGAAGAAGATCGCCATCATCGACGACCGCACCGCCTACGGCCAGGGCGTGGCCGACGTCTTCAAGAAGACCGCGGCGCAGAAGGGCATCCAGATCGTGGACGAGCAGTTCACGACCGACAAGGCCACCGACTTCATGGCGATCCTGACCGCCATCAAGTCGAAGGCGCCGGACGGCATCTTCTACGGCGGCATGGACCCGCAAGCCGGTCCGATGCTGCGCCAGATGGAGCAGCTGGGCCTGGCCAACGTCAAGTTCTTCGGCGGCGACGGCATCTGCACGGCCAAGCTGGCCGAGCTGTCCGGCGGCGCGAAGACGCTGGGCAACGTGGTCTGCGCCGAAGGCGGCGCATCGCTCGAGAAGATGCCCGGCGGGAAGACCTGGAAGGAGCGCTACGACAAGAAGTACCCGGGCCAGTTCCAGGTCTACTCGCCGTACACCTACGACGCGGTGCACGTGCTGGTCGACGCGATGGTGCGCGCCAAGTCGAGCGACCCGAAGGTCTACACGCCGTTCATCGGCCAGGCCAACATGCAGGGCGTGACGACCAAGATCGCCTTCGAAGCCGACGGCGAACTGAAGAACCCGGCGATGACGCTGTACTCGTACAAGGACGGCAAGAAGGTGCCGTTGAACTGATGCACCACCGGCCGGCACCGCCGCTGCAAGGCGGCGCGTGCCGGCCCGGCTGCATCCCGGGCGCTGCGGGAGCGCCTCGGGTGACTATGTGTTGATCGATGGCCCCGCCAGGGGGCGAGCTTTGGGGGACACCGGGACTGGTGGCCCCCTTTTTTCAATGGGCGACGGCGCGCCGATAAACTTGGCCCATGACCCTCACCGAGCTGCGCTACATCGTCGCGGTGGCCCGCGAGAAGCATTTCGGCCGTGCGGCGGAAGCCTGTTTCGTCTCGCAGCCCACGCTGTCGGTGGCGATCAAGAAGCTGGAAGAAGAGCTGGACCTCAAGCTCTTCGAGCGCGGCGCCAGTGAAGTGAGCGTGACGCCGCTGGGCGAGGCCATCGTGCGGCAGGCCCAGTCGGTGCTGGAGCAGGCGGCGGCGATCAAGGAGATCGCCAAGCGCGGCAAGGATCCGCTGAACGGCGCGCTGCGCCTGGGCATCATCTACACGATCGGCCCCTACCTGCTGCCCGAGCTGGTGAAGAACGCCATCGAGATGACGCCGCAGATGCCGCTGATGCTGCAGGAGAACTTCACCGTCAAGCTGCTGGACATGCTGCGCACCGGCGAGCTCGACTGCGCCATCATGGCCGAGCCCTTCCCGGACACCGGCCTCGCGATCGCGCCGCTGTACGACGAGCCCTTCGTCGTTGCCGTGCCGAGGAACCATCCGCTGGCCAAGCGCCAGCGCATCAGCGCGGACGAGCTGAAGAAGGAGACGATGCTGCTGCTGGGCACCGGCCACTGCTTTCGCGACCACGTGCTGGAGGTGTGCCCCGAGTTCGCGCGCTTCTCCAGCGACGCCGACGGCATCCGCAAGAGCTTCGAGGGCTCGTCCCTGGAGACCATCAAGCACATGGTGGCCTCGGGCATGGGCGTGACGGTGGTGCCGCAGCTCAGCGTGCCGCGCGAGCCGCAGCCGCACGTCGTCTACATCCCCTTCGAAGAGCCGGTGCCGACGCGCCGCGTGGTGCTGGCCTGGCGCCGCAGCTTCACCCGCTACGAGGCCATCGCGGCGCTGCGCAATGCCGTCTACGCCTGCGAGCTGCAAGGCCTGCAGCGGTTGACGGCGTGAATCGAGCGCCCGGTCGCTCGGCAGCGCCGGGCCGGCGCGGCGGCCTTTCAACCGGCCTCACGGGGCCGCGCGCTGACCGGCGGCGGCCGGCCACTCCGCCTCCCTGAAGCATCCCCCCTTCGAGGGAGGGATCGCCACCATCGCGCTGCTAGGATCTTCCTAACGATTGAAAGCAGCGCCGGGAGGGGGCATGGCTTCGTACGAGACGCTCGACTACTTGCCGGATCTCACGGCAAGCGAGATGGCCGGCGCCGGCGCACTGGGCTTCGGTCCCGCCAGCGGCAATTCGGTCGGCTGGGACTATTCCGCCAGCGCATTCGGCAGCGAGCCCTACGCCATCCTGCATGCGCTCTACCGCTTCACGGCGATCGAGGGCGCCACCTACGACATCTTCAGCACCAGCTACTTCGACCCCTTCGTCGTGCTGCTGTATGACGCGCAGGGCAATGCCATCGTCGCGAACAGCGAGGCCGACGACCCCGCCGACTACCGCTTGGGCGACGGCGGCCTGTATGCCTCGGACGTCGTGTTCGGCTGGCGCGCCCCCTACAGCGGCGTCTTCTACGTCGATGCCAGCTGGCACCAGGGCAGCTATTACAGCTTCTACTCGCTGGCGCTGTACGAAGACCGCGACACCGCGGTCGCGAGCAACCGGGCGCCCGTCGTCGCGACGCCGCTGATCGACCAGGTCTGGCTCGAGGGCCGCGCGCTGTACTTCACCGTGCCCGCGGGCACCTTCACCGATCCCGATGGCCAGACGCTGGCGCTGTCCGCGCACCAGAGCAACGGCGGTGCGCTGCCGTCGTGGCTCAGCTTCGACGCGACCACGGGCAGGTTCACCGGCACGGCCCCGGCCGACTCGGCGGACCTCACGATCCGCGTCACCGCCACCGACCCCGGGGGGCTGAGCGTCTACGACGACGTCGTGTTCCGCACCACGGCGGACCAGGGCACCGGCCAGGTGCTCACCGGCACGCCCGGGGCCGACAGGCTGACCGGCGGACCGCTCGCCGACAGCATCGACGGCCTGGACGGCGACGACAGCCTCAGCGGCGGCGGCGGCAACGACACGCTGTACGGCGGCAAGGGCAACGACACCTTCGACTGGGACGTGGAGCAGCGCGGCGGCATCGACCGCTTCGAAGGCGGCAGCGGCAACGACACCTATGTGCTGAATGACGCGGCCGACCAGGTCGTCGAGGCCGCGAACAACGGCACCGACAAGGTCTGGGTCCCGTTCGACTACTCGCTGGCCGCGCTGCCGAACGTGGAGAACCTGGCCGGCTTCGGCCCGCACGGCCTGGTGCTCAGCGGCAACGACGCCGCCAACCAGATCGGCGGCACCGACGGCGACGACACGCTGCAGGGCGGCAGGGGCGATGACCGCCTCGAAGGCCATGGCGGCAGCGACACGGCCGTCTTCAGCGGCAACTTCGCCGACTACACCATCCGCTACAGCACCTCGGCCGGCAGCTACACCGTCACCGACAAGGTCGGCGGCCGCGACGGCTCGGACGTGCTCACCGGCATCGAGTTCTTCCAGTTCGCCGACGGCATGCGCGCGGCATCGGCGACCGCCTTCGACACCACGGCACCGACCGTGTTGACCTTCGACCCGGCCGACGAGTCGACCGCCGTGGCCGTCGGCACCGACCTGCGCCTGGTGTTCAGCGAGCCCATCCAGCGCGGCAGCGGCAACATCGTGCTCAAGACCGCGGCGGGGGCGGTGGTCGAGACCTTCAACGCGGCCACCAGCAGCGCCCTCGCGGTCGCCGGCGCCACGCTGACGATCAACCCGTCCGCGAACCTGGCGCCGGGCACGGCCTACCGCGTCGAGTTCGCGGCCGGCAGCCTGCAGGACCTGGCCGGCAATGCCTATGCCGGCGGCAGCGGCTACAACTTCAGCACCCGGACGGCGGACGACCATGCCGGCGACGCGACGACCACCAGCCGCATCGGCACCGGGCAAAGCGTCATCGGCAACATCGAGACGGCGGGCGATGCCGACTGGTTCGCCGTCACGCTGAATGCCGGCCAGCACTACGAATTCAAGCTCGACGGCACCACGCTTGCCGATCCCAAGCTCGACCTGTATTCGGCGAGCGGCGCGCTGGTGGGCAGCGACGACGACGGTGGCGCCGGCCTGAACGCGCTGCTGGGCTTCAACGCGACCGCCGGTGGCACCTATTTCGTGGCGGCCAGCGGCTACCGCTCGCAGACCGGCGCTTATCGCTTGAGCGTCAATTCGACGACGCTCGACGACTTCGCCGCCAACACCTCCACCACCGGGCGTGTCGCGGTGGGGGGCAGCAGCGCCGGGCAGGTCGAGACGGCCAACGACGTCGACTGGTTCGCCGTCAGCCTGGGCGCCGGCCAGTCCTATCGCGTGAAGCTCACGGGCAACGGCCTGGCCGATCCGATTCTTTCCATCGTCAACGCGGCCGGCGCCGTGCTGGCCTCCGACGACGACAGCGGTGCCGGGCTGGACGCGCAAATCGACTTCACCGCGCCGGGCGATGCCACCTACTACCTGGCCGCGGCTGGCGTGCGCGGCGGCACCGGGGCCTATTCGGTCAGCGTGCAGACGCTCGCCATCGACGACTACGCGGCCGGCACCGGCACGGCGGGCCGCGTGATCGTGGGCGGCGCGGCCGCCGGCGGCACCATCGAGACCGGGGGCGACCAGGACTGGTTCGCCGTGAGCCTGACGGCGGGCCAGACCTACCAGTTCCGCCTGCAGGGCGTGACGCTGCCGGATGCCGCGCTGACGCTGTACGGCAGCAGCGGCACCGTCATCACGCGGGACGACAACGGCGGCGGCGGCCTGGACGCGCTGATCACCTTCCAGGCCAGCACCAGCGGCACGCACTACCTGGGGGCCGCGGCCGCCGGCACCCAGCTGGGCAGCTATTCGCTCAGCGCCGTGTCGGTGACGACCGACGACTACGCCGCCGACAGCAGCACCACCGGCCGCGTGAGCGCCGGCGGCGCGGTCACCGGCAGCATCGAGTCCGCCGCCGATGCCGACTGGTTCGCCATCACGCTGACCGCCGGCGAGCGCTACACCTTCCAGCTCGACGGCACCGGACTCGCCGACCCCTTGCTGACGCTGTACTCCGCCAGCGGCGCCACGCTGGCGCGCGACGACGACAGCGGCACGGGCAACAACGCGCTGCTGAGCTTCACGGCCACCAGCTCGGGCACGCACTTCCTGGCCGCATCCGCCTACGGCAGCTTCACCGGCGGCTACCGCCTCAGTGCCAGCAGCGCCGGCACCGGCAGCAGCGACGACTACGCCGGCAGCACGGCCACCACCGGCCGCATCAGCATCGGCGGCACGGCCTCCGGACGCGTCGAGACCGCGAACGACAGCGACTGGTTCGCCGTTTCGCTGTCCGCCGGCCAGCGCTACGACTTCCGGCTCGACGGCAGCGGCCAGAACGACCCGCTGCTGACGCTGTACTCGGCGCAAGGCGCCGCGCTGGCCAGCGACGACGACGGCGGCGGCGGCTACAACGCGCTGCTGAGCTACCTGGCGCCCACCAGCGGCACCTACTACCTGGGCGCGCAGATGACCTCGGGCGGCACCGGGGCCTACAGCCTGTCGGCGCAGGCGAACACCGGCACCGGCGGCGGCACCGGAGGCGACGGCGGCTTCACGATCCGGGTCGCCTACAGCGGCGAGGCCCGCTTCCAGACCTACTTCGACCAGGCGGCGCAGCGCTGGGCGCAGATCATCGTCGGCGACCTGCCGGACGTCAGCGACCGTCAGTTCGGCACCATCGACGACCTGCTGATCGAAGCCAGCATCCAGTCCATCGACGGTGCCGGCGGCATCCTGGGCCAGGCCGGCGCCACGGCCTGGCGCGGCGCCAGCGGGGCCAACCTGGCCTACCGCGGCATCATGCAGTTCGACGGCGCCGACCTCGCCGCCATGGAAGCCCAGGGCACGCTGTTCAGTGTGGTGCTGCACGAGATGGGGCACATCCTCGGCATCAACGGCGCCACCTTCCGGCAGAAGGGGCTGGTCAGCGGCGCCAACTACATCGGCAGCAACGGCGTCGAGGCCTACCGCCAGCTCACCGGGAACCTCGGCCTCACCAGCGTGCCGGTCGAGACCGGCGGCGGTTCCGGCACCGCGGGCAGCCACTGGTCGGAGGCGGTATTCGGCGCCGAGCTGATGACCGGCTATGCGGAGAATGCGCCTCCCATGCCCCTGTCCATCATCACCGTCGGCTGCCTCGACGACCTGGGCTACACCGTCAACTACGGCGCGGCCGATGCCTACGTCGTGGGTGCTTGAGAACGACAGCACATGGCCATCATCACCTCTTCCGCCGCGGCATTCGACAACCTGTCGCCCTTGCCGGGGACGCTCACGTCAGCCGCCAGCGATTCGGTGGCGATCAGCTTCGCTGCCGCGGGTGCCAAGCTGCAGTCGACGCTGAAGCTCTACGGCAGCTTCGACGCGCAAGGCAATGCCGTCTCGCTGACCAACGCCACCTGCGTGCAGCCCGATGCACAGGCGGTGAGCCTGGCCTTCCCGTCCGGCACCGCGGCCCTGACGCTGCCGGCCAGCACCAGCCTGCGTGTCGATCACCTGCTGGCGGCGCTGTTGACCGGCGATGACTGGTTCACGCTGGGCGCCGGAGCGGACCGCGTCGACGCCGGCGGGGGCGACGACTACGTCAACGGCGGCGCCGGCGGCGACCTGGTCCGCGGCGCCGCCGGCAACGACGTCATCGCCGGGGGCGACGGACTCGACACGGCGCTCTACGCCGGTCCGCGCTCGCGTTATGCGGTGGCCGCCACGGGCAGCGGGTTCACCGTCACCGACCAATCCGGCGCCGAGGGCGCCGACCAGCTGGGCGGTATCGAACGCCTGCAGTTCAGCGATGCGCGCGTCGCGCTGGATCTCGACGGCCACGCCGGCCAGGTCGCGAAGATCCTGGGTGCCGTCTTCGGCGCGAAGGCCGTGGGCAACCGCGAATTCGTCGGCATCGGCCTGCAGCTGATGGACGAGGGCATGGGCTACGAGGCGCTGGCCGCACTGGCGGTCGGCGCCACCGGCCAATCCGCGCCGGAAGACGTGGTGCGCCTGCTGTGGAGCAACGTCATCGGCAGCACGCCCAGTGCGCAGGACATCCAGCCCTTCGTCGAGCTGCTGACGCATGGCACCAGCATCGGTCAGCTCACCGTGCTGGCGGCGGACACGCCGTTCAACACCGCCAACATCGACCTCACCGGGCTGGCGAAGAGCGGCATCGACTACATCGCCGCTTGAGGCGGCAGCGCCCCGGGCGGGCGCCGGGCCTGCCGCTGCGCGGGGCCGATCCATCGCCGCGCCTATCGGGCCGATAGCCGCCTCGGCTATCGGCGTGCTGCGTTCAATCGAATGGACCCGCAGGGGCGCGATTCCTAGCATTCGGGCATCCCACTCCGCAGGAGCCGCCCGATGAACCCGCCGACACTGACCACCGCCTCCGGCATCCCCGTCGCCGACAACCAGAACGCCATCACCGCCGGCCCGCGCGGGCCGATCCTGCTGCAGGACTTCCACCTGATCGAGAAGCTGCAGCACTTCAACCGCGAGCGCATCCCCGAGCGCGTGGTGCATGCCAAGGGTTCGGGTGCGTACGGCCGATTCACCGCCACCCACGACATCACCGGCCTCACCAAGGCGCGCCTGTTCGCCGAGATCGGCCAGACGACCGAGATCTTCGTGCGCTTCTCCACCGTTGGCGGCGAGCGCGGCTCCGCCGACACCGAGCGCGACCCGCGCGGCTTCGCGATCCGCTTCTACACCGAGGAGGGCAACTGGGACCTCGCCGGCAACAACACGCCGATGTTCTTCATCAAGGACCCGATCAAGTTCCCCGACTTCGTGCACACGCAGAAGCGCGACCCGCAGACCAACCTGAAGTCGCCGACCATGATGTGGGACTTCTGGAGCCGCGCGCCGGAGAGCCTGCACCAGGTGACCATGCTGTTCAGCGACCGCGGCACGCCGGACGGCTACCGCCACATGGACGGCTTCGGCAGCCACACCTACAGCCTGATCAACGCGGCCGGCGAGCGGGTGTGGGTGAAGTGGCACTTCAAGACGCAGCAGGGCATCCGCAACCTCAGCGCGGCCGACGCAGTGCGCCTGGCCGGTGCCGACCCCGACTACGCGCAGCGCGACCTGTTCGAGGCCATCGCGCGAGGCGACTTCCCGAAGTGGACGGTGTACCTGCAGGTGATGACGGAGGAACAGCGCGTGGCCTGGGAAGCGCGCACCGGCTGGAACGCCTTCGACCTGACCAAGGTCTGGCCGCATGCCGACTTCCCCCGCATCCCGGTCGGGGTGCTGGAGCTGAACCGCAACCCGGTCAACTACCACGCCGAGGTGGAGCAGGCCGCCTTCAGTCCCGCCAACGTGGTGCCCGGCCTGGGCTACAGCCCGGACAAGATGCTGCAGGGCCGGCTCTTCGCGTACCACGACGCGCAGCTGTACCGCGTCGGAACCAACCACCAGCACCTGCCGGTGAACCGGCCGCGCTGCCCCTTCCACCACCAGCAGCGCGACGGCGCGATGGCCGGCACCGGTCCCGACAACAACGGTGGCGCGGCGCCGAACTATCACGTCATTGACGCGGCCGGTGTTGCCGCCCAAGGCTTCGGCCATGGCGATCCGGGCTGGGCGATCGGCGGCACCGCGGGCCGCCACGATCCGCGTGGCGGCGACGACGACTTCACCCAGGCCGGCAACCTGTTCCGCCTGCTGCCGCCGGCCGAGCGACAGAACCTGTTCGACAACATCGCCAATGCGATGGGCGGCGTCGCCCCCGAGATCCAGGCACGCCAGTTGGCGCACTTCGACCGTGCCGACCCGGCGTACGGCGCCGGCGTGCGGGCCGCGCTGGCCGCGCGGGAACGGCGATGAGCGCCGCCGCCCGGCCGCCCGAAGGCGGCGCTCCGCCGACCGAAGCCAGCCCCCGCGTCAGCTGCCGGCCCTGGCGCAGCCGCCTGGGCTGGGGCATCGAGATCGCCGGGCTCGCGGTGCTGCTGCACCAGGCCTGGCGCATTGGCTGATCGCCGTCATCCGGCGGCACGCCGCGCCTCGGTACAGTCGCCAGGCCCATTGCCCGAACCAGGAGAGACCCATGGCGAAGAAGGACAAAGCGAAGGCCGCAGCGCCCGCCCCCGCGAGCGGTGCCGCGATCAACATCGGCATCAGCGACAAGGACCGCGCGGCGATTGCCGCAGGCCTGTCGCGCCTGCTGGCCGACACCTACACGCTGTACCTGACGACCCACAACTTCCACTGGAACGTCACCGGGCCGATGTTCAACACGCTGCACGCGATGTTCATGGCCCAGTACACCGAGCTGTGGGGTGCGGTCGACCCCATTGCCGAGCGCATCCGTTCGCTGGGCCACACCGCGCCCGGGTCGTACGCGCAATTCGGCGCACTGGCCTCGATCAAGGACGCGCCGGCCACGCCGCCCAAGGCGCTGGAGATGGTGCGCATCCTGGTCGAGGGCCACGAGGCGGTGGCGCGCACCGCGCGCAGCATCTTCCCGCTGGCCGACGCCGCCAGCGACGAACCGACCGCCGACCTGCTGACGCAGCGGCTGGCGGTGCACGAGCAGACGGCATGGATGCTGCGCTCGCTGCTCGAGGACTGAGGGCCGCCGCCGTCGCGGGCCGCGCCGCCCAGTCGGCCGGCGACGGCCTGCGCCGGCCGTTCGGCCGGCTTGGCTGCCTTCACAGGTCGTCGATGTGCTTCGGCCAGCTGGCCTTCAAGAGCCGCGACAGCGCGCGGTCGGCCAGCAGCTTGCCGCCGGTCTGGCAGCGGGCGCAGTAGTTCGTCTCGTTGTCGGCGTGGATGATGCGCTGCACCGGCGAGCCGCAATCGGGGCAGGGCTGGCCGAAGCGGCCGTGCACCGCCATCTGCGGGTGGAAGGCGGTCACCTTGTCCGGCCAGCCGCCGTGCGCGGCCGCCTCGGCGCGCAGGCGCTCGGTCCACTCGGCCAGCACCGTGCGGCAGGCTTCGAGCAGCCGCTGAATTTCCACGTTATCGAGTTTCTTCGTCAGCGTGACCGGCGACAGCCGCGCCCGGTGCAGGATCTCGTCCGAATACGCGTTGCCGATGCCGCTGAAGAGCTGCGGGTTGGTCAGCGCGCGCTTCAGCGTGTGGTTCTCGCGCTGCAGCTGCGTGCCGAAGGCCGGTGCATCGATCGCGAACACGTCCAGGCCACCGGGGTCCATGGCCGCCAGCGCGGCGCGGTCGGGCAGCAGGTGGATGGACGCGCGGCGCTGCGTACCGGCTTCGGTCAGCGCGATCTGGCCGGACTCGAACTCGAACACGGCCAGCGTGATGCGGCCGGGCGGCTTGGCGCCCGGCGCCAGCCAGCGCAGGCGGCCGGCGATCATCAGGTGGATCACCAGCAGCAGTTCCGCACTGCCCGAAGCCGAGGCCGCGGGCGGCCGCAGCACCAGCACCAGGCGCTTGCCCAGCCGTTCCACCGCCTGCAGCGTGCAGCCCTCGGCGGACGAGATCGGCGGCAGGGCGCTGCGCAGCACGAAAGGATTCAGGATGCGCAGGCGCTTCAGCACCTGGCCGCGTGCTTTGGATGCCAGGCTCTCGATGTAGACGGTGACGTCGGGCAGCTCCGGCATCGGGGGCCTCTAGGCAGGGGCGGCCTCAGCCGCGGATCAGCTCGACCAGCGCGTTCGCATCCAGCGGCGCCAGTCCCTCGCCGCCCTCGTCCAGCACGCCGTCGGCCAGCTCGCGCTTGTGCTGGTGCAGCGCGACGATGCGCTCCTCGATGCTGCCGCTGCTGACCAGCCGGTACACGGTGACCGGCCGCTGCTGGCCGATGCGGTGCGCGCGGCCGCTGGCCTGGTCCTCGGCGGCGGGGTTCCACCACGGGTCGGCGATCACCACGTAGTCGGCCGCGGTCAGGTTCAGGCCGAAGCCGCCGGCCTTCAGGCTGATCAGGAACAGCGTGCCTTCGCCGCGCTGGAAGGCGGTGACGCGGCGCGTGCGCTCGGCCGCGGGCGTCGCGCCGTCCAGGTACTGGTAGCCGATGCCGGCCGCGTCCAGCGGCTCGCGCAGCAGCGCCAGGAAGTCGACGAACTGGCTGAACACCAGCGCCTTGTGCCCGTTGGCCGCCAGCTCCGCGGCCAGCTCGGCAAAGGCCTGCACCTTGGCGCCGGCGATGCCCAGCTCCGGATTCACCAGGCGCGGATCGCAGGCGGCGCGCCGCAGCCGCGTCAACTGCGCCAGCACGTTGATCTGCGCCTGGCCGCCCCCTTCGGCCAGGCTGCGCTCGGCCGCGACCAGGGCCTGGCGGCGCAGCGCCTCATAGTGGGCGCGCTCGGCATCGTCCGGCTGCACGGCCAGCGTCAGCTCGGTGCGCGGCGGCAGGTCATCCAGCACCTGGGCCTTGGTCCGGCGCAGCACGAAGGGCGCGATCAGGCGGCGCAGCAGGCGCTGTGCTTCGCGGTCGGCGTCGCGCTCGATCGGTGTCGCGAAGCGCTCGTTGAAGCGTGCGGCAGTGCCCAGCAGGCCAGGGTTGCACACGCGCATGATGGCCCACAGCTCGGCCAGCCGGTTTTCCACCGGCGTGCCCGACAGCGCGAGCGTGAAGCCGGCCTGCAGTGCCTGCGCCGCCTGCGAGCGCTTGGCGGCCGCGTTCTTCAGCGCCTGGGCCTCGTCCAGCACCAGCGTGTGCCAGGCGCGCGCGGCGAAGCACTCGGCGTTCTGCTGCAGCAGCGGATAGGACAGCAGCAGCACGTCGTGCGCGCCGGCCGCGTCGATCTGGGCCTGGCGGTCCACGCCATCGCCCCAGGCGCGCACGTTCAGCGTGGGCGCGAAGCGTGCCGCTTCCGCCAGCCAGTTGCCGACCAGCGAGGTGGGCGCCACCACCAGGGCCGGGCCGTCGGCGCCGCGCGCCAGCAGCACCGCCAGCGCCTGCAGCGTCTTGCCCAGCCCCATGTCGTCGGCCAGGCAGGCGCCGCAGCCGGCGGCGGCCAGGCGCATCGCCCAGGCGTAGCCGTCGGCCTGGTAGGGGCGCAGCTCGGCCTGCAGGGTGCTGGGCAGCGCGGGCTGCAGCGCCCGCGCGGCCAGCAGGTCGTCGACGCGCCGGCGCAGCGCGGCGTCGGACTGCCAGTCGCTGCCGGCCAGCGCCGTTTCCAGCCACCCGGCGGCCAGCGCGGGCACGCGGGGGCCGCCCTTGGCCTGCTCGGCCACGGCAGCCAGGTCGGCGATGCGGGCGCGCAGTTCCTGCGTCAGCGCCAGGTAACGTCCTTCGCCCAGCGGCACGAAGCGGCCGCGCGACGCGGCTTGCCACTGCAGCAGCTGCTCGATGCCGACGACCAGCGATTCGTCGACGCGCACGCCGCCTTCCAGCGACAGCCAGTCGCGCTGGCTGCGCACGCGCAGCTGCAGCTGCGGCAGGGCGGCGGTGGCCACGCTCAGCGCGCGCCCGGCGGGCCAGTCCAGCGATTCGATCGCGGGCGAAGCGGCCAGCGCCTCCACCAGCGCCAGCGATTCCTCGGCGCCCTCCAGCTCGAACTCCGCCGCCGCGCCCTCGGGCGGAGCGCCCAGCATCGGGCAGGCGTCGAGCACCGCGGCCAGGTGGCGGCGCTCCGCGCCCAGGTCGCGCTGCGCCCCCAGGGTCTCGCCGCGCACGCTGGCGATCAGGCGCGGCCGGCCCTGGCCGGGGGTGAGGCGTGGGCCTTCGGGGCCGAAGGGCGCCACGGTCAGGCGCAAGCGCAGGCCGTGGCCGCGTGGCGTCAGTTCGGCGCGCAGCAGCGTCACGGCCGCCACGTCGCGCGCGCCGGGCAGGTGATCGGCCTGGACTTGAAAGTGAGCGGCCAGGCCCTGCAGCACCGGCTGCAGCTGCGCAGCGGCCGCGCGCGGTACCGACAGGCCCGCACCCAGCAACTGCGCCGCGCGCCGCTGCGCCGGGGTGAAGCGGACCAGCCGCGCGCGATCGGGGCCGTCGCGCAGCACGCTGAGCCCGGCCAGCGCCTCCGCGGCCTTGACCTCGCTTGCATCGGCGTAGCGCGGGGGCGTGGGCATGGACCGCAGCGGCGGCCGCACCACCAGGCGCAGGCGCTCGCCTTCATCGATGACGTCCAGCTCCGGCGTGCCTTCGGTCAGCGTGACGGGCACGCCCGGCGCATCCGCGAACTCCAGGTGGGGGTGCTTGACCAGCGCGGCCAGCGCCGCCGCCAGGTCCATGCGCACGTCCCGGGCGGAGGCGTAGGCCGGTTGCTTCAGGCTGCGCGCCACCACGGCATCGTGTGGCGGCAGCGTGGTCATGCGCGAGACCTTCCACAAGGACACTTCCTGCGGCTTGCCCCAGCCGCGCGCGCCGCGCTTCTGTTCCTGCGGCGCCAGCGATGCGACGCGGCCATCGGCTTCAACCGCCATCACCCACAGCAGCCGCGTCGCCGCGCCATCCGCCGCCCCGGCCGGCGCGGCGGCCGGTGGCTCGGCGATGGCGGCCAGCGCGTTCAAGGCCGTCTGCCACGCGGCCTGCGGTGGCGGCACGAAGAAGGTGGGCGGCGACTCGGCGCCATCCAGCACCGCCAAGGCGTTGCGCAGGTCGTCATGCAGGCGCAGCAGGCCGGCGCCGTGCAGCCGCTTCATCAGCGCCTGCGCATGCTGGCGTTCGGGCGGGCCGAGCGGCTGCCGGCCGCCGTTCGCACCGGCCCAGGCGCGCATCTGCCAGGCCCACAGGTCGATCGGCGCCAGGTAGCCCGTGTGCGTGTACGGGCCGAACACCGAGGGGTCGCGCGCCGCCTCGCCCTGCTGCATCTGCAGCGCGAGCGCGGCAATGCCCCAGGGGCTGTCCGGCGTGGGCTTGCGCTGGCCGGCCTCGGACAGGCACAGCTTCAGCGCCTTGTCGTGCTGCGGCCGCGCCTGCCGGGCGAGCAGGCACTGCAGGTACGGCCACAGCAGCGTCACCGGCAGCAGGTTCTTGCGCCGGCCGGCGGTCTGCTTCAGCTCGGCCAGCGCGCTGTCGTAGGCCGCTTCGGCGTCGGCCCAGCGGCCGCGCAGCGCGAGCAGCGCGGCACCGGCCCCGTCGGCCAGCGCGCGGCCGTGGCGGGTGTCCAGTACCGCCTCGTCGTCGTCCGCATCGGCAGCGGCCCGCGTGCGCAGCGGCTGCAGCAGCGGCTCGACGTCGTCCAGGCGGTTGCAGGCCAGCAGGTACTCGACCAGCGTCATCCGCAAGTGCAGGTGCTGCCGTGGCGAGCCGTCGGCCAGCAGCTCGCGCGCCAGGTCGGCCAGCGGCAGCGGGTCGGCCTCCCACTGCAGCAGCACGCGGGCCAGCCGCACGCCCAGCGTGCGCGCGCGGAAGGCGGGGTGCAGGCGACGGATCAGCGCGGGTGCGACGGCGGTGGACAACGCCCCGTCGATCAGGTCGTTCCACTCCATCCAGCGGCAGGCCGCGTGCCAGCGCGCCAGCTGCTGCGGCGATTCGCCGGCGAACAGCGCCAGCCGCAGCACGGCGATCGCTGCCTCCGGGGTGTGGAAGTGCTGGTGGCCGCCATGGCCATGGACCTGCTCGACGCGCTCCAGCGCGGCGGCCATGTCGGTCCGCTGCGGACTGTCGATCACCCACGCCAGCACGGCGTTGTCCAGTTCGGGATCCAGGCGGCAGAAGCCGGGCCGGCCCGGGTGCTCGTCGAGGTGTCCGGCCTCGCGCAATTCCTGCATGCGGTCGCGCACCCGCTCGCTGGTGTACCGGCGCCCGTCCTGGTCGCGCGCGGCCAGCTCGCCCAGCAGGGTGTAGATCCAGGTCCGCGGCCGCAGCGTGGCGCCCAGCGCCAGGGCCACCATCACGTCGCGGTGTTCGCGTCCGGCGTGGTGAAACGCGGCGGGCATGGACTCGTCGCGGTGGGCGGCGGGCGCTTCGGGGAACGGGTCGTCGGTGAACACGGCGGGCGGCACGGCGGGATGTCGGGCAAGGCGTGCATCGTAGAGGCCCGCGGCGGGCCCGGCACCGATAATCGCCGGTTGCCCCCAGCCTTGCCCGCCGTCCGCCCATGTCCGCCGAACTCGACCAGCAGGTGCGCCGCCGCCGCACCTTCGCGATCATTTCCCACCCCGACGCGGGCAAGACCACGCTGACCGAAAAGCTGCTGCTCTTCTCGGGCGCGATCCAGATCGCCGGCTCCGTGAAGGCGCGCAAGGCCAGCCGCCACGCGACGTCCGACTGGATGGAGATCGAGAAGCAGCGCGGCATCTCGGTGGCGTCCAGCGTGATGCAGATGGAGTACCGCGACTGCGTCATCAACCTGCTGGACACCCCGGGCCACCAGGACTTCTCGGAAGACACCTACCGCGTGCTCACCGCGGTGGACGCGGCGCTGATGGTGATCGACGCGGCCAACGGCGTCGAGCCGCAGACGCGGCGGCTGCTGCAGGTCTGCCGCGCGCGCAACACGCCCATCCTCACCTTCGTCAACAAGATGGACCGCGAGGTGAAGGAGCCGCTCGACCTGATGGACGAGATCGAGCGCGAGCTGGGCATGACCGTGGTGCCCTTCACCTGGCCGGTCGGCATGGGCAAGGTCTTCCACGGCGTGCTGGACCTGCGCGAGGAGCAGATGCGCGTCTTCAGCCCCGGCGAGGACCGCGCGGGCGGTGACGACGAGATCCTGCAAGGCCTGGACAACCCGGCCTATGCCCAGCGCTTCGGCATGCAGTACGAGCAGGCGCAGGGCGAGATCGAGCTGGTGCGCGAAGCCGCGCCGGCCTTCGATGCCGAGCAGTTCCTGTCGGGCAAGCAGACGCCGATGTTCTTCGGCTCCGCCGTCAACAACTTCGGCGTGCGCGAGGTGCTGGACGCGCTGGTCGACCTGGCGCCTGCGCCCGGCCCGCGGCCAGCCATCCAGCGCGAGGTGGCCCCGGCCGAGCCCAAGTTCACCGGCGTCGTCTTCAAGATCCAGGCCAACATGGACCCCGCGCACCGCGACCGCATCGCCTTCCTGCGCGTGGCCTCGGGCCATTTCCAGCGTGGCATGCGGCTGAAGGTGGTGCGCTCGGGCAAGGAGCTGCGCCCCAACACCGTGGTGTCCTTCCTCAGCCAGCGCCGCGAGCTGCTGGACGAGGCCTTCGCCGGCGACATCATCGGCATCCCCAACCACGGCGTGCTGCAGCTGGGCGATACGCTGACCGAGGGCGAAAGCCTGCAGTTCACCGGCCTGCCCTTCTTCGCGCCCGAGATGTTCCGCATGGTCGAGGTGGCCGACCCGCTGAAGACCAAGCAGCTGAAGGCCGGCCTGCAGCAATTGGGCGAAGAAGGCGCGATCCAGGTCTTCCGCCCGGTGGCGGGCTCGGTGCTGATGCTGGGCGCCGTGGGCCAGCTGCAGTTCGAGGTGGTGGCGCACCGCCTGGAACATGAATACGGCTGCAAGGCCCGCATCAGCCCCTGCCGCTTCTCGATCGCGCGCTGGGTGACCTGCGACGAGGCCGACGGCGGCGACAAGGAGCTGCAGCGCTTCATCGCCGGCAACAGCCACCGCATGGCCCATGACGCGGTGAACGCGCCGACGCTGCTGGTCGAATACGCGCCCGAGCTGCGGGCGATCGAAAGCAACTGGCCGAAGATCAAGTTCCATGCGCTGCGCGAACACGCGGGGCTGGTGTTCCAGAAGCAGCTGGAGGCGTGAGGCTTTGAAGGCGAAGAAGACGGGATCGCGCAAGGCGGTGTCCGAGCCGCAGCGAGAGCAACTGCAGGCCGTGCGCAAGCTGGCCGAGGCGGGCCACCTGGACCGCGCACGTCAGCGGCTGGCCGCGCTCCTCGCCGGGTTCCCGACCTTCAAGCCCCTGCTGGGTCTGGCGTGGGAAGTGGAAGACATGGCCGGCGAACCGATCGCCGCCACGTCCTGCGCCTGGCGCTGGCACCAGCAGTCGCCCGGCAGCGTGGCCGCGCTGCAGGCGCTGGCCGGCAGCGCACGCGAGGCCGGCTTCGCGGGCATCTTCGCGCAGGCCACCCACCGCCTGCGCCAGCTGCAGACGGGGGCCGGCGCCGCGCCGCTCGTCGACCACGTCGACGCGCCGCTGGGCCGCCTGACGATCGCCGAGGCCGAGGCCATGGATCTGGGTCGCATGCACCTCGCGATGGACGAACCGGGCGCCGCGGCCGAGGTCCTGGCGGGGATGAACCACCCCTCCGCTCTGAACAACGTGGCGCTGTCCTGCTTTTCAGCCGGCGCTCCGGTCAAGGCCATGGAAGCCGCGCAGGCGGCGTGGCAGGCTCATCCGACCAACGTCTTCGCGCTGGACCTGCTGGCCCGGGCGCGCTGCTGGGTCGAAGGCTTTCCGGCTTGCGCGCCCCTGGCCCAACCGGCGCTCGAGGCGATACCCAATCGCGCCGAAGACGCCTGCGCGCGCGTGGCACTGTTGCGCTGGCTGGGTGAAGAAGCGGCTGCGCAGCGCGCCCACGACGAGGTGGCCGACGCCGGGTATTGGCAGGAAGCCGAACCGCGCCTGCTCGAGCGCTTCAAACAGCTGGCCAGCGCCGCGCCGGACGACGAAGGCGAAGCCCGCTGGTTTCCCCAGCCGTGGCGCAAGCGCCTCAGGGAACTGGCGGCGCAGGTGCAACAGGCCCCGGCCGCCGGCTGGCGTGCGCGTTGGGATGCGCACTTGCTGGCCTGCGATGCCCATGCCGACTACCTGCAGCGCGCGGGCATGCTGGGCTCGGCCACCGTGCGGCAGCTCGCGCGCGACATCCTTCTGTTGCGGGCGCGGCGCGGCGACTCTGTTGCGCTGGACCGGCTGCACCAACTCCTGAAGTCAGCGGCAGGTCCCGACAGCGAGCGCTCCGCGCTGCTGCAGGAACTGTCCGACGCCGGGCTGAGCGATGGCGACGTGTCGGGTGCATCTGAACGGGGCCCTGCGCCGCGTCCGGTCCCACAGCTTCACCCTGAGCGATGAGCCCAGGCCGAGCCCCTTCACGGCGGCCGGCGAGGCGCTTGCCCAGCGCATGCACGCCGCCGTGGCGCGTGGTGACCTGGACGAGGCACGGCGCGAGGCCGAGCGCTTGTGCGAATGCGAGCCCCGGCAAGCGGCCGCGTGGGCCAACCTGGGCGCCGTGCTCGAGGGCATGAAGGCCCCGGTCCAGGACATCGAGAGGGCTTTCGGCAAGGCTCACGAGCTGGCGCCCGAGTACCTCATCGGGCGATGCGGCCTGGCGCGCGTTCGCGCCGCCCAAGGGCGCGTCGACGAAGTCAAGACGCTGCTGGACAGCCTGCTCGAGCGCGACGAGTGGCACCACAGCGAATACCGGAGCTACCTGATGGCGCAGGCGAGCCTGGCAAGGGCGCTGGGCGATGACGAGGCGCATCGGAGGTTGCAGCAGGCGCTGCGCGACCTGGTGGGCCAGTTCGGGGGGTGAGGACGGGGGCGCGGGCTGCCTCCTCGTCGAACCCGGCGATGGCCCGCTGGATCGCCACGGCGTCCGGTCCCGGCGGCGCCGCCGCGCCATCGTGCGCGCTCGGCTACAGCGCCCAGCCGGCCAGTGCCAGCGAAGCACACATCATCAGCATCACTGACACGCGGCGGGCGCCGCTGGAGCGGCGAGGCTGCGAACGCACGGTGTCCAGCAGCTGAGCGTCTTCGCACAGGATGCTTTCGGGGAATCCGGTGTCGGCCGATGGTGCCGGCGCATAAGAGCGGTCCAGCTGCAGCCGGAAGCTGCCGATCTCGATCTCATCGCCGGCCACAAGGCTGCGGCGGCGCTGCGTGACCTCGTCGCCATTCAGGCGCACGGGCGCGTCGCCGATGCGCTGCAGCGCGACCGCCAGTTCGCCCACATGCACGACCAGGTGCCGCGGGCGCGCATCGCTCCCGGCAAGCAGTACGCCGCAATCGTTGCCGGAGCCGACGATGTTCTCGCCGCGGTCCAGTGCAAGCGCGCGGCCCTCGGCTGCGCCGCTGAGGAATCGCAGGCACCAGCCGCCGCTGGGCGTCGCGGTCATGAGGTCCTCCCTGTGCATGGACGGGTCTTGTGTGTTCGGAGATTCAGGCCGCCGCGTCGCTACGATGACTTCCGATTGCGCAGCAGCTTGCACAAGTTGGAGCATCTCGCGGTTTGTCGATGCTCCATATTCAGGCTAGTGGCCTGCGTCCCGTGAATGGCGCAATTCTGGTAATTGCGAACTCAGAATTCGCCAAGTTGAATAGGGGCGCGGCATGCCGATTTGCTCTTATGCAGGGGGCGATTTCTCGTGGATTCGATTCGCTGCATCTACTTCTGCCCGCGCTGTGGGAAGATGATTCTGGTCAGTCCGAATCGCTCCTTCCGCCATGCGCGGGCGTGCTCGATTCCGCCGATGGCCTCATCGTCCAAGGGGTCATCGAAGAATTCGATGCGATTCGATCCGGATGACGAATCGAATTCGGCCCACCCCCAGGACCAGCAGGCACCCGCTTGCGAGTTCGATTGCCTCCATTCAGAATAGATGAAATCAAAAAGACCCGAATCGGAAACAAGCATGCGTACGCCGCCCGACGCATCCTTGACGAAGCACTCAGCAGTGCCTGCGCCTTTGGTCGCGTTGAAGTAGAAATACAGCGTCTCTCCGTGTTCGAGAGTCACCTTCGCACTACGGAGCAGCCCTTGTGCGAATTGCGGAGCATGGGGATGGTGCACGGCTGTCATGGCTTTCCTCCTGGCGCGTTCGTAAAGTTGCGTTCGAAATATTCTCCATCAATCCAGAATTTGACGGTGATCTTCTCTGGTCGAAGAGAGGTCCCGGCATACTCGAACTTCCATTCCACTTCAACGGTTTGACCCTGCCGAAGTGCGCTGGACCACAAACCTTCCATGGACCGATACGTTCCCCGATTGAAGTTCGCATCCTGAGCAAATAGGTTGAACTCCTCGGTGGGCGGGTTGAAGCGGTGTCCGACGATATGACCGCCGTCGTCCTTGGCAAGGCGATCAGAACCGCCCGCTTGACGTTGAAGGTTGGTGTTGCGTGAAGCGCTGCCGTCCAGCGCAAGATTTTCAGTTTGCGCCGAGGAAACCCGACCCAGGCCGTCGAAGGAGTAGTTGTGGCCGTTCGCCTGTACCGTCCCGCCTGGCAGTCGCTGCAAGCGCGGAGTCGGGCTGCCCGAACCGTCTTGGCCGGCCAATCCGACGATTGAGCCGCCACCGAGAGCTGTGAGGTACAGCTTGGTGTCGTCACCAGCGAGGCTAGTGCGGACGTAATTGTCGACCGGACTGTCGGCGACGGGCTTTGCCGGAAATGGCACCGATGCGCGCGCCCCGGTCGGTGACGGCACCGGTCTTCGGATCGATCCCCTTGGCGTCCAGGTTCTGGCTGACCGCGCCCATGATGGCGCCGGTGATGGCGCCACGCACCACGTCCTCGAAATGGACCGTGCCGTTCTGGAACAGCCCGCCGATCACCGAGCGGTGGCGCCCATGATGGCGCCCACGGCGATGGCGTTGGTGACGCCGTAGGCCGCACAGATCGCGGAGCCGACGCCCCAGGTGGCGACGCCGATGACGACGGTGACCACGACCGTCTCGGCCCAGTTGTTCTCGGGGACGATGTTTTCGTTGGCGGTGACAAAGCCCAGGTTGGGGTCGAACCAGACCGCCTTGGGATCGAACATCTCCCGGGGCTGGGTCAGGTCGATCCGCGTCAGCGCGGCGTGGCTCATGCGGGCGCGGTCCCAGCACAGCTCGCTCGTGCTGTCGCTCGTGTCGTAGCGCTTGAACTGGGCGCTGCCGGGGTCGATGCCGCCGGATGTGATGTGGAAGATCTCGCCGGAGTCGCTGTAGCCCGTGACAACGCGCGTGATCCTGGCGAAGCTGCCGTCGTCGCCGTGGGCAGAGGCAAAGGCGCGGGCCGCAAGGCTGTCGCCCTTGGCGTAGTCGGCGGTGAAGACCTCGGCGCTGAACTCCCAGCGGTCCGGCGTGCCGTCGCTCTCGCCGCAGCTGGGCGTGCCGGGCACGAAGACCCAGCCGCTGCCACCGGTGCCGGGGCCTTGCAGGGCGGCGTGGTCCATGGCGGGGAGGGGGGGCAGCAGCAGCTCGTACAGGGCGATCTGGTCGGGGCGTGCACAGGGACCGGCCGCAGCGGCTGCGGCATTGCCAGCGCAGCAGCCGATGCATCGTTGGGGGCCTCGGCGTCCGATGTACAGATCCTCCTCATGATGCAGCGCCATGAAGACGTGCGACCCAGCCATGAGATGGAGCTGGCAGCGGCTGTGTCTCTACTTGCTTGCTATTGCAGCCACTTTACCGACCGAGTCCTTTGGTCGGAGTACTTAAAGGAATCGGCACACATCGCCGCTTATGCCCTCCCAAGTGGAGTGCATCTATTGGGCTGCTCAGGGACTTTCGGTAAAGGAGACCGCGAGGGCGCGTGGCAAGAGTCCGGCTACTGTCGGAAACACAATCCAGGCCGCGATGCGGCGGCTGGATTGCACGCGAAAGGAGCAGGCCGTGCGACTCTGTCGTGAGAATATGTGGTTTCCTCCTCGTCTAGCCACCAGCCGAAGAGCCTGAGCGACGAGAGAGGCAGCTACTGCTCGGCCCTGCAGAAGTCTGGACCGATACCGGGCTTCGTAACACCCGACACGCCATGCCGCCTCGCGTGCTGTGCATCAGTGAGCATCTCGAACCGGCCTTCAATCAGGTACAGGCGCAGGCCGCGCAGGCCCGTGGGGCTCTCGCTCCGCCACGCGCCGTCGCTGCGCTGCTGGAACTGTCCGTACACCTCGCCTACTTGACGCAGGTAGCGCCGGTCGGTGCCAGCGGGCATGTACTCGGCCACGGTCTCGATCGTCTCCCAGGCGCCATCGGCGCGCCGCCATTCCACGCGGCCGTAGTTGTCGCCGTGCACCAGCACGAACCGCTCGCCTGCTGAGGCGGACAGCACCGTGCTGCGGTCCGCCAGGTTTACCGGGAAGCCGGGCGAGGGCGCCGGCGCAATGGAGGGCGACGCCGCGGGCAACACGATGCCGAGCTTGCGCGACGGTGCCCAGGCCAAGACTTCGCCCAGGCTGATGGGGCGAGCCATCGTGGCCTCCCCGGCGGTGCAGCGTCGGGGCGGTTGAGGGCCCAGCACCACGGTGCCGCCGCTTTCCAGGTGCAGGAACGCATTCCCCTGGCCATCGAGATCGACGCGGTCTCGGCCGGTACGTCGATGGCCGATCCTGCGCAGGAGGGCCTTGGTGGTCCGTGCCCACGTCTCGCCGCCGTGCGCGCTTGCCGCAGGCGTTGCGGCCGTGTCGTCTTCCAGGGAGCGCACGTTGCTGCCGCGTCGCTCCAGGACGTTGATAGAAACCGAAAACATCACTGCCCTCATCTGCTCGTCGGACCCAGGCGATGAATTGCATCCCGTTCCTCTCGTCCTGGCGATGGGTAACGTTTCCCATGCGCGGCGTCCCGCCTCGGCGGGGCCGATGCGGCGAAATCCCGGTTGCCGCGAGGGCGCGCGCCTGTCGTTGCCGCTTCATGGTCCCGCTGTTATCGTCCCCTCCATTGAGGAGATAGGACGTGAAGGCTGGTTCGCTCGAAGCGCTGGTTGAGGTAAGCCGGGCGAGCCGTCGAAGCCGGCCGCCGATGCAGCGCAACCGGTTCGAGGCCCTCAGCGAAGCGGACACACCGGATCTCATCGTCGATGCGCTGAATGCCGCGACGGAAGGCATCGGCTTCGCCTTCGCACAGGTGATGGTGGTCGCGCCCACGGCACGAGCAGCGGCCCTGGTGATGAAGGAGGGCTCCGACAGGCTGCTCCGGTTCGACCGGGCCGTCCTGGCGGCATCCGACCTCAGCAGCCCCTACGACGACGATGTTGGCGATCCCGTGCGCGATCCGGTGCTCAAGCGGCTGCGGCAGGCGCCCGGGCCGGTCGTGTGGGACGGCGACACTTACATCGATGCCGGGCTGGGCGGCGTGCGCGACTGGTGCATGGAACGTGACCGCGGCCATGGCATCACCGTCCAGATGCCGCTGCTGTCGGTCGAGCTGGGCGCTCCGCTGGCGGTCATCGTCAGCGTGCAGCGGCGCGAGCCGATTCGCCCGCAGGACCAGCTGCGGGCCGCGGCGGACGTCGCCTTGCTGGCCATGCACGCGGCCGCCGGGGGCAACCGGGCCTTGCTTCCGCTCCTGCTGTCGACCCGGCGGGCATCCTCACCGCTGACGCCAGCGATGCGCCAATACCTGCTCTGGGCCGAGCGAGGCAAGACCGCCGGCGAAACGGCCGACATCGTGGGCCGCAAGTACAGCACCATCAAGAACGTGCTGGCCCAGGCGCTGGAGCGGCTGGGGTGTTCCAACAAGGCCGATGCCGTGCGGCTCGCCCGAGCCAACGGCTGGCTGTGACGACGCGGGCGGGGCCGTGGGCCCCGCCGCTCAGGGCAGCGTGATCGTGACGTGGGCCGCCTGCGGCACCACCTTCACCACCCCCTGGTAGGCCGCCAGGTCCTGCATCGTCTGCCGCGACAGCGACCACTTCAGCCCGACGAAGGCGAGCGCACCGACCAGCGCGAAGACCGAGCCCAGCACCCACAGCGGGATCTCGCGCTTGAGCTGGTGCGCCACGCGGTCCGGGGCCTCGCCGTGCGGGGCGAAGGCCGCGCGGCGGCCACGCAGGTGGGCGATCTCCTCGCCCAGGCGCGCGGTCAGGTAGGCCAGCTTCTCGCCACCCTCGATCAGGTAGCGGCCCTGGAAGCCGAGCAGCAGGCACATGTGGAACACCTCCAGCACCTGCACCTTCGGCGCGCCGCCCTGGCGCAGCTGGTCCAGGTACTCGAAGAAGCGCTCGCCGGCCAGCTGCTCGCCGAAGAATTCCAGCTGCAGCGGGCGGCGCTCCCACTCGTCGCGGATGCGGAAGTCGGAGATCAGGATGACCTCATCGACCAGCGCGCAGAACGCGAACTTCGCGAGGTAGACGCTGTCGGCCTCGATGGACAGCCGCTGCGCGCCGCGCTCGAAGCCCTGCAGGAAGGCGCGCACGCGTTCGCGGAACGCCATCGCATCCGTCGGGCCCTGGCCGTTGCGCAGCAGGAAGATCATGTAGCAGCCGTCGTACAGCAGGTCGAGCAGGCTGTGCGCATCGCGCGCGGGGTCGCGCAGCAGTTCGGCGGCGGGCCGGTTGTGCGGCAGGTCGTTCGAGCCGAACAGGCTGGGCAGGGCAGGGGCTTTGGCCATGGCGAGCGGGTCAGTTGTTCAGGGCGAAGAGTTCGAGCTTCAGTTCCGGCATGCCGGCCGGCGCGTACACGGTGAAGGTCTGCGCCTGCAGCATGCGCTCGTACAGCGGGCCACGGGCCTCGACCGCAAAGTAAGCGGCCGCCGGCCGAACGGGGATCGCGGCGGGCACTTGCGGCACGTGCGCCAGCCGCACGCCGGCGGTGGCCGACAGCACCAGCTTGTCCACGTCGTCCGGCGCGCCCACCTTGAAGCGCGGCGGCACCACTTCCACCAGCTCGATCAGCGGCATCGCCGCCTGCACGCAAAGGAAGAAGCTGGTCGTGGGGCCGATCTTCTGCGAGTCCAGGCGCGCCAGGTGGAAGGACGGCTTGGTCTCTTCCAGCGCGATGGAGAAGCAGCGGGTGGAGATCACCGTCTCGAGCAACTCGCGGATGATGAAGTCCAGTCGGCCGAACGCCAGCGCGGGCTGCAGGTGGTCGTAGGGCGGCAGGTCGGCCAGCGTGTGGCTCTTCGAGAAGGTGAGCAGGGCGCCGGCCAGCTCCAGCATTGCCTCGTACAGCCGCTCGGGGTGCAGCGCGGGATGGTGCAGGTAGTGCGACAGCCGCGCGAAAGCCGAGCTGGCGGTGTGCAGCAGCCAGAACGAGGCGATGTCGCCGGAGCGGAACTCGATGATGTGGCGCGAGGGCTCGCGGTGGAAGCCGTACAGCGCGTCGACCTTGGCCTGCAGCACGTCCAGCAGGCGTCGCAGCATCGCCAGTAGCGTGGCCGAGGCGCCGATGGCGGTGGATGGCGCCACGTAGCGGCCGTCCAGCTCCCAGGTGCCGGTGGCATTGCGGCGCAGGCGCAGCAGCGGCAGGTGCACCAGGTGGTCGCGCGGTTCGTCGTCGGGCAGTACGCGCAGGCAGCGGCGTAGGGTGCTGATCTCGGCTTCCGCGGCGGAGGTGAACCAGTCGCCCGCGGTCTGGTTGCGCTGGGCATAGCGCAGCGCGCCGTCGGCGGTGGTGCTGGCCTGGCCGTTCGGCGCCGCGGCGCTGAAGTTTCCGCCATGCATGCGCATGGGCGGCAGCGCGGCGTGGAAGACCAGCTCGACCACGCCGGTGCCGATGTCCGACAGTGACAGCGGCTCCGGCAGCTCGTCGTCCTGCGGGGCGGAGAACAGCTCGCCATCGGGCAGCAGCAGCTGCAGCTCATGGAAGCGCAGCACGCCGCTGGCCAGCGCATCGGCATCGACGCGCAGCCGGCGCACGCCCCAGGCATAAGGGTGCAGGGTGCGGGCGACCTCGGCCAGGCGCCATTCGTGGTAGGCGTCCTGGCGCTGGAAGTGCTGCGGGCGCAGGAAGAGGCCTTCGCCCCACAGGACTTTGGATGACGGGATCAAGAAGGACCTCGGTTCTAGTCTGATGAATGAGCGGCCATCGCGCGCGGGCGGTGCGGGGACTTCACTTGCTGCAGCGCACGCCGGCCAGGCGCTGCGTCTCGAGCGCGGCGTCGACCACCGGCCCTTCGGCCACGCTCATCGCGCAGGCATGCAGCCCGACCGTGATGCCGTTGCCGGCGGCCGCGCCCTTGGCATCGAACACGAAGCGCCAGCGCTGCTCGGCCGGCGAACGGAACAGGGCCACCACCGCCAGGTGGGACGTGCCGGGCGCGATGGTCTCGACCACCTCGTGCCGCTGGCCGGGCGCCAGCACCACCTCGCGCACCTCGACCACGTCGCGCGCCCAGGCATCGTTGCGATCGGGGCTGGGCGAGGCGAAAGCGTCGTACGGGGCCTGCATGAAGGCCTCGCTGTTGCGCAGCTTGTAAACGCGCGCAACAAGTGCAAGTGACCGTCCTGCAGGGTCTGTATTCAACTGTTCACCGGCGTGCAGCCGCAACGCCAGTTTTTTGGGCAGGACGGGCAGTTCCTTCGGCAGCTGTTCGATGGCCGGAGGCGTCTTCAAGCCGACGATCTCGAGGGCCTTGTCGATGGGGCCTCCGCCCTGGGTGGAGCAGGCCGAAAGGGCGACCGCGACCAGACCGACGAACCATGCCTTCGACACGCGCCGAAAGGGCGCGCGGCCGGACCAGGGGGTGGGTGTCTGCATGCCCCGGATTGTCCGTTCCCCGAGGGCCGATGCGCACCAATCGTCGGCGCGAATCGATCCCAAGAACGTGGGGGACCCCATTCATTGAATCCCAGTACATTCGCCGCTCGCGATGGGGCCACGGGCGCCGCGTCGTTTCGTCGATAGCACGAATTAGGGGGTGCATCATGATTAGGGATGGTGGACGAGCTTCATCTGCGGCAGGAGCGCTGATCGCGGCGTTGGTGCTGCTGGGGGGCTGTGCCAGCACCCCGCCGCCCGTGCAGCAGGTTGCCGTGCCCGCCCCCGCGCCGGCGCAGCCGACGTTGCAGGAGTGGATGGAGCAGGCGCAGTCCGCGCAGTCCTCCGGCCAGCGCGAACGGGCCCGCCAGGCGTGGCGCAGCGCCGCCAAGGCCTACCCGACGCAGAAGGCGCCGTGGCAGCGCCTGGCGGAGGACTACTTCGACGCCGCGGACTACGGCAACGCCATCCTGGCGGCGCAGGAAGTGCTTCAGCGCGACAGCCAGGACACCCTGGCCCACAGCGTGGTCGCGGTCAGCGGGCTGCGCCTGTCCACCGTCTCCCTGGTGGCCTTGCGCGAGCGAAGCAGCTACCCCGTGGGCAGCCGCGACGAGGCGCTGGGCCTGACCCGCGCCATGCGTGAGGCGCTGGGCGAAACCACCCTGGTGCCGCCGCGGCCGGAAGCGCCGGTCCGCGCCGCGGCGCCCGTGGCGCCGAGCCGCACCGCCGCGCAGTCGTCCGCGGCCGTGCCCCGCGCGGCGGTGCTGCCTGCCTCGTCCCGTGCGCCGGTGGTCACGCCGGCCGTCAACACGGTGCCTGCCGGCGCCGCCCGCAGCGGCGGCCCGGTGGGCGCTGGCGCCGCGGTGCCCGTGGCCGCGCCGCCGCCCGCGCGTCCGGCCCCACGGCCGGTCACGCCCGCCCCAGCCCCGAAGCCGGCTCCGGCCGACCCCTTCAAGCTCTTGAACTGATTGCCCGAACCCAGAAAGGAAGCGCCATGGCGAAGAAAGACAGCGTCCAGAAGCGGCTGCAGAAGGTCCGTCCGCCGCGCGTGCAACTCACCTACGACGTCGAGATCGGCGACGCGATCGAAAAGAAGGAACTGCCCTTCGTCGTCGGCGTGCTCGGCGATTTCACCGGCGCCCCGGATCCCGAGAAGCCGCTGCCGAAGCTCAAGGACCGCAAGTTCGTCAACGTCGACCTCGACAACATTGATGATGTGATGAAGGGCATGGCGCCCAAGGCGAGCTACCGTGTGAAGAACAAGCTCAGTCCCGAGGGTGGCGAGTTCGCGGTGAACCTGGGCTTCGAGAAGATCGAGGACTTCCGTCCCGAGTCGGTGGTGCAGCAGGTCGAGCCGCTGCGCCGCTTGCTCGAGGCCCGCACGAAGCTGTCCGACCTGCGCAACAAGCTGGCCGGCAACGACAAGCTCGAAGACCTGCTCGGCGAAGTGCTCGCGAGCACCGAAAAGCTGGAGCAGTTGAGCCAGGAAGCCGCCCCGCGCGCCGAATGAGCGCGCCGCGCATGCGCCGAGCCGCCCCCGCCAGGGCGAGGGCAGGCCGGCACATGCCGAACGAGAGTCCGCGCCAACCGCGCTGACGCTGCACTGAACGAGGAACCCGCGCCATGAACGCCGCCATCGCCGAACAGCAATCCCCCATCGCCGCCCACGCCGAAACCAGCCTGCTCGACCAGATCGTCACGCAGAGCAAGGTCGCGCGCTCGGACAACGAACGTGCCCGCGCCAAGGACATCATCGGCGAGCTGGTGCGCGAGGTGATGCAGGGCACGGTCGTGCTATCGGACAACCTGAGCGTCACGCTCGACGCTCGCATCGCCGAGATCGACAAGCTCATCAGCGAGCAGCTCAGCGAGGTGATGCACCACCCCGAGTTCCAGAAGCTGGAGTCGAGCTGGACCGGCCTGCACTACCTGTGCAAGCACACGTCCACCGGCGCCGGCATGAAGATCCAGGTCTTCAATGCGACGAAGAAGGAGCTGGTCAAGGACTTCCGCAGCGCGGTGGACTTCGACCAGAGCGCGCTCTTCAAGAAGGTGTATGAAGAGGAATTCGGCACCTTCGGCGGCGCGCCCTTCGGCACGCTGATCGGCGACTTCGAGTTCACCCGCAACGCCGAGGACATGTACTTCGTCGAGCAGATGTCGCACGTGGCCGCGGCGGCGCATGCGCCGTTCATCTCGGCGGCGTCGCCCGAGCTGTTCGGCCTGGACACCTTCGCCGACCTGGGGCGTCCGCGCGATCTTTCCAAGGTGTTCGACACGGTCGAATACGCCAAGTGGCAGTCGTTCCGCGAATGCGAGGATTCGCGCTACGTCGGCCTCACCGTGCCGCGCTTCCTTGGCCGCCTGCCTTTCGATCCGAAGGAAGGCAACACCGTCGAAGGCTTCAACTTCGTCGAGAGCGTCGACGGCACCGACCATTCCAAGTACCTGTGGGTCAATGCCGCCTATGCGATGGGCGCGCGCCTGACCGCGGCCTTCGAGAACTTCGGCTGGTGCGCGGCGATCCGTGGCGTCGAAGGCGGCGGCCTGGTCGAAGACCTGCCCACCCACACCTTCAAGACCGACGACGGCGAGGTGGCGCTGAAGTGCCCGACCGAAGTCGCGATCACCGACCGGCGCGAAAAGGAATTGAGCGACCTCGGCTTCATGCCCCTGGTGCACTGCAAGGGCAAGGACTACGCCGCCTTCTTCGGTGCGCAGTCCACGCAAAAGCCCAAGAAATACGACCTCGACACGGCCAATGCCAATGCCGTGCTGTCGGCGCAGCTGCAGTACATCTTCAGCGTTTGCCGCATCGCGCACTACCTGAAGGCGATGATGCGCGACAAGATCGGCAGCTTCGCCTCGGCCCACAACGTCGAGGAATTCCTCAACCGCTGGATCCGCCAGTACGTCGTCGAAGACGACAACGCCACCCAGGAAACCAAGGCCACCTACCCGCTGCGCCAGGCGCAGATCGAAGTGTCCGAGGTGCCGGGCAAGCCGGGTGCCTACCGCGCCGTGGCATTCATCCGGCCCCACTTCCAACTGGACGAACTGTCGGTGTCGCTGCGCCTCGTTGCTGAACTGCCGTCGTCCCAGAAGGGTTGACCGCACGGATCCCTGGTTGCCGAAGAACGTCCTCGCCCACACGGTCGACGAGACGGAGTTGCTTGGACCTTGAAACCCGCATGACGCGAATCACCTTTGTCCTTCTGATGAGCGCGCTGCTGCCGGCTGTTTGCCTTGCGCAGGGTCGGGGTGCGCCCGATGCCGGGGGTGAAAGCCAGGCGGCGCGTGCTGCCGCCAGGTTCTTCTACACCGTGCCGGCGGAGCTCGGGGACGAGTGGGAATACGCATGGCCGGAGTGCAGCCTGCTCCCCGCGCCCGCAAGTGTGGGTCTCAAGGACTGCGAGGCCTTCGAAGGCAATGGGAATCACCAGGCGTGCAGTTCCTCGAAGTATGTCGAGCTGACCAATGTGCTGACCAAGGAGAAGCGGAAGTTCATGCTGATCTACCATGTTTTCAGCACGAAGAAGGCGTGCGTGAAGGATCGCAAGGAAGGCCTCACGGGCCATTCCTGAGTGCGGCAGGCCATTGGATTTGCGCCTTGAAGCCCAATGGTGCCACCGTGCGCCTGGCTCCGGGTGCTGCCGGGAATGAATCGCCGTCTTTCAATGGGTTCGGCCGGCAAGAGTGCCGCCGAGGCCGTATTCGGGAATTTCGGGAAGCCATTGTGCTGCCGCGACAGATCAATCAATTACCGGAGGAAGAATGCCAATATTGAGGCTGGATCGTGCCGTCGGGCGGAACTGCCCGAATACCGCAGGGGACATCCGTTCGGTCGCCGTCGCACTGATGGAGATTGACAAGATTCCACGGTCGTACCAGATCAATGGCAGCTATGGCGACGTGCTTGACAAGGCGATTGTGAGCACCCAGCATCATTGGATGCGCAATCCGGACGCGGTGATTTCGCCCGGGGGTGCGACGCAAACGTACATCCAGTCCTGGTCCGTCAAGTCAATTGATGCCGGCGTCGAGCTGACCCGCGACCTGCGTGCTGCGTGGGACCTGGTCAGTCCCCTGCTGCCGCGGGGTAGCCGGTGCACCAGCGGCTACCGCAGCGCCGAAAAGCAGCGGCAGATCCTGCACAGCTTCTTTCTCAGCAAGTACAAGGCCGAGATCCTGAAGAAGATCGGCCAGGCGGAATATTCCGAGCTGAGCAAGAACCTGCTCGCGAAGGAGGCCCGCGTGCTCGAGCTGGTGCGGGGCTGCGGGCAGGCCATTGCGGCGCCGGGCCAAAGCAAGCACCAGCAAGGCAAGGCCGTGGACATGACCGGGCCGAGCATCCAGCGGATCGTCGACACCACGAAGGTGGTGGCCCGAGCCAATCCGGACATCTTCACAGGCAAGGTCATCAAGGAAAGAAACGGCTGCGTCCATTTTGAGATTCGTTAGGCGGGCGTGCCCTTGCAGCCTCGGCTGCGCCAGCCACGATTTACCGGCTACCTAGCTGCGACTGTGTTCCGTTCTGCCCTTCAAATCGTCGCAGGGCCACGTAGTGTCGAAGGGTTGATTCCAACAGGAGGTTATTGAGCAATGAAGGATATTTACGTCAAGTTCGAGGGTGCCAGCGAGCTCCAGGGCGACAGCACGGACACCAAGCACGTCAATGAGATCGAGGTTTCGTCGTTCTCGCACTCGGTGTTCCAGCCGAAGTCGTCCAGCGCTTCCAGCGCCGGCGGCCACACCGCCGAGCGCACCGAGCACGGCGAAATGATGTTCACGAAGGACATCGACAAGGCCACGTCGAAGCTGCTGCGCGCTTGCTCGGCCGGCACGGTCTACCCGAAGGTGCTGATCACGTTCTACCGCGGTTACGGCGGCAAGAGCGCGACCTCGACCTCGCAGACCCGCGTCGACTACTACAAGATCGTGCTGGAAGACGTCGTCGTGTCGTCGGTTTCGACGAACATCGGCGCCGGCGAACTGCCCTCCGAGACCTTCGGCCTGAAGTACGGCAAGATCGTCTGGGAGTACAAGCAGCACAAGATGGACGGCTCGTCCACCTCCACCGGCACCGCCGGCTGGGATCTGCGCAAGAACGTCGCGGTCTGATCCTCGGACTGTCTACGCTTTCTGCGTGATAGGCGGCGGCCCTGCGGGCCGCCGCTTTCCGTCTGTCTCGACGCGATGCATATGCTGTCTCGGCGCGAGAAGCGTTGGGCTTGGTGAATTTGGCGAACGCTTATGCCAGTCGATCGCGCACTTGTTAAGGAATGGGGGGGCGGTCTTGAGCTATCGATTGCTGGTTGCCGAGAGTGAGGTGTTTCCGGAAGGAAAGTATGCCAACTCAAAGGGCAACACGGAGTGCGTGGAGTTCATCCGTCAGGCGGCCGGGGCCCCGCCGACCGCGACTTGGCGCAAAGGGACGAAGGTGTCCGACGCCAAGCCGGGCACCATTCGCCGTGGAACGGCCATTGCCACGTTCGACTCGTCGGGAAACTATCCAACCGACGGCCTCGGTAGGCATGCGGCGATCTACCTTGAGCATACCGCGGAGTACATCGTGGTTCTGGATCAGTGGAGGGCGAAGGGCAAGGTCTCCCAGCGCGCGATTCGTTTCAAGCGGCCGAAAGGAACGAGTCGAAGTGACGATGCGGATACCTACTACGTCATCGAGTAGGACATGACGGCAAAGTCGGCCTTTCCTGGTTGTAGAGATCTCGCAGCTTGCCTTGTGTTCTCAATGGCAGCCGTGTCTGCCTGGTCGGCCACTGCGCAGTGCCCGCGGACGCTGGATGAGGCGCCGACGGTCATGGACGTGCCGTCGCAGTGGGTGGCGGTTGCGCCGCGCGGACAGCGTGGATTGGATCAGGCTGGGCTTTACTGGGGATCGGATCCCGCAAGCCTCGGTTCGTTGGTCCCGACCAGCGAACAGATTGGAAAGAGTCAAGAGAGGGTGCGCTGGAAGCTGGTGCCTCCACCGCATGGCGAGCACTATTGGATCGGATGCATGTATGTCGGAACGACCGCCGTGCTGTTCCGCCGCTTGGATTTGCCTGTGACCCAGTGCGAGGTTGTCTATGACCTTCTGCCCAGCAGGCGACGCAATAGGTTGGTCTCGGTGGAATGCCGGTGACCGGCGCCAGGACTTGATGGAAGAGCATGGCTGACAGATACGCTGGTGAGCGCTACGCGCCCGCAGTTCCAACTTGCGGCAAGTCCGCTTTGGCGCTGCACTTCAACGGCAAGACCATTCGTGCCACAGGTGCCAAGGCGGTCATCGCCTTTTCGGCGGTTTCCGGGCGCCCGAGTGAGGGCAAGTTTGATTACTCCGCCGAAAGACAGAAGATCAGGGACCAAGGACCGATCCCTGAGGGGGAGTATTGGATTCAGTTGCACGAGCTTCAGGAAAACTCGTGGTATCGCCTGAGGAACCCGAGGCCAGCTTGGGGCGATTTCTGGATAACGATTCACCCCTATCCCGCGACCGAAACGCATGGGCGCGGGGGGTTCTTCATCCACGGTGGAACTGCCCCGGGAAGCGCAGGTTGCATTGACTTGGTCACCGGCATGTCGGCGTTCGTGGCCGCGCTTGCGTCGGAGTTGGAAGGAAAGTCGCGCTGCTACATTCCCCTGACCGTTCGATACGGACCATGAAGCGCATTCTGGCGTGGCTCTCGTTGCTCTTGGTCGTGCTTTGGTGCGCCTTCGTTGCGTATGTCAACGTCGATGCGATCGTCGGTGCATTTGGAGATGGCCCGCCGTACTACGGGCGCACCACCAACATGGACAAATGGGAGAACCCGATTCCCATGTTGATCGGGATCGACTTGGTGACGTTGCTGGGCTCGGTCGGGGTGGTTTGGCTGGCGCGTCGCACATTGCGACGATAGGTCATCTTCCTGCAGCATCCGGCCACTGAGAGCACATCCATCTTTGTCCATCCAACATGGCGTTGGCGTCATCTTCGAGGCGGCTTGGTCGCGTGGCGGCATTGCGTCCAGCAGCAGACTCCCCTGTCAAGGGTCGGGTCGACAGGGAATGAAACCATGGTGCGCGTGCGAAGCCGTGACTGGTCGCATTGCGACTCGTGGGATCGACAACAGCCGAGGTCGCAGGTTGAATTCCGGTCGGCCCGCCGCCCAGGATGAGGGGCGGCTACGGTCGCCGCCACATCTCGCACTCACCACCCGCACCGACCATCAAGCGCATCACTGATCACATGGGCAACATCTTTGCATCCCCTTCCGGCGAGGAGCCGATCGAGGACGGCTTCATCCAGCATGGCCGAGGCGCGGGCAAGAGGAAGCTGGTCTTCACGTCCGTCGACAAGGCGGGCCAAAGGGTGCGGCGGATCGCGACCATCGATGGCCTGTGCCGCAAGATCATCCTGATCCAGCCCTACGAAAAATCTCTCTACGAGTCAGGCATTCGCGAGAAGGGCGTTCCCGGCTACCTGTACCTCTTCGCGCACGCCTCGGCGAGGTCCATCCAGGGCATCTCGATCGCAGAGATCGGTGAACTCGCCAGCCTGATCGCGCGGAGCCACATCTGGAACAAGGAGCCGGTCCTGATCGATGCGTGCAATGCCGGCGCTGAAACCGACGGGATTGCGAGCAGGCTCGCAGCTGCGCTGTCGACCTACGTCACCGCACCGACTCGCTTGACCTGGAACTACCCCCGGGGCGGCTCAGCCATCGGGCAGGGCTCGTACGACAAGCTGCCGGGGCCGCTGGCCGACCTGCCGATTCCCAACCTGCTCCGACCGGGCACATGGAGGACATGGGGGCCGGACGGGACGCTGACCGCGGAAACCGGCACCTCCCCGCGCGATACGGGGAGGGTCCTGCCCGCGGCGGCCGCGAAGGAATTCGCTGCCCGTTCCCACGGGCGATGAAACCGGGGGGCGCATGGCACGAAAGGCCATCATCGTCCTGCTGCTGGTGCTGATCCCGGTCGGCTGGTGGTGGATCGACAGCGCGGTCACCTGCGACATTCAGGACCAGTACACGCTACGCGGCGTCTGCCTGATGCGCACCAAATCGCTCGCCGAGAGCGGCGATACCGCCGCCCAGTGGATGTACGGACTGCGCTTGGAGGAAGACGAGCCCGAGGTGGCTCGTGAGTGGTTCAGGAAGGCCGCGCGCCAGGCTCGCACCGGCGTCGAGGTGTCTCACATGCACGGCCTTTGTGGTGTCGTGTTCGACAAGGACCATGTCGAGTCCAGATTGCTGGAGGTCGCGCGAACAAGCCCTGACACGCATCTGCTGCTGCTGGCCCTCTACCTGGATCCGCATTGCGGCAAGCTCGATCTTGGCAAGGCGAGCGCGGAGATCCCCCGATTGACTCAGTGCGCGAGCCTGAACTTGAAGAAGTTCCTGGACGCTGCCGAGCGCATGCGCCACGCCGTACCCGAGGACACCGCGGTCGCGATCAAGACGAACATCGAACGCTGTCGACAGGACATTCGTCAGCCCCCGCCCGACCGGAGCCGCAGCGCATCCGAGCTGCTCCTGCCCGATGCATCCGAACTGGCAGCCCTCGAGGCCCGGCTTGGTTCGCTGGCCGGGGCCCCGGGGCCGCAAACTCCATAGCGCCTTTTTCGTGCCTCCTTCGTGCCTCCCATGGACACCTACACCCCCTCCCTCCTCGACAAGCTGCTCGGCGCCGATGGCGGCAACCAGCGCGGCGGCGGTACGGCGCCGCGCTTCTCGGTGGAGCAGGTGAAGGAATCGGTGGCGCGGGACATCGAGATGCTGCTGAATGCGCATGCCGCCTACGACGCCGAAGAGCTGCGCGGCCTGCCGCTGCTGGACCAGTCGCTGCTGACGCTGGGCCTGCCGGACATCACGTCGATGAGCATGGCCAGCGACCGCGACCGCCGCCGCATCACCGAATCGCTGCGCAAGGCCCTGGCCGACCACGACAAGCGCCTGACGCAGGTGGACGTGCGCGTGCGCGAGAACGCACCCGGCACGGCTGGCCTGGCGTTCTCGATCCGTGCCAAGCTGCTGCTCAATCCCAGCGTCGAGCCGGTCAGTTTCGACGCCGTGCTGCAGCCCGGCTCCAACCGCTATGCCGTGACGAAAGCGTCCCGGCCTGCCTCGCCGGAGGCCCCGTGAAAGACCTGCTGCCCCATTTCCAGCGCGAGCTGGGCTTCCTGCAGTCGCACCGCAACGAATTCGCGGCGGCCTATCCCGAGATCGGCGGCCGCCTGGCGGCAGCCAGCGACCTGATCGACGACCCCCACGTCGAGCGCCTGATCCAGTCCTTCGCGCTGCTCTCCGCCCGCGTGCACAAGCGGCTGGACGACGACTTTCCGCTGTTCACCGAGTCGCTGCTGGAAGTGCTGTACCCGCACTACCTGCGGCCTTTCCCGTCGTGCTCGGTGGCCTGCTTCGACCTCGGCGCCGGCGCCGCGCAGCTGAGCCAGGCCGCCCAGGTGCCGCGTCACACGCTGCTGGACAGCCGGCCGGTGCGCGGCGTGAAGTGCCGCTTCCGCACCGCGTACGACGTGACCTTGCTGCCGCTGCGCGTGGTCGAGGCGGGCTTCCGCGGGGCGGTCAACGCACCCACCGGCAGCGTGGTCCCGCGCGAGGCGACGACCGAATTCGCGATCACGCTGGAGCTGCTGTCGCCGCAGGTCGAATGGGCCACGCTGGGCGCGCAGACGCTGCGCCTGTACCTGCATGGCGAGACCTCGATGGTCAACGCGCTGCGCGAGGTGCTGTCGGGCCAGGTGGTCGGCACGCTGGTGCAGGGCGAGTCCCACCAGCCCTGGACGCCCGTGGGGCCGGGGCCGCTCGGTGCCGCCGCCGCGCTGCCGCGACTCGCCGGCTTCGCCGACGAGGAGGCGCTGGTCGAACACGACAGCCGCAGCCACCCCGCCTACCGCCTGCTGGCCGAGTACTTCGGCTTCCCGGTGAAGTTCAACTTCATCGACCTGCCGCTGCCCGGCGGCGCGTTCGCGCCGAAGACGCGGCGCTTGACGCTGCACCTGGCGATCGCCGGGCTGCGCGGCGACTCCGAGCTGGCGCGCCAGCTCGAACTGGTCGACGCCTCGGCGCTGGTGCCGGGCTGCACGCCGGTGGTGAACCTCTTCGCGCAGCGTGCCGATCCCATCCGCATCACCCACGTCGACACCACCTACCCGGTGCTGCCGGACGGCGGCCGTCGCGCCTTCGGCTACGAGGTGCACTCGATCGAGCGCGTCTTCCGCGTGCAGCAGACGCCGGAGGGCGAAAGCATCCATGCCTTCAAGCCCTTCTACTCGCTGCAGCACGACCAGCTGCTGCGTGAAGGCGAGCAGGCGGGCCGCTACTGGTACAGCCAGCGCAACGAGACGCTGGCCGAGCGCAGCCCGGGCTACGAGACCGAGATCGGCATCGTCGACGTCGAGTTCGACCCGATGGCGCCGCAGGCCGACACGCTGTCGATCGACGTGCTGGCGACCAACCGCAGCCTGCCCAGCCACCTGACCGTCGGCCATGCGGGTGGCGACCTGTTCACCGAAGGCAGCAGCCTCGCGCGTGAGGTCCGCCTGATGCGCACGCCCACCCCGAGCTACCGCTTCGAGCGCGGGCAGGGCGCGCTGTGGCGCCTGGTGTCGCAGCTGTCGCTGAACCACCTGTCCATCGGGGCTGGTGCGCCAGCGGCACCGGCCGGCCGGCCCACCGATCCGGGCGCCGAACCCGGCGCCGGCGCGCAGGCGCTGCAGGAGATGCTGCGCCTCTATGACCTGCCGCGCAGCGCGATCAACCGGCGCCTCGTCAACGGCCTGGTCGACGTCGGCTACCAGGCCACCAGCGCGTGCCTGCCCGGCAACCCGTTCCCGACCTTCGTGCGCGGCACGCAGGTGCGGCTGGTGGTCGACGAAGGCGCCTACGTCGGCCACGGCCTTCGGCTGTTTGCGCAGGTGCTGGACCATTTCTTCGGCCTGTACGTGCATGCCAACAGCTTCTCGCAGCTGGTGGTGGTCTCGTCGCAGACCGGCGAGACGCTGCTCACCTTCCCGCGCCGCGCCGGCGCCAACCCGCTGCTGTAGCACGATGGACGCGAGCGACGGCCTGCGCGCGATCGGCGCCACCTTGGGCGGTGGCGAGGGCGGCGGCGCGCGCTATGCGCTGGCGCTGCGCAGCGCCATCGGCCACCTGTTCGACGACCCGCAGCGCTACGGCTTCATGCAGGCGGTGCGGCTGATCGAGCGCTGGCAGGTGCGCAATACCGGCCTGTCGCCGCAGGACGTGATGCTGCAGCGGCTGCGTTTTCGCAATTCGCTGTCGATGGCCTTCCCGCCCAGCGAGATCGCCGAGTTCCGCGCGCTCGCGCGGCGCGACGGCGGCGCGCTGGCGCCGGGCGAAGGGGGTGATGCGCTGCGCATCGAGCGCATCGAGATCACGCCCGCGTTCATGGGCCTGCTCGGCGCGGGCGGCACCTTGCCGGCTTTCTACACCGAGCTGTTCGCCCAGCGCGAACTGCTGCAGCGCGACCAGAGCGCGCGCCGCTTCCTGGACATCTTCGCGCACCGGGCGGTGGCCTTGTTCTACCAGGCCTGGCGCAAGCACCGCACGCCGCTGCGCTTCGAGGCAGAGCAGCTGCGCGCGGCGCGTCCGGCGGCCGGCGCCCACGAGCCCACGCGCGAGGCGGTGGGCCAGGTGCTGGCGCTGGCCGGTTTCGGCCAGCCGGCGTTGCGGCGGCGCCTGCGCGCGCACCAAGGCGGCGTCAGCGACCTTGCGCTCGCGCACTACGCCGGGCTGCTGCGGCAGCGGCCGGTCTCGGCCGCCGTCATCGCGCAGCTGCTGTCCGGCTACTTCGGGGCCGCGGTGCGGCTGGAGCAGTTCGTCGGCCGCTGGTTCGCGCTGCCGGTCGAGCATCAGTCGTCGCTGGGCCTCGGGGCCTGCGCGCTCGGCGGCGGCGCCGTCGTCGGCGAGCGCGTCTGGCAGCGCGACCTGCGCCTGCGCCTGCACATCGGCCCGCTGGCCCGCGAGGCCTTCAACCGCTTCCTGCCCGGTGGCCCGGCGCTGCTGGCGCTGCGCGAACTGCTGACGCTGCTGACCGGCGTCTCGGTCGAGTACGAGGTGCGCCTGACGCTGCGCGCCGCCGACGTCGCCCCCGCCCGCCTCGACCCGCAGGGCGCCCCGCGCCTGGGCTGGGACGGCTTCCTGATCACCCGCCCGGCCGCCGCCGACCGCAGCGAAGCCGGCTACGACCTGCACGCGCTGGCCTAGCTTTCTATCGACGCGTCCAGCCCATCTTTTCCGACTTCTGCCCGCCGCCACCATGAGCAATTCCCTGAAAACCCTGATCACCAAGCTCGACGCCACCTGCCGCACCGCGGCCGAACGCGCCGCCAGCATGACGATGGCGCGTGGCCACTACGAGGTCGACCTCGAGCACCTGTTCCTGGCCCTGCTCGAACAACCGCAGAGCGACTTCGCGCTGCTGTGCCGCCGCTTCGAGATCTCCGCCAGCGCGCTGCAGCAGGACCTGGAGGGCGAGATCGGCCGCTTCAAGAACGGCAACACCCGCACGCCGGTGTTCAGCCCGCACCTGCCCACGCTGTTCGAGCAGGCCTGGCTGATCGCCTCGCTGGATGCGCACCACCGCCGCATCCGCAGTGCGCACCTGCTGCTGGCCTTGCTGACCGAACCCGGCCTGTCGCAGCTGGCCTACCGCGGCAGCAAGCTGTTCGCGAAGTTCAAGCTCGACGAGCTGAAGCACCGGTTGGGCGAACTGACCGTCGGCTCGCAGGAGTCGGCCGAGGCGGTGGGCGACGCCGCGGCCGGTGGCGCGGCCGATGCCGCGGCGGCGCCGGCCGACGCCGCCGCCGCCCCTGGCGGCAAGACCCCGGCGCTGGACCAGTACACGACCAACCTGACCCAGCGCGCGCGCGACGGCCACCTGGACCCCGTGATCGGCCGCGATGGGGAGATCCGCCAGGCCATCGACATCCTGATGCGCCGGCGCCAGAACAACCCCATCCTCACCGGCGAGGCCGGCGTCGGCAAGACGGCGGTGGTCGAAGGCCTGGCGCTCGCCATCGCCGCCGGCGACGTGCCGCCGCCGCTGCAGGGCGTGGAGCTGCACGTGCTCGACATGGGCCTGCTGCAGGCCGGCGCCAGCGTGAAGGGCGAGTTCGAGAACCGCCTGAAGAGCGTGATCGACGAGGTCAAGCGCAGCCCGCACCCCATCATCCTGTTCATCGACGAGGCGCACACGATGATCGGCGCCGGCGGCCAGGCCGGCCAGAACGACGCCGCCAACCTGCTGAAGCCCGCGCTGGCGCGCGGCGAGCTGCGCACGGTGGCCGCCACCACCTGGAGCGAGTACAAGAAATACTTCGAAAAAGACGCGGCCCTGGCGCGGCGTTTCCAGGTCGTGAAGATCGAGGAACCGAGCGAGCCGATCGCCGCCGCGATGCTGCGCGGCATGGTGCCGCTGATGGAGAAGCACTTCGGCATCCGCGTGCTGGACGAGGCCATCACCGAGGCCGTGCGCCTGTCGGCCCGCTACATCAGCGGCCGCCAGCTGCCGGACAAGGCGGTGGGCGTGCTCGACACCGCCTGCGCCAAGGTGGCGCTGGGCCAGACGGCGCAGCCCGCCCCGATCGAGCAGCGCCGCAAGCAGCTGGAGCGCCTGCAGGCCGAGCAGGCCGCGCTGCAGCGCGAGGTGGCCGCCGGCGTGCCGCATGCCGACCGCCTGGCCGAGCTGGCCACCGAGGAAGCCGCGCTGCGCGGCGAGCTGGCCGAGCTGGACAAGCGTTATCAGGCCGAGCAGGCGCTGGTGGCCGAGATCGTGCGCCTGCGCCGCGAGCTGGAAGCGGAGCCGGCGCCCGCGGCTGCGGCTCCTGCCGCCGATGCCGCCGCCGAAACGGCGGCCGAGGCGCCGGCCGCCAAGCCGCGCAAGTCCAGCCGCGCCGTCGCCGCGCCCAAGGCCGGAGCCAAGTCGGCGGCCGCCGCTGCGCCGGCGCTGAGCCCGGCCCAGCAGGCCCTGCGCGACAAGCAGGCGGAACTCGCCACGCTGCAGGGCGAGACCCCGCTGGTGCCGATGCAGGTCGATGGCCACGTCGTTGCCGAGATCGTCTCCGCCTGGACCGGCATCCCGCTGGGCAAGATGGTGAAGGACGAGCTGCGCGCCGTGCTGGAGCTGGGCGCCAAGCTGGAGCAGCGCGTCATCGGCCAGCCGCAGGCGCTGGGCGCCGTCGCGCAGCGGGTGCGCACCGCGCGCGCGCTGCTGGAGGATCCCAACAAGCCCAAGGGCGTGTTTCTCTTCGTCGGTCCGTCGGGCGTCGGCAAGACCGAGACCGCGCTGGCCCTGGCCGAGGCGCTGTACGGCGGCGAGCGCAAGCTGATAACAATCAACATGAGCGAGTACCAGGAGGCGCACAGCGTCTCCGGCCTCAAGGGCTCGCCTCCGGGCTACGTCGGCTACGGCGAAGGCGGCGTGCTGACCGAGGCGGTGCGCCGCAACCCCTACAGCGTGGTGCTGCTCGACGAGGTGGAGAAGGCCCACCCCGATGTGCTGGAACTCTTCTTCCAGGTCTTCGACAAGGGCGTGATGGACGACGCCGAAGGCCGCGAGATCGACTTCCGCAACTGCATCGTCATCCTCACCAGCAACGTCGGCTCGTCGCAGATCATGCAGGCCTGCCTGAACAAGCCGGCGGAGGAACTGCCTGGTGCGGACGAATTGGCCGAGGCGCTGCGCCCGGTGCTCTACAAGCACTTCAAGCCGGCGTTCCTCGGCCGCCTGAAGGTGGTGCCGTACTACCCCATCAGCGACGAGGTGCTGGCCAAGATCATCCGCCTGAAGCTCGACCGCATCGCCGCGCGGGTGGCCGCCAACCACCAGGCCGGCTTCGCCTACGACGGCAAGCTGGTGGAGGCGGTGCTGGCCCGCTGCACCGAAGTCGATTCCGGCGCCCGCAACGTCGACCACATCCTCAACGGCACCCTGCTGCCCGAGATCGCCGAGGCCGTGCTGAGCCGCATGGCCGAAGGCCAGGCGCTGGCGCGCATCCAGGTGTCGGCCAGCAAGAGCGGGGACTTCAAGTACAGCGTGGCTTGAGCGCGAGGGGCGGTGCCGCGCGTTCACGGGACGTGGACGCTGCCGCGGGCCGGGCCGCCGGAGCGGTCGCAGTCACCGCGGCCGGCAACGCGACAGGGAATGGCTTGATCGGTGGGGCCCGCCGGGGTGCGCGGTGCCAGCGGCGCGGTGGCGCCTGGACTTCGGGCCCTCCCTGCCTGCCGCGCGGCCGTGACTATCCGCGCACCGGCATCAGCTTCACGGGACACGCCATGACGCGTCCCCAGTGCTGCTCGCAGGCCTTGCGGCGGCAGGCGACGACGTTGTCGCGGCCGTCCAGCTTCTTGCAGCGCTGCACGCGGCCGTCGATGCGGGCACGCTCCGCGGCCGGCACGGGGTCCTGGTCGGACAGCGCGGCCGTCCGCGCCCCAGCGGCGCGGGTGCGGGCCAGCGCTTCCGGTGGCCGCTTCGCGCCGTTCTTCTGCCGCACGTGGGCCATCAATGCCGCGATCAGGTCGGCGTCGCGGTCGACCTTCTTCCGCGCGGCGTGGCGCGTGGGCGCCTTCGCGGGTGACCGCTTGGCGGTGACCGCCGCGGCCGACGCGGCAGGTGCGGCAGGCTCGGCGGCCGGTGCCGCCTTGGCGGGTGCCGAAGCTGCAGGCGCTGTCGCTGGGCCGGCAGGCGCCGGGGTGGCAGGGGATGCCGGAGCCGCGGTCGGCGCAGCGGCCGCGCCCGGGCGCGCCACGGGCGGCGCGGACGCACCCGCGCGCGCGGCCGGGGCCGAGGCCGCGACTTCGGGGGGGCGTGCCGGCTCGACGTCCAGCCCCGAGATCGCCGGCGCTGCGGCCGGCCGCAGCGGCTGCAGCGCGCCGTCGGCACGGGTTCCCGCAGGCGGCACGGGCAGGCGGGGCAATGCAGGCGGGGCGGCGGCCGTGCCCGCGCCACCGGCCTGGGCGGCGACCACGCTGCTGGCCGGCGGCGCCACGGGAGCGGCGGCGGGGCGGGCGTCGCCGGGCTCGGCAACCACCAGCGTCGGTGCCGTGCCGACGATGGTGGCTGGCGCGGCGGTGGCCGCAGCCGGGGCGGGCGTGAAGACGGGCCCGGGCGATGCCGCCGCGACGGCGGTGGCCGCCGGCGTGGACGCGGCCGGGGGCGCAGCGGGGGCCGCGCCAGCCACCGCGGCCCCCGCTGAAGCGCCGGACGCGGGCGGCGCCAGCGCCGAAATTGTGTTGACGTGTATCTTGTCCACTAGGTCGCCCAGGGCGCCCAGGCCCCCCGGTTCGGTGCCCTGCCACACGAGGAAACCGAGGGCCGGAAGCACCGGCAGCCAGGCCCAGCGGCGCAGCCTGCGGGCCCCGGGTGCGGGGGTGGCCCCCCCTAATCCGTCAAGCATCCGACGGGCCGGCATCGGCTCCAATGCGGAACCTGCCTGCGGCAGCAGCGAAGGCCGTCCGCCGCCAAGCGGCGGCGGGGGGGATGGAAGTTGTGGCACGGTCTCCTCCGCTGCAACGATGCGGCCGGCTGAGCGGCCCCGAGGCGGCGGATTCTATGCGGTGCTATCGGCTGAAGGACACGTCCATACAATTTGATGATTAGGGGGCGCCTCGGATTGCGGCACAGTGCCCCGCCGTTCCGCCCGAGGGCGGGTATCGACTCGGGAACGGACCGTCATTGACCTCAGGAGGCGGCGCGCGAGCGGCCGCCCGTTCTTGCGCGAATGTTGATTGGTGTCGTTCTGTACTTTCTGATCGCGACGGCGGTGCTGGCGTGCTGGCTGCTGCCGCCCGTGCGCGGCTGGGCGCTGGGCGCGGTGCAGGGCGTGCTCAGCCGCGGCCAGGCCACTGTGCGCCGGTACTCCACGGCGGGTGGCGCGGTCGTGCAGGGGATGGGTGCCAGCGCGCAGCGGCAGGCCGGCGCGGTGCGGCGCGGCCTGCGCCGCAACGGCCCCTGGCTGGCCGCGGCGCTGGCCGTGCTGGTGCTGGCGCCGGCGCTGGCATTGGCGCTGCGCAGCTGGCACCGCTTCGACGGCTTCGACCACACCGCCTCGCGCGACATCGACGAACGCGTCGCCGCCCTGCTGCAGGGCGAGCAGTTGGTGCCGCCGCCGGCGCTGCCGCCCGAGCTGTTCACGGTCCAGGAAGTTGCCGCGATGCGCCCGATGCTCGGCACCGCCAGCCGGCAGTGGGAGCTGCTGGACGCCGACTTCCGGCAGCGCCTGCTGCTCGTCTTCAAGCAGCTGAAGGACGAACACGGCTACGACGCCGTGCTGCTCGAAGGTTTCCGCAGCGCCGAGCGGCAGGCGGCGCTGGCGGCACTGGGGCCGACGGTGACCCAGGCCGGCGCCTTCGAGAGCTATCACCAATACGGCCTGGCGGCCGACGTGGCCTTCCTGCGCGAGGGCCGCATCGTCATTTCCGAGCGCGACCCCTGGGCCATGCGCGGCTACGAGCTGTACGGCCAGGCGGCCGAGTCGCTCGGCCTGCACTGGGGCGGCCGCTGGCGCGGCCTGCGCGACTTCGGGCACGTCGAGTTGCGGCGCCCCGGGGTGATGCGCGCCCGAGCTGCCGCGGCCCACACCCACTGATTTCCCGATCCATCACCCACAGCTTCCAGGAGAGACCATGGGACGACCCGTCATCATCCTCGGCGATCGCCACAGCCACGGCGGTACCGTCATCAGCGCCGCGCCCGCCACCGACACGCACGGCATTCCCATCGCGCGGCTGGGCGACAAGGTGACCTGCCCGATTCCCGGCCACGGCGTGAACCACATCGCCTCGGGCGACCCGACCTGCATCATCGATGGCCAGCCGGTGGCCCGCAACGGCGACGTGACCGCCTGCGGCGCGACCATCTTCCACAGCCAGCACCCGACGATCGACCACCTGTGAGCCGCGTCCGGCCGCCCGAAGGGGCTCACTTCGCGCCTGGCGCGCCGGCCCAAGGCGCCCAAGGAGCACCGATGGCGCGGCCCTGCGCCGGCGCGCGGGCTCGTCTCGCCGTCGCCTTCTTCCAACCATGACGACCTTCATCAAGGGCCTGGCGCTGCTGGTGGCGGTGAGCTGCCTGGCATGGATCTCCGTGTTGTGGCACTGGCGCACGAGCGCGCACTCGCCGACCACGAACGACCTGCTGGGCTATCTCGTGCTGCTGCCGCTGGCCGGATTCGGCTTGCTGCTGCTGTTGCGCTGGGGCTGGCGCGCGGCCGCCGAGCGGCGCGAAGCCCTGGCCTCGGCGCCCGCGGGGGCGGCTGCTGCAGCGCCGGCCCGCGCCGAACCGGCCGCGCCGCCGCCGCTGCAGCTGCTGCGCGCTGAACTGCTGTGCGGCTGCGCGGACAGCGCAATGGCCCTGCTCGATGCCGCCCAGGCCGGCAAGCCGCTGCCGGCGCTGGACGGGGAACTGCGCGGCGAAGACGGCCTGCCCGTGATGAGCGTGCGCATCGCCGAGCTGCCGCTGGACGAGGTGCGCGGCCGCCTGGAATCGCTGACGTCCAAAAAGAGCGGCGGCGCGGCCGATGCCGGCGAGCATGGATCGCTGGCGCCGTCGGCCGACTCGCCGGTTCACTCGCCGGCCGATTCGGCGACCGATTCGGCGGCCGATTCGGCGGCCGCGGGGGCGGCCCCGCCGGTGCCGGCCGACGCCGTGCCGGCGTCCGATGGCGCCGACCCGCCGAGCCAAGCGGACCCACCCGCGCCGCCCTTGCCGGCCCACGTGCTGCGCGCGCTCGCCGCGCTGTCCGTGCCGCTGGGCAAGGTGCTGCAAGGCCTGCAGCCGTGGTGGCCGCTGTTCGAGCCGGGCCGGCAACCCGAGCGCGGCGTCGACCTGCTGCTGGCCTGGCCAGTGGCCTGGACGCCCGCCGAGCGCGCGCTGGCCGATGCCTGGGTCCGCGGCCTGCTGGCGTCGGTCTCGCTGGGGCCCATCGATCCGGCGCGCTGCCGTGTCGCCAGCATCGCGGCCGGCGGCGTCGAGCTGCTGGCGCAGGCGCAGCAGCGGCTGCGCGACCAGGCGCGCGAAGGCCGCCATCGCGCCATCGTCGTCGCCAGCACGCACAGCGACCTGGATGAGGTGGCCGTCGCCGCGCTGGAGCGCGAAGGCCGGCTGTTTTCGCCGGCCACCCATCCCAAGGGCCTGATGCCTTCCGAAGCCGCCGCGGCGCTGCTGCTCGCCCCGCACGACTGGCCGCCGGCGCCCGACGTGCCCGAGGCGCCGGTGCAACTGCAGCCGGCGGTGGTGCTGCGGCGCGACAAGTCGATCGAGGCCGCCGGCAGCGTCTCCAGCCAGACCCTGACGGAAGTCCTGGCCGGGGCCATCGGCCTCGCCAAGGTCGAAGCCGCCGCCGTGGCCAAGCTGGTGTGCGATGCCGACCGCCACTCGCAGCGCGGCACCGAGCTGTTCGGCGCCACGCTGAAGGCGCTGCCGCAGCTGGACGCCGCCGAAGACCTGTACCTCACCGCCTCCGTTGCCGGCCATGGCAATGCCGGCGCGTTGATGGTGGTGGCGGGCGCCGCGGCGCGCGCTGCCGCCGACAAGAAGCCCTGCCTCGGTCTGGCACTGGGCGACACGCACTGGCGCCTGGCCTTGCTGGCCGTGCCGCCCACCCCGCCGTCCGCGGCCTGAAGGCCGCGCGTCGAGAGATCCCCATGAACCGCTTCTGGAACTTCCTGTTGGACCCGCGCGTGCTGGGCTTGCTCGGCATCCTCGCGCTCGCGGCCTTCCTCTTCATCGGCGCACGCGAACTGCAGCTGGCGTTGATCTACGCCGGTAGCGCGCTGGTCGCGGTGCTGCTGCTGTTCGGCATCGTCTGGCTGGTGCGCAAGATCCGGGCGGTGCGGGCCGCCAGGCGGCTCGAGGCCGCGATCGAGGACGACGCCGAGCAGGCCACGCTGACGATCCGCGCCGCCGACCGTGCCCCGGCCGAGGCGGTGCGCGACCGCCTGCTGACGGCCGTCAAGACCATCCGCAGCTCGCGCCTGGGCCAGCTGACCGGCGCTGCCGCGCTGTACGAGCTGCCCTGGTACGTGGTGATCGGCAACCCGGCGGCCGGCAAGAGCAGCGCCATCATCAAGTCGGGCCTGAACTTCCCGCTCGCGGCCGACGGCAGCAAGCTCGAATCGGCCGTCGTGCAAGGCATCGGCGGCACGCGCAACTGCGACTGGTTCATGACCAGCGAGGGCATCCTGCTCGACACCGCCGGCCGCTACTCCGTGCACGAGGAAGACCATGCCGAATGGCTCGGCTTCCTGGGCCTCCTGAAGAAGCACCGGCCGCTGGCGCCGATCAACGGCGTCCTGGTGGCGGTCAGCGTCGCCGAGCTGATGCAGGGCAAGCCCGAGGCCGCGATCCAGCTGGCCAAGCGCCTGCGCCAGCGCGTGCAGGAGCTGACCGAGAAGCTCGAGGTCTTCGCGCCGCTGTACCTGGTCTTCACGAAGACCGACCTGATCGCCGGCTTCGCCGAGTTCTTCGAGGACTTCGACCGCGCCGAGCGCGACCGCATCTGGGGCGCCACGCTGCCTTTCGAGGCCGAGAAGTCGGCGCTGGGCAACGGCCCGGTGCGGGTGGACGCGGTGGCCGCCTTCGATCGCCACTTCGACGAGCTGCGCGACGGGCTGAAGGAGATCGCGGTGGCGCGCATGTCGCTGCAGCGCGGCCAGGCGCTGCCCACCGGCCTGCTCACCTTCCCGCTCGAATTCGCCGCCGCCAAGCCGGCGCTGCGCGCCTTCATCGCGACGCTGTTCGAGGAGAACCCGTACCAGTTCCGCCCGGTGTTCCGCGGCTTCTACTTCACCAGCGCGGTGCAGGAAGGTTCGGCCAACAGCCGGGCCAGCGAAGAGGTGGCGCGGCAGTTCGCGCTCGGCGCCCGACGCGAGCGCACCACGGCCCGCGTGGTCGCCGCCAACGGCTTCTTCCTGAAGGACCTGTTCCAGCGCGTCATCTTTGCTGACAAGCAATTGGTGCGGCAGTACGCCAGCCGCACCAAGCAGCGCCTGCGCTTCGCCGCCTTCGCGGCCGGTGTGTCGGTGCTGGCGCTGGCGCTGGCCGGCTGGAGCTGGACCTACCTGGGCAACCGCCAGCTGATGCAGGACGTGCAGGCGGATCTCGCCAAGGCGGCGCGCCTGCAGGCGGAACGGGTCGACCTGGGCGCGCGCATGGAAGCGCTGGAGGTGCTGCAGTACCGCATCGAGCAGCTCGCCGCCTGGCGGCAGCGCCGGCCTTGGGGGCTGGGTCTGGGCCTGTACCAGGGCGACGTCATCGAGGCCAAGCTGCGCCAGGAGTACTACGCCGGCCTGAAGCAGGTGATGCTGCAGCCGGTGGCGAAGTCGATCGAGGGCTACCTGGGCGAGGTGAACACCCATGCCGCGCAGCTGCAGCCGCTGACCCGTCCGCCCGAGTCCGGCGCGCCCGGCCTCGCGACGACGACGCGGCTGGTGGCCAACGGCCAGACGCTGGTGCAGCCGGTGGCCACCGGTTCCGGCTTCGTTCCCTTCTCCAGCCAGCCCGGCAGCGCCCCGCCGCTGCACCCGGTGGCGGTGGCATCGGCTGGTGCGGCGCCGGCGCCAGCGCCGGCTCAGCCGGTCGTGGCCGCGCCGGTGTCGCGTTATGCCGATGCGTCGCCGACGGATGTCGAGGACGCCTACAACGCGCTGAAGACCTACCTGATGCTGGCCGAGCGGCAGCGCATGGAGCCCAGCCACCTGAAGGACCAGATCGCACGCTTCTGGCGCAGCTGGCTCGAGACGCAGCGCGGCAGCATGCCGGCCGAGCAGATGAAGCGCCGCGCCGAGGGAATGATCAGCTTCGCGATGGCGCAGCTGCAGGACCCGGCCTTCCCGACGCTGGACAACAACTTCACGCTGGTCGACAACACCCGCACCCAGCTCAAGCGCGTGATGCGCGGCATGCCGGCGCGCGAGCGCGTTTACGCCGAGGTCAAGGCCCGCGCCTCCACCCGCTTCGCGCAGGTCACGGTCGCCAACATCGTCGGCGAGGCGGGCCGGGGCACCATCGCCGGCAGCGCGGTGGTGGCCGGCACCTTCACGCGCGAGGCCTGGGACGGCTACATCGAGAAGGCCTTCAAGGACGCCGCGCAGGGCGAGCTGCAGAGCACCGACTGGGTGCTGCAGACGGCCGCCCGCGACGACCTGACGCTGGAAGGCAGCCCCGACCAGATCCGCAAGGCGCTGACCGAGCTGTACAAGGCCGAGTACGTGCGCGAGTGGCAGCGCTTCGTCCAGGGCATCGCGGTGGCCGAGTTCGACAGCTTCGCCGCCGCCGTTCAGCACATGAACAAGCTGGGCGACGCCGGCGAGTCGCCGATCAAGAAGGTGCTGACGACGCTGAACGACCAGACCTCGTGGGACAACCCGACGATGTTCAACGCCCGTGTCGCCAAGGTGCAGAACGGCGTCATCGAGTGGTTCAAGACCAGCATCCTGCGGCAGGCCCCATCGCGGGTGGAGGTCAAGGTCGACGTCAGCGGCACCGGCGAGGCGGTGCCGATGGGCCCGATCGGCCGCGAGTTCGCGGCGCTGCACAAGCTGATGGCCCCGCGTGACGGCGCGGCTCCGCTGTTCAACGACTACCTGAAGGCGCTGGGCGCCATCCGCACCCGCTTCAACCAGATGGCCGCGCAGGGCGATCCCGGCCCGGCGGCGCGCAAGCTGATGGCCTCGACGCTGGAGGGGGGGCAGTCCGAGCTGGTGGATGCGGTGCGCCTGGTCGAGGAGCAGATGCTCGCCGGCATGACGGACAGCGCCCGCGCCTCGCTGCGCCCGCTGCTGCTGCGGCCGCTGATGCAGAGCTTCTCGGTGCTGGTGGTGCCGGCCGAAACCGAGCTGAACCGCGCCTGGGTGGCGCAGGTGCACGAGCCTTTCCAGCGCGGCCTGGCCAGCAAGTACCCCTTCGACGCCAACTCCAACCTGGAGGCGGTGCCCCAGGAGATCGCCAAGGTCTTCGGGCCGAACGGGGCGGTCGCCAGGTTCGCCGACGAGGCGCTGGGCCCGCTTGTGGTGCGCCGCGGCGACAGCATCGCCCCGCGCACCTGGCTGGACATGAGCGTGCGGCTGCGGCCGGAGTTCACCGCGCAGTTCGCCACCTGGGTCGCTTCGCTCGACGGCGCCGCCGGCGGCGCGGGGGCCGCCGCCGCCGCGGCACCGGCGGCCGCGCAGACCAGCTTCCAGATCCTGCCGCACGGCGCGCCGGGCCTGGCCGAGTACACGGTCGAAATCGACGGGCAGGTGCTGCGCTACCGCAATGGCGCAGCGGTGTGGACGCCCTTCGTCTGGCCCAACCCGGCAGGGCAGCCGGGGGCGCGCATCACCGGCGTCACGGTGGACGGGCGCAGCATCGAGCTGCTGAACGTGCCGGGCCGCTTCGGCCTGCAGCGCATGTTCGAGACCGCCGAGCGCCGCAGGCTCGCCGACGGCAGCAACGAACTGAGCTGGGCCCAGGGCCCGCATGCGGTGACGATCCAGTTGCGCGTCATCAGCCAGCCCGGTCCTGCCGCCGCCGCGGCGGCGGCCCCGGCCGGTGGCACCGGCCTGCGCGGCCTGCGCCTGCCGGCGGTGGTGGCCGGGTCGGACGAAACCGTCGCCGCCGGGCCGGCGGCGGCCACCGCGGCCAACGCCAGCCGGGGAGCGGTGCGATGAGCCGCACGACACCGGTGGAAGTCGTCTACTTCGGCAAGCTGCCCTCGCGCGGCGACTTCGTGCGCAACGGCGATGCCGACGGGCTGACGCGCCGGCTCGACCAGTGGCTGACGCAGGGCCTGGAACTGATGGCCCGCGATGCGCGCTGGAAGGAGGTCTACGACCAGGCCGGCGGCTTCAGCTTCGCCTTCCTCGGCGTGCGGCAGCGCGCGCTGGTGGCCGGGCACCTGCTGGCCAGCACCGATGCCTCGGGGCGGCGCTTTCCCTTCGTCGCGGTGGGCCGGCTGGCGGTCGATTCGCCGCTGGCCTTCATGCAGCGCGCACCGATGGCGCTGGCGGGCCTGTGGCGCGACCTGGCGCAGCGGGCCGAGGCCGCGCATGCCGCCGATGATGCGGTGCCGGTGCTGAACCAGCTGAACCAGTGGCGCGCCCAGGTCGAGACCGATCCGGCCGCCTTCGAGGCCGGCTACCGCGATTTCCTCGAGCTGCAGACCATCGGCTCCCTGCAGGCGCTGCTGCAGCAGGCCGAGCCCGGCACCGACCTGCGCCGCACCCTGCTCGCGCTGGGCCTGCTGCTGCAGCCGGTGCCCGCCAGCGGCGCGAACCGGCTGGAGAAGGGCCTGCGCCTGCCGCTGCCGGCGGACCCCGCGCTGCAGGCCTATGCCGCCACCTGGTGGCTCGACCTGGTCGGCCGCTTCCTCGCGCGCGGCGACTTCGAGGTCGGCGTCTTCCTGCCGCGCGGCAACGGCGCCGCGCCGCCCAGCCTGGCGGTCGGCTTCTCCGGCGATGCCCCCAGCCTGCTGCATGCGGCGCTGGACCGCGCGGCGGCGGAGGACCAATTCGTCGACCTCTTCGCGCCCGAGTGGGTCGACGAGCCGGCCGAGCAGGACTACGCGGTGCGCAAGCTGGGCAGCTACCTGCAGCAGCCGCCGCTGTCGCTGGCGCAGGCCCGCGCCACGTTCAACGAAGCTTTCCTGGGGGAATGACCATGCGCGCAACCGACACGCTGCGCCACCGTGGCGCCTGCACCCGTGGCGTCTGGATCCGCCGCGGCCGTGGCGCGATCGCCGCCGCCTGCGGCCTCGCCTTCATCGCGGCCGGTGCGCAGACGCCGGTCACCGCGCCAGCGGCCACCGCGCCGGCCGCGGCGCAGAAGGTCGTCGTCTCCGGCACCGTGCCCGACGAGGCCACCCGCATCGGCATCCTCACCCGTGTGCGCGAGCTGTATGGCGCCGAGCGGGTCGTCGACCAGCTCGGCGTCGGCCCGCTGGGCGCGCCGCCGCGCTGGAACGAGCAGGTGCAGAAGCTGCTCACCGCCGACCTCAAGCGCGTGTCGCAGGGCCAGTTGCGCATCGAAGGCAACGTGGTCGAGATTGCCGGGGCAGTGGACAGCGCGCAGACGCAGGCGCAGATCGTGCGGGGCCTCGCGACCCGGCTCGACAACCCCACCTACACGGTGCGCGACGCGCTGCGCGTGGGCGGCGGCGGCCAGCAGGCGCTGGACGCGGTGATGGCCAACCGCATCGTCGAGTTCGAGACCGGCAACGCGACGCTGACCGCCGAAGGCCAGCGCCTGCTCGACGATCTGCTGCCCGTGCTGCGCACGCTGCAGGGCCGGCGCTTCGAGATCGTCGGCCACACCGATTCCGAGGGCGGCCGGGCGCAGAACATGGTGCTGTCGGCCGCCCGTGCCGAGACCGTCAAGGCCTACCTGGTGCAGCGCGGCATTCCCGCCGCGTCGCTCAGCACCAGCGGCCTGGGGCCGGACCGCCCGGTCGCCGACAACGCGACCGCCGAAGGCCGCGCCCGCAACCGCCGCATCGAGTTCCGCGTGCTGGCGTGAGCATGGGGCACCGCCCGGGTGCCGGACGCCTGGCCGCGGCCCCGTGATGCCTGGCGCCTGAACGGCGCGGCCGCGCCGCGCGGCGGGCGGGGCGCGCCGCCACCGGTCGGCCCCCGAGCCGGCCTGGCAGCGAGCCCGCCCTTGGCCCGGCAGCCTGCCGGGGCGGCTCAGTTCGACTTCGGCGGCTCGACGCCGAGCAGTTCTTCCAGGTGAGCCAGCGAGCCGCCGTCCTTGACGACGGTGCGCAGCCAGCTGTGCAGGTCCATCGCGCCCCACTTCGCGGCCTTGTCGGCCAGGTAGGCCACCGGGCTGTGGGGTTCGGTGCGGCGGAAGAACTCGGCCACCTGGCGCAGCTGCTGCAGCGCCTGCGCGCGCGTCTGCAGCGGGCCGCCCGGGGCCGCGGGCGCCGCGCCGCCGGCCACCGCCACGGCGGTGGCGCCAGGGTCCTGCTCCAGCGACAGGATGTCGCTGGCCTCGGCCGGCAGGTCCGCCACCAGCGCCTTCAAGGCCTCGCGCGCCGGCACGAAGCTGGGGCCTTCGGCGCCGAGCCGGGGGTCGACCGCTGCCTGCAGCCGGGCCAGCGCCTCCAGTGCCGCCTGGGCGTCGGGCTGGCGCGGCGGCACCACCGGCGCATGCCGGGCCAGGCCGACCAGCGCCACCACCCGCGCCAGCAGCCAGCGCAGGCTGCCGATGCGCTGCTCGTGGTCCGTGCCCTCGGGCTGCGGATGCACGTGGTCCCAGTGCTGGTCCACCAGCCGCGTGCACAGCACCAGCCCGTCGGCCAGGCCGGCCAGGCCGTGCTGCTGGTACCAGCCGTCGGCCAGCCAGCCGGCCAGCCGCAGGTCCTTGCTGCGGGTCTTCAGCAGCCGCTCGCAGAGCGTGCTCAGCGCCGGCCAGTCGGCGACCTTCGGCTCCTTGCCCTTCTCCTTCCAGTCGCCCAGCGGCAGGCTGGGGTCGTCTTCGCGCCGCAGCTCGGCGATCTCGTCGAACTCGGCGCTGAAGGACAGGTCTTCGCCGCAGGGTGCGCCTTCGGCGATCGGTTCGAGCAGCTCGTCGATGGGCATCGGCATCACGCGGTCCGGGGAAAAGGAGGCTGCGGATTCTGCCGGGCCGCCCCGGCTGCATCAGGGCCGCGCAAACAACCCGTTACCGGACATCCCACGTCCTGGGGGGCGCCGCGCCCGCGCGGCCGGGCGCCGGGACAGGCGCTCCGCGCTCACCCGCGCGGCAGGTGGGCCGGCGCGGCGAGAGTCGACCGCTGCCGTCAGGCCAAGGCCGGCAGCGCGGCGTAGGCCACCGCGATGGCCGCGCCCAGCCGCGCGTTGTTCAGCACCAGCTGGATGTTCGCAGCCAGGCTGTCGCCGCTGGTCAGCGCGCTGACCCGTGCCAGCAGGAAGGGCGTCGCCGACTTGCCCGCGATGCCTTGCGCCTGCGCTTCGGCCAGCGCCTGGTTGATCGCCGCGTCGATGCGCTCGCGCGGCAGCGCGTGCGCCTGCGGGATGGGATTGGCGACCACCAGTCCGCTGTCCAGCCCCAGCGCCCAGCCGGCCTGCATCACGCGCGCGATCTCGGCCGGGTCGTCCAGCCGCAGGTCGACGCCGAAGCCGCTGTCGCGGCAGTAGAAGGCGGGCAGCCGGTCGGTGCCATGGCCGATCACCGGCACGCCGTGCGTCTCCAGGTATTCCAGCGTCAGGCCCAGGTCGAGGATGGACTTCGCGCCCGCGCACACCACGGCCACCGGCGTGCGCGCCAGCTCCTGCAGGTCGGCCGAGATGTCGAAGCTGGTCTCGGCGCCGCGGTGCACGCCGCCGATGCCGCCGGTGGCGAAGACGCGGATGCCGGCGCGCGCGGCGATCAGCATGGTCGCCGCCACCGTCGTCGCGCCGGTGCCGCGGCGCGCCACCAGCCCGGCCAGGTCGCGCCGGCTCGCCTTCATCACGGCCTGGCCCTCGCGTGCCAGGCGCTCGACCTGCGTGCGGTCGAGGCCGGCCTTCAGGCGGCCGTCGATCACCGCGACGGTGGCCGGCACCGCGCCATGCGCGCGCACCTCCGCCTCGACGGCGAACGCGGTCTCCGCGTTCTGCGGCCAGGGCATGCCGTGCGAAATGATCGTGGATTCCAGCGCCACCACCGGTCGCTGTTCGGCCAGCGCGGAGGCGACTTCGGGATGCAGGTCGAGCAGGGGATTCATCGGGCGGGGCTTTCGGTTCGGCAGAGGCGGCGCTGCAGCGCGCGCACCGCGCGTTCGCTCAGGCCGGGGTGGTTGGTCTCGGGGTGGGCCAGCGTCAGCGCGGCGCAGCCGAGCGCGAAATCGGCGGCGCGCTCCGGCGGCCAGCCGGCCAGCGTGGCGTGGATCAGGCCGGCCATCAGTGCGTCGCCCGCGCCGGTGGTGTTGGCGATGGCGACCGGCCACGGTGGCCGCTCCGTTTGCACGTCAGCCAGCGCGAGGCGCAGTCCGCCGCCACCCAGGCTCAGCGCGACGTGCCCGACGCCGGCCGCCCGCAGCCGGGCCACGAAGCGGCGCCGCGCTTCGGCCCGGTGCAGGGCCGGTGCGCCCAGGGCCGCGGCCTCGGCGCGGTTCAGCTTCAGCAGGTGCAGCCGGTGCAGCCAGGGCCGAAGGCGCGCTGCCTTGGTCGCGGAGACGGCATCGGCAAAGACGGGCGCCGGCAGGTCCTGCGCGAAGAGCCACGCGAGCGCGTCCTCGGTCAGGTTGGCATCGACGACGATGGCCGCGGCGGTGCGCAGCCGCCCCCCTTCGCGCGCCAGCCGCGCGGGCGTCAGTGCGTCCAGCACCGCCATGTCGTTCACCGCCTGCAGCAGCCCGCCGTCAGGCCCGTGCAGCGACAGGTAGTGCGCGGTCGCCGCGCCGTCCACCGCGATGCAGCCGCGCACGTCGACGCCCGCGTGTGCGGTCGCCGCGCGCAGCCAGCGCCCCGCCGCATCGCGGCCGAGTGCGCTGACCAGCCGCACCGGATGCCCCAGGCGGGCCAGGTTCTCGGCGATGTTGCGCGCGACGCCGCCGGCGGACCGGTGCACCTGGCCCGGGGTCGAGTCGCCCCGGCGCGCCGGCATCGCGGCACGGCCGGAGACGTCGACGTTGCAGCCGCCGATGACGATCACCGGCCCGGCCGCTGCCGCCGGCGGTGCGGCGGGCCGGGGCAGGGGCTGTCGCGCGGGCATCGGGCCAGCTTAGCAAAGCGGGCACTCGCGCCTGCGCGCCGTGGTCAGGCAGGTGCGGCCTGGCGGCGCCCGGCGCAGGCTGGAATCGCGCGCTGCAGGTGGCGCCACGGGCGCGCTGCAGGCCGAGTCGCGGTGCAACAATTCATCCCGATGTCCATCCTCACGCTGTCGCGCCCGCGCCTGTACCTGAACCTGATCCGCTGGGATCGGCCGGCGGGCTGGCTGCTGCTGCTGTGGCCCACGCTGTCGGCGCTGTGGATCGCCGCCGATGGCTTTCCGGGCTGGCACCTGCTGGCGGTGTTCACGCTCGGCACCATCCTGATGCGCAGCGCCGGTTGCTGCGTCAACGACGTCGCCGACCGCGAGTTCGACCGCCACGTCAAGCGCACCGCGCAGCGCCCGGTCACCAGCGGCGCGCTGGCGGTCAAGGAGGCGCTGGGCGTGGGCGCGGTGCTGGCGCTGCTGGCCTTCGGCCTGGTGCTGACGACCAACCCGCCGACCATCCTGCTGTCCTTCGCGGCGCTGGCCATCGCCATCGCCTACCCGTATGCCAAGCGCTTCCTCTCGATGCCGCAGGCGGTGCTGGGGGTCGCCTTCAGCTTCGGTATCCCGATGGCCTTTTCCGCGGCGCTGGGCGGGCGCGAATGGACGCTGTCCGCCGTCGGCGCCGCCGTGCCGCCGCACGCCTGGTGGTTGTTGCTGGGCAACCTCGCCTGGGTCATCGCCTACGACACCGAGTACGCGATGGTCGACCGCGACGACGACCTGAAGATCGGCATCCAGACCTCGGCCATCACGCTCGGCCGCTTCGAGGTGGCGGTGGTGATGGCCTGCTATGCCGCGTACTTGGGAAGTTGGGCCCTGATCGGCGACGCGCTCGGCCTGGGCGCCTGGTTCTTCGGCGGCATCGCCGTCGCGGGGCTGCAGGCGCTGTGGCACTACACGCTGATCCGCGGCCGCTCGCGCGAAGGCTGCTTCACGGCCTTCCGCGAGAACCACTGGCTGGGATTCGCGGTGTTCGCCGGGGTGGCGCTGGACCTGGCGTTGCGCTGATCAGGCGCCGAACTCGTCGCCGAGTTCCTTCGCGCGCCGCTGCGCGGCCCGCACTGCCTTGACGATGGCCTCGGCCACCCCGTCCGACCGCATCGATTCGAGCCCGGCGTAGGTCGTGCCGCCCTTGCTCGTGACCCGCTCGCGCAGCACCGCGGGCGGCTCGCCGGACTGCGCCGCCAGCGCGGCCGCGCCGTCGAAGGTGGCCAGCGCCAGGCGCTTGCCCTGTTCGGCGCTCAGGCCCATCTGCTCGGCCGCGGCCATCATCGCCTCGACGAAGTAGAAGACGTAGGCCGGGCCCGAGCCCGACAGTGCGGTGACCGCGTCCAGGTCCTCCTCGCGCGGCAGCCACATCAGCTGGCCGGTGGGCGCCAACACCTCCTCGACCAGCGCGCGCTCGTGGTCGCTGACCGCCGGCGTGGCCACCAGCCCGGCGATGCCGCGGCCGATCAGCGCCGGCGTGTTCGGCATGCTGCGCACCACGCGCGCGCTGCCGGTGGCGCGCTCGACCGCGGCACTGCGGATGCCGGCCATCACGCTCAGCTGCAGCGCGTTCCGCACGTGGGCGGCGCAGGGCCTGGCCGCGTCATTGAAGAGTTGGGGCTTCACCGCCCACACCACCAGCGTCGCCTCGGCCAGCGCCGCCTCCGCGGCGGCCAGCGTGCGCACGCCGAAGTCCGATTGCAGCTTCGCGCGTTGCGCCTCGCCCGGGTCCAGCACCAGCAGGCTCGTGGCCGGGCGGCCGGTCTTCAGCAGCCCGCCGATCAGCGCGCTGGCCATGTTGCCGCCGCCGATGAAGGCGATGGTGTCGTGTTGCTTGTCCATCGGGGCAGTGTATGCAGCCGTCCCGTGCGCCCCGGCCGGCAGCCGCCTTCGTGGCTCGTCATTCCGCGAACCGAGTGGTTCATGCAAAGCGCGCATAACCATGCACAAGCTGGTTACAGCCTCCTACATTGCGCGCCGAACGGGCCGGCCACGGCCCACGAAGCCTTGAAAACCACCCGTTCGACACCTTCCCAACAGGACCGACCATGACCCTTTCGTACGTCACTCCGACCGCCGACAGCCCCTGGGGCACCTACCTGTCGCAAGTCGACCGCGTGCTGCCCTACCTGGGCTCCCTGGCGCGCTGGGCCGAATCCCTGAAGCGCCCGAAGCGCGCGCTGATCGTCGACGTGCCGATCGAACTCGACGACGGCACCATCGCCCACCACGAGGGCTACCGCGTGCAGCACAGCCTGTCGCGCGGCCCCGGCAAGGGCGGCGTGCGCTACCACCCGGACGTGACGCTGGAAGAAGTGATGGCGCTGTCCGCCTGGATGAGCATCAAGAACGCCGCGGTGAACCTGCCCTACGGCGGCGCCAAGGGCGGCATCCGAGTCGACCCGAAGAAGCTCTCGATCAAGGAACTGGAGCGCCTGACGCGCCGCTACACCAGCGAGATCGGCATCATCATCGGCCCGCAGCAGGACATTCCCGCGCCGGACGTCAACACCAACGGCCAGATCATGGCCTGGATGATGGACACCTATTCGATGAACGTCGGCGCCACCGCGACCGGCGTCGTCACCGGCAAGCCCATCCACCTGGGCGGCTCGCTGGGCCGCGTCAAGGCCACCGGCCGCGGCGTGTTCGTGACCGGCCGCGAGGCCGCCCGCCGCATCGACCTGAACCTGGAAGGCGCGCGCGTCGCGGTGCAGGGCTTCGGCAACGTGGGGTCGTCGGCCGCCGAGCTGTTCGGCCAGGCCGGCGCCAAGATCGTCGCCGCGCAGGACCACACCGGCACCATCGTCAACAGCCAGGGTTTCGACCTCGCCAAGCTGATCCCGCACGTGCGCGACACCGGCGGCGTGGCCGGCTTCAAGGACGCCGAGGTCTGCGACAACGAGGCCTTCTGGGACCTGCCCTGCGACATCCTGATCCCCGCCGCGCTGGAAGGCCAGATCACCGCCGACCGCGCCCGCCGCATCCAGGCCAAGCTGGTGCTCGAAGGCGCCAATGGCCCGACGGTGCCCAGTGCCGACGACATCCTGGCGGACCGCGGCATCCTGGTGGTGCCCGACGTGATCTGCAACGCCGGCGGCGTCACGGTCAGCTACTTCGAGTGGGTGCAGGACTTCTCGTCCTTCTTCTGGACCGAGGACGAGATCAACCTGCGGCTGGACAAGATCATGGTCGGCGCGCTGCGCAAGATCTGGGACACGGCGGACCAGCACCGCATCACGCTGCGCACCGCGACCTTCGCGGTCGCCTGCGAGCGCATCCTGATGGCGCGCCAGGAGCGCGGCCTGTACCCCTGAATGTGAATTCGGCCCTCAATCGGGGGTAGTGAGAAACCCGGGGTGGCACGCGGCATGCATGTTCCACGTGCCATAGTTCGGGCCTGCTGTAGCCAGATGTTCGGCCTGCCCCCGACCGGCCTGGACATTTCACAGTCATGACTGACACCCCGCCGAACTCCGCCCCCGCGGCCTCGCCCGCTGCTGCCGCCACCTCGCCTGCCGCCGGCGACCGCGGCCTCGACAAGATCGACGCCCGCATCCTGCGCGCGCTGCAGAAGGACGGCCGCATCTCGAACCTGAAGCTCGCCGAACAGGTGCACCTGTCCCCCACGGCGGTGCTCGAGCGCGTGAAGCGGCTGACGCGCGAGGGCTTCATCCTCGGCTACGAGGCGCGGCTCAACCCCGCGAAGCTCGGCGCCGGGATGATGGTCTTCGTCGAGGTGCTGCTCGACCGCACCGCGCCCGACGTGATGGACATGTTCAAGGCCGCGGTGCAGGCCCGGCCCGAGATCCTGGAATGCCACCTGGTGGCCGGCGGCTTCGACTACCTGATCAAGACCCGCGTGGCCGACATGCGGGCCTACCGCGAGATGATCGCCACGGTCATCTGGAGCCTGCCCGGCGTGCGCGAAACGCGCACCTACACGGTGATGGAAGAGGTCAAGAACCACACCGCCCTGCCGATCTGATCGCGATCTGAATCGCGATCTGAAACGGTCTCGCCGCGAGCGGCTCTTTGCCGCAGATCCGTCGGCCGGCGCCGGCGAAATCAGTGAATGCGCGATGGCGAAGTGCGGCACCGTAGCGGTATGCACTCGTCGATCGACGACATCGATGCGCAGCTGCTGCGCCTGCTGCAGGCCGATGGCCGGATGTCCAAGCAGAAACTGGCCGACGCCGTGGGCCTGTCGGCCGCGGCCACGCACGACCGCGTCAAGCGCCTGACCGACGAGGGCTACATCCTCGGCTACGAGGCGGTGCTCAACCCGATGAAGCTGTGCGCCGGCCTGCTGGTGTTCGCCGAGGTGCGGCTGGAGTACACCGGCGTCGGCGTGGCCGATGCCTTCCGTGCCGCGGTGCAGGTGCGGCCCGAGATCCTCGAGTGCTACGAGGTCGCCGGCAGCTTCGACTACATGATCAAGACGCGCGTGGCCGACATGGGCGCCTATCGCGACTTGGTAGCGTCCGTCGTCTGGACCCTGCCCGGCGTGCGCGACCTGCGCACCTTCGCGGTGATGGAAGAGATCAAGAACACCGCGCGCATCCCGTTCTGATCCCTCGCGCGGGGCGCTTTTCACCGGGGTGGTGCCGCCTGCAACAGGCGTTAACACGAATCGGGAAAACGCCATCCCCCGGATTTAGGGGTTGTCCAGACAAGCTGCCGAGAATGTCACGTATCCTGATTTTTCGTGGCTGGGTGATCCCGCGGCCTGCGAGTCCGATGGCGCCGCGCTGACATCCAACAGCGACCGGCCGTGGGAGTGCGCAGCCCTTTTTGTGCGCAGGGTCCTCAGCGATGCGAGCTTGTTGTCCATCAACGTCGAACGCACGAGGACCCATCGATCATGAAACGCTTGAATGTGCTGGCCTCCGCCCTGGCGGCCGCCGCAGCGCTGGCGCTGCCCACCACGGCTTCGGCCGCCTTCGTCTGGGGCGAGCAGGCGCCGGGCGCCGGCGACGTGCTGGCGACCGCGCAGGCCACCTACGACAACGCCTTCAACACCATGAGCGGGATCTCGGGTGCGCTGCAGAACAACGGCGATGCCTACGAGGTGGACCTGTACCGCATCCGCATCGACGACCCGCTGAACTTCTCCGCGTCGGTCACCGACGGCCTCAACGACTTCGCGCTGTTCCTGTTCGATGCCGCCGGCGCGGGCGTCTTCATGAGCGACGACAACCCCTTCCCGGATCCGTGGATCAACGGCGCGCCGGTGGCCTCGGGGCTGTACTACCTGGCGGTGGCGCTGATGGTGTCGACGCCGGTCGATGAATTCGGCAACGCGATCTTCGACTGCTTCGGCTGCACCAGCGCCGGGGCGGTCGCCGGCGCCGGCGCCCTGGAGGGCTGGATGCTGAACAGCTCCTTCGCCGGCTCGCCCTTCAACTACGAAGTGCAGCTCGTCGGCGCCACCAACAGCGACATCCCCGAACCCGCCACCGCCGCGCTGCTGATGGCCGGCGGCATCGGCGCCTGGCTGTCGTCGCGCCGCCGCAAGAACGTGCCGCAGAGCGCCGTCGCTGCCTGATCCGGGCGACGAACGGTCACTCCACGAGAGAGAGCTAGGAGGTTTTCAATGCAAACGAAGAGCTTTGCGAAGAGCGCGCTGACCCTGGGCGCCATCCTCGCGGTCCAGGGCACCGTGGTGGCGCAGACCGCGCTGCCCGGTGATGCCGCGTCGCTGCGCCTGCCCGCCCCCGTCACGGCCGGCCAGCTGCCCTCGCGCCTGCGCCAGCAGGTGGGCACGGTGCAGGTCGCTGTGCGCCTGGCCGACCAGCCGCTGGCGCTGGCCGTCGGCGCCAACGCCAAGCGCGTGGGCAGCAAGATGACGCTGTCGCAGCGCCAGGCCTACGTGGCTTCGCTGAAGAGCAAGCAGGACGCGCTGATGGCGCAGATCCGCAACCTCGGCGGCAGCGAGGTCGCGCGCCTGACCAAGACCTACAACGGCCTGGTCGTCGCCGTCGACGCGGCCAAGCTGCCGCAGGTCGCCCGGCTGACCGGCGTCACCGGCATCCGCCCGATCGTCAACTTCGAGAAGCAGCTCGGCAGCACGGTGCCCTACGTCGGCGCGGCGGCGCTGCAGGCCACCGGCGTCACCGGCGCCGGCGTGAAGATCGCGGTGCTGGATTCGGGCATCGACTACACCCACAAGAACCTCGGCGGCTCGGGCCTGCTGTCCGACTTCAACGCCGCGGCGGCGGCCGCCGGCAGCACGGCGCCGGCCGGCCTGTACCCCACGGCCAAGGTCATTGGCGGTCATGACTTCGTCGGCGAGGTCTGGCCCAGCGGCGACCTGGCCCCCGACCCCAACCCGATCGACGCCGGCAGCGACGCCGGCCACGGCACGCACGTGGCGGACATCGCCGCCGGCGCCAGCCTGGACGGCACGCACAAGGGCATGGCCCCGGGCGCCCAGCTGTACGCGGTCAAGGTCTGCAGCAGCGTGTCCACCAGCTGCAGCGGCCTGGCCATCCTGCAGGGCCTGGAATGGGCGATGGACCCCAAGGGCGACCTGAGCTTCGACGGCGCCGCCGACATCGTCAACCTCTCGCTCGGCGCCAGCTACGGCCAGCGCGAGAACCCGTCGACCGAGGCGGTGACCAACCTGGTGCGCTTCGGCATCGTCGCGGCCATCTCGGCCGGCAACTCGGCCGACCGGCCCTACATCCTCGGCTCGCCGTCGAACGCGCCGGAGGCGATCAGCGTCGCGCAGACCGCGCTGCCCAGCGGCAAGGGCTTCTCGCTGCTCGTGACCGCCCCGGCACCGGCCACCTACACCAACACCAACACGCTGCCGTGGGCGCCGATCACCTCCGGTTTCAGCGGCCCGCTGAAGATCGCCGGCCCGGCCGGCTCGGCGGCCACGCTGGCCTGCACGGCAGGCGCGACGGTGGACTACACCGGCACGGTGGCGCTGCTGGACCGCGGCAGCTGCAACATCAGCACCAAGGTCAAGAACGCGACCGACAAGGGTGCGATCGGCGTCATCCTGGCCAACAACGCCCCCGGCGACGCACCCAGCTTCAGCCTCGGCGTCGAGACGCCGCCTTTCGCGCAGACGCTGGTGGTCACCCAGTCCATCGGTGCCGCGCTGCGCGGCATGTCCGGCACGGTGCAGGTGGCGGTGGACCCGGGCGTCTTCACCTCGCTGGCCGGCAGCATGGCGTCGACCTCGTCACGCGGCCCGAGCTATGACTTCGGCGCGCTGAAGCCGGAGATCGGCGCGCCCGGCGCGTCCACCTCCGCGCTGAACGGCAGCGGCACCGGCACCGAGCCCTTCGGCGGCACCTCCGGCGCCGCGCCGATGGTGACCGGCGCTGCCGCGCTGCTGCTCGAGAAGTACCCGAGCGCGCTGCCCACCGAGGTCAAGGCGCGGCTGATGAACGCCGCGCACAAGGACGTCACCATCAACCCGCAGACGATGCCGGGCGTGCTGGCGCCGGTCTCGCGCATCGGCGCCGGCGAGCTGCGCGCGGACAAGTCCGCCGCGCTGAGCACCACCGTCTGGGATGCCGGCAATCCCTACGGCGTCGGCCTGTCCTTCGGCTCGATGCGGGTGGCCGCGGCAACCACGGTGACGAAGAAGATCGCGGTGCGCAACCACTCGGCTTCGCCGCGCACCTACACCATCGCCCGCAGCTTCCGCTATGCCAGCGACGAGACCAGCGGTGCCGTGACGCTGACCGCGCCCGCCAGCATCAGCGTGCCGGCCAACGGCACCGCGGCCTTCGCGGTGACGATGAAGGTCGACCCGAGCAAGCTCCCGGCGTGGAACCTCTTCGGCGGCGGCACGCAGGGCAACGGCTCGCTGCTGCAGGCCGTGGAGTTCGACGGTTATCTGAGCGTCAGCGAAGGCGGCGAGACCGCGTCCATCCCGTGGCACGTGCTGCCGCACCGCGCCCACAACACCGTCGCCGCGGCCAGCGGCAGCGTGGCGTCGGGCGTGGCGATCAGCAACCTCGGCGGCGCGCAGTCGGCCACGATGGACGTGTTCGCGCTCACCGGCACCAGCCCGCAGAGCACGATCACCCGGTCCACCTACGGCGGCGGCCAGCCGCTGGTGGACATGAAGGCGGTCGGCGTGCGGCCGGTGGACGTGGGCGTGCCCGGCGTGCAGTTCGGCATCGCCACGTTCGGCGAGAAGGCGCACCCGGCCTACCCGGCGGAGTACGACGTCTACGTCGATTCCAACAACGACGGCATCGACGACTACGTGATCTACAACTCCGAGCTGTCCGGCTTCGGCGCCACCGGCCAGACCGTCGTCAACGTCTTCGACCTCAACACCGGCAGCACGACGACGAAGTTCTACGCCGCGGCGGACCTGAACTCGTCGAACATGATCTACACCGTGCTGGCGTCGGACATCGGCATCAGCAGCCCGACGCAGAAGTTCCGCTTCTCGGTGTATTCGTTCGACAACTACTTCACCGGCGACCTCACTGACGCGGTGGTGGACATGGTGCACACCTTGGGCACGCCCAAGTACGCCAGCGTCCTGGGCGATTCGCTCGGCGTGCCGGTGGGCTTCTCGGGCGCGCTGCCGGTCTCGGCACCGGCGGGCGGCGCGGCGGCTTCGCCGTCGCAGACCGGCCTGCTGCTGCTGTACCGTGACGCGAAGAGCAAGCGCGAGTCGGACGTGGTGACGATCACGCCCTGACCGTCCCGCGGTCGGCGGCCGGCCTTCCATGCCGGCCGCCTAACCAGCAAAGCCCCCGGCCCCGGCCGCGGGGCTTTTTTTCTTGCGGCGTGTCCTGGCCGCGTGTCCTGGCCGCGTGTCCTGGCCGCGTGTCCTGGCCGCTGCTTCGGTGCGTGTTCGGCGCCGGTTCAGCGTGTGGGCAGCGCGCCGCCGGTGCCGTCGCTGCGTTCGCGCAGGCGGCAGGTGCCCAGCGCGCCGGCTTCGCCGGGCACGCAGCGCGCACCGGGGTCGGGCAGCACGCGGCAGATCGACATCTCGCCGCGGGCGCTGCCCGGCCGGCGGTGCGCCAGCGGCGCGGCGGCGGCCTTCAGCGCCGCCTCGTCGGAGCGCAGCGTCGACCACGCCAGGTAGGACGCCGGGCCGCCGCAGGCCAGCGTGCCGACCGGCAGCGTGCGGCACTGCGTGTCGTCGCGGCAGGCGGCATCGCCGATCAGGGCCTGCAGGGCCGCGAAGTCGCGGTCGGCCGCCGCATCGGCGCGGCCGGCCGGCGCGCTGGTGCCTGCCGTGGGCAGGCAGCCTGCGGCGGCCAGCAGCAAGCCCGCCGCTGCCGCCGCGCTCCGGATGCCGATGCCGTTCGTCATGCCTTCAGGTAGTCCGCCCGCGTGTCCAGCCAGCGCGCCACGTGCGCGCTGGCCGCCGCCGCATCATGCGCCAGCAGCCAGGCCGCGGCCTCGCGTGCCCTTGCCAGCAGCGCGGTGTCTTCGGCGATGTCGGCGAATCGCAGCAGCGCGTCCCCGCTCTGGCGCGCGCCCATGAACTCACCCGGGCCGCGGATCTCCAGGTCGCGCCGCGCGATCTCGAAGCCGTCCTGCGTCTCGGCCATCGCGCGCAGCCGCTCCTTCGCGGTGGGCGACAGGGGCGCGGCGTACAGCAGCACGCACACGCTGGCCGTGCTGCCGCGGCCCACCCGCCCGCGCAGCTGGTGCAGCTGGGCCAGGCCGAAGCGCTCGGCATGCTCGATCACCATCAGGCTGGCGTTGGGCACGTCGACGCCGACCTCGATCACCGTGGTCGCCACCAGCACCGCCATCTCGCCGCTTTTGAAGAGCGACATCACCGCCGACTTCTCCGCCGCCGGCATGCGGCCGTGCAGCAGGCCGACCATCGCGCCCGGCAGCGCGGCCCTGACGCGCGCATGCGCCTCGGTGGCGTTCTGCAGGTCGAGCTTCTCGCTCTCCTCGATCAGCGGGCAGACCCAGTAGACCTGCCGCCCCTGCGCCACCTCGTCGGCGATGCGGGCCATCACCTCGGCGCGGCGGGTGTCGGCGAACAGCTTGGTCAGCACCGGCGTGCGGCCGGGCGGCAGTTCGTCGATGGTGCTCACGTCCAGGTCGGCGAAGTAGGTCATCGCCAGCGTGCGCGGGATCGGGGTGGCGCTCATCATCAACAGGTGCGGCTCGAGCCGGTTGAGCGCCAGCTTCCTGCGCAGCTCCAGCCGCTGCGCCACGCCGAAGCGGTGCTGCTCGTCGATCACCGCCAGGCCCAGCCGCGCGAACTGCACGTCGTCCTGGATCACCGCATGGGTGCCGACGACGAGGTGGGCCGCGCCGCTGGCGACGCGCTCGAGCATCAGCTTGCGCTGCTTGCCCTTGCGGCTGCCGGTGAGCCAGGCCACCTGCACGCCCAGCGGCTCCAGCCACTGCACCAGCTTGGCGAAGTGCTGTTCGGCCAGGATCTCGGTGGGCGCCATCAGCGCGCACTGCCAGCCGGCGTCGATGGCGATGGCCGCCGCCAGCGCCGCGACCACCGTCTTGCCGGAGCCCACGTCGCCCTGCAGCAGCCGGTGCATGGGCTGCGGGCGGCCGATGTCGGCGGCGATTTCCTCGGCCACGCGGCGCTGCGCCGCCGTCAGCTGGAAGGGCAGCGCGGCCAGCAGCCGCTCGTGCAGGCCGCCTCGGGCACCGGCGGGCCGTTCATCGCCTGGCCCAGGGGGCGCTTGGGAACCGGCGCGCAGCATCGGCGCCTTCAGGCGCGCCCGCTCGCGCTGGGCCATCTGCTGGGACAGCTGCTGCGCCAGCAACTCCTCGTACTTCAGGCGTTGCCAGGCCGGGTGCGCGCGGTTTTCCAGCGCATGCACCGAGGCATCGGCCGGCGGGTGGTGCAGGCGCATCAGCGCCTCGCGCAGCGCCGGCAGGCCGGGCGGCAGCGCCTGCGGCGGCAGAATCTCCTGCAGCGGCGCCCGCTTCAGCGCGCCGGCCACGGCTTTCCGGAGGTAGGCCTGCGGCAGCTGCGCGCTGGTGGGATAGACCGGCGTCAGCGCCTCGGCCAGCGGCGCGCCTTCGTCCACCGCCTTCCAGGCCGGGTGCACCATCTCGCGGCCGAAGAAGCCGCCGCGCGGCTCGCCGCGCACGCGGATGCGGGTGCCCGGCTGCAGCGTCTTCTGCTGCGACGGGTAGAAGTGCAGGAAGCGCAGCACCAGCTCGCCGCTGCCGTCGCTGATGCGCACCACCAGCTGCCGGCGCGCCCGCTGCTCGACCCGTGCGTCGCGGACGATGCCTTCGACCTGCACCGGCTCGCCGTCCTGCGTGTCGGCGATGGGGGTCAGGCGCGTCTCGTCCTCGTAGCGCAGCGGCAGGTGCAGGGCCAGGTCGATGTCGCGCCGCAGGCCCAGCTTCTCCATCGCCCGCTGGGCCGGCGAGGGCGCGCGGGCGGTGGTGGGGGCGGCATCGGGCATGGCGCTGATTCTGCGGGATCGGGCCGGCCCGCCATGGCGGCGTCAGCGGCCGCCGGGCTCCGACCAGTGACCCGGATCGACGCCGTAGTAGCCCACCAGCAGCGCGTGCAGCGCCGGGTACTCGGCGGCCAGCGCGTGCGGGCGCTCGAAGAAGACCTCGGTCGCGCAGGCGAAGAACTCGGCCTCGCTGCTGGCGGCATAGGACCCGAGGCAGCCCGGCGCGCCGTCGGCCAGCGTTTGCCGCAGCTGCGCCCAGGCGGTGCCCATCACCGCCGCCCACTGCGCGGCATGCGCGGGCGTGGGCAGGCGCGGGGCGCCGTTGGCCGGGCCGGTGGCCTGGTCCAGCTGGTGCGCGAACTCGTGCAGCACCACGTTCTGGCCGTCGTCCGGCACCGCCGCGCCTTCGCGCACGGCATCCCAGGACAGGATCACCTGGCCCTGGTCCCAGCTCTCGCCCGCCAGCGCATGGCGCTGCGGCTGCTGCACGCCGCCGGCCAGCGTCACCGCGCGCTCGGCGACGAAGGTGTCGGGGTACAGCAGGATCTGCCGCAGGTTCTCGAAGCGGGTGGTGCGGCCCAGCAGCAGCAGGGCGGCCTGGGCGGCGATGGTGACGCGCATTTCGTCCGTCACCCGCAGGCCGCGGCAGCCGATGATGGGGACCTCCGCCAGAAGCGCCTGCACCTGGCCTTTCAGCATGCGCTGCAGCGGCGGCGGCAGGCGCGCCACCAGCGGCACCCGCCGGCGCAGGATGCGGCGCCACGCCCCGGGAAACGGCTGCGTCCGCCAGCGCGCCCGGCGCACTTCCGCCCAGCGGCCCTGCAGCATCCACCACAGCACCAGCGCCAGCGCGGCACCGACCACCACGGCCATTGCAGTCACGTGTCCCTCCGGACCGGCTCGATCTAGCCGCACAGATGGTGAGCCGGCGCGCCGATTTCAAGGCGCCGGGGTCCGGGCGGGCCACGTGCCCGCGTCACTGCAAGCACCGTGCCGCAGAGGCGCGCCGGGCATCGCTTGTCGAGGTGGTCCGCGCGCCGGACGCCGAGGTCTCCCGACACGCCGTGCGCGGCCTGCTCGACGGGCGCCGCATCGGCGCGACAGCGTCTGCAACGAGTGGTATCTGCGTCAACGATTCGTTAGATGAACGTCAGTTTTCCCCCGGGGATGCCGAAACCCGGGAACGCCGAGTCGTGGCGTGAACAAGAGGGAGTGCCGCAATGCGCCGCAGAGACTTTTCGATCGCCGCCCTGATGGGGGCTGGTGCCTGGACCCTGGGGGCCCCCGCCGCCCGTGCCGCCGGCGCTCCGCGCGTGCTGCGCTTCGGCCAGTCGGCCTCGCTGACCGGCGGCCAGGCCGTCTATGGCCGCGACGTGCGCCACGGCATCGCCGCCGCCTTCGCCGCCGCCAATGCCAACGCGGCCAGCACCGGCCTGCAGTTCGAGCTGGCCACGCTGGATGACGGCGGCGCGCGCAGCAGGTGCATGCAGAACGTGCTGCAGCTGTCGTCGCAAGCCGAGACGCTCGCCATCATCGGCCTGACCAGCGGCGCCGGCGCCGAGGCCTGCCTGCCGGTGGTGGAGGACGCCCAGATCGCCATGCTGGGCACGGCCAGCGGCAACATGGGCATCCGCTCGGCGCAGGCCAGCGGCGCGTACCACGTGCGTGCCGGCTACGACGCCGAGTACCTGCGCATGATCGGCTACGTCAAGGACTTCGGCCTGAGCAAGGTGGCGGTGGTGACGCTGAACGACACCTCCAAGGCCAACCTGCAGGCCATGAACGAGGCGCTGGGCGGCCTGGGCGTGAAGCCGACGCTGTCGCTCACCATCGACCGCAACGCCACCTCGTTCGAGGACGTGGCCGAGGAGCTGCTGAAGGCGCGCCCGGACTGCGTGCTCTTCACCGCCAACGCCAGCCCGATCGCGAAGATCATCGACCACATGCACCGGGCCAAGTTTCCGGGGCTGTTCTATGCCACGTCCTTTGCAGGGCAGGACCTGGTCGACACGCTGACCGCCAAGCGCCAGAGCTGCGTGATGAGCATGGTGGTGCCCCGGCCCACGGCGATGGGCGTGAGCGTCGTCAGCCAGTGCCAGCGCGATCTGGCCGCCGTGCCTGGCGCCCGCATGGGCATGACGACGCTGGAGGGCTACATCGCCGGCCGCACCGCGGTGCAGGCAGCGATGGCGGCCCACAAGAGCGGCCAGGCCAGCCGGGCCCGCGTGCGCGAGGTGCTGGCCGGCCTGCGCGCCGACCTGGGCGGCTACCGGGTGGAGTTCGTGGGCACGCCGCACGGGTCGCGCTACGTCGACCTGATCGCCATCGACCGCTTCGGCCGCCTGGTGGGCTGAGCCCTGGCGCCGGCCTTCGCTTTCGCAGGGAGAGTCGTGATGAAGAGACGTTCGGTCCTCGGGGCCTGGCCCGCGCTGGCCATGTTGACACCAGCCTGTTGGCCCGCGCTGTCCGGCGCGGCACCGTCGCCCGCGGCGACGGCCGGCTCGACCGTGCGCTTCGGCCAATCGGCCTCGCTCAGCGGCGGCCAGGCGCGCTACGGCCGTGACGTGCGCGACGGCATTGCCGCCGCGCTGCAGGCGGCGAACCGCCAGGAAGCGGACAAGGGCGCCAAGGCGCTGCGCTTCGAGCTGGTCACGCTGGACGACGGCGGGGTCAAGGACCGCGGCCTGGCGAACGTCAGGCAGCTGATCGACGCAGGCGCCACCGCGCTGCTGGGCCTGACCAGCGGCGCCATCGCCGAGGCCGCGCTGCCGGCGGTGGAAGCCGCGCGCATCGCGATGGTGGGCACGGCCAGCGGCAACATGGGCATCCGCCAGGCCTCGCAGGCCCCGGTGAGCCACGTGCGCGCCGGCTATGACGCCGAGTACAAGCGCAGCGTGCAGTACATGCGCGACTTCGGCCTGAAGCGCATCGGCTGCGTGCGCCTGCAGGACACCTCGGGCGCCAACCTCGACGCCATGCACCAGGCGCTGCAGGCGGCGAACATCAAGCCCGCGGTCAGCGTGGCGATCGACCGCAACCACAAGGATTTCAGCCCCGCGGTGCGCCAGCTGCTGGCCGCGAAGGTGGATGCCGTGCTGTTCGCGACCAATGCCGCGCCGATCCTGCGCATGGTCGAGCAGCTGGCCGCCGGCGGGTTCGAGGGCATGTACTTCGCCTCCTCGTTCGCCGGGCAGGACCTGGTCGACGGCATCGCGCTCGCGGGGCGCAGCGTGATCATGAGCCTGGTGGTGCCGCGCCCCACCGCGCTGGGGCTGCCGGTGGTGAACCAGTGCCGGCTGGACCTGGCCGCGCTGGGCGGCGGCGCCAAGCTGGGCATCACGACGCTGGAGGGCTACATCGCCGGCCGCGTCGCGGTCGAGGCGGCGCGCGCCGCCGCGCGCAGCGAGCGGCCGGGTCGCGATTCGTTCCGCGCCGCGCTGTCCACGCTGCAGGCCGACTTCGGCGGCTACCGCGTCAACTTCGGCGCGCAGCAGGGCCATGGATCGCAGTACGTCGACATGGTGGTGGTCAACCGCCATGGCCACATCGTCGGCTGAAGCCCGCCGGCGCCGCGTTTCACCAGGGAGGATCACATGAAGCAAGCACCGACAGCCGCACGATCAAGTAACACGAAAAGGGCGCGGCTGCGCCGTGCCGCGGCAGCCGCCGCGGCCGGATGCGTGGTCTGGGCCGGCGGCCTGGCGCCGGCGGTGTCGGCGCAGGACGACAAGGCCGCTCCGGCGGTCGACCCGGCCCAGGCCCTGGCGCAGGCGCGCCAGGTGGCGGCGGCGCTGGCCGGCGAGCTGTCGGCCAGCTGCCCGCTGGCCGACCCGGGCAGCACGACCGCGTTCGATGGCTGCCGCCAGGCGTTGTTCGGCCCCTCGGCCGTGCGCTCGCAGCTGGCCTCCAACGTGCTGTGGGGCCGCCAGCGGGTGGCCTCGGCGCGGCTGGCGGACACCTCGCTGACGCAGTTCGCGCCCGACGTGCTGACCGGCATGTACCTGCCGCTCTTCATGTTCAACGGCGAGCACCAGGTCGAGTGGGTGGAGTCGGAAAAGCTGGCCCGCATCCGCCTGCGCACCGCCTTCCGCAACCGGCTGCAGCCCGGCCAGTTCCCGTATCCCTTCTGGCACGAAGCCGAGAAGTGGAGCATGTACCAAGGCGCCAACGAGGTGCTGATGTGGTGGAACCCGCGCCGCGCGCAGGTGGTGGCGGCGCAGTTCACGGTGCATGGCGCGCAGCCGCCGCTGGCCCGCAGCGAGCCGGTGCCCGCCCATGCCTTCGACGGCCGCTGGATGTGGTCCGACGCCCAGGGCAGGGCGCAGCCCAAGGTCACGCTGTTCGACGGCCTGTTCCAGGCCGAGAACCCCTACGTGGCCCGCCTGGACGGGGCCTACAAGAAGCTGGCGCTGCGCCTGCGCGAAGGCCAGTGCGACTCGTGCCACGTGCCCGACAACCCGCACAAGACCAAGCGGCTGGTGCTGTTGCAGACGCCGGCACATGCCGCCGGCGAGATCCGCCGGGTGCTGAGGTCGCTGCAGACCGACCGCATGCCGATCGACGAGACCGGCATCGAGACCTCGCTGCCACCGAAGGTCAAGCAGGCCCTGCTGGAGGATGGCGAGGCCTTCGCGAAGCTGGTGGATGCCGCCAAGGCCTGGGAGAGCGCGCGCCTGGCTGGCGGTTCGGCCACGCCGGCGGAGGACGGCGGCCGCGGCGCGGCGCGCGCGGCCGCGGGGCGCTGAGCGAAGGACCCTCCCGCGGGTGGCGCGGGACCATCACTTCCCGGAAGCCGGCGCCGCTGCGTGGGTGGCAGCTGGACGGCGGCCTCCTCGCCCGCCGCTGGGCCGCTCACTTCACGCGTTGCTTCTCCAGCTTGCGCGCCAGCGTGCGCCGGTGCATGCCCAGCCGGCGCGCGGTCTCCGAGATGTTGAAACCGGTCTCCGCCAGCGTCTCGTGGATGCGCTCCCATTCCAGCGTCTTGATCGACGTGGTGCGTTCGGTCAGCTCCACGCCGGCATCGCCTTGCGCGCGGCCGAAGGCGGCCTCGATGTCGTCGGTGTTGGCGGGCTTGGCCAGGTAGTGGCGGGCGCCCAGCTTGATCGCCTCGACCGCGGTGGCGATGCTGGCGTAGCCGGTGAGCACGATGATGACGGTGGAAGGCTCGTGCTCGTGCAGCGCCTGCACGCAGGCCAGGCCCGAGGCGCCGCCGGCCAGCCGCAGGTCCACCACCGCGAAGCCGGGGCGGTGCTCGCGCAGCAGCGCCTGCACCTCGTCCAGGCTGGCCGCGCGCAATACGCGGTAGCCGCGGCGCTCGAACGAGCGCATCAGCGAGCGCGCGAAAGCGTCGTCGTCCTCGACGATCAGCAGCAGGCGTTCGGTGTCAGCCGCGGGCTTCATCGGCCTCATCTTCCTCCGGTGGCTCCAGGGCGGCCAGCGGCAAGGTGATCTCGACCTCGGCGCCACCCTCGGGCCGGTTGCGCGCGGCGATGCGGCCGCCCAGCGAGCGCGCCACGTTCACCGCCAGGAACAGTCCCAGCCCGCCGCCGGCGCGGCCCTTGCTGGACTGGTAGGGCTTGCCGAAGCGCTCCAGCATCGCCGGCGCGAAGCCCGGGCCTTCGTCCTGCACGCTCAGGCGCAGTTCGTCGTCGTCGCACTGCGCCACCAGGCGGGGGGCGGACTGCGGCGCGGCTTCCAGCGCGTTGTCGAGCACGTTGTCGATCATCTGGCGCAGCGCGAAGTCCGAGATGATGGGCAGGTCCGGCAGGTCGCCGCGGTCCAGGTGCAGGCCGGCGGGGGCGCTGCGGGTGCTGCGCCAGTGTGCCGCCAGCTCGTCCAGGAAGGCGTGCAGCGTGGTCTGCACCGGCGCTTCGCCGCGCGCCTCGCCCGCGGACAGCAGGATGCCGCTGACGATGGTCTTGCAGCGCTGCAGCTGGCGCTGCATCTCCTCGATCTCCTCGCGCAGCTCGGGCTCGCCGGCGAAAGGCGCCATGCGCGACCAGTCGCCCAGGATCACCGACAGCGTGGCCAGCGGCGTGCCCAGCTCGTGCGCGGCACCGGAGGCCAGCAGGCCCATGCGCACGATGTGCTCTTCCTCCGCGGCGCGCTGGCGCAGGTCGGCCAGGCGCGCGTCACGCTGGCGCAGGTTGCGCTCGATGCGCACGATGAAGGTGACCAGCAGCGCCGCGTTCAGCAGGAAGCAAAGCAGCAGCCCGCCGACGTAGGCGGCCGAGAGCGCGGCGTCCTCGAGCCCGGGCAGCTGCAGCGGCCGGTGCCATTGGGTGAGGCCGATGAAGCACAGGCTCGCCAGGCCGACCACGGTCCATGCGTGCCGCGGCCGCAGCAGCACCGAGGCCACGGCCACCTGCAGCAGGTACAGGAAGATGAAGGGGTTGGTGACGCCCCCGGCGTGGAACAGCTGGCCGCTCAGCACGCCCAGGTCCACCACCAGGCCGGCCAGCAGCTCCAGCTCGCCGACGCGCCAGGGGGCGCAGCTGCGCAGCCAGCACAGCGCGTTGAACAGCGCCAGCGCCGCCAGCAGGGCCAGCATCTCGGCCAGCGGCAGCGGCACGTCCAGCCCGAAGTGGACGGTCAGGATCGTGACCAGCTGGCCGGCCACCGCGAGCCAGCGCAGCTGGATCAGCTGCAGCAGGTTGTTGCGGCCGGCCAGCTTGTCGGGGGTCTGGCCGGTGGTCGCGTCCAATGGAAGTTAGGGGCGTGGGGCAGGGCTAGTCGCCCTGGCTGGCGGCGGCGCGGCGGCGCTGCGCGCGGTTCTCGGACGCCACGACGTAGCCGAGGCCCACCGCCACCATCGCGGCCAGCACGAACCAGGTCAGGGCGTACATCAAGTGATTGTTGCTGAACTGCAGCACCGTCAGGCCGGCGCGCGGCCAGTCCAGCGGGGCGTCGTCGGCGGCCGCCACGTCGACGAAGTACGGCGCCACCAGGCCGGCGCGTTCGCCCTGGGCGCTGCCCAGGCCGCGGGCGACGGCAATGGCCGACACGTCGCGCGAGTACCAGCGGCCGGCGGCGGGGTCGTTGTGCTGCAGGGTGCGGCCGCCGGGCTCGGTCAGGCGCAGCAGCCCGGCCACGGTGCGCACGCCATCGGCGGCGTCGCGTTCGCCGCGGGCGGCGCGCTCGCGCTTGTCGGGCGGCACGAAGCCGCGGTTGACCAGCACCCAGTAGCCTTCTTCGGTCTTCAGCGGCGTCAGCACCCAGTAGCCGCTGCCCAGGGCCGTGGTGGCGCTGACCAGGGTTTCCAGCTCATGCGCGAAGCGGCCGCGCAGCGTGACGCGGCGGTACTCGGCCGCGGTGGCGTTCAGCCCCGGCCACTCCGCCGGGCCGGGCGCGGGCACGGGTTCGGCCTTCAGGCGCTGGTCGATGCGCTCGATCAGGTCGGTCTTCCAGTTCAGGCGGTTCACCTGCCACAGGCCCAGCGCGATGCAGCCGGCGAAGGCGAACAGGCCCGCCAGCAGCAGCGTGACCCACAGCACCGGGCGGGCGCGGTTGCTGCGGAAGGACAGGCTTTCCTCGGCCCGCGAGGCCGATGGGGTGGTGGTCGTCGTCATGGCCGCACCCGCATGTCGTGCACGGGCATCATGTTGCTGTTGAGGTGGAACATCACCCAGATCGAACCGGCCAGCATGATCAGCACCAGGGCTCCGGTGAAGATCAGCGCCAGCATCGACCAGCCGCTCTCGATCTTCGAGTTCATGTGCAGGAAGTAGATCATGTGCACGACGATCTGCACCGCCGCGAAGCCCAGGATCACCGCCGCGGTCAAGCCGGGCGTGGGCAGCACCTTCCCCATCACCAGCCAGAACGGAATCGCCGTCAGCACCACCGCCAGCAGGAAGCCGACGACGTAGCCCTTGGTGCTGAAGTGGTAGCCGCCGTCGTCGTGGTGATCGTCGTGGCCGTGGCCGTGGTGGCCGTGGTGGCCGTGCGTGTCGTGGGTCATGCTCATGGCAGTACGCCCATCAGGTAGACGAAGGTGAAAACGCCGATCCAGACCACGTCCAGGAAGTGCCAGAACATCGACAGGCACATCAGGCGGCGCTTGTTCTCGGGGATCAGGCCGTGCTTGCGCACCTGCACCATCAGCGTCACCAGCCACAGCGTGCCGAAGGTGACGTGCAGGCCGTGCGTGCCGACCAGCGTGAAAAAGGACGACAGGAACGCGCTGCGCTGCGGGCCGGCGCCTTCGTGGATCAGGTGCGCGAACTCGTACAGCTCGATGCCCAGGAAGCCCAGGCCCAGCAGGCCGGTGACGGCCAGCCAGCCCAGCACGGCGCCCTGGCGGCCGTGCTGCGCGCCGATCATCGCGAAGCCGTAGGTGATGGACGACAGCAGCAGCAGCGCGGTGTTGATGGCCACCAGCTGCAGGTCGAACAGGTCCGCGCCGGACGGGCCCGCCGCGTAGCTGCGGCCGAACACGGCATAGGTCGCAAAGAGCACGGCGAAGATGAGGCAGTCGCTCATCAGGTACAGCCAGAACCCCAGCAGCGTGCCTTGCTGGGGGTGGTGGTCGCCGTTGTCGTAGAAGGCGGGCGCGTCGGCGGCGGTGCCGGTGCCCCCGGTGGCGTAGGCGGGTTGCAGGGTGGACATGGTCGTCGTTCTCAAGCCTGGGCGGCGGCCAGCGCCGCGGTGCGGCGGTCTTCGCTGCGCGTCACTTCATCGGCGGGGATGTAGAAGTCGCGCTTGTAGTTGAAGGTGTGGACGATGGTGGCGACCACCACCGCGGCAAAGGCCAGGCCCGCGGCCAGCCACATGTGCCAGATCAGCGCGAAGCCGAAGGCGGTGGACAGGCCCGCGATGATCACGCCGGCGGCCGTGTTCTTGGGCATGTGGATGGACTTGAAACCGGTCGTCGGGCGCACCGCGCCGCGACGCTTCATGTCGTGCCAGGCGTCGTTGTCATGCACCACGGGCGTGAAGGCGAAGTTGTAATCCGGCGGCGGCGACGAGGTCGACCACTCCAGCGTGCGGCCGTCCCAGGGGTCGCCGGTCACGTCGCGCAGCTGCTCGCGGCGCAGGTAGCTGACGACGAGCTGGATGAAGAAGGCCCCGATGCCGGCGGCGATCAGCAGCGCGCCGAAGGCGGCGATCTGGAACCAGATCTGCAGCGAGGGGTCGTCGAAGTGGCTCATGCGCCGCGTGACGCCCATCAGGCCCAGCACGTACAGCGGCATGAAGGCGAAGAAGAAGCCGATCTGCCAGAACCAGAACGAGCACTTGCCCCAGAACGGGTCGAGCTTGTAGCCGAAGGCCTTGGGGAACCAGAACACGATGCCGGCGAACAGGCCGAACAGCACGCCGCCGATGATCACGTTGTGGAAGTGCGCGATCAGGAACAGGCTGTTGTGCAGCACGAAGTCGGCCGGCGGCACCGCGAGCAGCACGCCGGTCATGCCGCCGATCACGAAGGTGACCATGAAGCCCACGGTCCACAGCATCGGCACCTCGAACTGGATGCGGCCACGGTACATCGTGAACAGCCAGTTGAAGATCTTCGCCCCCGTGGGGATCGAGATGATCATCGTCGTGATGCCGAAGAACGAGTTGACGCTGGCGCCCGAGCCCATCGTGAAGAAGTGGTGCAGCCACACCAGGTACGACAGGATGGTGATCACGACCGTGGCGTAGACCATCGACGCATAGCCGAAGAGGCGCTTGCGGCTGAAGGTGGACACCACTTCCGAGAAGATGCCGAAGCACGGCAGGATCAGGATGTAGACCTCGGGGTGGCCCCAGATCCAGATCAGGTTCACGTACAACATGGCGTTGCCGCCGAGGTCGTTCGTGAAGAAGTTGGTGCCGACGTAGCGGTCCAGGCTGAGCATGGCCAGCACGGCGGTCAGCACCGGGAAGGCGGCCACGATCAGCACGTTGGTGCACAGCGAGGTCCAGGTGAACACCGGCATGCGCATCATCGTCATGCCCGGCGCGCGCATCTTGATGATGGTGGCGATCAGGTTGATGCCCGACAGCGTGGTGCCCACGCCCGCCACCTGCAATGACCACAGGTAGTAGTCGACGCCGACCCCCGGGCTCTGCAGCAGGCCCGACAGCGGCGGATACGCCAGCCAGCCGGTGCGCGCGAATTCGCCGACGAAGAGCGAGGCCATCACCAGCACCGCGCCGCCCGCCGTCATCCAGAAGCTGAAGTTGTTCAGGAACGGGAAGGCGACGTCCCTGGCGCCGATCTGCAGCGGCACCAGGTAGTTCATGAAGCCGGTGACCAGCGGCATCGCCACGAAGAAGATCATGATCACGCCGTGGGCCGTGAAGATCTGGTCGTAGTGGTGCGGCGGCAGGAAGCCGGTGGCGTCGCCGAAGGCGATGGCCTGCTGGGCGCGCATCATGATGGCGTCGGCGAAGCCGCGCAGCAGCATCACCAGGCCCAGCACGATGTACATGATGCCGATCTTCTTGTGGTCGATGCTGGTGATCCAGTCGCGCCACAAGGTGCCCCACAGCTGGTAGCGGGTGATCAGGCCCAGCAGCACCAGGCCACCGAGCACGGTGGCGGCGAAGGTGCCGATCAGGATCGGCTCGTGCAGGGGAAGCGCGTCCCAGCCAAGGCGGCCGAGCAGGAGGCGCTGCAGGTCGAGGGAGTCGGAAGACATGGTGATCTCGCAGGGGCGGGCGCCGGGAGGCGGCCGCTCAATAACGCTGTGTTGCAGCGGCCTCGCCGGAGGCCTGCGGCGCGCCGGTGGGGTTCTCGGGCGTGCACATGGCGCTGGCCACGTAGCTGCGTTCGGTGCCGCGCCAGGCCTTGCGATCCAGGTAGGCGAGGCCGCCCTTGCCCAGGCCGCCGGCGGCGTCGATGGCCATCATCTCGGACATGCACATCTTGGCCGTGTCGACGCAGCGGTTCAGCACCGCGTCGTACAGCTTGGGGTCGACGCGGCCGAAGCGGCGCACCGGCTCGCGTTCGCTGGGCTGCTCCAGCTGCAGGTAGACGGCGCGCGTGAGTTCCTCGGTCGAGGCGCGGTGCGCGTCCACCCAGCGCTGGAAGCCGGAGTCCGACAGGCCGTGGAACTTGAAGCGCATGTGCGAGAAGCCGTCGCCGCTGAAGTTGGCGGAGAAGCCGTCGTACACGCCGGCGCGGTTGATCACCGCGTGCAGCTTGGTCTGCATGCCCGGCATGGCGTAGATCTGCCCGGCCAGCGCGGGCACGTAGAACGAGTTCATCACCGTCGACGAGGTGATCTGGAACTGGATCGGCCGGTCCACCGGCGCGGCCAGCTCATTGACCGTGGCGATGCCCTGCTCGGGGTAGATGAACAGCCACTTCCAGTCCAGCGCCACCACCTGCACCACCAGCGGCTTCACCGCGGGGTCGACCTTGCGCTGCGCGTCGATGCGGTCCAGCGGGCGCCACGGGTCCAGCTTGTGCGTGCTGATCCAGGTCAGCGCGCCCAGCGCGATGATGATCAGCAGCGGCGCGCCCCAGATCACCAGTTCCAGCCGGGTGGAGTGGTCCCAATCGGGCGTGTAGGTGGCTTCGGTGTTGGACTGGCGGTAGCGCCAGGCGAACAGCAGCGTCAGCACGATCACCGGCACGATGATCAGCAGCATCAGCACGGTGGAGGCGATGATCAGCTGCGCCTGCTGCGCAGCGATGTCGCCGGAGGGTTTCATCACCACCGCGTCGCAGCCGGCCAGCAACAGCGAGGCGCCGAGGGCGGCGCAGGCGGGATATCGGCATGGCGGCCGGCCCGCGCGGGGCGTAGGATGGTTTGAGCGTGTCGGGAGCATTGAGATTTCCGGGCGCGCGGGTAAACCACAGTTGCGCATCGCGCGGAAATGTAAATTCTTTGAGCCTGATCAACGATTGGACATTTTGTCCCACCCCCTCCCAGCGCCCATGATGTCCAGCCCTGCCGCCGCCCCCTCCTTCGGCCCCGTGCCGCCCCGCCACACCAGCAGCATCCACGACGCGCCCGGCACGTCCGCCCAGGAGCACGAGCGCGTCGCCCCGGGCGACATCGCCGTCGGCGTCGTGATCGGCCGGGCCTCGGAATACTTCGACTTCTTCGTCTACGGGATCGCCTCGGCGCTGGTGTTCCCGGCCGTGTTCTTCTCCTTCGCCAGCCGGCTGGAGGGCACGCTGTACGCCTTCGTGCTGTTCTCCTTCGCCTTCGTCGTGCGACCGCTGGGCACGCTGGCGGGCATGGAGATCCAGCGCCGCTTCGGCCGCGGCACCAAGCTGACTGCCGCGCTGTTCCTGATGGGCTGCTCCACCGCGGGCATGGCGCTGCTGCCCGGTTACTCCACCTGGGGTCCGCTGGCCATCGGCCTGCTGGCGCTGTGCCGCGTCGGCCAGGGCTTGGCGATGGGTGCCTCCTGGGACGGCCTGCCCTCGCTGCTGGCGCTGAATTCGCCGCCGCACCGCCGCGGCTGGTACGCCATGCTGGCGCAGCTGGGCGCGCCGCTGGGCTTCCTGGTGGCCGGCGGCCTGTTCGCCTACCTGTGGGGCAGCCTGGAGAGCGCCGATTTCCTCAGCTGGGGCTGGCGCTACCCGTTCTATGCCGCGTTCGCCATCAACGTGGTGGCGCTGTTCGCGCGGCTGCGCCTGGTGGTCACGCACGAGTACGAGCGCGAGCTGCAGGCGCACGAGCTGGAGCCCTGCAACGCGCGTGAGCTGTTCAGCCGCCAGGGCGACAACATCGTTGTGGGGGCCTTCGCGGCGCTGGCCAGCTTCGCGCTGTTCCACATCGTCACGGTGTTCCCGCTGTCCTGGATCCTGCTGTACTCCGACCAGGTGATCGGCGAGTTCCTCACCGTCCAGGTCGTGGGCGCGGTGCTGGCGGCCGCGGCCATGCCGGTGTCCGGCATGGTGGCCGACCGCATCGGCCGCCGCGGCACGCTGGGCCTGCTGGCGATGCTGATCGCGGTGTTCAGCCTGTTCGCGCCGCTGCTGCTCGATGGCGGCGTGCTGGGCCAGGACCTCTTCATCCTCGTCGGCTTCGTGCTGCTGGGCCTGTCCTACGGCCAGGCCGCGGGCGCGGCGGCGGTCAACTTCCTGCCGAAGTTCCGCTACACCGGCGCGGCGCTGACCTACGACTTCGCATGGCTGATCGGCGCGGCCTTCGCGCCGCTGGTGGCGCTGGGGCTGTCGTCGCGCTTCGGCCTGGTCGCGGTCACCGCCTACCTGCTGTCCGGCTGCGTCTGCACGCTGCTGGCGCTGCGCATCAGCCGCACGCTGGGCGCGCGCGACTGAGCGCGATCGCTCGCTCCGGCGCGGCGGCCAAACCCGCCGCCGCCGGGGCTCATTTCGGCTCGCGCTGCAGCCTCGGGCGGTCCAGGTCCAGTGCCTCCAGCGGCAGGCGCCGCGCCGGGCCGCCCGGCGCGTCGGGCGCGAGCAGCGGCGCCAGCGTGTCGCCCGCCGCTTTCAGGTCGCCGGCGATCACGCCGCGCAGCGTGCCCGGCTTCCAGTGCGTCTTCGCAAACGCCTGCACCTGCGCCGGCGTCACCGCCATCACCTCGTCCACCGTGCGGCCTAGTTCCTCCAGCGGCCGGCCCTGCACCAGCTGCGCGATCGCCAGCGAGGCCAGGCCGCCCGTGGTCTCCAGCCGCCGCGCGAAGCTGCCGACCAGCGTGGCCTGGCGCGCGGCCAGTTCCTCCGGCGAAGGCGGCGCTTCCGCCAGGCGCAGCATCTCGCCGCGCATCAGCTGCAGCACCTGCACGGCGGTGGGGTGGTTGGTCTGCGTCTCGGCATGGGCCATGCCGGCGTGCGGGTGCGTCTCGGCCTGGCTGAAGGCGCCGTAGCTCAGGCCCCGCTTGATGCGCACTTCCTGGTTCAGCCGCGCCGAGTAGCCGCCGCCCAGCACCGCGTTGGCCACCTGGCCGATGCGCCGGTCCGGCGCCCCGGTGGGCACGAAGGGCGCGTTGACGACGACCGCGCTCTGGCCGCTGCCGGGCATGTCGATCAGCAGCAGCGGCTCCGGCAGCGGGGCCGGCGCGGCCGGCTCGGGCGGCGGCGGTGCCGCGCCTTTCGGCTGCCAGGCGCCGAAGAGCTTGGTCGCCAGCTCGCGCGCCGCGTCGGACTCGATGTCGCCGGCCAGCACCAGCACCGTGCGTTCCGGCCGGTACCAGGCAGCATGGAAGGCGCTGACGTCGTCGCGCGCCAGCCGCGCCAGCGCGCCGGGCGACACCAGGCGGCCGTAGGGCGTGTCGCCCCAGAAGGCGCGGCGCGCGGCCATCGAGGCCACCTGCGCCGGATCGCCCAGCGTCACGCGCAGGCCGTCCAGCGACTGCGCGCGCGCCCGTTCCAGCTCGTCGGCCGCCAGCAGCGGGCGCTGCCACACGTCGGCCATCAGTGCGGCCGCGGCGGCGAGCCTCGGAGTCGTCACCGTCATCGACAGCGTCGACGAGCGCCAGCCGCTCCCGCTGTCCAGCGTGGCGCCCAGCGCCTCGGCCTGGCGGGCGAGTTCGGTGGCCTCCACCACGCGCCCGCCGCGCCGCGCGCCCTTGGTCAGCAGGCCGGCGGTCATCGCCGCGGTGCCGGCCCGGCCCGGCGGGTCCAGCTCCGGGCCGGCGCGCACCAGCAGCGCCAGCGTGACGATGGGCGTGCCGCGCCGCGGCGCCAGCACCAGCGTCATGCCGTTGGGCAGCGTGTGCTGCTCGAAGGCCGGCACCTCGACCGGCCGCGGCGGCTGCGCCGGAGGCGGGGCATCGACGCCGGGCGTGGCGGCATGGACGCTCGCCAGAAGCGTTATCGACGCGGCCACGGCGGCCAGCGGAAACGTGCGCCGCCTCACGATGTTTTCTCCTGCGTCGGCAGCGTGCCGCTGGCCGGTTGGCTGGCGCCCTTCGGGGGCGGGGGGCGCTGGCCGCCGCCGGGCGGCTCCTGGGTGTAGGTGATGGTGACGCGCTTGCCCGCCAGCATCGCCTTCAGCACCCGCTGCACGTCGGCGGCCGTCACGGCCTGCAGGCGCGCCAGTTCGCGGTCGGCGTCGCGCGGGTCGCCGCGCTGCAGCACCGCGTGGCCGATGGCGCCGGCCTGGCCCTGCGGCGTCTGGCGCGAGACCAGCGCGGCCGTGAGCAGCTGGGTGCGCACCTTGTCCAGCTCGGCCGGCCGGACCGGGCCCTCGGCCAGGCGGCGGATCTCGTGCAGCAGCGCCGCTTCCAGGCGCTTCAGCGGCTGCTTGCTGGCGGCGATGGCGTAGGCCGCCAGCATGCCGGCGTCGGCGTACAGGTCGGCCGAGAAGCCGGCCGCCTGCGCCGCCTGCGCGCGGTAGACCAGCGCCTCGTTCAGCCGCGCCGAATCGCCGGCCGACAGCAGGGCCGAGGCCACCTGCAGCGCCGCCGCATCCGCATGCGCGGCCGGCGGCCCCTGCCACAGCACGGCCAGCGCCGGCAGCGGCACCTTGGGGCCGTGCAGCGCCACCCGGCGGTCCTGCTTGCGCGGGGGCTCGGCCACCTGCACCCGCGGAATCGGCTCCGGCGGCGACTGCAGCGGCCCGAAATAACGGTCGATCCACGCGTCCAGCTGCACCGGCTCGAAATCGCCGGCGACGATCAGCACCGCGTTGTCCGGCCGGTAGTAGGTGCGGTGGAAGCGCCGCACGTCGTCCAGCGTGGCGGCGTTCAGGTCTTCGATGCTGCCCACCACCGGCCGCTTGTACGGATGCACGCTGAACTGCTGGCCCGGCAGCGCATGGAACAGCCGGCCGTAGGGGTCGGACAACACCCGCTCGCGCAGCTCTTCCTGCACCACCGCGCGTTCGCTGTCGAGGTTGGCCTGGTCGACGTTCAGGTTCGCCAGGCGCTCGGCCTCGGCCCAGAGCAGGCGTTCCAGGTGGTTGGACGGCACCTCGTTCTGGTAGGCCGTCATGTCCTCGGCCGTGAAGGCGTTGTTGTTGCCGCCCACGTCCTCGGTGAGGCGGTCGAACATCTCGTTGGGCATGTGGCGCGTGCTCTTGAACATCATGTGCTCGAAGAGGTGCGCGAAGCCGGAGCGGCCCGGCGGATCGTCCTTGCCGCCGACGCGGTACCAGACCTGCACGCTGACGGTGGCGCTGCCGCGCATCGGAACCGTGACGACGTGCAGGCCGTTGGCCAGGCGCCGCTCGCGCAGCGCCAAGGGGGGCAGGGTGATGGCCGGGGATGGCGCGGCCGCTCCGGGCGTGGCCGCCAGCGCGGCAGGGCCGAGCGGCCCGGCGCCGAGGGCTGCGGCCAGGGCCAACCAGTGGCGGCGGGTGAGTTCCAGGCGCATCCGACGAAAAGGACGAGGGGGGAGGCCCCCATCATCGCCGAAGCCCGCGGCCATCCCGCGGCGAGCCCCCGGCACAGCGCGGGTTGATGTGCCGGGCCGTGCCCGCGCCGCGTCAGAAGCCTTCCAGCACGCCCTTGCCGACGGCGCGGCCACTTTCGATCCACGCATGCGCCTGCTTCAGCGTGGCCGCGTCGATGCGGCCGAAGCGCCTGGCCAGCGGGCTGCGCAGCACGCCGGCATCCACCGCGCGCGCCACCTCGGCCAGCAGGCGGCCCTGCGCGGCGATGTCTTCGGTGCCGAAGAGCGAGCGCGTGAACATCATTTCCCAGTGCAGCGACAGGCTCTTGCGCTTCAGCGGCCGGGCGTCCAGCGGGCCGCTGGGATCGTCGATCAGCGCCAACCGGCCCTGCGGGCGCAGCGCCTCGACCAGCGCGGGGTAGTGCTGCTCGGTGTGCGTGAGGCTGGCCACCAGGTGCACGCCGTCGACGCCGATGCGCTTCAGTTCATCGGCCAGCGGCTTGGTGTGGTCGATGACCTGGTGCGCGCCCATCGCCAGCGCCCAGTCGATGCTTTCGGGCCGCGACGCGGTGGCGATGAGCTGCAACTGCGTGCGGCTGCGCGCCAGCTGCAGCAGCATCGAGCCCACGCCCCCGGCGGCACCGGTGACCAGCAGCCGCTGGCCGGCACCGCCGCCTTGGGGCACGCCGAGGCGGTCGAACAGCAGCTCCCATGCCGTGATCGCGGTCAGCGGCATCGCTGCCGCCTGGCCGGCGTCCAGCGTGGCCGGGCGATGGGACACGATGCGGTGGTCCACCAGCTGCAGCTCGGCATTGCTGCCGGCGCGGTCGATGGCGCCGGCATACCAGACGCGGTCGCCCACCGCAAAGCCCTGCACCGCGCTGCCCACGGCGCGCACGGTGCTGGCCGCGTCCCAGCCCAGCACGCGCGCGCTGCCCGCCGGCGGCGCCAGGCCGGCACGCACCTTGGTGTCCACCGGGTTCACCGACACCGCCTCCACCGCGACCAGCAGGTCGTTCGGCCCCGGCGCGGCGGGCGCGGGCAGCTCCAGGTCGAGCAGGGCCGCGGGATCGGTGAGCGGCAGGTTGTGGTGGTAGCCGACGGCTTTCATCGCGGGGGTCCTCTGCAACAAGGGTGGTGATGGCCGCCACTGTGCCCCCCGGCCGCATGCGGAACCAGCCATGGGAGACTGCGCCAGCGACAAACGGCATTTGTCGATGGAGGCCCCGATTGGTGAAGCGATCAACCCCCGCCGCCGCCCCCGCCGCGCCGGAGACCACAGCGCCGACCCCCGAACTGCCCGCGCTGCGGCTGGCCTTGCGCGTGGCCGACCTGGGCAGCGTGGCCGCCGCCGCGCGCGAGCTGAACCAGCTGCCCGCCACTGCCACTGCGGCCGTGCGCCGGCTGGAAGCGCAGCTGGGCGTGCGCCTGTTCACCCGCAGCAGCCGCGCGCTGCGGCCCACGCCCGAGGGCGCCGCCTTCCTTGCGCGCAGCCGCGAGGCGCTGGCCCTGATCGACCAGGCCATGGGCGAGCTGCACGCGCCGCTGACGCAGGTGCGCGGCGTGCTGCGCCTGGTCGTCTCGGCCGACCTGGGCAGCGGCGTGATCCGCCCGCTGCTGGACGAATTCCTGCAGGCCCATCCCGCATTGCAGCTGGAGCTGTCCATCGCCGACCGCATCAGCGACCTGGGCCGCGAGCCGATCGACGCCGCCATCCGCTACGGCGTGCCCGAGCAGACCGACCAGATCGTGCGCCCGCTGCTGACCGACAACCACGCCATCCTGGTCGCCTCACCCGCATACCTGAAGCGCGCCGGCACGCCGCGCCGCGTGGAAGACCTGGCCGAGCACGAAGGCATCGGCCTGCGCATCGCCAGCCGCCCCGGCCACCGCTGGCCGCTGCTGGAACGCGGCAAGCCGGTGGCGGTGCGCCTGAAGATCCGCCGCAGCGTGGACAACGGCCTGGTGGCCCGCCAATGGGCGGTGGATGGACACGGCATTGCGCTGAAGTCCCGCCTGGACGTCGCCGCCGACCTGGCCGCAGGCCGGTTGGTGCAAGTGCTGCCGCAATTGCAATCGCCGCCATATCCACTGCAACTGGTGCTGGCGCGCGGGACGCATTTGAGTGCACGGATGCGGGTGCTGGGGGATTTTCTGAGGGCGCGGTTGGCGGGTGGGGTGGGTGGTGCGGGCTGAGGTGCGCCGGGGCTGGGCCGACCGGACCGCCATCGGCGGGAATTCAGGCCGCCAAAGACGGGGCGAGGATCGGATTGAGTGACATTCTTCGCTCGGCAGCGACGTTTTGATACGTAGACTTGCGCAACTTCGGGTCTGGCGGGGCTGGGCCGAATTTACGTTAGAACCCATCTCGAGCGGAGGAGCTATGCGAGTTGGAGTCATCAGGCTTACGCAAGGCAACATCAACAATGATCACCTCTACCTCACCGAGATAATGTCAATGTTCCCCGCGGCTGCAGTCGGCGGGTCAAACGAGTCAGAACGCGCAGCGCAGCTCGTCGAGGTTCACTCTGGTATTGGTGATCCGGTTGTCACAGATATCGCGGGCGACAAGAAGATCTTCAGAAAGAGAGCTTGGGTAGCCGAGTTCTTCCGCGTACACGAACTGAAGGCTGGGGATCAAGTGGTCGTCGAACAAACCGGGCCTTCACGCTTCCATGTCTATCCGAGCCGTGGGTCCAACCCAGTGGACATGCCCCGGTAAGCCGGGGCATGCCGCTCATATCGAAAGTTAGGCATCGAGATCCCCCTCTGGGCACTCCACACGGGCGTAAACCCACCCTCGCGTCCAAGCACAAACTCATGAAGACAGAACTGTTGACTGTGTCAAAGATCTTTCACGAGGCGCTTTTCCGAATACCAGACTACCAGAGAGGCTACTCGTGGGAGGAAGCGCACCTCAGGGACTTCTGGACCGATCTTGAGCAGCTCAATTCAACCAAGTCGCATTACACCGGAGTGCTAACGCTAGAAGCAGTGCCCGAGTCAGCGTGGGCGCGCTGGCAGGATGACGCGTGGATCATCCGCTCACGAAAGTTCAGCCCTTACTATGTTGTCGACGGCCAGCAACGCCTCACAACGATCTCAATATTGCTTCAGTGCATCCTGGAGAGCTGTAGAGCCGACGAGCTCAACTTCACTCCAGTGGAGATCCTGCGCCGCAAGTACATCTACGAAACACGCTCAGACAGCGTCACAAGAGCGTACATCTTTGGATATGAGATTGACAATCCAAGCACCGAGTTCCTCAAGAGCGAAATATTTAATGATTCCGCCGCAGGCCACTCGGTGGGTGAGGCAACGGTCTACACCCGAAATCTACGAAACGCGAAAGTGTTTTTTCTCAAGCGACTAGAGGGTGCCTCACACACCACATTAGAGGACATCTTCTCCAAGGTGACGCAGCAGTTGGTTTTCAATGCCTATGAGATTGCGAAGGACATTGATGTCTTTGTAGCGTTTGAGACCATGAATAATCGCGGGAAGCCGCTTTCTGCGCTTGAGATCCTCAAGAATCGACTGATTTATTTGGCTGCAAATGTTCCGGAATCGGAACCCGGCGATGGAAAGCTGTTGCGAAAGCAAATCAACGATTCGTGGTCTGTCGTCTATCACAACATCGGTCGGAACGAACAGCGCCCCCTCAATGATGACGATTTCCTGAGGGCTCATCTTGCAACCTATTACCACGAGCGCGTAAGCCCAGACTTCCCAATAGACGAGGACCAGCAAGCCAAGTTTATGGGCGCCTCCTATTCCGTTATGGAGGATCCAGCTGATTTCCTGCTTAGAAGCCACTTTACCCGCAAGCGCCTTCTCGCAAGCCAAGCAAAGGAAGCTCCACTCCTGCCAAGCCACCTGCAGGAGTACGCGAACGACCTTCGCTCTTCTGCGGAGACGTACTTTAGGCTGAGCACACCTGCGCTCTCAGGTTACTCTGACGGCGAGAAGGTTGCGCTTGAGCGACTGGGCCGGCTGAGAGGATACGGCTCCGGCCCTCTAGCACTGGCACTCTATAAGCGCGAAGCGAACCCCAAGCTGAGAACAGCATTCCTTGAGGCCTACGAACGATACCTTTTCTGTGCGAGCCTCAAGCATGGATTCCGGAACGGCTACGCACGCTTCGGCCTATCGGTCGAGGTCATCAAGTTCATCAAGGGGAACTACAAGACTAGCGACCTCGTCACCTATTACAACAATCTGGTTGATCAGTTATTTAAGGAGGACTCATTGGTCGACATGCTCCACGACTGGACCAAGAACGGACCAGGCTACTACGGTTGGCGGAGCATTCGTTACTTCCTCTTTGAGTACGAGATATTCAGGCAAACCAAATCGCGGTCTACGCGCTCAAAGATTGACTGGGCAGAGTTCTCCAAGGAAGAATTCTCTTCTGACTATGTGACAGTGGAGCATATCTATCCTCAGCGAGCTCGAGCTCCATACTGGTCTGAGCGATTTGGCCACCTGTCTCCTACACAGAAAAGAACTGTGCGAAACTCGCTCGGCAACCTGCTCGCGCTGTCAACACCAAGGAACTCGTCGCTAGGGAATCGCCCATTCCCTGAGAAGGTAGGCGGTCCAGACTCAACGACTGGCTATCGGTTCGGCAGCTACTCTGAAAACGAAGTGGCGCTTGAGTCCGACTGGACGCCAGTTCAGATTGCAGAACGAGGTCTACGGATGCTCAGCTTCCTTGAGAACCGATGGCGCCTATCGCTCGGTGATCCTGGGCAGAAACTCCGCGCTCTGGGTATGCAGTCAATCGTAAAGATTTGAGGCCACTTCGTTGACGCCTAACCAAGTTGCCATTCGCCCTCGTTCAACAGCGAGCGGGACATCGCCCTGCGTGGGGGTGCGGCAGCGCAGTGTCTCACTCCATCCCGCCTGAGCAACTGAGCATCTAAACATGCTCGATCGGGTCGGTCAGTAGATGGTGGCGAGGATGTCCTTGCGGTAGTGCGCTTTGCTTGTATTGGTGCAGCCGATGTTGCCCACGTACTTTGCGTCCTTGCCTCTCAGTGCATGCAGCATCCTTGTCAACGATTTTCGGAGGAAGCCGCGGATCATCCGATTGCCTGCTAGGTCTTCGATGAATCGTTGAGCGGTCAGCGTGCAAGAGTTGATCTCGATCAGCATGATCTCGAACTTCTCTAGGGTCTCCTCATTGGGAGGGCTATCCTCATATTTCGCCTTGTCTTCTGGAAAGAAGAGGCCGAGAAGATCCTTCAGATTGCGCTGCTCTTCGGTCGATAGTGCCATTTGATTTACTCCCTCAGTGCTTCAATGGTGCCGACGATCCGGTGAAAATCATCTGGCGAGAAGCCTTTTGTCTGCACAAGCAGATATGAATCCTTGAGTCGCTTATGAGTGACATAGCCGACAGTTGTGCCGCCGGCAACGCGCGCATCAGACAGGTACGCGGTAAGGCTACCTCGCTCTGCAACGGTTAGCTGCGTTGCTTCCTTGAAGGCAATGCCCTTGGACATGATGGCCGAGCGCCAGATTCGGCGGTCTTCGATATGGTCTGGCTCGGCGTCGTCTAGCGTCTTCAGGTGCAAAATTCGCGGAATGTCCGCATGCGCCAAAGCGCCCGGTCTGGTGTTCTTCTTGCCCTCCCGTTGCGGAAACGCATTTTCCGCGGCGGTGATTACCTGGATGAACACCCATCGATCTGGGCCATAGTCAGCGGTGATGTCTCCGTCCGCGAGTACCTCGTACTGATTGGCCCCCTTGGGGAACATGACCTTGAACAGGGTGCCCATGATGAAGGGGCCGGCCCCGTCTTCCACACGTCCTTCGGGCCAGGGCGCCGGCGCCGCTACCTTTGCGCACCCAGGCCCATTGCATTCACGGCATCGATGCTCGCGTTTGCAGAGAGTGTCACTCGGGTATGTAGCGCCCTGCGCCCAGGTGGGCGTTAGCACAATGATCCCCAGAATGATCAGACCCCATGTGATGAGCCTTTCGATCGATCGAGCGAGCACAGGTGGGACTTTCTGTTATTGCGGCGCGGGAGTGTGCCTGACGCTGGCTACCGTACTGACTGCGAGTTATGGGGATAATGGAAACCAAGCGTTACCTGCAACCAAATGAGTCGAAATCATGCCCATCACCCCACTTCACCTGGGCCTCATGCCCCTCTCATGGCCCCAGTCTTACGCTGTGCCCGTATAGCTGGTAGCTGTGGTGTTCACCACCATCGCCTGGATGGCCGGCTGCGTGCGGACTGCCATGCGTGCGGCAGGACGATTTCATGTGTCTACAAGGATGACCGATGAGCAACTCAGCACTGGCTCTCACCCTCTTCATCTCCTGGGCCCTGGCGCTGCTCCTGCTGATGGAGGTGCTCCGTTCGCACCTGGTGCTGACCGGGCGCGTGCCGTCCAACGGCTTCACGCCGGACAACGCCAATCTCTCGCCGTTCATGCAGCGGCTGGCGCGCGCGCATGCCAACTGCGTCGAGAGCTTGCCGATCTTCGGCGGGCTGCTGGTTCTTGCGCTGGCCACCGGCCAGCAGGCGGTCACTGATCCGCTGGCCCTGTGGTTCGTGCTGGCGCGGGTCGTGCAATCCACCATCCACCTCGCATCCTTGAGCGTCATGGCCGTGAACGCCCGGTTCGCGGCCTTCGCGGTCCAGATGGGCATGGGTGTCTACTGGGCGCTTGGGCTACTCGCCCGCTATGCCACCTGATGGCTGCGGGCGATTGCCGACCCCGCCGTTCTATGCCTCATTCAAAGTGGCATTCAGCTTCATGGCAGGCGCGTCGGGAAAGTGGATTCGCGACGCGCTTGTTACCCGCGGAGCCGGTGCCGCTCGCGTAGAGTGCTCCCGTCGCGGGTTGCCGCACTGGGTTGATGAATCGGAGGACGAGCATGACCACGCACACCGGAAGCTGCCATTGCGGCCGCATCACCTTCGAGGTCGAGGGCGACGTCGACAGCGCCCTGGCCTGCAACTGTTCCATCTGCTCGCGCAAGGGCTCGCTGCTGTGGTTCGTGCCGCGTGACCGCCTGAAGCTGAAGACGCCGGAAACCGCCGCCAGCACCTACGAGTTCAACAAGCACGTCATCAAGCACCGCTTCTGCCCCACCTGCGGCATCCATCCCTATGGGGAAGGCAAGGATCCCAAGGGCAATGCGATGGCCGCGATCAACCTGCGCTGCATCGAGAACCTGGACCTGGCAAGCATTCCGGTTCACCAGTTCGACGGCCGCTCGCTCTGACCGGCACCGGGCCCTGCCGTCTCCCGATGCGTCGTTCGTCGGTTCTTCCCGCGCTTCGGTGGACGGTGGCGGTCGTGCTGGCGGTGGTGTTGGTGGCCGCCGGTGGCTTGTCTGCTGCGGGCCTGGCGGACCATGCCGAACCGGCGGATGCCGCCGTCGTCCCCGGGAACACGGTGTACCCGGATGGCACGCCGTCCGATCGGCTCAAGGGCCGGCTCGACGCGGCGCTGGCGCTGTTCCAGGCCGGGCATTGCCGCCTCGTCGTGGTCAGCGGCGGGACCGGTGTCGAGGGTGTCGACGAAGCGGAGGCCATGAAGCGCTACCTCGTCGCCCGGGGTGTGCCGCCCGATCGTGTGCTTCAGGACAGCCTGGGGTCGAACACCGCGGCCACCGCCCGCAATGCCGCGCTGGCGCTGCGTGCGAGGGGCATGACGCGTGTGCTCGCGGTGTCGCAGTTCTTCCACGTGCCGCGCCTTCGGCACTTGCTGGCAGCCGAGGGCCTGAACGTGGTCGGACAGGCGCATGCCCGCTACTTCGAATCCCGTGACGTCTACGCCGTTCTTCGCGAAGTGGCGGCTATGGCTGTTCTGGCGCAACGCCGGGCACTTGCGCACCTGACCGGCTGAGGCTGCAGCTGCTGCCAAACCGCTGTCAGCAGCCCCGGCGCAGCATGCGCTCCTCCCCCAACAAGCACCTCAGGAGAGAGAGCGATGAGCAGCAGCAACGACAAGTCCCAACACAACGCCGTCAACTGGTTCGAGATCCCGGTGCGGGACCTCGAACGCGCGCAGGCCTTCTACGAGAAGCTGCTGGCCAAGAGCCTGCGCCGCGAGGCCATGGGGCCGCAGACGCTGGCGGTCATTCCCTACGACCCGGCGCAGGGCGTCGGCGGCGCGTTGATCGCCGGGGTGCACATCCCCGACCCCAGCCCCAACGGCACGCTGGTCTACCTGAATGCCGAGCCCTCGCTCGATGCCGCGGTCGAGCGCGCGGTGGCTGCCGGCGGCCGCGTGGCGACGCCGCGCGTCGAGCTGCCCGAGGGCATGGGCTGCTTCGCCCACGTGATCGACACCGAGGGCAACCGCGTCGGGCTGCACGCGCAGCAATGATGCTGGCGCAGCTGTGGCGGGCAGCGGCGTCGGTTCATCCGGCTTTGCTGGAACCGCCGGCGGAGGAGGGCCACAATGCCGGCCCCACCCAGCCCGACGAACCGCCGCCGATGCGCCGTGCCGACCGCCTGTTCCACCTGGTCCAGCTGATCCGTGGCCGCCGCCTGTCCACCGCCGCCTTCCTGGCCGAGCGCCTGCAGGTCTCGCTGCGCACGGTCTACCGCGACGTGGCCGACCTGGTGGCGCAGGGCGTGCCGATCGAGGGCGAGGCGGGCGTGGGCTACCGCATGCGGGCGGGCTTCGACCTGCCGCCGCTGATGTTCACCGCCGACGAAGCCAAGGCCCTGGTGGCGGCGGTGCGCCTGGCACAGCCGCGGCTGGATGCGGGGTTGTCCGGCGAGGCGGAGAGCGCGCTGTCCAAGATCCTGTCGGTGCTGCCGCCGGCCACGCGCGCGGCGGCCGAGAGCCTGGCGCTGTACGCGCCCTCGTGGCCGATGGAGCCGCTGCTGCGCGAGCGGCTGGAGTCGGCCCGCCTGGCGATCGAGGCGCGGCGCAAGCTGCGCCTGCACTACAAGGACCTGCGTGACGCGGAAAGCCACCGCACGGTGCGGCCCCTGGGCTGCTTCTACTGGGGCCAGGTGTGGACGCTGGGCGCGTGGTGCGAGCAGCGCGCGGACTTTCGCAGCTTCCGCATCGACCGCATCGTGGTGATGGATGTGCTGGAAGAGCGCTTCCGCGACGAGCCGGGGCAGACGCTGGCGGACATGGTGAGGGCGGTGGAGGCGGACCGGGGCTGAGGCCTGCGCGCGGTCCGCCGGCCGCTCACTTCGTCTGCAAGTGCGTGGCCAGGAACTTCTCCATCCGCGCGTAGAAGTCGAACCGGTTCTCGGGCTTCATGAAGCCGTGGCCTTCGGCGTCATAGACGACCCACTCGACCTGCGTGTTGTGCTTGCGCACCGCGTCGCGGAACATGGTGCCGTGGTCCAGCGGCACGCGCAGGTCGCCGGCGCCGAAGGCCAGCAGCAAGGGCTGCTTCAGGCGGTGTGCCTGCTTCAGCGGCGAGGTCTGCTCCAGCTGCGGCGCGTCCTTGGTCTGGTCGCCCACCAGCACCGGCAGGCCGTATTGCTTCAAGGCGCTGGAGGCGTCGCTCCAGCTGATGTCGTAGAGCAGGTTGATGTCGGTGACGGCCAGCCAGGACAGGCCGCAGCGGTACAGCTCGGCATCGCGGATCAGCCCCATCAGCGTGGCGTAGCCGCCGTAGCTGGCACCGGCCAGGCAGATGCGCTGCGGATCGGCCAGCTTCTGCGTGATGGCCCAGCGCGTGGCATCGGCCACGTCGTCCTGCATCGCCAGGCCCCACTGCTTGAAGCCTGCGCGCAGATGCTTCTGGCCGTAGCCGTCGCTGCCACGAAACTCGGGCTCCAGCACCAGGTAGCCGCGCGAGGCCAGGAACTGCGATTCGGCAGTCCATTCCCATGAGCCGCCGCGCACCCACGGGCCGCCGTGCAGCAGCACCACCGCCGGCCAGGGGCCCTTGCCGGCCGGCTTGGTCACGTGCATCGGAATCTGCAGGCCGTCGCGTGCGGCGATGCGCACGAAGTCGCGCTCGGCCATCTGCTGGGCAGGGATCTGCGGCATGGCACTGCCGATGCGTTCCAGCACGTCGGTCTTGCGGTCCCACAGCAGGAAGAGCGGCGGCTGCCGGTCGGAATAGGTCTGCACCACGACCCACGGCGAGCAGCCGCATTCGGGCAAGTGCAGGCGATTGACGTGACCGGGCAGGCGCTTGTCGATGCGGGCCTGCAGCTCCTTCATCTCGTCGTCGAACCAGGCGGTGCCTGCCGCATCGGCGAGGTAGTGCGCGCCGATCAGGCGGCGCTTGGCATGGTCGAAGACCGGCGTGCCGCGAAAGTCGAAGCCGGTCACGCCGACCAGGGGCTCGGGCTGCAGCTTCTGCGTCTGGCGGTCGAAGCGGAAGAGGGCGGCGGTGCCGGCGGCGTCGCGGCGCGTGGCGATGGCGTACAGCTCTTCATCGGGGCCGATCAGCAGTGGATGGAAGGCGCCGGGGCCGCCCTGCACGCGATCGAAGGTGGCGAGGGCCTTCCACGGCGCATCGTCCGTCGCCCGCCAGTGGATGGTCCTCTTGCCGCCCTCGACGGACAAGGCCAGGCGCGCCCGGCCTTGCAGGTCGAATTCCCAGTGCACCGTGTTGTCCGGATAACCGGGCTTCACGGCCTGGGTCGCCTGGCCGGTCAGCGTGTTCAGGCGCAGTGGCGTGGTGTCGGCCAGGTCGCGGCGGGCGTCGAAGTTGTAGCGCTCGATCAGCACGTCGGCGCTGCCGTCGCGCAGGACGTTCAACAGCCCGTGGTTCGGTGGCAGCTCGCGGGATCCGACGGGCGTTCCCCCGGTCACCAGGTACTTGCGGCAGTCGTTCTTGACCAGGCGGCGGCTGTGGCTGCCGTCGTGGTTCACCGCCCACAGGCCGGGGCAGGGGTTGTTCTCCCAGGACTCGGCCTGGTCGGAGAGCGTGAAGACCAGGCGCTCGTCGTTGACCCACCAGACTTTCGCGACGTCGGCGTCGGAGAAGCGGGCCGCCAGCGCGGCGCTCATCGGTGGGCCGAAGGTGACGACCACCAGGTCGCTGCGGCCGCTGCGCTCGTTGCCGACCAGCACCGCCATGCGCTTGCCGTCCGGCGACAGCACGGGCTCCGCCATGGCTGGGGTGGCGAAGAAGCTCTTGAGCGGAATCTCGGCGGGCGAGGCGGCGGCCGGCGCCTTCGGTGCATCTGCCGAGTGCGCGGCCGCCACGGCCGCACCAATCCACAACACGGCCGTGCCAATGGCACGGGTCCACGCAGTCTTCATTCATTCCCCTCGGGTCAGCACACCGGCAGCAGCGCCGGCGGGGCCGGAGGATAGCGATGCCGCCCGCGGCGCGAGCGGCTCATCCCACGAATGAAGGTCTGCCGAGCCGCCTTTCTGTGTGAGCGGCGGCTCAGCCGAAGAGTCGCTTGAGCCAGGCCAGCAGCCGCGCGATCAGGCCTTGCGGCGCGGCCGCCGCGGCAGGCTCCGGCGCGGCCCGGTAGCGCTCCTGCAGCGCGGCGTTGAAGCGCTCGAAGAAGTCGGTGGCCATCTTCTGCGCGGCCATGTCGACCAGGCGCGAGCCGACCTGCGCGATCTTGCCGCCCACGCTGGCGTTGGCGGTGTAGTGCAGCACCGTTTCCGTCGGGCCATTGGGTTCCAGGCGGATGTCGGCCGTGCCCTTGCCATGGCCGGCGGGACCGCCCTGGCCTTCGAAACGCAAGGTGTAGGACGTGGGCGGCTGCATGTTCTCCAGCTGCAGCTTGCCCTTGAACTTGGCCTTCACGGGGCCGATGGCCGCGGTCACGAGCACCTCGTACTGGCTGTCGCCGGTGGGCGTGATGCCTTCGCAGCCGGGGATGGCGGCCTGCAGCAGCGTGATGTCGTTCAGCGCCTCCCAGGCCTGGGCCTGGTTGACGGGCAGGGCTTGCTGGCTGGTGAGTTGCATGGTCGCTTGCTTTATGAGTTAGGTCCGTTCAGTGGATCGCGCGCCGCGGCAGGTCGGGCTGGCGCAGCACCTGCACCAGTTCGGCCAGGCTCTGCAGGTTGTGCGCCGGCAGGAAACGGTCGACGTGCGGCAGCATGGCCTTGATGCCACCGGCTTTCGGCTCGAAGCGCTCGAAGCGCAGCAGCGGGTTCAGCCAAACCAGGCGCCGGCAGCTCTTGTGCAGGCGTTCCATCTCGAAGCTGAGCTGCCGGGTGTCGCCATGCTCCAGCCCGTCGCTGATCAGGAGCACGGTGGCCTGGCCGCTCACGACGCGGCGCGCCCAGCGCTGGTTGAACTCATGCAGGCTGGTGGTGATGCGGGTGCCGCCCGACCAGTCTTCCACCGCACGCACCACCTGGGCCACGGCCAGGTCCGGGTCGCGGCTTTTCAGCAGGCGCGTGGTGCGGGTGAGCCGGGTGCCGAAGACGAAGCTCTCGACCCGCGCCTCGGCATGGCCCAGCGCATGGGCGAAGTGCAGCAGCATGCGCGAGTAGCGGCTCATCGAGCCGGAGATGTCGGCCAGCACCACCAGCGGCGCGGCCTGCGTGCGCGGTTGGCGCCAGCGCATGTCCCACAGCTCGCCGCCGTGGCGGGCCATGCCCTGCAGCGTGGCGCGCCAGTCGGGCCGGCCGGGATGGGCGGCGCGGCGGCTGCGGCGGGTGGGCAGCTGCTCGAACACCAGCTTCAGGTCGCGCAGGAGGCGCTGCGCTTCGCGCCATTCGTCGGCGCTCATGGTGTCGAAGTCGGCCTTCTGCAGCAGCTCGCGGTCGTTGAAGGTGAGGGCGGCGTCGAGCTGGATCTGGTCTTCGGGCGCGGCCTCGGGCGGGCGTTCGGGCTGGTTGGGGAACAGGGCCTCGCCGAGGCGGCGGTTCTCGGGTGCTGGCGCGGTTCCGTCCTTGGCGCTGACTTTGGGCAATAGCAGGGCGCGCATGCGGCCCATCAGGTCGGGGTCGCGCCAGAACAGCACGAAGGCCTGGTCGAACAGTTCGCGGTGCTCGATGCGGTCGACGAGGCAGGCGGCGAGCACCGCGTGGAAGTCGCGCTTGCTCTCGAAGCCGGCGAGCTGCAGTGCCTGCAGCGCGAGCTGCACGCGATCGGTGCCCACGGGCAGGCCGGCGGCGCGCAGCACGCGGGCGAAGTGCATCACGTTCTCCGCGAGGTGGCCGGGGGTGGGGCGGGCGATCAGCATGGGGCTGGGCTTCGGGACAAGCTCACAGGCCTTGCACGTCGCGCTTCACCTGCTCCAGCAGGCGCGCGGCCTCGCTGCCTTGCACCTTGGCGATGTCGTCCTGGTACTTCAGCAGCACGCCCAGCGTGTGCTGGATCACCTCGGGGTCCAGCACCAGCGCGTCCAGCTCCATCAGCGCGCGCGCCCATTCGATGGTCTCGGCGATGCCGGGCAGCTTGTACAGCTCGATCTCGCGCAGGCCCTGCACGAAGGCCACGATCTGTTTCGCGAGGGCTTCGCCGGCGTGCGGCACGCGGCGCTTGAGGATCTCCAATTCGCGCGACGCGTTCGGGAACCCGACCCAGTGGTACAGGCAGCGGCGCTTCACCGCATCATGGATCTCGCGGGTGCGGTTGGAGGTCAGGATGACGATGGGCGGCTCCTTCGCCTTCACCGTGCCCAGCTCGGGGATGGTGATCTGGAAGTCCGACAGCACCTCCAGCAGGAAGGCTTCGAAGGGCTCGTCGGCGCGGTCGAGTTCGTCGATCAGCA
>CAMLJY010000003.1 GCA_946480465.1 uncultured Burkholderiales bacterium
TGGTGGTGCTGAGGGCGGCCAGGTCGGAGGTGCCGAAGCCGCGGATCTGGCTGGTGGACAGCGAGGCGAACTGCGAGGTGCTGAGCGCCGCCATCTGGGTGGTGGACAGCGAGTCGAGCTGGGTGGTGGTGAAGCCACGCAGCTGCGCGGTGCCGAGCGCGGCCAGGTCGGCGGTCTCCAGGTTGGAAACCTGGGTGGTGGTCAGGCCGGCGATCTGGCGGGTGCCGAAGGCGGCGAACTCGGTGGTCGTCAGCGCGTTGAGGTCGCTGGTGCCCAGGCTGGCGAGCTGGGCGGTGGTGAATGCGCGGACCTGGTCGGTCTCCAGCGCGACGAGCTGGGTGGTGCTCAGGCCTTCGAGCTGGGTGGTGGTCAGCGCGGCGATCTGGCCGGTGGTCATCGCGGCCAGCGTGGTGGTGCTGAGGTCGGCGAGGTCGGAGGTGCCGAAGCCGCGGATCTGGCTGGTCGACAGCGAGGCGAACTGCGAGGTGCTGAGCGCCGCCATCTGGGTGGTGGACAGCGAGTCGAGCTGGGTGGTGGTGAAGCCACGCAGCTGCGCGGTGCCGAGCGCGGCCAGGTCGGCGGTCTCCAGGTTGGAAACCTGGGTGGTGGTCAGGCCGGCGATCTGGCGGGTGCCGAAGGCGGCGAACTCGGTGGTCGTCAGCGCGTTGAGGTCGCTGGTGCCCAGGCTCGCGAGCTGCACCGTCGTGAGCGCGCGGACCTGATCGGTTTCCAGCGCGACCAGGTGCGTGGTGGACAGCGCGTCGAGCTGGGTGGTGGTGAGCGAGGCGATCTGACCCGAACCGAGCGCGCTGACGCTGGTGGTGCTCAGGCTCTGGAGCTCGGTGGTGCCCAGCCCGCGCAGCTGCGCGGTGGTCAGCGCAGCGAATTGCCCGGTCGCCATCGCGGCGAGCGCGCTGGTGGCCAGCGCGTCGATCTGCGTGGTGGTGAAGCCGCGGATCTGCGCGGAGCTGAGCGCGGCCAGGTCGGCCGTTTCGATGACCGCGATGTTGGTCGTCGACAGCGCGGCGAGGCCTCGGGTCGGAATGGCGGCGAACTGGCCCGTCGTCAAGGCCACGAACTGCGCGGTCGAGAACGCTGCCCAGTCCTCCGTCGTCAACACGGCGAGGGTGGAAGCGGTCAGGCCCGTGATCTGGGTCGTGGTCAGGTTGGGGATGTTGGTCGCCATGTCGGAAGTCCTTTTTGGCTCGTATCGGTCGGGTCGTGGCGCGTTGTCTGCTGGCTGGGCTGGCGGCGGCGGCCGGGAAAAGGCTGGCCCCTTCAACTCATCCTTCGTCGGGTTATCGGGGGGGCTCCGTGGAACTTGAGCGGCCGATCCGAAATGGCCCGCGAATGCCGACTTTTTCGGTCCTTCCCGGCACTGTTACGAAAGATGTCTGCCCCGGGTGCTGGAAAACCCGTGGCAATCGGCCGCTGTTCCGGCTTAAGTTCGGGCCTGTCGCCGGCACCATGGGCGCATCCGGGCACCTCGCCCGTGCCCGCACGCCATGGCCGACGCACAAGACCGCAACCTCCCAGCCTCGGAACGGAAGATCCGCAAGGCCCGTGAAGACGGGCAGGTGGCCCGTTCACGCGACCTGGCGCACCTGGCGACGGTGGGCGGCGGCGGCGCGCTGCTGGTCGCCTTTGCGCCGGCCTTGGCCGACTGGATGCAGAAGATCCTGAAGCTGGGCCTGCGCTTCGACGCCCAGCTGCTGCAGCGGCCCGACGTGCTGACCGCCCGCCTGGGTGAACTGACCCTGGGCTGGTTGCTGGTGGTCGCCATCATCGGCGCGGTGGCGACCGTGCTGGCCATCGGCGCGGGGCTGGCGGCCGGCGGCTGGAACTTCACGATGAAGCCGATGGCGCCCAAGTTCAGCAAGCTGAACCCGCTGTCCGGCATCGGCCGCATGTTTTCCGGCGATCACCTGGCCACGGTCGGCAAGGCCTGCGGGCTGGCGCTGCTGCTGGGCGTGATCGGCGCCTTCTATTTGAAGGCACACGTCGCCGAGTTCCACGACGCGCTGGCGATGCCGCTGCCGATCGCGCTGAAGCACACCGCCGGCGCGCTGATGGGCGGGCTGGTGCTGCTGGTGCTGGCGCTGGTGGTCTTCGCCGCCATCGACGTGCCGCTGCAGCGCTTCATGCTGCTGAAGCGGCTGAAGATGAGCCACCAGGAAATGAAGCAGGAGTTCAAGGACGCCGAGGGGAACGTCGAGGTCAAGGCCAAGGTGAAGGCGCGCATGCGCGAGATGGCGAGGAAGCGCATGCTGGCCGCGGTGCCCACTGCCGACCTGGTGGTGATGAACCCGACCCACTACGCCGTGGCGTTGAAGTACGAGGACACGAAGATGGCCGCGCCGCGCGTGGTGGCCAAGGGCGCCGACCTGCTGGCGATGAAGATCCGCGACGTCGCCAAGGAACACAAGGTGCCGGTCCTGCAGAGCCCGGCCCTGGCGCGCGCGCTGTATGCGCACACCGAGGTGGACGCGGAGGTGCCGCAACGGCTGTTCCAGGCGGTGGCGCAGGTGCTGGCCTACGTGTACCAGCTGCGCGCGGCGCTGGCCGGCCAGGGCCGCATGCCGGGCGACGTGCCGAACGTGGTCGTGCCGCCGGACCTCGATCCGCACAACAAGCCGGCCGTGCCGCGCGACGACGACGAGGCCTGACGGCCGCCGCCGCGCCGGGGCTGGCACCGATGCTCAGCGTCCCGGCGACGGAACCTCTTCTTCCCAGTGGCCGCGAGCAGGCCGGTAAACCGCCCGCTTTTCGCGCTCAAGTTCCGCGCCGCCCCCGGAACAATCCGGGCTCATGAACGCGTTCATGCTCAACCTGCAAGGCCTGATCGGCCCCAAGGCCGGCGTCCTCAAGGCCTTGATGGCCCCGCTCTTCATCGTGATGGTGCTCGCGATGATGGTGCTGCCGATGCCGCCCTTCGCGCTGGACCTGTTCTTCACCTTCAACATCGCGCTGGCGCTGATGGTGATGCTGGTGGCGGCCAACATGGTCAAGCCGCTGGACTTCGCCGCGTTCCCCACCGTGCTGCTGGTGACCACGCTGCTGCGCCTGTCGCTGAACGTCGCCTCCAGCCGGGTGGTGCTGCTGGAAGGGCACACCGGCACCGGTGCCGCGGGCAAGGTCATCGAATCCTTCGGCCACTTCCTGATCGGCGGCAACTTCGCGGTCGGCCTGATCGTGTTCGCGATCCTGGTGGTCATCAACTTCATCGTCGTGACCAAGGGCGCCGAGCGCATTGCCGAGGTCGGCGCGCGCTTCACGCTGGATGCGATGCCGGGCAAGCAGATGGCGATCGACGCGGATCTCAACGCCGGCCTGATCGACGAGAAGGAAGCCAAGCGCCGCCGCGCCGAGGTGGGCGAGGAGGCGGAGTTCTTCGGCTCCATGGACGGTGCCTCGAAGTTCGTGCGCGGCGACGCCATCGCCGGCATCCTGATCCTCGTCATCAACATCATCGGCGGCTTCATCATCGGCGTGGCCCAGCATTCGCTGTCGGCCGGCCAGGCGGCCGAGAGCTACATCCTGCTGGCGGTGGGCGATGCGCTGGTGGCGCAGATTCCCGCGCTGCTGATCTCGGTGGCGGCGGCGATGGTGGTGTCGCGCGTCGGCAAGGAATCGGACGTCGGCAGCCAGATCCGGGCGCAGGTGTTCTCCAGCCCCAAGGCACTGGCGATCACCGCCGGCATCATCGCGGCGCTGGGCATCATCCCCGGCATGCCGCACCTGGTGTTCCTGATGATCTCCGGCGGCATCGGCTGGCTGGCCTATTGGCTGGCCAACAAGGCCAAGATCGCCGAGGAAGCACCCGAACCCACCGCCCGGCCCGAACCGCCGGCCAATGCCGAGGCCAGCTGGGACGACCTGCAGCCGGTGGACACGCTGGGCCTGGAGGTCGGCTACCGGCTGATCGCGTTGGTGGACAAGGCGCGCTCCGGCGACCTGCTCAGCCGCATCAAGGGCGTGCGCAAGAAGTTCGCGCAGGAGGTGGGCTTCCTGCCGCCCCCGGTGCACATCCGCGACAACCTGGAACTGAAGCCCAGCGTCTACCGCGTGCTGCTGCGCGGCGCCGTGGTGGGCGAGGGCGAAGCCTTCCCCGGCATGTACCTCGCCATCAACCCGGGCGGCGCCAGCATCAAGCTGCCCGGCACCGCCACCATCGATCCCGCCTTCGGCCTGCCCGCGGTGTGGATCGAGGAAAAGCAGCGCGAGATGGCGCAGATGAACGGCTTCACCGTGGTCGACTGCTCGACGGTCGTCGCCACCCACCTGTCGCACCTGATGCAGGTGAACGCCGGCAAGCTGCTGGGCCGGGTCGAGGTGCAGAGCCTGGTGGAGCACGTGACCAAGCTGGCGCCCAAGCTGATCGAGGACGTGATCCCGAAGATGGTCGGCATCGCCACCGTGCAGAAGGTGCTGCAGCTGCTGCTGGAAGAGGGCGTGCACATCCGCGACATGCGCTCCATCGTCGAATGCCTGGCCGAGCACGCCAGCACGGTGACCGACCCCGGCGAGCTGGCGCGGCGCATCCGCATCCACCTGGCGCCGGTGATCGTGCAGCAGATCTACGGCCCCACGCGCGAGCTGGACGTGATCGCGCTGGAGCCGGAGCTGGAGCGCCTGGTGACGCAGGCGCTGACCTCGCCGCACGGCGCGGCGCTGGACCCCGGCGTGGCCGACACCCTGACGCGCGAGGCCGCCAACACCGCGCAGCGCGCCGAAACCCTGGGCCAGCCCGCCTGCCTGCTGGTGCCGGACCTGATCCGCGCACCGATGGCCCGGCTGCTCAAGCGCTCCGCCCCGCGCCTGAAGGTGCTGGGCCACAGCGAGATCCCCGAGACGCACTCCATCCGCATCGGCTCGATCATCGGCGGCACGGCGTGACGGGACCGGCGCGGCACGGCCGGAGGGGCGCCCATCGGGGCGCCTTCTTGCTTTCCGGAGCCCGCCGGACGGGTGGCGCGCACGGCCGGGACAAAGCGGGTCTTTTCCCCTTTTATCCGGCTTAGGTCCGGCGGTCGCCCCGGAACAATGCAAGAACCGATGCATACGAGTCCCGGAGCCCCAGCATGAACGTCAAGCGCTTCACCGGCCGCACCTCACGCGATGCGCTGAACCTCGTGCGCCAGGCGCTCGGCGACGACGCCGTCGTGCTGTCCACCCGGCCTTGCGCCGAAGGGGTGGAAGTGCTGGCGATGGCCCCGGACGCCATGCACCAGATCGAACAGGCCGCCGCCACCGCGCCGACGGTGCGTGCCTCGGCCGCCTCCGCCGAGCCGCGCGCCCCGCGCGTGCCGAACTCGGTCGCCGGCAGCGCCGGCGCCGCGCTGGACCACCGCAAGGCGCGCCAGGTCGACCACCAGATCCCGGTGCTGCGCCAGGACACCGCGCCGCAGCGCAAGGCCCCGCTGGCCCAGCGCGCCGCGCGCGAGCAGGCCCGCTTCGAGGCCGCCCCCGACCACGGCGTGGAGCAGGACGTGGAGGCCCTGGGCATGAGCACGCTGACCTTCCAGGACTACGTGCGCGAACGCATGCTCAAGCGCCGCCAGGCCGAGATCGACACCGGCATCGCCCCGCCGCTGCCGGACACCCCGGCCCCGGCGCGCCGCGCTGCCGCGCCCGCGGCGGCCCCGCAGCCGCGCCGCGAACCGCCGGTGCTGCGCGACGAGGTGCACCTGCCCGAGCCGGAGCCGGTGCGCGTCGACACCAGCGCCGCCCACCGCGCCAGCAACGAGATGCTGGGCGAGCTGCGCTCGATGCGCAACCTGATCGAAGAGCGCTTCGGCATGCTGGCCTTCATGGAGAAGCTGCAGCGCAACCCGCGCCAGGCGGAGCTGTCGCAGCGCCTGCTGGACAGCGGCCTGTCGCCGGCGCTGATCCGCAAGCTGGTGGCCAGCCTGCCCGCCGACGTGGCCGACGAGATGGCCTGGGCCGCCAGCGTGCTCGAGCGCAACGTCGTCACCGACGAACATGAGCTGCCCATCGAGGACCAGGGCGGCGTGTTCGCGCTGATCGGCTCCACCGGCGTCGGCAAGACCACTTCCACCGCCAAGATCGCCGCCGCCTTCGCCACCAAGCACGGCGCCGGCAACCTGGGCCTGATCACCCTGGACGCCTACCGCGTCGCCGCCCACGAGCAGCTGCGCACCTACGGCCGCATCCTGGGCGTGCCGGTGCACACCGCGCACGACCGCGCTTCGCTGGAAGACCTGCTGGACCTGCTATCAGCCAAAAAGCTCGTCCTCATCGACACCGCCGGCATGGCCCAGCGCGACACCCGCACCCGCGAGCTGCTGGACATGCTGCAGCACCGCTCGATCCAGAAGCTGCTCGTCGTCAACGCCGCCGCCCAGGGCGAGACGGTGGAGGACGTGATGACCGCCTACGGCGCCGCCAGCTGCCGCGGCATCGTCATCAGCAAGCTGGACGAGGCCGTGAAGCTGGGCCCCGCGCTGGACGCGGTCATCCGCCACAAGGCGCGCGTCGTCGGCGTGGCCAACGGCCAGCGCGTGCCGGAAGACTGGCACCGCCTGTCGGCGCAGGCGCTGGTGCAGCGCGCGCTGCGCGGCGGCGGCGGCTCGTCCTGGCGCCTGGACGCCGGTGAAGTGAACCTGATCTTCGCCGGCCGCCATGCCGTGACCAGCGCCGCGCTGCACGCCTGAAGCACGAATCCCCCGGGACAACCCAACAAGCACGACAACCTTGGACCCGATGCGCGACTTCCGATCCCACCGTGCCGCCCCGCTGGACCAGGCCCACGGCCTGCGCCAGCTCTTCGCGGCCCCGCGCCAGCGCTTCGTGCCGCTGGTGCACAACCCGCACGTTGCCTTCGGCGGCGTGGCGATGGAACGCCTGTGCGCCGCCTTCGCCGAGGGCGGCCTGAAGACACTGGTGGTGGACGCCGCCGACACCGCCGGTGCCGCGCACGAGCTGGCGCAGGTGGACCTGTCCGCCTGCATCGAGAAGCTGTCGGGCGAGGTCTCGTACCTGGCCGCCCGTGGCCTGCCGATGCGCTGGCTCGATGCGCGCGGCACCACCGGCGGCTTTCTCGCCGCGGTGGCCGAAGCCGCGCCGCGTGCCGACGTGATCCTGGTGCACGCCGGCGCCTCCGACCTGGCCCGTCTCTTCTCGCGCCGCATGCCGCGCCCGATCCTGCAGGCGGCCGACCGGCCGGAGAGCGTCACCCACGCCTACGCCTCGATGAAGGTGCTGGCGCAGCGCCTGGGCGTGCTGGCCTACGACCTGGTGGTCGCGGCCGATGCGCAATCGCCGCGGGTGCCGCGCATCGCCGACAGCCTGGCCGACTGCGCCGACCGCTTCCTCGGCGCGGCGCTCGGCGACTGGGCCCTGGCCGACCCGGCCAGCGACCCTGACGAACCCGTGCCGGCGGCGCTGCGCCGCCTGGCCGCAGGACAACTCGGCGAACACGGCGACACCGCCGGCGCGGCCGACCCCCACCACTACGCGGCTGCGATGCCGACGGCGCGCGGCTGGTCCGCGGCGCACGCGATCTGATCTCCCGGAGCCTGACAACCATGTACACCGCCAAAGGCCGACTCGACGCCAACGCGATGCTCAAGCAGTACAGCCCGCTGGTCCGGCGCCTCGCCCACCAGATGATCGCCAAGCTGCCTGCGAACGTGGAGATCGACGACCTGATCCAGGTCGGCATGATCGGGCTGTCCGACGCGCTGACGCGCTTCGACAGCGCCCAGGGCGTGCAGTTCGAGACCTTCGCCACCCAGCGCATCCGCGGCGCCATGCTCGACGAGCTGCGCGGCAGCGACTGGATGAGCCGCGGCGACCGCCGCCACCAGCGCTCGATCGAAACCGCGGTGCACAAGCTGGAGCAGAAGCTCGGCCGCGCGCCCAGCGAAGGCGAGATCGCCAAGGAAATGGGCCTGTCGCTCACCGACTACCAGGAGCTGCTGAGCAAAGTACGCGGCACCCAGCTGGTGCACCTGGAGGACATGAGCGGCGACGACGGCGACGACGACTACCTCGACCGCCACGTGGCCGACGAGAGCGCCAACCCGCTGTCGCTGCTGAACGACCACCGCATGCGCGAGGCGCTGGTGGAAGCCATCAAGAACCTGCCCGAGCGCGAGCAGTACGTGATGAGCATGTACTACGAGCACGACATGAACCTGAAGGAAATCGCCGCCGTGCTCGGCGTGACCGAGAGCCGCGTGTGCCAGCTGCACAGCCAGAGCATCGCCCGGCTGCGCAGCCGGCTGCGGGAGTGGTGAACGCCGGCCCCGGCGTCCACGGCTGCGGGGGAATGGCGCTGATCCGCGGGCTCGGGTGACGCCTGCGCGACGTCAGGCGCCGGGCGCACCGGCCAGTCCGAAGCGCGCCGCGAGCGCGCGTGCCAGCAAGCCGTAGTAGGCGTCGCTGCCATGCAGCCGGTCGAGCGAGCCGTCGGCGAGGCGCGTGGTGGACTGGTAGGCGGGATCGAATGCCTCGCCGCCGAAGTGGTCCCGGGCGAGAAGAACCTGCGCGCCGAGTTCGGCGTACATGCTGCACGCCAGCCGCTCATAGGCGCTGAAGGCCGCTTCCATGCGCGCGTTCTCGGGGTCCAGGTGCTGCACCGGCGGATCGGTGACGACGATGACGCGGAAACCTTCGCGCAGCAGGCGCTCGGCGAAGGCGAGCTTCTGGCCGTGGGTCTGCAGGAAGAACTGCCGGCTGTCTTCCACCGTCAGCTTCAGGTGGCCCCGGCGGCGCATGTGCCAGTCGAGGAAGGACGGCACGGCCACGTGGGTGTGCAGGCCCAGGTTGGTGATGACCGTGGCCGGGCCCAGCGTGCGCCATGGACGGGCCTGCAGGAAGGGCAGCGTGCGCGCCCAGCGGTCGCGGGCTCCGTCGTCGTCGCACGTGGGCTCGATGAACCGTTCGGGATCGAGCCGGAAGGCGTTGTCGAACCAGTCGCTGCCGTTCATGATCATGCCGCCGGCATGGTCGATGCCGAGTGCGGAAAACGCGCGTGACAGCATGCCCATGTGGCTGTCACCGATCAGGCAGAGGCTGGCCTGGTCGGGCGCCGCGTGCACGTTCCAGGTGTCGAGCAGGATGTCCTCGCACACCGCATCGGCGTCGGCCGCCACCTTCGCTTCCCGGCTGGCATCCACCGTTTCATCCACCGCCGTCCGGTCCGGCAGGGCAGGGTCCTGCGACGCCGCCGCGGCGCGGGCGGGGGCGGGCGCGGCGGCTTCGCCCAGGCCGCGCTGGAAGTGCCCCATCACGAAGTCGACGCCTTCGGCACGCACGTCGCGCAGGTTGTCGTCATAGAAGCGGCCGGGCGCGGCCGCGGTGGTGATGAGCTCGTAGGACGGAAAGTAGTCGACGTCGGGCCGGCGTTCGCGCAGCGCGCCGGCCGCGGCTCGCAGCACTGCTTTCGAATGCGTGGCCGCCACCAGCACGTGGGCGTCGGTGGCGGTGGCGGTCAGCGGCACCGGCGAGACCGTGAGCAGGAAGCGCAGGCCGGGGTTGCGGGCGCGCAGCGTGTCGAAGCAGCGGTCGAGTTCAGCCTCCACCGATGCAGCCGTCTGGTTGAAGAAGCGGTGGGCCGTGGGGTCGAAGCGTCCTCGCAGCGTGCCGGGGCAGGCGGGATAGACGTGCCCGGCGACGTGCTCCCAGCCCTCGGTGAGGCCGAGCGTGAAGATCAGCACATCGGTCTCCTCCAGCGCGCGGCGCATGCACGCGAGGCTGTGGCGCCGGGCGTCCAGCATCGCGCGGGCCGACGGGAAGCCCTGCTCCGGGATGCGGGGGCGGAACGGATCGAACCAGGCCCCTTCGTGCTCGATGACCTCGTCCGGCGGGGCCTCGATCTCGAGCGCCCACAGCACCCACTGCCGCAGCAGGCGTGCCGTGTAGATGTTGCCGGTGCGGAAGCTGAAGATGCCGTGGCCTTCGCGCCGGCGCGTCGCCTCGTCCATGGCGGACGGGGCGGGCTCGCTGTCCACCCAGTCGTGCCCGTGGCGGCGCAGCCAGGTGCCGATGTGCTGCGCGAAGCAGGAGCCGGCGGTGGCGAAACGCGTGCCGCGGCGGATCGGGAAGCGCGGCGTCCAGAGCGATTCGAAGTGCGGCGTACCGCGCTGCGCCACCGCGCTGCGCCAGAAGTTGCGCGGGGGCAGCGCCTGGTAGGGATTGCGCGTTGCTTGCATCCGCCCACTGTGCCCCAGCCTGCCGCGCTCTTTCGGGGGGCTAGGGAAGGACCGTAAGGCCGGGCCCGCAGGCGGGCGCGTGAGGAAGTCGCGCCGGATCGGTCCTCATGCTGGCCGATGCAGAGGTGGCCGCTGCTGATCGCAGTTATTGCCGGCTCCGGCGGCAGCGTCATCTGCCCCGTGCCGTTTCCCCTGCTGGGCATCGTGATGACACTGCTGATGGTGCCGCTCGGCCTGCGTCGCGTGCTCGGGGTGCTGGGGCGGGCCCCTTCCGATGGCGTGCCGGCCGATTTCGGGCCGTGGCCATCCGACCTCCTGGCAGGGCGGCATCACGGTCCCCGCCACGATGGCGTGGATCGTCGGCATCGAGGTGGGCGTGCTGTCTCTGCTGATGCTGGTGTTCGGCCTCGGCTTCGCTGGACCGCAGGGTGTGGCGCCGGGCGAGATTGCCGAAGCGCTGTGGCGGCTGCTGCGGCCGCTGGTGCCCTGTTTGGCGGTACGGACGGTGGTGGCCTACCTGGTCGCGCACTCCTTCTCCACAGGTCGTGGCGACTCCTTCGCGACCACCATGGCCTGCAGTGCGGCCGTGCTTGCTGCGGGCTGCGCGGCACACCAGTCGAGCCGGTGGCAGAAACAGCTGACCTACGCGGCAGGCGGCGCGGTGCTGGCCTACCTGAGCACGTATTTCGTGGCGCTGCGGCATCGGCCCTCTGCGGCGCTGGCCGCCGAGACGGTGCCGGCCGCATTGGAGTCGCCGCCGACACCGGCGCCGGTTCCAGCCGTCGCTCCGGCCATCCGCGAGGCACCCTCGGCACCCGCAACCCCATCCTCCACATCGGTCGGCGTGCCGAGGATCGGTGGATCGGCTCGTCCGGTGCACCATCCCGCCGTGGCTGCGGTGTTCGTGCTTGCCTTCCTCGGATCCCTGGCGCTGCTGACGCTGCCTGCGCCATGGAGGTGGGTGCTGGACGATCCGCTCGCTCTGTTCCAGGCCGCGGGCACGGCCTGCCTGATGGCCTGGGCTTGTGCCGAGGCCGCGCGCCGTGGGCGCCCGATGGTGGCGATCCCGCTGTTGGCCGCATCGGGCCTGCTGCTGCTGCTGCTGCTGGCGCGGCACTCGTTCCTGATGATGCAGCGCAACGTTCTCGAGACACTGCCCTTCGGGATCGCGGGCAAGTTCGCCGCTTCTTTCATCGAGATCCCGGCGGAGTGTCTGCACGACTCAAGCTGGGCATGCGGCCTCGTGCTGGGCGCGGTCGTCCACTCGGCGCCCATCACGCTGGGCCTGGCGCTGGTCCTGGGTGTGGTTCTGCTGTGGACGCTCATCTTGCGGGTTTGGAGGTCGCGGCGCGGTCGCGCTTGAGCAGATCCCGATGCCGGCGCCTGCGAAGCAGCTCAGCACATCGGCCAGGGGCCGCCGTCGACGAACTCCGCTTCACCTTCGCCCGGCCACGGCGGCATCGTGACCGCGACGGCGCTGAAGGGCGCGTCGGCCGCCGCGCGGAACTGGAAGGCGGTGCCGACCGGGATGGTCAGGCACGTGCCGGGCGACAGGTCGACGGTCTCCTCCCGTCCTCCCTGGCGGCGCCACATCTGGCCGCGGCCGTCCAGCACGTACCAGATCTCCTCCACGGTGCGGTGCCGCACCGCCTTCGAGACCGCGCCGGCGGCCAGCCGGAAGTGCGCCATGCTGCCGCCGGAAAGACGCAGCAGCACGCGCACGTCGGAACCGTCGGGCGCGGTGACGGTGGGATCGGCGGGGAGGGTGGTGGTCGAGAAGTCGGTCATGTGTTTCGGGGCGGCGATGGTCAGCGGGCGACGCAGTCCGCGAGGTGCCGCGCGGTGAGGGTGGAACGGGCGGCCGCGAGCTGCGCCGGCGAGCCTTCGAAGACGATGCGTCCTCCGTCGTGGCCGGGGCCACGCGCCGGCAGTCTAGGAGCCTGCGCGGCCCAGCCTCACAGCGGTGTGGATACCGCCCGCCCCGGCGACGCCAGCGCGCCCGGCACCGTGATCGGCTCGCCGGCGGCGGTGTGCGGATCGGGCCGCTGGGCTTCGCGCTGGCCGAGCGTGAACTCGAACACCGCGCCCTGGCCGGCCTGGCCCATCGCGCTGATCTGCCCGCCGTGGCGCTGCACGATGCGCTGCACGATGGTCAGGCCGATGCCGGTGCCGTGGAACTCGTCCTGGCGGTGCAAGCGCTGGAAGGGGCGGAACAGGCGCTGCGCGTGCTCGGCATCGAAGCCTGCGCCGTTGTCCGCGATGCGCAGCAGCAGTTGGCCGTCGGCGTCGCGGTGGCCGCTGATGCTGACCCGCGGCTGCGGCGTGCGGCGGGTGAACTTGGCGGCATTGCTCAGCAGGTTCTGCAGCACGATGCGCAGCTGCGCCGGCGAGGCCCAGGCGACGAGGCCGGGCTGCACGTCCCAGTGCACGGGGGCCGCGCGCTCCAGCGGCGGCAGCTGCGTGATCACGTCCTGCGCCAGCGCGCTGATGTCCACCGCCTCGCGCTCGATCGCCGCGCTGGACGAGCGCGCCAGCTCCAGCAGCGCTTCCAGCGTGGCCAGCATGTCCTGCGTGGCACGGGCCTGCAGGTCCAGCAGGTCGCCTTCGGCCGGCTGCAGCCGGTCGCCCAGGCGCTGGCGCAGCAGGTCGGCCAGGCCCTGCACGTGGCCGATGGGCGTGCGCAGCTCGTGCGCCAGCTGCCGCGCGAAGGCGTCCAGGTCGCGGTTGGCCAGCTCCAGCTCGCGGGTGCGGGCGGTCACGGCCAGCTGCAGCTCGCGGTTGTGCTGCAGCAGCATCTGCTCGGTCATCTTGCGCAGCGTGATGTCGCGGCCGACACCGTGGTAGCCGATGAATCGGCCGTCGTCGTCGTAGCGCGGCGCGCCGGCCAGCGACAGCCAGATCGTGCGGCCATCGTCGCGCTGCACCGGAAACTCCAGCGCGCGGAAGTCCTGGCGCGCTTCCAGCTCGTCGCGGTGCGCGGCCCATTGCTCCAGCGTCAGCGCGTCGGGGTAGGCCTCCCAGCGGGTCTTGCCGGCATTGCGCGCCACCAGGTTGCCGAAGCGGCGCAGCATGTCGGCCGAGGGCGGCGGAAAGCGGTGCTCGGCGTCGGTGGTCCAGTACCAGTCGGCCGAGAGGCCGGCCATCACCGCGTAGCGCTGCTCGCTCGTCTGCAGCTTGCGGAAGGCGTCCTTGGTGGCGGTGACGTCGCGTGCGACACCCTCATAACCCGCGAAAAGACCGTCCCGGTGGTGGCGCGGGCGGCCGCTGAGCGTGATCCAGCCGCGTTCGCGCGAGCCCAGGCCCTGGATGGCGATCTCGATGTCGCGGAACTTCTCCTGCCGTTCCAGCAGGTCGTTGAAGGCATGCCAGCCCATTGCCGGCGGCTTCATGAAGGGCAGCTCGTCGTGGCGGCGGCCCAGCAGGTCACCCAGGGCGCGCCCGGCGGGCTTGGCGATCGGCGCGTCGGCCGACAGGTTCGACAGCTTGTAGCGGGCGTCGATCTCCCAGTACCAGTCGGTGGACATCTCCACGCGGGCGCGCCAGCGCCGTTCGGACTCGCCCATCACGCCTTCGACCTGCGTCGCCAGGTCGCCGAAGGCCGAAGGGACGGCGCGCCGCGGTTCGCGCAGGCCCGCCACGGCCGATTCCCAGGCGCCGCGGCGCAGTTCATTGGCGGTCTGGCGCAGCGTGCGCGCGGCCACGCGGTGCGCACGCCACATCAGCCAGCCCACCGTGGCCAGCAGCAGCAGGCACAGGCCGATGGCGGCCAGGCCCTGCAGCAGGCTGCTGCGCAGCGCCAGGCTGAATCCGGCGGACTGCTCGACAACCGGCAGCAGCAGCGCGCCGGCGCTGACGGCGGCCAGGCCCGCCACGCCCGCCAGCCAGGGCACCAGGCGGCGCGGGCCGTGGGACGGGCTGCTCGTGGGTGGCGGCGGCAAGGTGCTGTCCGACCACGGCAGGGTTTCACCTTCGGCATCGACCGCCAATGGCAGCCGGCTGCGTGCCCTCAGTTCTGCGAGTCCCAATGACGACCTCTTGTGTGGGGACAGGCACGAGCCCGCCCAAAGCGTATCAATACGTACGCATTGGGCGGCGAGTGTGCACCGTGGTGCACGCCAGGGCAACGGGGGATGACGCGCAGGGCCTTCGGCCTGCGGCACCGGGGAGACAGGAGCCCGCAGTCGCGGGCGGTGCGTCAGGCGGCCGTCAGGCGGCCGTCAGGCGACGATGGAGGAGCCGCCGCGCAGGCCGTCGGCCAGGCCGCGCGCGCCGTACAGCGCGGTGCCGGCGGGCGGCGTGTTCTCGGGCAGCAGGACGTCGATGGCGCGGTCCAGCGCTGCGGTGGCGCGCGCCAGGGCGTCGCGCTGCGAGGCCACCTGGGCGCTCACGCGCGCAAGGCGGCGGCGCATCGGCTCGGGCACGCCGCCGTGGCGCGCCGCATGCATGAAGTGCTGGACCGCGGCAGCCAGCGCGCGGTGCAACTCGTTGGCACGGGTTTCCACCGCCGGCGCATCACGCTCGCGCAGTGCCTCGCCGAGCGAGCTCAGGCCCGCCTCCACGCGCGACACCGCGGACTCCAGGTCGGTCGTCTGCTGGAGGGCATGGTGCTCGGCGTGCGTCGTGATCATGCGGCGGTACCGTCAGTGGTGGGGGAAGCGAACGCGCGGTGGCCGGGGGCCTGCGGTTGGCTCAGTTGCCGGAACCCGGGCTCAGCAGTTCGTGGGCGTTGGCGATCAGCTTGTCGGCGATCGCCTCGGCATTGATCTCGAACTTGCCGTCGCGGATGGCGTCGGCGATGCGCTTGACCTTCTCGGCATCGAAGACCGATTCGCTGCCGCCCGCACCCAACAGGGCACCGGCCGACAGCTCGACCTTCGCACTGGGCTCGGCGCCGCCGGCGTTGGCCGTGGTGCCGGGCTTGCGCTCAGCCACGGCGGTGGAGGCCGGGGGAAGCGCAGTCTTGTTTTCGATCGGACCGATTTTCATGGTGGACTCCTACAGGGCGGTCACCTGACATTGCCCTGAGACATGCTCGGGGTATCGGCCCGCGATCGGCCGGACTTTAGGCCTTTCGCACATCTTTTCTTCCCTTCCCCTCGAATGGGGGATCCCTCCGGGCCGAAGCCTGGATTCTCTTACCAATCGTCACAGCGCCACCTCGACCCGGCGCCCGCCCGTGGGCACGCCGGTGATGATGCGGCCGGACTCGGTGCGCACCCGCGCCGGCTGGCCTTCGATGCCGTGGTTGAGCGCCTGGCCCTCCGCGCTGACGGCGTAGCCGCGGCCCACCGCCACCACACGCACGAGGTCGCCGGCCTGGAAGTACTGGCGCGGCTTCAGGTCGTTGCGGCGCAAGGTGTCGCCGGCGGCCATGGGGCGTGCCAGCGTGCGGCCGATGGCCGGGGCGATGGTGGTATAGGCCGGGTCCGGCCGTTCGGCCAGGTCCACCTCGGCCAGCATGAAGTGGCTGCCTTGCAGCACGGTGCCGGCGGGCAGCGGCGCGGTGGTGACCACGCCCTGCGCGAAGAGCTTGACGGTGACCGGCAGGAACACGTTCCAGCGCGCCTGGCCGTCGACGCAGCGCAGGCCGATGCGGGTGCGGCCCAGCGGTCGCGCACCGGCCGGCAGGTAGGGTTGGATCTGCGCGCAGGGCGCCAGCTGCAGCCGCGGGTCGAGCTGGCCCAGTTCGACCGCGATGCGCACCGGCGGCGTACCCTCCGCGAGCACCGCCTGCGCCGAATCGGTCGCCAGGCGCTGCAGGCGTTCGGCGAATGCGGCGTCGATGCCCGCGGCCGCGGCGGCGGATGCGCCCGGCGCCGCCGGGTTGGCCGCGGCGCCCAGCGCCAGCAGCGTGGCCGCGGCGGCTGCGGACGTGCGCAGGGCGAGGGAGGCGGCACGCAGGGGGAGGGCGATCTTCTTCATCCCGCCATCGTCACGCCGCCGCCCGATGCGCGGTGGCGCGAATTGGCGGGTGATGGGCGCGTTATTCGGGCTCATGTTGCAAAGGCGGCTGCCCACAATCCCCCAGCATGAACCGCCTCACCGCCACGCTCGACTTCCATGCGCAGGCATTGACGCTGCGCGCCGAGCGTCAGCGCCTGATCGCGGGGAACATCGCCAACGCCGACACGCCCGGCTACATCGCCCGCGACATGGATTTCGCGAAGGCGCTGCGCGAGGCCACGGGCCAGGTGCCCACGCCCGGCGCAATGGCGGTGACCAACGCCGGCCACATGAGCGTGGCGGCCGGCGCGCGCAGCGAAGGCGAGCTGCTCTATGCCACCGGTCCGCAGGACAGCCTGGACCGCAACACGGTCGACCTCGACCGCGAGCGCGCGGCCTTTGCCGAGAACGCGGTGAAGTACGAGGCCACGCTGCGCTTCATCAACGGCCACATGCGCACGATGACCGAAGCGATGAAGTCCCACACACAAGGATGAGTGACATGAGGCGAACGAAGCGAGTGCGGACCGAGCGCCGGGCCGCTCCCAAGCCGGGCCGCACCGCCCCCTCGGGGGGCCGGCCGATGTACTCATCGGACGGGGGGCTCCAATGAGCATGTTCCAGATCTTCGACGTCTCGGGGAGTGCCGTCAGCGCGCAATCGCAGCGCCTGAACACGGTGGCCTCGAACCTGGCGAACGCCGACACCGTGGCCGGCCCCGATGGCCAGGCCTACAAGGCACGCCAGGTCGTCTTCCAGACCACGCTGATGGGCGAGGTGGCCAACGGCGCGCCGGCTGCCGGCGTGCGCGTGAGCAACGTGCTGGAGGACAACAGCCCCGGCCGGCGCGTGCACGACCCGAAGCACCCCGGCGCCGACGCCAGCGGCTACGTGACCTACAGCAACGTCAACGCGGTCGAGGAGATGGTCAACATGATCTCGGCCTCGCGTTCGTACCAGAACAACATCGAAGTGATGAACACGGCCAAGAGCCTGCTGCTGAAAACGCTGCAGCTGGGCCAGTCCTGAAGAAGGCCTGAAGCATGAGCACCGTCGACAGCGCCACCTCGGGTTCCGCGGCCACCGCGCTGGGCAGCGCGAGCGGCACCAAGGTTCAGACCGCCAGCGAGCAGACCGACCGCTTCCTGAAGCTGCTGGTCACGCAGATGCAGAACCAGGACCCGCTGAACCCGATGGACAACGCGCAGATCACGACGCAGATGGCGCAGATCTCCACCGTCAGCGGCATCGACGACCTGAACAAGTCGATCTCGTCGATGAGTTCGATGCTGTTCCAGTCGCAATCGCTGGAGGCCGCGTCGCTGATCGGCAAGAGCGTGCTGGTGCCCGGCAACAAGCTGACGCTCGATGCCGATGGCAAGACCACCGGCGGTTTCGCGCTCGCCGACTCGGCCACCTCGGTGGTGGTCAGCATCAAGGATTCGTCGGGCAAGGTGATCGACACGATCAAGATGGGCCCGCAGGAACCCGGCCGGCTCAGCTTCGACTGGACCGCACCGAACAAGAAGCTGACCGGCCTGAGCTTCGAGGTGAGTGCCACCAACAAGGACGTGAAGGTCGGCACCCAGCCCATGGTGTCCGACACCGTGCGCGCCGTCTATTCCGATGGCGGCCAGCTGGCCGTCGAACTCGACAAGGCCGGCGTCGTCCGCTACAGCGACGTCAAGGCGATCGCCTCTTAACGATTTTCAAGCCGCATCCCGCGCACCCGTAAGGAGCCCACCATGGCATTCCAGCAAGGCCTGTCCGGCCTCAACGCCACCAGCAAGAACCTGAGCGTCATCGGCAACAACATCGCCAATGCCAACACCTACGGTGCCAAGGCGTCGCGGGCCGAGTTCGCCGACATGTACGCCAACGCCCTGGGCGGCGGCAGCGGCTCGCCCATCGGCATCGGCGTGAACCTGGCCGCGGTGACGCAGCGCTTCTCGCAGGGCAACATCACCACCACCGAAAGCGGACTGGACATCGCCATCAACGGCAATGGCTTTTTCCAGCTCGATTCGGGCGGCACCACCGTCTATTCGCGCAATGGCCAGTTCCAGCTCGACAAGGACGGCAACATCGTCAACAACGCGGGCCAGAAGCTGCTGGGTTATGCGGCCAATACGGACGGCGCCATCATCCCGTCGACCGTGCAGGCGCTGCGCCTGCCGACCGCCGGCGTCGCGCCCTCGGCGACCACGGCGGTGGGGCTGGAGCTGAACCTCGACTCGCGCCTGGCCGGACCCGACGCGGCCCTGGTCTTCGACCCCGCCGATCCGGACACCTACAACAACGCCACCTCGGTGACGGTGTACGACGACAAGGGCCAGGAACTGGCGCTGACGTTCTACTTCCGCAAGTCCGATACGGTCGACGACACCTGGGACATCTACATGACCGCCAATGGCCAGCCGATGCCGGCCAGCGGCAACCCGGTCGTCGACGACATGAACTTCGCGGCCGACGGCGGTTCGCTGGTGACTCCGGCGGGCACCGTGCCGATCACGGTCGACGCGGGCGTGCCGCTGACGGCCGGCGGTGCGTCGCTGCAGATCGACTTCGACCTCGACATCTCCGGCGCCACGCAGTACGGCGCCGCCTTCTCGGTGACCGACCTGACGCAGGACGGCTACGCGCCGGGCCAGCTGACGGGCGTCAGCATCGACAAGACCGGCGTCATCAAGGCCCAGTACTCGAACGGCCAGTCCAAGTCGGCCGGCCAGCTGGTGCTGGCGACCTTCCGCAACCCGCAGGGCCTGCAGCCGCTGGGCGGCAATGCCTGGGGATCGAGCTTCGGCTCGGGCGACCCGATCATCGGCGCCGCCGGCCAGGGCAACTTCGGCCTGCTGCAGTCGGGCGCGCTGGAAGAGTCCAACGTCGACCTGACGGCCGAGCTGGTCAGCATGATCACCGCGCAGCGCGCCTACCAGGCGAATGCGCAGTCGATCAAGACCGAAGACCAGGTCCTGCAGACGCTCGTGAACCTGCGCTGATTCACCGGACCCGACCGGACGAGGCTGAGCCATGGACCGCATGATCTACCTGGCGATGAGCGGGGCGAAGGCCACGATGCAGCGCCAGGACGTGGTCTCGCACAACCTGGCGAATGCCTCCACCGTGGGCTTCCGCGCCGAGCTGGCCGCGTTCCGCGCCGTGCCGGTGGTGGGCGAGGGCGCCAGCACGCGCGTCTACGCGCTGGAGTCCACGCCCGGCTACAACCCCGAGCCCGGGCCGGTGCAGTCCACCGGCCGCGGGCTGGACGTGGCGATGAAAGGCAACGCCTGGCTCGCGGTGCAGGGGCTGGACGGCACCGAGGCCTACACCCGCGCCGGCTCGCTGGACGTCAACACCGAGGGGCTGCTGACCACCAGCAACGGCCTCACGGTGATGGGCGACGGCGGGCCGGTCACGATCCCGCCGAACAGCGAGGTGACGATCGGTGCCGACGGCACGATCAGCGCCAAGTCCGGCAGCCAGCGGCCGCAGGTGGTGGGGCGCCTGAAGCTGGTGACGCCGGAGGCGCCCCTGACCCGCGGGACGGACGGGCTCTTCCGCGCCGCCGAAGACCTGCCGGCGGATCCGAATGCCCGCGTCGCCGGCGGCGCGCTGGAAGGCAGCAACGTCTCGGCCATCGAAAGCATGGTCGCGATGATCTCCGCGGCGCGGCAGTTCGAGCAGCAGATGAAGATGCTCAAGAGCGCCGAGGAGAAGGAGCAGTCGGCGTCCAAGCTGCTGTCTTCGAGCTGACGCTGTCCGGGTTCCGGCCGCCCGCGGCGATGAACGCAGCCGGCGTCGGCCGGGTCACTGGCATCCTGCCGCGATGACCCACGTCATCGCCGGACCCAGGTCGGCGAGCGTGCCGCCCTGCGATCCGGCCAGGTAGTACAAGCGTTGGTCGGACGAGGATATTCCAAGGTAGGTGTCGGTGCCCGCGTAGTAGCGGTAGTAGTACGGCGCCAGTGCCTGCGACGGCGGCCGCGGTGGCGGCAGCAGTGCCGGATGGTTTGCCTCCCCCCAGTTCATCAGGCAGTCGGCCTGCGCATTCGTCACTGGTGGCAGGCCCTGTCCCGGCCACAGCTCCAGGAGCTGCAGGCTTCGCGCCGGGACGTGCATCGAAAGCTGCAGCTGGCCACTCACGACGTCCAGGTTCTGCTTCTGCTCGGTATCGCCCGCGGCGAGCAGCGCGGCCAGCGCGGCCGCATCGGGCACCGCCGGGTTGCCGGCTGCCGCGATGTCCTGCGGGCCCTGTGGCGGGTTGCGCACCAGTGCGCTCGCGATGGTGTTGGCGCCGAGTCCTTTCAGTCTCAGCGTATAGCCCTGCGCCGCGCTGCCGTCGTTGGTCACGATCACGATGAGCTTGCCGTCGGCCGCCTGGCCGCCGAGTGCCAGCAGCGGCGTCGCGTCCGCCGCGTATCCGGGGACGCACGCGCTGCCGGCCGCGCAGACCTGCGTCGCCAGCCCGGTCGCGCCCTTCAGGTTGGCATGAGCCCGGAACGCCCATGCCGACGGGTTGATGCGCACCGCGTCCGGGACCGACGTGAAATCGAACAGCGACATGATCGTCACCCCGGCATAGAAATGCGCGGCGGTGATCCGTTGCGCCGGATCCTGCATCAGCGTCAGCACGCCGGACGCGTACGACTGCAGCCGCTGCTCCGCGTACAGCGCGTTGCCGCACTGCTGGCCCAGGCCGATGTTCCACTCGGTGACGTGGATCGGTTTGCCGGCACCGCCCTGGCCATCGACCAGCGCGCGCAGCGAACGCAGGAAGCCGGCGCTGTTGGCCAGCGTCGCCGCGGCGCACTTGTCGTACAGGTGCGCGGAATAGAAGTCGAGGCTGCCGGCGCCAACGTTGGCGATGAAGCCATTGGCCGGATTGCCGGCCTGCCTGCTCGTCTGCAGCACGCTATGGGTGAAGCCTGGACCGCCTGCCGTCACGCTGCGGCCGGCCGCAGCGGCAGCCGATCGCACGCGCTGCGTGTTCTCGGCGTACAAGGTGTTGAAGGTCGACGCGCTGCCACGCCAGAAGCCGCCGTCAGGCTCGTTGTGAATCTCGACGAACGCCGGGTCCAACGCGACGCCTGGCGTCGGTTTGAACGCGCCGATCAGGTGGCGGTAGATGTTGGTCGCCACCTTGGCCCAGGCGACGGGATCGGCCGTGTCATTGGGGCCATTGAAGTCCATGGCCAGGTTCATGTACACCTGCGCGCCGCTGTCGTGGACCTCCGCGGCGATCTGGTCCAGCGCCGTGAAGTCGTAGTTGGCGGCGTTGTCCAGGTCGGCGTCTGCCGAGGAACTGGGCGTCCACATGAAATGCGGCGGCGCGCCGCTGCCCGTCAAGGTGCACCCCGTGACCGGCACCGAGGGCGTGACGCCGACGTTGAGCCGGGTCGCCGCCTGGTAGATGTTGCACAGGCCGACGCCGGCGTCATGCAGCCGCACCTGGCTGATGCCGAACGCGCGGTACAGGGTGCGCGCGTCGTAGCGCAGGCCCGGCGTGCGTGAATCGAACAGCGGCGGCTTGTTGACGCCGAGCAGGTCCTGCAACGGGGCCTGCGGCTGGGACGCGTCGACCTCGACGATCAACTGCGCCGCGGCGCTGCTGCAGGCCAGCATCGGAGGCAGCAGCAGGGGCAGCAGGCGAGGGACGCGGCGCATCGGCGGACCTCCGGCATCTGGGATGGCGGGACGATAGGCCAATCGCCGCCGCGGCGCCAGCAGCCGAGGAATGCGGCCCAAGCAACCTGCTTTTCGGCGCATCGCCCCCCTCAAGTTCCCAGGAAGATGAGAACCATCATTCCCGTAGGAGCGTCGCCATGATGCGTTCGCTGTGGATCTCGAAGACCGGCATGGAAGCCCAGCAGACCCAGCTGGACGCCATCTCGCACAACCTGGCCAACACCGGCACCAACGGCTACAAGCGCAGCCACGCGGTGTTCGAGGACCTGATGTACCAGAACCTGCGTCCGGCCGGTACCAACAGCGCCGACCAGACGCAGATGCCCACCGGCCTGCAGATGGGCCTGGGCGTGCGGGCGGTGGCGATGGCGCGCAACTTCAGCCAGGGCAACCTGCAGGCCACCGGCAATTCGCTGGACGTGGCGATCAAGGGCCACGGCTTCTTCCAGGTGCAGATGCCCGACGGCTCCACCGCCTACACGCGCGACGGCTCCTTCCAGCTCAATTCGCAGGGCCAGATCGTCACCAACAACGGCTACGTGGTCCAGCCCGGCATCACCGTGCCGGCCACGGCGCAGTCGATCACGATCACCACCGACGGCACGGTGCAGGCCCTGCTGCCGAACGAGACGGCGCCGCAGGCGCTGGGCCAGATCCAGCTGGCCTCGTTCGTGAATCCCGCGGGCCTGGAGCCGCGCGGCGAAAACCTGTTCATCGAAAGCGCCTCCTCGGGCAATGCCAACGCCGGCGCGCCGCTGTCCAACGGCCTGGGTTCGCTGCAGCAGAACCACGTCGAGACGAGCAACGTCAACGTCGTCGAGGAACTGGTGTCGATGATCCAGACGCAGCGCGCGTACGAGATCAACTCCAAGGCCATCCAGACCTCCGACCAGATGCTGCAGCGGCTGGCGCAGCTCTGATCCGGCGCCAGGCCTCCACCGACATCCGGCACGTCCTCATGAAGACCCTCTCGACGCTGACTCTGATCGCCATCGGCGCCGCCTTGTGCGGCTGCGAGGCCATGCAGCGCATTCCGCCGGTGGACGTGCTGCAGCCCACGCACGCGCAGCCCGCGCCGCCGCCGGCGCAGCCGCCGGTGACCGGCTCGATCTTCCAGGCCGGGCGCTACCGCCCGCTGGTGGAAGACCACCGCGCGCGCCTGGTCGGCGACACGCTGACGGTGCAGATCTCGGAGAAGATCTCGGCCACCTCCAAGGCCACCAGCACGGTCGACAAGACCGGCGCGATGGACGCCTCGGTCAGTGCCTTCCCGGGCGTGAAGGCCAATTCCTTCGCCGGCGGCCGCGCCTCGCTCGGCACCAGCAGCAGCAACACCTTCCAAGGCAAGGGCGTCACCGAAAGCTCCAACGATTTCTCCGGCGTCATCACCGCCACGGTCATCAACGTGCTGCCGAACGGGCACCTGGTGATTTCCGGCGAGAAGCAGATCGGCGTCAACGCCAACGTCGACGTGCTGCGCTTCTCCGGCACGGTCGATCCGCGCTCGATCGCGCCGGGCAACAGCGTCCTGTCGACGCAGATCGCCAACGTGCGCATCGAGCAGCGCGGCCGCGGCCAGCAGGCCGAGGCCCAGTCCATGGCCTGGCTGGCGCGCTTCTTCCTGACGCTGCTCCCGATCTGAACGCCATGCGCAGCACCCGACGCAACAGCAAGGCCGCCGAGCGCTTCCTGCGCCTGGCGATCGGCGTGAGCTTCGTGCTCGCCAGCGCCGCTCTCTGGTGGCCGGCGCATGCCGCCCGCATCAAGGAAATCGCCAGCGTGCAGGGCGTGCGGGCCAACCAGCTGGTGGGCTACGGACTGGTGGTGGGCCTGGACGGCACGGGCGACCAGTCCACCCAGGCGCCGTACACCCCGCAGAGCCTGGCCGCGATGCTGCAGCAGATGGGCGTGACGCTGCCGCCGGGCATCACCATGCAGCCACGCAACGTGGCCGCGGTGATGATCACCACCGAGCTGCCGGCCTTCGCGCAGCCGGGGCAGCGGCTGGACGTCAACGTCTCGTCGGTCGGCAACGCCAAGAGCCTGCGTGGCGGCACGCTGATCGCGACGCCGCTGAAAGGCGCGGACGGCGAGATCTACGCGATGGCGCAGGGCAACCTGCTGGTCGGCGGCGCCGGCGCGGCGGCGGGCGGCTCGAAGGTCCAGATCAACCACCTCGCGGCCGGCCGCATCCCGGAGGGCGCGACGGTCGAGCGTGCCGTGCCGTCGCCGCTGGGGCAGGGTGGGCTGATGCAGCTGGACCTGAATGCCAACGACTTCAACACCGCGCGCGCCGTGGCCGCGTCGATCAACGAGACGAAGGGTGCCGGCACCGCGCAGGCCATGGACGGCCGCGTCGTCAAGGTGCGGCTGCCGGCCGACCCGGGCGAGATGGTGGGCTTCATCGCCGACATCGAGAACCTCGACGTCACGCTCGCCAAGCCGGCCGCCCGCGTGGTGCTGAACGCGCGCACCGGCTCGGTCGTCATGAACGAGGCGGTGACGCTGGCCGAATGCGCGGTGGCGCATGGCTCGCTCTCCGTCACGATCAGCTCGCAGCCGGTCATCAGCCAGCCCAATCCGCTGTCGCCGCAGGGCCAGACCGTGGTCGCCGAGCGGGCCGACATCGCCATCACCCAGCAGGGGGGCTCGCTGATCCAGTTGCCTGCCGGCGCCAGGCTGTCGGACGTGGTGAAGGCTTTGAATTCCCTCGGCGCGACGCCGCAGGACCTGCTGGCGATCTTGCAGGCGATGAAAAGCGCCGGTGCCCTGAGAGCCGAACTGGAAGTGATCTGATGGCTGCGATTCCTTCGACCACCGCCCTGGCCAGCGATGCGCGCGGCCTGGAAGCGCTGCGCCGCAATGCGGCCAAGGACCCGAAGGCGGCCGTGCGCGACGCGGCCAGGCAGTTCGAGTCGCTGTTCATGAACGAGCTGCTCAAGAGCATGCGCCAGGCCACGATGGCCAGCGGCCTGATGGACAACCAGGCCACCAAGCTCGGCACCGAGATGCTTGATGCGCAGCTGGCCACCCAGCTGGCCGGCCAGCCCGGCGGCCTGGCCGACGTGATCGCGCGGCAGCTCGAGCGCCAGATGGGCATCACGCCCGGCCCGATCCCGAACACCCGGAGCGCCAACACCAGCCTGCCGCTGGTCAGCCCCCCGAACAGCACGCCCAAGCTGCCGGAGAAGAGCGCCGCCGGCTTCGTGCAGCAGCACACCGAGGCGGCCCGGGCCGCCGAGGCCGCCACCGGCATCCCGGCCGCGTTCATGATCGCCCAGTCCGCGCACGAGACCGGCTGGGGCAAGAAGGAGATCATCGGCCGCGACGGCACCCATTCGAACAACCTGTTCGGCATCAAGGCCGGGGCCAGCTGGAAGGGCCCGACGGTGGACGTGCTGACCACCGAGTACATCGGCGGCCGGCCGCAGAAGGTGGTGCAGAAGTTCCGTGCGTACGCCAGCCATGCCGAGTCCTTTGCGGATTACGCCAGGCTGATCAAGGACAGCCCGCGCTACCAGAACGTGGTGGCCGCCGGCGCCGATGCGAAGGGCTTCGCCCAGGGGCTGCAGCGCGCCGGCTACGCCACCGATCCGGCCTACGCCGAGAAGCTGACGCGCGTGATCAACACCACGCTGCGCCTGCAGCACAGCCAGGGCTGACCAGGAGCCGACCATGTCGATGCTGATGCAACTGGGCACGCGCGCGATGTTCGCCGCGTACGCGCAGCTCCAGACCACCGGCCAGAACATCGCCAATGCCAGCACCGCGGGCTACTCGCGGCAGCAGGTGATCCTGGGGACGACGGAAGGCCAGTACACCGGCTCCGGCTTCTTCGGCCGCGGCGTCACCGTGCAGAGCGTGACCCGTGCGAGCAACATGTTCCTGACCTCGCAGGCCGCCGCCACCAAGTCGGCCGCCGCGGCGGACGAGGCGCGCCTGGGCATGCTGCGCCAGCTGGAGCAGGTGTTCGGCATCGGCGAAGGCGGCGTGGGCTACGCGGCCACCCGCATGTTCAATGCGTTCGCCGACCTGGCGGCCGCGCCGGCCGACCTGTCGGCCCGGCAGGCGGTGCTGGCGCGGGCGGAGGATTTCGCCTCGCTCGCACGGTCCAGCAGCGACCAGCTGGAGATGCTGCAGGCGAATGCCTTCAACGACGTGCGCAACTCGGTGCAGGACGTCAACCAGATGGCCGCCGAGGTCGCCAACCTGAACGCCAAGATCGTCGGCGCGCTGGCCACCAACCACACGCCGAACGACCTGATGGATGCACGCGACCGGCTGATCGGCCGCATCAGCGAAAACATCGAGGTCCAGACCATCAACGCCTCGGACGGCAGCATCAGCGTCTTCATCGGCGGCGGCCAGAGCCTGGTGCTGGGCGGCATCTCCAACCGTCTGGTTGCGCGGCAGGACGAGTTCGACCCGGCCCGCGTCGGCATCGGCATCTCGGTGTCCGGCTTCGTCACGCCAGTGCCCAACGAGCAACTCGGCACAGGCTCCATCAGCGGCCTGATCCAGTTCCAGAACGAAGACCTGGCCGACGCCCGCAACCGCCTGGGCCAGATCATCGCCAGCCTGGGCACGACGATGAACCTGCAGCAGTCGTTCGGCATCGACCTGGCGGGCGCCACCGGCAGCAAGCTGTTCAACCTGGGTGTTCCGGTGGCGATGGCGCACGCCAACAACGACCGCGACGCGCTCGGCGTGCCGATCGGCTCGGTGGACCTGGCGATCGCGGACCCGACCGCGCTGAAGGCCAGCGAATACGTGCTGGAGGAAGACCCGGCCGCGCCCGGCACCTACAAGGCCACGCGCCTGTCGGACGGGTACGTGCACACCGGCCTGGTCGGCGGCGGCGAGGTGATCGACGGCTTCTCCATCACCTTCGGCGCCACGCCGCCGCAGCCCGGCGACCGCTACCTGCTCAAGCCCGTCAGCACCGCGGCCATGGGGGCTTCCACCGCCATCAACAACCCGCGCGGCATCGCCGCGGGCAGCCCGCTGCAGGCCTCGGCGCCGGCGGCGAACACCGGCACCATGTCGATCGGCAACTTCGACATCGTCGCGGCGCCGACGGCGGCCTACCAGGCGATGACGGTGCAGTTCACCAGCGCGACCGGCGACTACGACATCCTCGATTCCGGCGGCGGCGTGCTCGCTTCGGGCACCTGGGACGGCAGCGCGCCGATCCAGTACAACGGCTTCTCGCTCTCGCTGAAGGGCGTGCCGGCCAACGGCGATACCGTCGCCATCAACCTCACCACCGTGCCCGGCTCCAGCAACGGCAATGCGCTGAGCTTCGATGGCCTGGCCGAACGCTGGCTGATCGACGGCCAGACGGTGACCGACGCCTACGCCGAGACGCTGTCCTCGGTCGGCGTGCGGGTGCAGGGCACGGCATCGGCTGCCGCCACCAGCGCGGCGGTGGCGCAGCGCACCGAGGAGGCGCTGACGAGCGAAGTGGGCGTCAACCTGGACGAGGAGGCGGCCCGCCTGATCCAGTACCAGCAGGCCTACCAGGCGGCGGCGAAGATGCTGCAAACCGCCCAGCAGGTGATGGAAACCCTGATTCAACTCGGCGGCCGCTGATTTCGCGGACTAGCGGCAGCAGCCTCGGAGAACACACATGTCCGGACGCGTCTCGAACACCAGCCGCTACGAATCGGCCGTCGCCACGCTGCAGCGCCGCCAGGCCGAGATGAGCCAGGCGCAGATGCAGATGACCAGCGGCAAGCGCGTCAACAAGCCCAGCGACGACCCGACCTCCGCCGCCCGCGCCGAGCGCGCCTTCATCGCCCAGCAGCGCATCGAGTCGGCGCAGCGCTCGGTGTCGGTGAGCCGCAATGCGATGGCGCTGACCGAGTCGGCGCTCGGCCGCGCCGGCGAGTTGCTGCAGATGGCGCGCGAGAAGCTGATCGGCGCCGGCAACGGCAGCTACAGCACCGCCGAGCGCAGTGCGATCGCGGAAGACCTGGTGGCGCTGCGCGGCCAGCTGTTCGCCCAGGCCAACCAGACCGACGGCTCCGGCGGCTACATCTTCGGCGGCCAGGGCTCCAACCTGCCGCCCTTCGTCGACGCGGCCGGCGGCGTGGTCTTCGCCGGCACCGGCGGGCAGGGCCAGCTTTCGGCCAGCGAGCAGATGCCGACCTCGGTCGACGGCCAGGCGGTGTGGCTCAGCGCGCGCAGCGGCAACGGCGTGTTCGTCACTTCCGCCGCGGCGGCCAACACCGGCAGCGGCTTCATCGACGCCGGCGGCGTGACCGACCCGGCGCTGCTGACCGGCGCCGACTACGCCATCGTCTTCAGCGTCGTCGGCCCCACCACCACCTACGCGGTGGAGATGAATGGCGTGCCCACCGGCCAGACCGGCACCTACATTCCCGGCGGCGCGATCACGGTGGACGGCATGACCTTCGACGTGGGCGGCGCGCCGGCCGACGGCGACCGCTTCGACATCACGCCGTCGACGGCCGACATGGACCCCTTCGAGGCACTGGACCGCGCCATCGCCACGCTGCGCGATCCGAACGCGACGCGCGGCGCGGTCTCGCAGGCGGTGGCCAGCGGGGTGCGCGACGTCGACGCGGTGATGAGCCACTTCTCGGCCGCCCGATCGGTCGCCGGCGCCGCCTTGAGCCGGCTGGACGCGATCCAGTCGCGCAACCAGGATCGCGACCTGTGGGCCAAGTCGGTGCAATCCGATGCCGAGGACCTGGACATGGTGCAGGCCGTGTCCGATTTCCAGAACAAGCAGACCAGCTATCAGGCGGCGTTGCAGAGTTACGCCATGGTCCAGCGCATGTCTCTTTTCGACTATTTGAAATGACGCGGACGGGGGCACACTAAGACCCCATGAACGAACATCCCGTGCTCGGGCAGGTCGCGCTCGGCTACTCGCCGATGATCGACCGCCACCGCGCTGTCACCGCGATCCGCGTCACCGTCTTCCCGAACAAGCCCGATGCCCCGCCGCGCGCGGGCGACCTGCTGGCCGCGCTGGCCAGCACCTGGCCGGCCGATGGCGGGCGGGTGTCGCTGAACATCGTCGGCGAAACCCTGCTGCAGGACCTGCTGCAGACCGAGCTGCCGCTGAACATGATGGTCGAGGTGCCGGCCTTCATGGCCGCCGACATCGCCCACACCGAGGCGCTGCAGGCGCTGCACCAGCACGGCAACACGCTGTTGATCAAGGGCCGGCCGCTGTCGCCGCTGCCGCGCGAGGTGCTGCCGTGCTTCGCCTATTCGATCATCGACCTGTCCGACGAGCGGCGCGACGGCCAGCCGGCGCCGGGTGGCGTCTCGCGCAACATCCCGCACGTGCAGGGCGAGGTGCGCACCCTGGGCCAGATGACCGATGCCTTCGCCCGCGGCGCCATCGCGGTGCTGGGCTGGCCGATCGACGATGCGGTCGTCAGCAGCGGCAAGGCCTCGGCCCAGCCCGACCTGCAGGCCATCGTCGAGCTGATCAACCGCGTCGACCGGCAGGAGCCGGTCGAGCGCCTCGAGGCCGTCATGAAGAACGACCCGACGATGGCGTTCAAGCTGATGCGCTACATCAACTCGCCGGCCTTCGGGCTGTCGGTCGAAATCACCTCGTTCCGCCACGCCATCATGCTGCTGGGCTACCAGCGCCTGAAGCGCTGGCTGGCGCTGCTGCTGGCCTCGGCCAGCCGCGACGTCAACATGAAGCCGGTGATCTATGCCGCCGTGCGCCGCGGCCTGCTGATGGAAGAGCTGGTGCGCGAGAGTGGTGATCCCGAACGGCGCGGCGAGATGTTCATCTGCGGCGTGTTCTCCTTGCTGGACCGCATGATGAAGCAGCCGTTCTCCGAGCTGCTGCAGACCATTCCCGTGCCCGAAGGCGTGCGCGCGGCGCTGGTGGACGAGGACGGGCCGCTGTTTCCGTACCTCGAGCTGGTGCGGGCGGTGGAATCGGCCTCGGTCTACGACATTCGCGCCGCATCGGACAACATCCTGCTCGCGGTGGCCGAAGTCAACCGCGCGGTGCTGCGCGCGCTGGCCGCGGCCCGCCAGCTCGACTGACGCCCAGCTGCCGCGCTAGCGCGGCGTGTCGCAGGCGAAGTAGGTGACGTACAGGCCGCTGCTGGCCATGCCCACGTAGCGCACGCGCGGCTCCAGCAGGTTGCGGTGGTGCGTCGCGACACGGCGCCAGCCGATCAGCACCTGCTCCGGCACGCGGAAACCATGCGCCACGTTCTCCACGCACAGTTCCGCCCCCGTGCGCTCGAAGCGCTGCGCGAAGCCATCGTGGCTCGGGCGCTTGCGGGCCGCCATGTCCTGGCTGTGCTCCGCGGCCAGCGCGACCAGGTCCACCGTGGGCAGCAGCGCCGGCAGGCCCTTCTCGACCCGGTAGGCGTTCACCGCGTGCATCACCCGCTCGGCGTAGTCCGGCGCGCCGGCATCCGCGGCCGGGCGTGATGGGGGCAGCCCCGGCGTGCCGGGATCGGTTGCCCGGCAAGGAAGGGCGGACAGGGCGGCGGCGGCCAGCAACGCGGCGGTGGCAGCGTGTCGGGAATGCTTGTCCATGGGCGGCCGGGCGGTCAAAGCCGCGCAGTGTGGGCCCGGACGCTGCGCCGTGCGCGGGATTTGTTCACGGCAATCGCGCCCCCCGATCCGGGGGTCTCAAGCCGGAAATGCTTCTGCCGATGAAACAATTCGTAGTAATTCGAGCAGCGCCCACCAAGGCTGCCGAACGGCTCCTCCACCCACCAGCGATACCGCCTCCATGCACCTGTACGAACAGGGTCGTCGCCACTTGTGTCCCGTCTGCGGACGCAATGTCCGCCGCGTGCACCGCACCGAAGACGACATGGAATCGCGCTTTGCCGAGTCCATGGCGCGCTACCGCTGCATCAGCGACCGCTGCGGCTGGAACGACCTGCTGCCGATGCACCTGCCGGCCCCGTCGGCGCGCCCCTTCTCTCGTTCGTCGTCGCGACCGGCGCGCCCCGCGCGCCGGGGCCGGGCGTCGGCCGGGATGTCGCTCTTCATGCATGGTGTGCGCCGCGTCGTGCGTGCCTGGCCGCTGCTGCTGGCCGGCATCGCGACGGCCGCGATCGTGTCGCACAACCTGCCCGGCGACGGGCCCGCCGCGCGCGACGCGCGCAACACGCTGCCGCTGAAGCTCGGCGAACACCACGACGGCGTCGAGATCACGGCCGACCATCCGCTGCTGCGCGCCCCCGACGATCCGCTGACCACCGCCGGCGTGCAGCGCCTGACCGTGAAGCAAGGCTGCGCCTGGGGCATGCCGGGGCGCAATCCGTACCGCGGCTCGGTGGAACAGGCGCTGGTGACCGCGAAACTGCCGGCCGAGGTGGTCCAGCGCATCTCCAGCAAGGTGTCGGCCGGCCAGCTCGACGACCGGCTCGAGATCACCAACGCCGGCATCCGCTCCGAGCGCGACGAGACCCGCGAATTCGAGCCGCGCAACGTGGCCATGACCTACGGCCACACGCTGTGCGTCAACACCCGGGTGAACTTCAAGCGCGGCCACGTCGAGCGTGCCAGCCTGTACGAAGCTGCGGACAAGCAGGGCAACCTGTATTCGGTGATGGTGCCGGACGTGTGCGGCAACGTCTCGGTGCTGGGGGCGCGCATGGAACGCAAGCGCAAGCGCATCGCGCTGCCGGTGCTGGCCGAGACCCTGCACGGCGCGCCGGCGCTGATGCGCCTGGTCTCCGGCGCCGAGGAGCAGGAGGCGAACACCGTGCCCGAGCCTGACTCCCTGGCCCTGGCGGTGGGCGCGCTGGCGGTGATGGCCGGCTTGTTGCGCCTGCGTCAGCGTGGCCTGCGCCGCGCCACCGGCGACGGCGCGCGCGACAGGGACTGATCCGCGGCGCCGGCCCAGCCGGCCGTGTTCCTGCCGCCGTGGCGTCTCGCCGCGCGCTTGTGCAGCACACCACCACCGGGCGGCGGCACCTCGCGCCGTAAACTGGGCCGATGTCCGTGCTGTCTCGCCCCCAGGCGCTGCCCACCCACACGCAGCTGGCCGCGCTGCTCGACGGCACCGACGACGCGCTGCTGCTGCTGGACACCCGGCGCCGCGTCAGCTTCTGCAACCGCGCGGCCATGCGCCTGTGGGGTTGCGAACCCGGCCAGGATGCGGCTGCCGCCTTGGCGCGCTTGGCCGAGCCGGCCAACAGCGAGCTGCAGGCCGCGCTCGGCGCGGGGGCCGGCGAGGGGCGCTGGCATGCGCGACTGGGCGATGGGCGCCGGCTCGAACTGCGGCTGGCCTCGGCCCCGGGCGGCGGACGCAGCCTGCGGGCGCGGCCGGAGCCGGACGACGCCCTCGTGCCGCGCGCCGGTCCGGCCGCCACCAGCGAACTGGTGCGCCTGCTCTGGGACGCGCCGCAGCCGCTGACGGTGCAGGACGCCGACTTCCGCATCGTCGCCGCCAACCGCGCCTACTGCGAGGCCATCGGCCGCCCACCCTCGCAGCTGATCGGCCGCGACCCGATGGAGTTCGTGCCCGAAGGCGACCGCGCGGAGATGCTCGACCTGCGCGACCAACTGCTGGCCTCGCTGCAGGAAGGGCGCCAGCCCAGCATGCGCATCGAGCGCCGCATGACCGACCAGCAGGGCCGCGAGCGCTGGTTCCGCTTCGCGCCGCGCTGGGTTTCGGCCGACAACGGCGCGCCCTTGATGCTGGCGATCCTGCACGACGTGACCATCGAGCACCATGCGCGCGCCCAGGCCGACCGCTCGGTGCATGAGCTGGAGCACTGGTTCGACCTGAGCCCGGTCGGCATGGTGGTCTATGACCTGGCCGGCCTCGTCGTGCGCAGCAATGCCGCCTTCGAAGCGCTGGCCGGCAGCGTGCCGCTGACGCTGCGCGAAGCGCCCGCGGAGCTGTCCCAGTTGCTGGCCTGGGAACATGATCGACCGCATCCGGCCCTGCGACCGGACCAGCCGGCGCTGGAGGTGCGCGGTGGGCTGGCGCTGCCCGACGGCCGGCGCCTGCGCCTGCGTTCGCGCCTGCGCGCCTACCGCACCGATTCCGGACAGGTGCGCGTGATGGCCGTGCTGGAAGACCGCACGCTGGAAGACGAGCGCGACCTGGCGCAGCTCGAGATCGGCGCGCTGATGGACACGGCTGGCATCGGCGTCGCCACGTACGAGGCCTCGCGCGGGTGGATCCACAGCAGCCCGCGGGCCTCGTCGCTGCCGGCGCAGGGCGGGGGCAAGAGCGGGGCCAAGGGCCAGGCCCCGGCCGCGGGCATGCAGGCTGGCCTGCAGTCGATCGGCCGCGACCAGGTCGAGCCCGGTTCGCGCGAGGACTTCGAGGGCCTGCAGCGTGCGCTGCGCGAGGGCCGGCGTGCCCAGGTGCGGTACGCGGTGCGGCTGCCTGGGCTGGGCGTGCGCTGGCTGCTGACGCGCGTCGAGCCCGGCGAGCTGGCCGGCGGGCGCACCGCGCTGTCGGTGGTGACGCTGGACATCACCGACCAGGAGGAAGCCCACCGCACCAGCGAGCAGCTGCTGCGCGAGCTGCAGACCATCCTCGACGGCACCAGCGCCGGCATCGCATACCTGCGTGCGGGCCGGCTGGTGCGCTGCAACCGCCGCTTCGAGGCGATGATGGGACTGCCCGAAGGCGCGAGCAACGGGGCGGCGATCAGCCAGGTCTTCGCCGAGCACCCGGCGGTGCAGGCGCTGCTGCTGCAGGCGCTGTCGGAGGATGGCCGCTTCGAGGCCGAGTTCGAGCACCTGGGCGAGTGGTTCGCGCTGGTGGCTTCACGGGCGGCGGCCAACGACGAGTCCGAGGCCGTGGCGGTGCTCACCGACATCACGCGGCGCAAGGCGCAGCAGGCGGAGCTGGAAGCGGTCGCGCGGGAACGCGAGCTGATGTTCAACGTCTCCGACGTCGGCATCACCTACGTGCGCGGCGGCCGCATCGAGCGTGCCAACGAGGCCATGGAACACCTGACCGGCTACACCGCCGAGGCGCTGGCGCAGCTGCCGCTGGACCGCCTGTTCGAGAGCGACGAGGTACACGGCCAATTCGTTGCCGAGCAGCAGCTCGCGCTGCTGCAGACCGGCGCCTGGCGCGGCGAACGGCGCCTGCGCCGCCGCGACGGCCGGCTGATCTGGGTGCAGGTCAGCAAGCGCTGCGTCGCGGACGGCCAGCCCGAACTCGGCCTGATCTGCTCCTACGTGGACGTCGACGAGCGCCGCCGCGCCCGCGAGGTGGTGCAGACGCAGGCCGAGCGCACCCGCGCCATCCTGGATTCGGTGCTCGTGGGCATCGTCACGGTCGGCGACACCGGCATCGAGTGGATGAACCGCTCGGCGCGGCGCATGTTCGGCGGCGAGCTGGCGGATTTCGTCGGCGAGCCGATCGCCATCGTCGCCACCGCCGAGCCGGACCATCCGCTGCGCGCGACGCACTACCTGCAGTCGCTGGAGGAGGGCCAGGCGGAAACCTTCGAATGCCGGCTGCGCGGGCGTGACGGGCGCGAGTTCTGGGTCGTCGGCAATGCGGTGGTCACCGGCCGCGAACCCAACGGCAGCCAGCGCGACCGCCTGGCCTCGGGCCTGGCGGTGCCGCCCGGCGGGCGCGGCGTTGAAGGGGGAGGCGGCCGGCAGATCACCTTCGCGCTGCTGGACATCGAGCGCCGCCGCCAGGCCGAGGTGAGCATCGCGCAGGCGCAGGCGTCGTTGCAGCGCATCATCGAGACCGCGCCGCTGGCCATCGCGCTGTTCGACGGCGCCAGCGGTCGGGTGCTGCGCATGAACACGATGGCGGCGATGTTCTTCGGCCGGCCGGTCGAGGCCGTGCTGGGCCGCACCCCGGAGGACTGGTTCGACCCCGACGAGGCGCACGCGCTGCGCGCCGACCTGCAGCAGGCGCTGCAGCAGCCCGACGTGCTGCGGCGCGAGCAGCCGCGCCAATGGCGCGGGGAAGACGGCGCTGCAGGCGAGCGCCGCATCTGGGACGTGCGCATCGTGCTGCTCGACGCCACCGGCGATGCGCAGCTGCTGCTGGTGGCCAGCGACGTCACCGAGCAGCGGGCCGCCGAGCAGGCGCGTTACGAGGCCGCCGTCGCCCAGCGCGAAATGCTGGTGAAGGAAGTGCACCACCGCATCAAGAACAACCTGCAAGGCGTGGCCGGCCTGCTGCAGCAGACGGCGGCGCGCCGGCCCGAGGTGGCCACGCTGATCAGCGAGGCGGTGGGCCAGGTGCAGGCCATCGCGCAGGTGCACGGCCTGCAGGTGGGCGTGTCCGGGCCGCTGCGCATCAAGCCGCTGCTGGAGGCCATCACCGCGTCGGTGCAGCGCACCTTCGGCCGGCCGATCCGGGTCGAGGCCGAGGGCGAGCCGCCGCATCGCTATGCGCTGCCCGAAGCCGAATCGATCCCGATCGCGCTGACCGTCAACGAACTGCTGACCAACGCCATCAAGCACAGCAGCCCCGGCGACGTGCGCTGCGTGCTGCGCTGCGAGCCGGGCCAGGTCGCGATCACCATTGCCAACCCAGGCCGGTTGCGGCCCGGCTTCAGCCTGTCGCAGGTGGCGCCGGGCGTCTCGGGACTGGGCCTGGTGCGGGCGCTGCTGCCGCGGCGCACGGCCACCTTGTCGTTGCTGCAGGTCGGGCCGGAGGTGCAGGCCTGCGTCGTGCTCGTGCCGCCCAGCATCGCGCTGCTGGAATCGCTTTGACGCAGCCCCGGGCTCGAGGCCCCATCGGCGCGGGCCCGGCCTGGACGTACGTTCAGCGACAATCCGCGGACTCGTGCGGCACCCGGCGGGTGCGGGCCGCGTTCGTTTCTTTGCAAGGATGGCATGGCTGTGGCCGACAAGGGCAAGATCCTGGTGGTGGACGACGATCGGCTGGTGCTGGCCACGGTCAGCCATGGCCTGTCCCAGGCCGGCTACGAGGTCATCGATGCCGACAACGGGGACGACGCCATCCTGCTGGCGCGCAAACACAAGCCGGACCTGGCGCTGCTGGACATCCGGATGGAAGGCAAGAGCGGCTTCGACGTCGCCGCGTACCTGCGGGAATACCTGCACACCCCGTTCATGTTCCTGTCGGCCTTCGCCGACGAGGACACCGTGCGGCAGGTCCGCGCACTCGGCGCGGTGGCCTACCTGGTCAAGCCGCTGGACATCGGCCAGATCGTGCCCACCGTCGAGGCGGCGTTCGCCAACCTGGCGGCGCGCACCGCTGTGCCTGCCGCACCCGCGGAGGCCGTCGAGCCGGCGACGCTGAACGAGCTGGTCCCGATGGCGGTGGGTGTGCTGATGCACCGCTACTCATTGCAGCGCGGCGAGGCCATGCGGCGCCTGCAGAAGCTGGCCGCCGACGAGCAGCGCAGCCTGGCCGACCAGGCCGAACGGCTGGTGGAGGCGGTTGAACTGCTGGCTCGGCCCGGCGAGGCCTGATGCGCTACTTCAAGGTGAAGTAGAAGCGCGCACCGTGGCCGACTTCCGACTCGGCCCAGATCTCTCCGCCGTGGCGCCGGACGATGCGGCGCACCGAAGCCAGGCCAACGCCGGTGCCCTGGAAGTCGCCGCTGGAATGCAGCCGCTGGAAGACGCCGAACAGGCGATCGGCGAAACGCATGTCGAAGCCGGCGCCGTTGTCGCGCACCAGGTAGGCCATGCGGCCGTTCTGCTCCGCGCGTTCGAACGCGATCTCGGCATGCGGGTTCTTGGCCGAGTACTTCCAGGCATTGCCGAGCAGGTTCTCGAGCGCCATGCGCAGCAGCGTCGGGTCGCCCTGCGTGACCAGGCCGGCCTGCACGTGCACGGCCACCTCGCGCTCGGGCGACGCGCGCTTCAGGTCGTCCAGCACGTACAGCGCCAGCTGCGACAGGTTCACCGGCTGCCGCTGCAACGGCTGGGTGGACAGCTGCGACAGCGACAGCAGCGCGTCGATCATGCTGTTCATGCGCGCGGCAGCGCTGAGCACGCGGTCGAGGTGGTCGTTGCCGATGCGGTCCAGCAGGCGGCCGTAGTCCTCCTTCAGGATGCGGGCGAAGCCTTCGACGACGCGGATCGGTGCCCGCAGGTCGTGCGAGACGGTGTAGCTGAACGACGCGTGCTCAGCGGCCAGGGATTCGGCGGCCATGCCGTCCGCATCGTCCGTGGGGTCGGCCGCCGCCGCTGCCGAGGCATCCGGAATCGGTCCGGCCGGGCGGGCCATGCCCAGGTACCCGCAGAACATGCCGTGGTGATCGAAGCGGGGGACACCCCGCAGCAGCCAGCCGGCCGCGGGATTCGCCGCCGGCGACTCGCCGGACGGAGAGTGCGACTGCACCTGCAGCGCCGGCAGCGCCGCCTGGGACTGCAGCCGCGCCTGCAGGCTGTGTTCCGCGTCGTCGAAGCGCTCCCACAGCAACTGCCCACGGCCGGCTCCGGCGGCCCAGGCCGAGGCGGGGGCCGCCTGCGGCGGCTGCATGCGAACCAGGCGGTGGTCGGCATCGGTCTGCCACACCCAGTCGTCGGTGAGTTGGAGCAGCGCCTGATGGGCTTGCCGCGCCTCGTGCAGGCGGCGCGCCTGGCGCTCGTCGGCCCAGGCCGCGCCCGCGAAGGCGCAGGCGGCGGCCGTGAGCAGCAGTGCGAGGGCGGCATACACGCCGGATCCGACCTGGGCCTGCGCGGCCAGCAGGCCGGCCACCACCGCCGCCGCGACCAGCGCCAGGGGCAGCACCGGCAGCGGTCCGCGGGGAGGCGCTGCGGGGTTATCGCGGGGACGCGGCATGGCGGGCATTGTAGGGAAGGGCCGTGCCGCTCAAGTCCGCCGCGGCCACGCCGAAACCCTCGTGAACGAAGCCAGGCTGCGCCGTGCGCGTCGCTGCCGCCCGCCGATACCCATGCCGGTCCGACACGACGCCGACGTGCGGCATTTGCCGCTTGAAGTGACCCAGCAGCCCGACAGGCTTGACGCGGCGCATGGGCTCCACCATGCTGCGATTCGCGCGGCAAGCGGCATCATCGGGCGTTCCGCGCACACTGTCGGCGCTGCCCCTCGCCTGGTGACACCATGAATTCAAACGTTCCCGAGACTGGCCGCACCGAGATGGCCGCGCTGGACGCCCAGGCGCTGGCCGGCCTGAGCATGCTGGATCCCACCGGGACGAACAAGCTCGTCGAGCGCGTGCTCAGCACCTACCAGGGCTCGCTCGCCCGCCTGTTGCAGCAGATGTCCGAGGCGCGCCAGCGTGGCGACCATGCCGCGATCCGCCTCGCAGCCCACACCCTAAAATCGTCGTCCGCCAGCATCGGCGCGCTGGACCTGTCCCGCCTCTGCGCCACCACCGAACAGGCGGTGCGCGAAGGGCAGGTCGATGCCGTGCCGGGGCTCGTCGAGGACCTGCAGGCTGAGGCTCGGCGCGTCGACCGGGCGGTCCAGGAACTGTTGTCCCGCTAGTCCCATCCGCAGCCTCCGGCCACATGACCCTGCCGCATGCCTTCGACACCGACGACTCGCCCGAGCGGCCCAAGGTGTTGCTGGTCGACGACGACGAAGTCAACCTGATGCTGACCGCGGTCGCGCTGCGCGAGCGCGGCTTCGAGATCACGGAAGCCAGCAGCGGCGAGCGCGCGCTGGCCCTGCTGACCGACTGGACGCCCGACATCATCGTGCTCGACGCGATGATGCCGGGGCTCGACGGCTTCGACACCTGCCGCGAGCTGCGCACCTTCGCCGGCTTCGAGAACATGCCGGTCCTGATGCTCACCGGCCTGGACGACGACGCGTCCATCACCCGCGCCTACCAGGCCGGCGCGACCGACTTCTTCGTCAAGTCACCGCAATGGAGCCTGCTGGCCGGCCGCCTGCGCTACCTGCTGCGCTCGGCCCGCACGCGCCAGGAGCTGGAACGCAGCAAGACCAAGCTGGCCCGCGCGCAGGACCTGGCGCGCATGGGCAGCTTCGACTGGCGGCGGCCCAGTGGCGGTTCGCCCGGCGGCCTGGTGCTGGCGCCCGAAGGCCTGCGCGTGTTCGGCTTCCTGCCGCAGGAAAAAGTCTCGCTGCGCCGCCTCCTGCGCATGGTGCCTGCCCCCGAGCGCCGCGGCATGGCCCGCGTGCTGCACGAGGTGCTGACCTACGCCTCCGTGCTCGCCATCGACGTGCCGGTCACCCTGCTGGACGGCCGCCAGCGCATCGTGCACGTGGAGGCCGAGCCGGAGTTCAACGAGCACGGCCATTCCGTCGGCTACACCGGCATCGTGCAGGACGTGACCGACCGGCGTGTCGCTGAAGACCGCATCCGCCACCTCGCCAACTTCGATGCGCTCACCGGCCTGCCCAACCGCCGCCAGCTGATCTGGCGCACCGAACGCGCGCTGGACCATGCACGGCGACTGGGCCACCAGGCCGCGCTGCTGCTGATCGACCTGGACCGCTTCAAGGTCATCAACGACACCCTGGGCCACGCCAGCGGCGACGAGCTGCTGGTCGAAGTGGCGCGGCGCCTGCGCGGCTGCGTGCGCCATTCCGACCAGGTGATGGAAGGCGCGCTGGAGTCGGTGGGCTCGCGTTCGCACCGCACGCTGGAAGCGGTGGGACGCCTGGGCGGCGACGAGTTCGTGGCGCTGCTGCCCGAGGTCACCGACGACAGCGATGCCGAGCGCGTCTCGCAGCGCATCCTCGATGCCATGCGCGAGCCGATCTTCGTCGGCGGCCAGGAATGCTTCGTCACCGCCTCGGTCGGCATTGCCATCTACCCGCGCGACGGCCTGTCGGTCGCGGACATGATGCGCAACTCCGACGTCGCCATGTATTCGGTGAAGTCGGCGGGGCGCAATTCGTCGGCGGTGTATTCGCCGCAATTGGCCGGCCGCGGGCGCGAGAAGCTGGAGCTGGAAAGCGCGCTGCACAAGGCCATCGAGCGCAATGAGCTGGTGCTGCATTACCAGCCCAAGATTGATGTGCGCTCGGCCCGCATGGTCGGTGCCGAGGCGCTGATGCGCTGGCAGCGCGGCCCCACGCTGGTGCCGCCGGGCGACTTCATTCCGCTGGCCGAGGAAACCGGCCTCATCGTGCCGCTGTCGGAATGGGCGCTGCGCGAGGCGGCGCGCCAGGCCAAGGCCTGGGCAGTGAGCTTCGGCTTCGCCGACTCGATCGCCGTGAACCTGCCGAACCGGCTGTTCGAGCGCTCGGATCTCGTGGAGCACATCCACCAATCGGTCTCCACCTACGGCGTGCCACACCGTTCCATCCAGCTCGAGATCACCGAGACGGGCTTGATGAAGGACCTGCAGAACGTGATCCCGTCGCTGCACCGGCTCAACGAGATCGGCGTCGAGATCTCGATCGATGACTTCGGCACCGGCTACTCGTCGCTGGCCTACCTCACGACCTTGCCGATCTCGGAACTGAAGATCGACCGCAGCTTCGTGCGCGAGCTGGGCATCACGCCGCAAAGCTCGGCGGTGGTCACCGCCATCATCGCGCTGGCCCGCTCGCTGGGCCTGCGCGTGGTGGCCGAGGGCGTGGAGAACCTGCGCCAGATGGAGGTGCTGCACCGGCTGGGCTGCGGCGTGATGCAGGGCTTCCTGTTCAGCCGCCCGATTCCGCCGGACGACATCGAGAAGTGGCTGCAGCAGACCGTGCTGCCGCGCAAGGCGCCATGGATCGCGCAGGCCGCGGGTGACCGCGGGCTCGATCCGCCGCGTTCCGCCGGGCTGCGCAGTTGAGCTCGGCCATGGACAGTCCCCCCCGCACGGCGGCCGCGGCCAGCGGCGCCGGGACCATGACGCCCGCGCAGATCGCCAAGGGTGCGCTGCGGCGCCTGGCCTTGTCGAAACTGGAGCCCACGCCCGCCAACTACGCGCGCTGCTATGCGGAAGAGGCCGGCGAACCGGTGCCGGCGATGGATGCGCACAAGCCCGGCGCGGCTGCCGACGCCGGCCTGCCGGCCAAGGCCCGGCCGCTGGTCGAACGGCTGCTGAACCGCGCCTGCGACGACACCGCGCTGCGCGCCGACATCCTCGCGGCCATCGGCGATGCGCGTTATGACGATGCGCAGCGCACGCTGGACCGAAGCGGCGATGCCAACGTCGTGCAGGGCCAGGCCTGGGCCGCGCTGATCGATCGCCTGGCGCGGGCGCTGGAACGCGGCAGCCGGCAATGGACGCCGGCGCGCAAGAAGGACAGCCTTCAGCGCGTGCTCGACTCGAGCCGCAAGGACGCGCAGCGCCTGCAGCAGCGCCTGAAGCAGCTGCTGGGCGCCTGGGAGAACGACACGGCCGATGCGTCGGTGGAAGTGGAAGCGGCCGCGGACGCGACCGCGGCCGAGGCGGCGCGGCCACCCGCCTTGCGCGCCGTCGATGCCCCGGCCGACGGGCGGCCCGCGGCCATCGACCACCAGCCCAAGGTGGTCGAGGCGCTGGAGGGCGCGCTGCGCGCCGGCCTGCCGCCGGACCAGCCGCGTGCGGTGGAGCTGGCCGACGAGCTGGCTGCGCTGGGACAGCGCATCCGGGCCGAGGGCGCGACGCTCGCGGTCACCGAGGCGGTGGTCGAGGTCTGCCAGCGGGCGCGGCGGCTGTTCGCGCACCGCCATCACCTGGTCGACGAGCTGATGGCCTTGTGCCGCTCGCTCAGCGACAGCATCACGGAGCTGGCCGAGGACGACAGCTGGGCGCGCGGGCAGGGCCAGGCTTTGCGGGAACGGCTGGACGACAACGCCGGCACGCGCGCCGTGCGCGCCGCGCGCGAGCTGCTGGCCGACACGCGCGAGCGCCAGCGTTCGGTGCGCAGCGAGCGTGCCAAGGCGCGCGACGCGCTGAAGGCGATGATTTCCCACATGCTCAGCGAGATCGGCGAGCTGGGCCAGGTCACTGGCCGCTTCAATGACAAGGTAGCGAACTACGCCGACGTGATCGAGCGGGCCGATTCGATCGAGAACCTGGCCGACGTGGTGCGTGAGCTGGTGGGCGACACCCGTGCGGTGCACGAGGTGGTGGCCAGCGCGCGGCAGCGCATGGCCGAGGAGCATGCCCGCGCCAGCGAGCTGGAAAGCCAGGTGCAGAAGCTCGAATCCGAGCTGCGGCGCCTGTCGGACGAAGTGTCGACCGACGTGCTGACGCAGGTGGCCAACCGCCGTGGGCTGGCGCAGGTGTTCGAGGCCGAGCGCGCCCGCATCGACCGTGGCGGTCCGACCTTCGCGGTCGGGCTGATCGACATCGACAACTTCAAGAAGCTGAACGACACGCTGGGCCATGCGGCCGGCGACGTGGCGCTGAAGTCCCTGGCCGCGCGGGTGAAGGAATGGCTGCGCCCGGTGGACCACGTGGCGCGTTTCGGCGGCGAGGAATTCGTCGTGATGCTCACCGCCACGCCGGTCGCCGAGGCGCAGCAGGTGCTGACCCGGCTGCAGCGGCAGCTCAGCGCCAGCCTCTTCATGCACGACGGCCGCGAAGTCTTCGTGACCTTCTCGGCCGGCGTCACCGACTACCGGCCGGGCGAGGCGCTGGAGTTGGCGCTGGAACGTGCCGACGAGGCCTTGTACGAGGCCAAGCGGACCGGGAAGAACCGGACCTGCATCGCCTGAATGAAGGTGGCCGGTATCCGGTGTAAGCGCATGTTCATGCGCGCTTGACCGGCCTGGGCCGGCCGGCTTACACCTGCCGGGTGCGCCGGCAAGGGCGCGCGCAACAGCCGGCGGCAGGAACGCACCTGCCGCTTTTCACGAGGGAAATCCATGCAGTATCCAGTTCGGCGCCGCCGTCCGGTCGCGCTCGCCCGTCCGCTGGGCGTGGCCTTGGCCATCGGTTTCGCCATGCTGCCGCCCGCCGGGGCTCAGACCTCCACCGCACGGCTGACGCTGACCGTCAGCGGCCAGGGGGGCATCGGCGCGCCGGGTACCTCGGCGACGTGCACCAGCTCCTGCAGCGCGAGCCTGCCGATCGGCACGGCCGTCACGCTGATCGCGACGCCGGCGGCCGGCCAGATCTTCCAAGGCTGGAGCGGTGCCTGCGCCGGGACGGCTTCATGCGCCGTGACGGTTCGTGCCGACACCCTCGTCGGCGCCCGATTCGCAGCGGCCAATCCGCCGCCGCCGCCGCCGCCGCCGCCCCCGACCGGCCAGACGACGCGCTACCTCTCACCGTCCGGCAGCGACGCTGCCGATTGCCTCTCCCTCGCCACCGCCTGCCGCAGCTTCGCGCACGTGTTTGCGCGCACGGCGCCGGGGGATGAGCTGGTGCTGTCGGATGGCGTCTATTCGGCCGCGGCGGGCACCGGCACCATGCACCCGGAGAACGGCGCGCGCTCCGCGCCGATTCCGTCCGGTCAGCCGGGCAAGCCGGTGGTCGTGCGCGCACTCAACCCCGGCCGGGTGACGATCGAGGGGCCGCTGAAGATCGGCAGCAAGGTCCGCAAGGACAGCCACATCACGGTGCGTGGACTGCGTTTCGAGGGCGGCGGCACCCTCTACAACACCAGCTTCGTCACCATCAAGGACTCGGGTTTCCACGGCCCGTTCGGCATCGGCACCAACGACCACCACATGGGCAACACCGACAACCTGGTCGAGGATGTGTGGGTGTGGGCGGCGCAGCAGCGCATCGTGGCGATCAACTACCGCGCCCACCGCAACGTGTGGCGCCGCGTCGTCGTGCGTGGCGACGGCTGCGGTACCGACGCCTGCCGCGGCAGCGGCAACCCGAACGTCGGCTTCACCGTCTATGACTCGCACGACGTCTCGGTGCAGAACATGATGGTGCTCGACCGGGTGCTCGCGGCGACCGACTATCCCGGCGCCGACTTCGCCACCGCGCAGCACACGCCTGATGAGCGTTATTACTTCGGCCGCAACGAGTGGCTCGGCATCCTGTCGCTGCACGCGCCGGACACCGGCTACTACAACTTCCCCGACGTGGGGCAGACGCTGGACCCGACCTCCAAGGTCGTCGACGCGGTGATGTGGAACTCGCACGGGCCCGCCTTCAACCTCGACCGCGAGGGCACGAACAATGTCCTGCAGAACCTCACCGGCTCGTCGCGCACCAGCGACGTGGTGCGCGTCGGCCCGGCGCTGGCGACGCGCGGCGGCACGCTGCGCAACGTGGTGGCGGTGAGCGGTGGCAGCGCGCGCTACGGCATCAACTCCGCCTATCGCCCATCGCACGCGGACGTGATCGGGCCCTTCACGCAGGGCGCCTACAACCAGACGAGCTGCAGCACCGTCTGCCTGGCGTCCGATCCGCGGGCCGATGGCCCGGTGCCGTCGCTGAAGCACCTGCCGCGCATCGAGGCCGGCTCGGCGCTGAAGGGCCGCGGCTTCAGCGGCGCCGACATCGGTGCCAACGTCGTGTACCGCATCGGCACGGACGGCGCCGGCCATGGCACGCCGGGCTACAACACGGCGAGCACGGTGCCCTTGTGGCCCTGGCCGAACGAGGACCGCATCAAGGCGGACCTGTGTGAGGCCACCGCGCGCGGCTTCTGCAGCACCGGGCGCCGCCTCGACGGCATCGGCCCGGTGACGCTGACGTCCTACGTCTGGGAGGCGCTCGGACACCCGTTGCCACCGGAGATCTACGGGCAGGCGCGCTGAAGCGGATGGCGGCGGTGCCGCCGCAGCAGCACCAAGACACCAGGGGACGCTGCGCGTCCCCTGGCGCTGCCTGGCCCTTCAGCCCGCCGGAGGCAGGAAATCCAGGCCCTGGGCGGCCATGCCAGCCAGGTCGATGCGCTGAGCCGTGAGGTCCAGGCCGCAGGCCACCCACAGCAGCGAGGCCTGGGTGTACGCGCCGTCGGCAATCAGGCCGCTGAAGTAGTCCCGCTCCGCCGCATCGGCCGGTTGGCCGACGACGTTGGCGTAGACGTGGCCGACCACGTCCGCGTTCGAACGCGAGCCGGCCAGCGTGGCGAACAGCGGATCGGCGAGCGCGTGGGCAACGAGCTGCTCGCCTTCCGTGCCGGCATCGGCCAGCGCGAGGTAGCGGCCGACCAGGGCGGCATCATGGACCTGGGCCGGGCCGAACACCGCACCGATCACACGCGCCACGAGGCCCGCCGCGCCATCCAGGTCCAGGGCGATGCTGCGGTCGCTGAACTGCAGCCGTTCCACGGCGCGCAGCTTGTCGGTGCCGCCCGCCACGGTCGTGACGGTCCATTGGCCATCCTGTTGCTGCTGGAGGCTTGCCGCCGTGCGCTGGCCGGTGAGAACCACGGTGTCGGTGCCCAGGCCGCCGTCCACCACGTCGTTGCCGCCGGCCGGCGTGATGCGGTCGTTGCCCGCACGGCCCTGGTGGCGTTCCGCGGCCGCGCCGCCTTGCAGCGTGTCGTCGCGGTCGGTGCCGTTGACCGTCGGCAGCGCCGCCACCTTGACTGCCGCGGTGTACGCGGTGAATCCGCCCTGGCTGTCCTGCACGCTGAAGCGGAAGCTGTCGGCTCCGCTGAAGCCGGCGGCAGGTTCGTAGGTGTACCGGCCGTCCGTGCCGACGGTGACGTGGCCGTGCGTGGCCGCGTCTTCCAGGTGGTAGGTGATGCTGTCGCCGTCCGCGTCGGCGGCAGCGGGCAGGCGGCCGCTGGCGGCTGTGCCCTCGGTGGCGCTCAGTTGCGCGGGGGCGCCGGTGGGGTTGCGGTTGCCGGCCAGCGTGCTGAAGTCGAAGGCCGTGGCGGCCTCTTCGGCCACCGCGACGCCGTGAAGGCTGCGCACCGCGCCAGGGTCGATGCGGACCGAGAGGGCCGTTCCGCCCGGCATGTCGGTGGCCGGGTCGATCGTCAGGACCTTGCCGTTGAAGACAACCTGGCTTGCATCGCTGACGTCGAAGGACCGGACGATGGTTCCTGCGGCATCGACGAGATGGATCGAGCCGCTTCCCGGTGCGACAGGCTCGCTGAAGTTCACCACCAGGTTCGCCGACCGTGCCACGCCGCGGGCGCCATCGGCCGGAGAAGTGCCTTGCAGCAGTGGGACGGTGCTCGCCGCGAGCAGGTACGAGCCCGTGTGGCCGAGGTCGCCGCTGACGGCGACGTAGTAGGTCCCCGACTGGTCCACGGTGTGGCGCAGGTCCGTTCCCTGGCCCTTGGAGCCGCTGCCGAGCGGCTTGCCGTCGGCCGCGCGCAACTGCAGGTTCGGGCCCGTTGCTGATCCGGATGCATCGGCGCTGGCAGCGCTGAACACGTATTGCGTGCCGCCGACGAGTTCGACCCGGAAGCAGTCGACGTCGTCCGGTCCCTCGATCGTGCCGCCGCTGGCGCCGCCGTTGACCCGCACCATCGCCCGCGTGGCGGGCGTGCCGGCCACGTCATCCGGCAGCTGTGCGGCGGTGAGCAGGTAGCCGCCGGTGGCGGTGCGCCCTGCGTCCGCCGCACTGAGGTAGTACCGGCCGGTGGCCTCGGCAAGGTAGCTGATCCGCCCCGCGGCCATCTGCATGCCGGCAGCCAGCGCGCCATTGACGTCGTGCAGCTGCAGGACCGGCGAGGCGAGCGCGTTCGGGCCCGCGCCGGCCAGCATGAATTCGTAGAGCGCGTCGGCGTTCAGGTCGATCGCGAACCAGTCGGCGTCGTCCGGGCGCTCGATGGTGCCCGCGCGTGGCGGATCCCCCGCCGTGATGACGGTGGTGGTTTCCGGGCCGCCCCAGTGATCGTCGCTGATGGCTGACACCACGTAGGAGCCGGTGCGGCCCGTGTCGCTCGACACCTCGAGGTAGTAGCTGCCGCTGCTGGCGGGCGTGAAGGCGATGCGCGAGCTGGCCTGGGCGTGCCAGTCGTCGTTCGCCGCGAGCACCGTGCCCTCGGCATCACGCAGGCGCAGGTGGGTGTCGCTCAGCCCGTTCCTCCCGCCGTGCTGGCGGACGTCGAACATGTACGGCTTGCCCGCGACGAGTTCCACCCGGAAGGCGTCGGTGTCGCCGCTGGCCTCGAGGAGGCCGGCCTGCGGATCTCCGTCGACGACGACGTACCCGTCCGTGCCGGCATCGCCAGCGAAGTCGTCGCCCCAGGCGTTGCGGGCCGACAGCGCGTAGGCCCCGGTCGAGCCGTTCCAGGACGACACGCTGACGTAGAAGGTGCCCCCCTGCTGCAGCAGGCGCCCAGGCTCGCCCGGGCCCAGGAGTGTCCCGTCGCTCTTGTAGACGCTCAACTGCGGCGCCAGCTCGCTGCTTGGGACGTGCGTGAAGCCGAGGCGGACACCTTGGTTGGGCTCGAGGACGAGCTTGAAGCGGTCGGCGTCGTTGCCGGACTGGATGAACCCGGTCGCGGCCGGACCGTTCATGACGACCTGTCCCCGTGTGGTGCCGTCATCGGGGAAGTCGTCCAGCGCTGCACGCAGCTGGTAGGTCCCGGTGGCCGAGGTCTTGGCCGACGCGTCCAGGAAATAGGTGCCGCTGGTGTCGGGGCTGAACAGCAGGCCGGAGGCACCGTCCGCGGCGCCGGCGTTGTCGTTCTCGGCGACCACGAGCCCTTGCGCATCGCGCAGGCGCAGCACGGTGTCGAGGGCGGCGGTGCCGGTGCCGGTGCCGCGCAAATCGAAGGCGTAGTACTGGCCGGCGGTGAGCGAGAGGCGGAAATAGTCGCTGTCCCCGGCTGACTCGATGCGGCCGGACGTCGGCTGCGCGGCATCGACGAGCACCGTGCCGGCCGTGGTGGTGGCCCCGGCGAAGTCGTCCATTGCCGCGGTCGCGGACAGCTGATATGGGCCGGCCGTGGCCAGCTCGGAACTGACTGCGAGGTAGTAGGTGCTGGACCGGCTGGCCGTGTAAGTCAGCTGTGCGGTGTTGCCTTTGCTGCCGCCGCGGGCGGCGATCCCTTCGCCGACCAGTTCCAGCCGGGGATGGGTCATCCCACCCGGGGCTGCCGTCAGTGTGAAGCGGTAGGTTTCACCAGCAGTGAGGGGGACCGCCACCCAGTCCACGTCGCCTTCCGCGTCGAGCAGGCTGTCCAGTGGGTCGCTGCCCACCGTCATGCGCCCCATCGTGTGGATGTCGTTGGAAAACTGGTCGAAGCGCGTCGTGGCGGTGAGCGTGTAGGCGCCGGTGTCCGTGTCGCCGATGGCATCGATGTAGTACACGCCGCTTGCCGCCGGCGTGAAGTCGAACACCGTCCCGCCGCCCTTGCTGCCCGCGGTGTCCGTCGCGAGGATGGCGCCGTTCGACGCTCTCAGGACCAGCTGTTGCTTGGCCAGGCTGCCGGCAACCGTGGCCGTGAGCGTGAAGCGGTAGTACTGGCCCACGGACAGCTCGACCCGAAAGCGGTCGGTGTCGTAGGCGGTCTCGATCACGCCGGGCAGAGGCGGGGCATCGATCAGCAGGGTGGCATTGGCCCCGGTCGTGCCCGGGTGGTCGTCGGTCGCAGCCAAGTTCTCGTTCTTCCTAAGACGTCATCGCGGGCATCGGGCCAGGCTCACAGGCCGCTCTTAGGCCCCAGCGGGCAGGTAGTCGAGGCCCTCGGCAGCCAGGCCGGCCAGGTCGATGCGCTGGGCCACCAGGTCCAGGCCGCAGGCCATCCACAGCAGCGAGGCCTGGGTGTACGCGCCGTCGGCGATCAGGCCGCTGAAGTAGTCCAGTTCCAGCGCGCCGGGGTCCTGGCCGACGACATTGCCATAGACGTGGCCGACCACGTCCGCGTTCGTGCGCGAGCCGGCCAACGCGGTGAACAGCGGATCGTCGAGCGCCCGGGCGACCAGCGACTCTCCACCGACGCCGCTTTCCGCGAGCGCGAGATAACGGCCGACAAGTGCGGCATCGTGCAGCTGGGCTGTCCCGAAGACCGCGCCGATCACGCGAGCCACCTGTTCCACGGGGCCGTGCATGCCGAGGATCGTGCTGATGTCGGTGAACTGCAGGCGCTCGACGTGGGACAGCTGGTCGGTGCCCGAGCTGGGTGTGCTGATGGTCCAACCGCCGTCGGGCCGGCGCTGCAGGCTGACGGCGCTGCGGGGGACGGACAGCAGCACGGTATCGGTGCCGCCGCCGCCATCGACGATGTCGGGGGCGGGGCCGGTGGTGATGCGGTCGTCGCCGTTCAGGCCCTCGTAGCGGCTGGAGCCGGCTGCCGCGGCCAGGACATCGGCCTGCGCCGTGCCTTGCACGACGGGCAGAGGCGCCACGTCGACCGTGACCGTGTAGGCCTTGCTGCCGCCCTGGCTGTCGGTGACGCTGAAGCCGAACTGGTCGGTGCCGCTGAACCAGAACGGCGCCTCGTAGGTGAAACGGCCGTCCGCTTCGATCGCCACCCGGCCGCCCTGGCGCGAGAAGTCCTGCAGCTGGTAGGTGATGCTGTCCGCATCGGCATCGACCGCGGCGGGCAGGCGGCCGGTCGTTGCGATGGCGGCCGTGGTGGCGAAGCTGTGGTCCGCCGCCGTGGGCGGCTGGTTGCCCGCGCGCGTGACGAAGCTCAATGCCTCGCCGTACGCCATGCCTTCCGAGAGGTTGCCGCTGGCGTCCTTCAGCGCGCCGTTGCCGAGGCTGACGAAGTAGCGCGTGTCGGCCGCGAGGTCGAGCGCCGGGTCGATCGTGACCACCGTGCCGTTGATGCTCACCTGGTTGGTGTCGTCGAGGCTGATGCGCTGGACGATGCCGCCTTCCGGCGCGAGCTGGATGTTCACGGTCCCGTGGTTGGACTGCACCGGCCTGTCGAAGCCGAGCACCAGGTTGGCCGAGCGTGCAACGTCCGTTGCGCCGTTCGCCGGCGTGGCCGAGGTTGCCGTCAGTACGGCGCGGGCCGTCAGTTCATAGCCGCCGGTCCGGCTGCCGTCGCCGGCGGCTTCGAGGTAGTACGTGCCGCTGGAGGCCGCCTTGAACGCGATGGCCGAGCTGCCGTTCTTGGTGCCGCTGTCGTCGTTGGCGGCCAGTTCGGTTCCGTCAGGGCCCAGCAGGCGCAGGCTGGTGTCGACGAGTGCGTCGGCGCCGCCCGTGCCCGACAGAGCGAACCTGTAGGACGTGCCCGCGCTGAGTTCCACCTTGAACCAGTCGGTGTCCGCTCCGGCGTTGATGGTGCCCTGGCTGCTGCCGCCGTTGACGCGGACGGTGGCTGCCGTCGCGGGCGACCCGGGCAGGTCGTCAGGAACGGCCACTGCCTTCAGCGTGTAGCTCCCGGTCGTGCTCCAGGACTGGGCGATCAGGTAGTGCGGCCCGTCGGTGAGTGCCAGGTAGCTCAGTCGCTCCACGGTGTCGCCGTTGCCACTGCTGCTGCTGCCGTCGGGGGCCCGCAACTGCAGGCCGAGGTAGAGCGGCTCCGTGCCGGCCGAGTCGCGGGACGTGCCTTCCAGCTCGAAGTCGTACAGCGTGCCCGCGCGCAGGTCGACGCGCAGCCAGTCGACGTCGCCCTCGCGTTCGATGGCACCGGCGATCGCGGCGCCGCCGACGGGCACGATGCCGGACGTGGTGGGGCCGTCCGGGTAGTCGTCCGCGGTGGCCTTGAGCGTGTAGTTGCCGGCGCCGGACGAGTCGCAGGAGACGTCGAGGTAGTACGCGCCGTCGGTGGGGGCCTGGAAGGTGATCAGCGAGCCGCCGCTCTTCGAGCCGAAGCCGTCGTCGTTCGACGCCAGCACGCGGCCGTCCGCGGCGCGCACGCGCAGCACGGTGTCTTCGACGTCTCCCTTGCCACCGCCGCCCCGCACGGAGAACACATAGGTCCCGCCGGCCTGCAGCATCACCTTGAAGTAGTCGATGTCGCCCGAGCGCTCGAGCCGTCCGGACACCGGCGAGCCGTCCAGCGGCGCACGGCCCAGGGTGCTGGTGGAAGCGGCGAAGTCGTCGGCGTCCGGCGTGGCGCGCACGGTGTACTCGCCCATCGCGGTGTCGGCGCTGCCGACATCCAGGTAGTAGGTGCCGCCATCGCCGAGCGGCTGAAGATGGACCTCGGCACGGCCGCCGCCCATCGTCGAGCCGCCGAATCCGCTGCCGTCCACCGCCCGCAGCGCGAGCGTCGGCTGCATGCCGGCGCCGCTGGCCACGACCTCGAACGTGTAGCCCGTGCCGTGGTCCAGCACGACCTTGAAGCGATCGATGTCGCTGCCGTACTGGATGGTGCCCAGGCGGGGCGAGGCGTCCGGCTGCAACTGGCCTGCGGTGGCGTTGTCGCTGCCGAAGTCGTCGGCTGCCGCGCGCAGCTCGTAGGTCCCGGTCCAGCCCTGGAAAGAGGCTTCGAGGTAGTAGGTGCCGCTGGCGGTGGGCCGGTAGGCCAGTCCTGCCGGGCCGTCTTTCGAGCCGGCGTCGTCGTTCTCGGCGATCAGGCTGCCGTCGGCCGCACGCAGCCGCAGCATGGCGTCGGCCTCGGCGTCCGTGCCGGCCCCGCGCAGGTCGAAGGCGTAGGCCGTGCCCGCGCTCAGCGTCACGCGCCAGTAGTCGCTGTCCCCCAGGGTCTCGATGCTGCCGGTGGCCAGCGCGTGGGGATTGAGCAGCAGGGCGCCGCTGGTGGCGGTGGATGCGGGGTAATCGTCGGCGACCGGATCGACCTGGAGCTGGTAGCCGCCGGTGCTGGAGGTCATGGACATGGCCGTGAGGTAGTACGTGCCGGACGCCGGCGCCGAGTACGCGAAGCTGGCACCAGGCCGGCCGTCCTTGCTGTCTTCTTCTGCCCCGTGCAGGTGGGCGCCTTCAGGGCTGTACAGGCTCAGCGCGAGGCTGGTGGCTCCGCCGCTGGGCGTCCCGGCGAGGCTGAACCGGTAGGACATGCCGCCGATCAGGTCGACGGCGATGCGGTCCGTGTCCCACTCGTAATCGAGCCGGCTGATGAGTGCGGCGCCCGAGGGCACGACCCGCCCGGAGGTGCTGGAATCGTCCGGGAAGTGGTCGAAGTCGGCGGTGGCGCTGACGCGGTACTGACCGGTCGCGCCACCGGCGCCGACGGCGTCCAGGTAGTAGGTGCCGCTGGCCGGGGCCGTGAAGTCGATCCGGGCTGCGCCGTTCTTGCCGCCGCTGCCGATGTCGCTCGCGATCTTCGAACCGGTGCCGCTGCGCAGCGTCAGCTCGGAATCGCGCAGTCCGCTACTGGTGGAGGAAAGCTCGAAGCGGTAGCGCTCGCCGGCGGCAAGCTCGACACGGAAGCGGTCGACGTCACCCGCGACGTCGATGATGCCGAGCTGGGCCGCGCCGCCGATGGCGACGACCGTGTTGCCGCCCGAGGTGTCGGGGTGGTCGTCGCCCGTGCCGGCGGCCAAGGGCTGCAGTGTGGATGCACGTTGGCGGATCGGGGTGACGGACGCGGGGGCGGGGACGGGCAGGGGGGACATCGGGTCAATCGTCGGGCTTGTTGATCGGGTAGGCGGGCTGCGTTTCCCGCTTCTTCAGGGGCTGCCGGGCGCTGCGGTATTGCCGTGGCCGAGTTATGCGTCGGCGCCGGGGTGCAGCCAGCGCGCCCGCAGCCGCGCGAGGCGCGGGTGCTGCGCGTGGTCCCGGGCCAGCAGCCCGTTGACGAGCAGGTCCACGCGCTGGTCGCCGATGCGCAGGTGCTCGCGCAGCCGGCCCTCGGGCGTGAAGCCCAGGTGCACCGTGTTGGCCTGGGCAAGCGGGTTGTCGCCGTAGACGTGGCTGACCAGCTTGTCGACGTGCAGGCGCTCGAAGGCAAAGGCCATGGCGGCCACGGACGCCTTCAGTGCCAGCGAACTGGCGGCGTCCGCCTCGGGCAGGCCGACCAGCAGTTCGGCACGCCGGTGGCTGGCGTCGATGTCGACGAGCGCCGCGAAGCCGGCCGCTCGGCCATGGCGGTCTTGCACGATCCACTCCCGCCGGCGCGTCTCATGGGGCGGCCGCTGGGCGCGGGCGACGTGCTGCCGCGCCGCCTGGCCCGTGCGCGGCTCGAATCGGTGATAACGCGCCATGAACGCGTCATCGGCGAGCCAGCGCGCGATGGCGTCGTGGTCGTCCTCGCGCGGGAGCCGCAGCGCGGCGCCGCCCACCGGGATCGGTCGCCACCAGCGGCTCTCCAGCGCGGCGCCGGCCGCCTGCACGGCCGGCGTCAGCGCGAGTCCCTGTGCCGTCGCCTCCCGGGCCAGCGTGACGAAGGCCTCCAGGGCATCATCCCAGCGCGAACATGCATTCAGGGCGAGGCAGCGCTTCTCGAGCGCGGGGACGAAGCCGGCGGCGCGACGCAGGATGTCCTCGGTCGTCCGCAGCGCCTCGGCCGGCTGGCCGGTGTCGATCAGCGCCTGCGCCAGGTTGAGTGCGTGCAAGGGGTTGCGCGGCTCCAGGGCGGCGGCCTGGCGCAGGTCGGACAGCGCATCCGACAGCTGCTCGGGCGTGCCGGCGGTGTGCAGCCGCATGAGGCCGCGGGCGGCATGGTCCTCGGCCAGGATCGGCTGCTGCCGCGCGAAGTGCTGGTCCAGCCGCTGCCAGTCGCCGGCGCGCAGCCACTGGCCCAGCGGCGGGCGCGCGCCATGGCCCAGGTTCGAGCCGTTCACCGTCTTCCTCCCTCCGGCGGCCGTGCCGCTGCTTCTTCTTGACCGGCGGCTTGGCGCCCGGTCCGTGCGGGCGCGATGCTAGTCCGAATCCCCGCGGCCGCAGCCCCCCGGATCAGGTGCTGGCCGCCGGTGCAGCGGCCTGCCGGGGCGTGCCGCTCCTGGCCGCCGCTGGCGTTGCGCGGAGGGTCAGGCGTAGCCCAGGCCGTTGGCCACCAGCTCGGTGAGGTGGATGTTCTCGAGGTTGAGGTCCAGGCCGCCGGCCAGCAGGGCCAGGGTGGCGGGGGTGTAGGTGCCGTCGGCGAGCAGGCCGGTGTACTGGGTCAGGACGGATTCCGGCGGCGTCGTGCCGGTCAGGTTGCGGTACAGCAGCTCGACCACCGCGGCATCGCTGGCGCCGCTGCCCAGCACGACGTCCAGCGCCAGCTGCGCGAGCGCTTCGGGCTGCATGCCACCGTCGAGCAGGCCGAGGCCGATGCCGACGTATTCGGGTATCTGGACCGACGGGGCGCCGAAGACCGCGCCCAGCAGCTGCGCCACCTGGCCGGCGTGGCCGCCGAGGTCGAGTGCCAGGTTCTGGTCGGCGAACCGCAGGCGCTCGATGCCTTGCAGCAGGTCGGATCCTTCGGCGCCGCTGCCGTCGGTCACGCGCCATTGCAGGCCCACCTGCTGCAGCGTGAAGGCCGCGCGCGCGCCGCTGAACTGCGCGGTGTCGATGCCGGTGCCGCCGTCGATCATGTCGTCGCCACCGCCGCCGCGCACGAGGTCGGTGCCGCCCAGGGCGCTGAAGGCTTCGGCGGCTGCGCCGCCTTCGAGCGTGTCGGCGCCTTCAGTGCCGCTGGCCAGCGTGCGCGTGGTGACGAAGAGCTTGTAGCGGCCGAGGCCGGTGCTGAAATCGGCGGCGCTGGCGTAGAAGGTGCCGCTGACGGCCGGCGCGAACCCGAGCCGGGCATTGCCGTCGCCGCCGCTTTCGTCGTCCATGGCCAGCGGTTGCCCGGCGGCGTCGAACAGCATCAGGAAGGGGTCGGCGAGGCCGCCGGGCACGCGGGCCAGGTCGAACGTGTAATGCGCGCCGGCCGCGAGGGTGACGGCGAACATGTCGCTGTCGGTCGGGGAGGTGATGGTGCCGTAGATGGCGCTGCCGTTGGTGGGCAGCACGCCGGCGGTGTTGGTGGCGGCCGAGTAGTCGTCGTAGGGCTTGCTCACCGAGAGCCGGTAGGCGCCGGTGGCGCCGCCGAAGTCCGTCGCGCCGACGTAGTAGGTGCCGCCCTGGCTCGGGGTGTAGTACAGCTGGGCGTCGGTGCCGATGCCGCTGTCGTCGTCGAAGTCGAGCAGCTGCAGATCGGGCTGCGGCCCGTAGAGCACCAGGTAGGGGTCGAGCGTGGCCGTGGCGGCCGCCATGTCGATGCGGTAGGTGGTGCCGGCGACGAACTCGACCTTGAACAGGTCGCTGTCGGTGGCGGCGTCGATGCGGGCGCGCAGGATGCTGCCGGTGGTGCTCAGCACGCCGGTGGTGTCCGGGCTCATCGGGTAGTCGTCGCCGGCGATGGGTGCCGTCGTGCTGAAGTTCCAGGCGCCGGCCGTGGTCAGCCCGGCGAAGGCATTGCCGGCCGCGTCCTTGAAGGTGCCGGCCTCGAGGGTGACGGAGTAGACGGCGCCGGCGTCGAACAGCGCCGTCGGATCGATGGTGACGCGGTTGCCCTCGACGCTGACCTGGGTTTTGTCGGTGACCGCGATGGTCATCGCCGTCTGCCCGTTGCGCTGCAGCACGATGTTGCCGCTGCCGATCACCACGTTCTCGTCGAACTCGACCACCAGCACCGCGGCCTGCAGCACCTGGGTGTCCTCGTCGGCCGGCGTGGTCCGCACGATCTGCGGGGCGGTGGTGTCGGCCGTGGAGGTGCTGAAGTTCCAGCTCGTCGGGCTCGTCAGGCCGGCGAATGGGTTGCCGGACAGGTCGGACACCGCCCCGGCAGGCACGGTGACGTAGAAGCTGGACGCGGCCGGCAGGTTGGCCGAGGGCGCGATGGTGACGACGCTGCCGTTGAAGCGCACCTGCTGGGTGTCGCCGACCGGGATGCTGCGCCACAGCGTGCCGCCCGTCTGGTAGATGTCGATCGTGCCGCTGCCGGCGCGCACGGGTTCGTTGAAGACGAGGCCGAGGTCCGCGCCCACGGCGATGCCGGCGGCGCCGTCGGCCGGCGTCGTCGACTGCAGCAGCGGAGCGGTGACGTCGGCATCGGGCATCAGCTCGGTCAGCAGCCGCGTGACGTCCGAGAAGCGGAAACGCTCGACGTTGGTCACGCGGTCGGTGCCGCTGGGGCCGACGAGCGTCACGGTGCTGCCCGCGACGGTGATGGTGTAGGCCGAGGCCGTGCCGTCGAACACCGCGGTGTCGGCGCTGCCGTCGCCTCCGTCGATCGTGTCGTTGCCGGCGCCGCCGATCAGGGTGTCGTCTCCGCCCAGGCCGCGCAGGTCGTCGTTGCCCGCGCCGCCGATCAGCTGGTTGGAGGCGGCGTTGCCGGTGATCTGGTCGTTGCCGCCGCCGCCCACCGCGTCCTCGATCACCGTGTCGTAGGCGATCGAGACGTTGTTCGTCATGTGGTTGGCCGACGAGAAGCCGCCACCCCGCAGGTCCATCACGCTCGGCGTGTTCCAGCCACTGAAGTCCAGCGTGTCCTGGCCGCCGGAATCGAAGATCGACAGCACCGGGTGGGCATTGCGGCTGAAGTCGAGGATGGCCGACATCGCCCCGGCCACGTTGCTGTTGAAGCCGTACACCGTGTTGCCGGTGCGGGTCGTCGTGGAGGCGCCGTACATGGCCTGGACGGCCATGATGTCGTTGAGCATCGGCGTCTGCGGCGCCCAGGTCTGGCCGTTGGCGTCGGTCCAGTCGGCCTGCATCACGTCCGGCGAGTACAGCGCCGAGGAATCGCGCGGACCGAAGTACGACATCACCGACAGCACCGAGCTGTCCTGGTAGGACGACGGCGTCCAGGTGCCGGCGCCGTTGTAGTTGCCCATGTGATCGAGGCCGAGCGCGTGGCCGATCTCGTGCACGAAGGTGTCGAAGCCGTAGCCGCCGACCATGGCGTTCACCAGGTCCGGCTCGTTGACGTTGAACCACACGCTGCCCCAGTCGGGGAAATAGGCGTGGGCGTAGCCGATGTCGGTGCTGGTGTAGCCGAACTCGATGTCCGTGGCGCCGCTGCCGGGCACCATGTTCGGCTGCATCAGATCGTCCCAGGCGGCCAGCGCCACCGTCAGCACCTGCTGCTGCGATTCGGTGACGCGGCGGAAGCCCGCAGCCTCGCCGGAGCCGAACAGGCCGCTGGCGCTGAGGGGGAACGAGTAGGTGATGGTGGTGCCGGACCAGTGTTCGCCGGAGTCCAGCTGGTCCAGGACTTGGGCCAGCGTCCAGTTGCTCAATGCCATGCGTGCGGTTCCCTCGGGCTCGTGCGGCGCAGCGCGGACAGGAGCGCTGCATGTCGTTTTCGGTCGATCGGTGCCCAGCCTGAGTCCGCAGGGTGCGGCTCAGGCGTGAAGCTTCGCCGCATTGCGGCGCGGGCGGCATTCTGGCCGCTGCGCGGCCACCGTTGCGCGCCCGCGGCGCCGCGGCCTCACTTCAATTGAGGGGGGCGGCCATCATGGGGCGGCCGGCCCCGCGCGGCGGAACGTCAGGTTGATGCGGCATCGCCCGGTGGCCGCGTGCACGCCGTCGGCCAGCGGCCGCACGCCGTGGAAGCGCAGGCGGCTGGGGCCGCCCCAGGCGAGCACGTCGCCGTGGACCAGCACGAGGCGCGCCGGCGCCTCCCGCCGCGTCAGTCCGCCGAACAGGAACTCCGCCGGCAGCCCCAGCGAGACGGAGACGATGGGATGCGTCAGTTCGGCCTCGTCACGGTCCTGGTGCAGCGCCAGCCGGGCGCCCGGCGCATAGCGGTTCATCAGGCAGGCGTCGGGCGTGAAGCCGGCATGGCCGGCGCGTTCCGCGGCCGCGCGGGCCAGTGCGGAGAAGGCCTCCGGCATGGGCGGCCAGGCACGGCCGCTGTCCGGGTCGATGCCGAGGTAGCGGTAGCCGGCGGGGCTGCTGGTCCAGCCGAAAGCGCCGCAGTTGCTCATCGCCACCGACATGCGGCCGCCGCCCGGCACCGTCATGTGTCGCCAGGGTGCGCTGTCGAGCAGGGCCTCCAGGGCCTGCAGCAGCGCGGCGGCCCCGGAGGTGGCGAAACCGCGCAGCAGCACGGCGCCGGGGGCCAGGGGCTGGGCCGCGGGGTCGTCTCCGGCGCCGGCGAGCAGGTCGGCGGTGGCAAGGTCGGGAAGGGCCATGGCGTTCAGGATTTCGGCCCGATGTGAACATGGCCGCAAGGCCCTGCGCGCTGCGCGGCTTGCTGTGATGTTCCCGGCCCGCCTGCCCCAGGCCGGGGCCACGGCCGAATTCGACCGCAAGCCGCAAGATGCGCCGGCCGCTTGCGGCGGTCACAGTGGGCACCATGTTGATGCGAACAGATGGCCAGGGCGAGATGAACCCGAATTCCTTTTCCACCGACGACGCGCGCTGGGCCGCGCTGGCGCGCCGCGACAAGGCGGCCGATGGCGCCTTCTTCTACGGCGTGCGCACCACCGGGGTGTACTGCCGGCCGTCCTGCGCGGCGCGGCAGCCGCTGCGGGAGAACGTGCGCTTCTTCCCCGATGCGGACGCGGCGGCGAAGGGCGGGTTCCGGCCCTGCAGGCGTTGCCGGCCCGACGACGCGCCCGGCGCGCGGCAAGCCGAGGCGGTCGCGCGTGCCTGCCGCCTGATCGAGACGGCGGAGGAAGCCCCGAGCCTCGATGAACTGGCGGCCGTTGCCGGCCTCAGCACCTGCCACTTCCACCGGGTCTTCAAGGCGGCGACGGGCTTGACGCCCCGCGCCTATGCCGCCGCGCAGCGCAGCCGGCGGGTGCGCGACGAATTGCCGCGCAGCGGCACGGTGACCGAGGCCATCCACGGCGCCGGCTTCGGCTCGAACGGCCGCTTCTATGCCCATGCGGGCGAGTTGCTGGGCATGGCGCCGCAGGTCTTTCGGGGCGGTGGCCGGGGCGAGACCATCCGCTTTGCCGTCGGCCAGTGCTCGCTGGGCGCCATCCTCGTCGCGGCGACCGGAAGGGGCCTGTGCGCGATCCTGATCGGCGAAGACCCCGAGGCCCTGGTGCGCGACCTGCAGGACCGCTTCCCGAAAGCCGAGCTGGTGGGCGGCGATGCCGCCTTCGAGCAGCGCGTGGCGCAGGTCATCGGCTTCGTCGAGGCGCCGCGGCTGGGCCTGGCGCTGCCGCTCGATGTGCGCGGCACCGCCTTCCAGCAGCGGGTCTGGCAGGCGCTGACGAAGATTCCGCCCGGCACCACGGCCACCTATGCCGAGATCGCCGAGCGCATCGGCCAGCCGCAGGCGGTGCGGGCGGTGGCGCAGGCCTGCGCATCGAACGCGCTGGCGGTGGCCATTCCCTGCCATCGCGTGGTGCGGCGAGACGGCCAGCTGTCCGGCTACCGCTGGGGCGTGGAACGCAAGCGCGCGCTGCTGGAGCGCGAGGCCGGTTGAGGCGCGCCACCATGAACCCCTGCCACCGGCTGGCTGCCCAGCCCTGGCCTGCGATCGAGCAGGACCTGGACAGCGACGGCTTCGCCGTGATGCGCGGCCTCTTTGCTAGCGATGAATGTGAGCGGCTGGCGGCGATGTACGGCGATGCTGCCGCCTTCCGCAGCCGCATCGTGATGGCCCGCCACGGCTTCGGGCGCGGCGAGTACCAGTACTTCGCCTATCCGCTGCCGCCGCTGCTGGCCGACCTGCGCAGCGCCGCCTACGCGCGGCTGGTGCCCATCGCCAACCGCTGGAAGGCCGCGCTGGGCGCTGAGGAGCGCCATCCCGCCCAGCATGCGCAGTTCATCGAGCGCTGCCGCGCTGCCGGCCAGAACCGCCCGACGCCGCTGCTGCTGAAGTACGGCGCCGGCGACTACAACTGCCTGCACCAGGACCTGTATGGCGAGCTGATGTTCCCGCTGCAGCTGGTGGTGCTGCTGTCGCAGCCGGGCCGAGATTTCGAAGGCGGTGAGCTGGTGATGACCGAGCAGCGCCCGCGCGCGCAGTCACGCCCGATGGTGGTGCCGCTGCAGCAGGGGGACGCGGCGGTGCTGGCGGTGCAGCACCGGCCCGTGCAGGGCCAGCGCGGCAGCTACCGCGTGAACCTGCGGCACGGCGTGAGCCAGGTGCGGGCAGGGCAGCGGTTCACGCTGGGCATCATCTTTCACGATGCGTCGTGAGGGGCGGCGCGCCCGGCTCGCCCCAGGGCCGGCTCGACGGTGAACAGGATGCCGGCCAGGGTCTTGCGGTTGCGCGTGAGGTCCGCGAGCGTGTAGCGGTCCAGCACCGCGTGGAAGGCTGCGACCGCCTCGGACAGCACGCCCTGCAGGCGGCAGCACCCGGCGATCGCGCAGCCGTCCGTCCCGGACTCGAAGCACGCGGCCGGGATGGCGCGCTCGGTCTGCCGCACGACCTGGCCGATGCAGATCTCGTCGGCAGGCATCGCGAGCGTGAGGCCGCCGCCCTTGCCGCGAACGGTCTTGATCCAGCCGTGCCTGCTGAGGTGGCTGACCACCTTGGTGAGGTGATTGGCCTTGACGTCGTAGGCGGCGCAGATGTCCGCGATGGTGGAACGCCGGCCGGGTTCCGCGGCCAGGTAGATCAGCACGCGCAGGGCGTAGTCGGTGAACGCGGTGAGTCTCATGGCCGGGCAGTTCGCCGCAGGATACAAGGTGTGCACCGGATGCGCGCGCCCCCGGCGGCCTGAAGTGGCGTCCCATTGAGCGTGCTCAAGCGCATGCGGCGGGCTTGGAACTCAAACGGCAGCCAGGCGGCGGCGCAGACCGGCCGTCAGCCACAGCGTGCCGTCACGGCCGCCGACCAGTGCGTCGACGCCGCTGGCCTGCAGCAGCGCGCGCCCGGCCCCCGGCGCCAGCACCATCACGGCGGTGCCGATGCCGTTCACCGCCTCCAGCGTGTCGCCGACCAGGGTGGTGCCGTGCGGACCCTGTGCCGGATAGCCGGTGCGCGGGTCCAGCACGTGGTGGTAGCGGCGCCCGTCGCGCACGAAGCAGCGCTCATAGTCGCCGGAGGACGCGACGATGCCGTTGGCGATCTCCACCGCGCCGGCCAGCCGCTGCGGCGCCCGCGGATCGCGGATGCCGACGCGCCAGGGCCGTGCGCCCGGGGTGGTGGCGGCCAGCACGTCGCCGCCGCCGTTCACCAGCGCGGTGCCGATGCCGCGTTCTTTGAGCGTCACCAGGCCGGCCTGCAGGATCGGCAGCTTCGCGATGCCGCCCAGGTCCAGCCGCATGCCCCGCCGGCGCAGCATCGCGGTGCCGGCACGCTCGTCCAGCACCAGCTGGCGCCAGTCCACCGACGGCAGCTGGCCGGCGATCTGCGCGGGCGCAGGCATCATGGGCGCGGCGGGGTCGAAGTGCCATGCGCCGACCGAGCCGACCGTGGCGTCGAACGCGCCGTCGCTGCGCATCGAGACCGCCTGGGCCATCTTCAGCACGTGCATCAGCGCCGGCGGCACGGCCACCGGCTGCAGGCCGGCGGCCAGGCCGATCGCGCTGACCGTGCTGGCCGGCGCGTAGTGGCTCATCACCGCCACAAGCCGTGCCATCTCGGCGAAGGCCGCGTCGATCGCGGGTGCCAGCAGCGCGGGGTCGCCCACCACCGCCAGGTCCACCACCGTGCCCATCAGGGGCCGCTGAACGCGCAGCGTCGCCTGCCTGGCGTGCGCCGGGCGCGCGGGCAGCGCCCAGCCGGCGAGCAGGGCGGCGCCGGCCCGAAGCAGGCGGCGGCGCGTGGTGTCGTGCGGGCCGTGCATGCGTGGCGTTACTTCGACTGCCCGACCATGAAGTCGACCGCCGCCTTCACGTCCGCATCGGCCAGCGTCGACCCGCCCTTCGGCGGCATCGTGCCCTTGCTGCCGCTGAAGCCTTCCAGCGCGTGCTTGTAGAGCAGCTCGGCGCCCTGCGCGATGCGCGGGCCCCAGTCGGCCTTGTCGCCGGGCTTCGGTGCGCCGCCGACGCCCGCGGCATGGCACAGCGCGCAGGCCTTGCCGTAGGCGGACTTGCCCGCCTCGTTGACGGCGACGGGCGGGGCGGCCGGAGCCGGCGCGGTTGCGGGCGCAGCGGTGGGGGCGGTGGGGGCGGTGGAGAGGGCTGGTGCCGGTGCGTCCTGCTTGCCGCAGGCAGCCAGCGATAACACACAAAGCGAGAGGATCAGGCGAAAGCGCGAAGACATGGGAGCCTCGTTCGTTGCGGACGAACGCATTGTCTCGGCGGCATGGGGAGAAGCCATTTGAGGAATCTCAAATGCTTCTATTGCCGGCGCCTCGATGATGTCGGCCATCGGCGGAATCGTTCCGCTCGAGCGGCTCCCTCATCAAGGACAACCATGAACCCCAACGAGAAGCAGACGCCCACGCGCCGCCGTTTCCTCAGCACCACCGCGGCCGCCAGCCTGGCCGGCGCGGGCCTGGTGGCCTGTTCCGAGAAGCCCGCCACCGCGACGGCCAAGCCGGCATCGGCACCGGCGCTCGGCAATCCTGGCGAGCACGTCGCCGGCGTGCACCTGAAGCCGGGCGAGCTCGACACCTACTACGGCCTGTGGAGTGGTGGCCACACCGGCGACCTGCGCGTGCTCGGCTTGCCCTCGGGGCGCGAGATCACGCGCATTCCCGTGTTCGTGCCGGATGCGCTGGTGGGTTGGGGCATCACGAATGAATCCAAGAAGATCATGGGCACCAAGCCCGACGGCAGCCTGAAGTACACGGTGGCCGACACGCACCACGTGCATGCGTCGTACAAGGACGGCAATTACGACGGGCGCTACGCCTGGATCAACGACAAGATCAACAGCCGCATCGCGCGCGTGCGGCTCGACTCCTTCACCTGCGACAAGATCACCGAGCTGCCCAACGTGCAGGGCTTCCACGGCATCTTCCCGGACAAGCGCGACCCGGTCGACCCGAAGATCGACTACACCACGCGCGTGTTCTGCGGCGCGGAGTTCAGCATTCCCCTCGCGCTGGCCGACACCGACAAGGCGGACAAGTACCGGTCGCTCTTCACCTGCGTCGACGCCGAGACGATGGAGGTGCGCTGGCAGGTGCTGATCGACGGCAACTGCGATCTCACCGCCACCTCCTATGACGGCAAGCTCGCCGCGACGAACCAGTACAACGTCGAGATGGGCGCGAAGTACGAGGACATGATGTCCGCCGAACGCGACGCCTGCCTGTTCTTCAACGTCGCGCGCATCGAGGAAGCCGTCAAGGCCGGCAGGTTCAAGACCATCGGCGACAGCAAGGTGCCGGTCGTCGACGGCACGCGCGAGTCCAACAAGGACGCGAAGACCGCGCTGACGGCCTATGTGAGCGTCCCCAAGAATCCGCACGGCGTCAACGCGTCGCCCGACGGCAAGTACTTCATCTGCGCCGGCAAGCTGTCGCCGACCGCGACGGTGATCGACCTGGCGAAGGTGCTGGACTACTTCGACGGCAAGCTCGAGAAGGCCGACCAGGCCATCGTCGCCGAGGTGGAGCTGGGCCTGGGGCCGCTGCACACCGCCTTCGACGGGCGCGGCAATGCCTACACCACGCTGTTCCTGGACAGCCAGGTGGTGAAGTGGAACGTCGACGCCGCCATCAAGTTCGCGGCCGGCGACAAGAACGCCAAGTACGTGGTCGACCGCATCGACGTGCACTACCAGCCGGGCCACGTCAACGCCTCGCAGTCCGAGACCAAGGCGGCGGACGGCAAATGGCTGGCCGTGGGCTGCAAGTTCTCCAAGGACCGCTACCTGCCGGTGGGGCCGCTGCATCCGGAGAACGAGCAACTGATCGACATCTCCGGCGACAAGATGGTGCTGGTGGCCGACCACCCGGTGCGTGGCGAGCCGCACGACTTCATCATCTTCAAGCGCGAGCTGCTGAAGCCGAAGCCCGTCTACGCGCTGGACGACTCGCCGATCGCGGTCAAGGACGCCAAGGAGTCCGGCGTCAGCCGCCAGGGCCGCAAGGTGACGGTGCGCATCGCGTCCGTCGCGCCCGCGTTCAGCCTGCGCGAGTTCAAGGTGAAGAAGGGCGACGAGGTCACCATCGTCCTGACCAACCTGGACAAGGTGGAGGACCTGACGCACGGCTTCGCGATCCCCAAGTACAACGTCAATTTCATCGTCAATCCGCTGGAGACGAAGTCGGTCACGTTCGTCGCCGACAAGCCGGGGGTGTACTGGGCCTATTGCACCCACTTCTGCCATGCGCTGCACCTCGAGATGCGCAGCCGCATGATCGTGGAAGCCTGACACGGTGAGCTGACGGGATTGCCCCGCGGTGCCTCGAGCGCCCGCGGGGATTTTTTCACCGGCCTCCTGCCCCATGCCCCTGGTCCAACCGATGTTCCGTCCGCTGATCCGCCTGCTGCTCGGCGCCCTGATGGGACTGGCGCTGCTGCTGGCCGCCGCCCCCGCGCGCGCAGCCACCGGCGCCTACGAGGCCGTGCTACCGGATGAAATACACGGCACCCGGCGGCTGTGCGACATCGCGCCGTGCCGCGAGGTGTTTCCGGGCGCCACCACCTTCTCCGAGCGCAAGGGCCAGCCGCCCTACGTCGAGGCCTTGGCCGGCGACAAGCTCGTCGGCTACGTGATGCTGTCCACCGACATCACCGACACGCCGGCCTATTCCGGCAAGCCGGTGGTCACGCTGATCGGCATGGACACGCAGGGCCGCTTCGTCGGCGTGAAGGTGCTCAAGCATTCCGAGCCCATCCTGCTGCTGGGCATCCCCGAATCGGCGCTGACCCGGTTCAACGACCAATACCTCGGAAAGTCGGTGGCCGACAAGCTGGAGATCGGACGCTCGCGGCCGGAGGAAGGCGTGGTCGGGCTGGACGCGATCTCCGGCGCCACCGTCACCGTGATCGCGCAGAACCAGGTGATGATGGCGTCCGGCCAGGCGGTGGCGCGGCAGACCGGCATCCTGGCGCCGACGCAGCGCCCCCCCGCCCGGTACGCGTTGCGCGGCGACCGGCCGAGCTGGCAGCAGCTGGTGGACGAAGGCAGCGTGCAGCGCCTGCGGGTGATGCCGCCGCAGGTGGGCCTGGATGGCGACGAGCCCTTCATCGAGCTGTGGTTCGGCAGCCTCGACCATCCGGACACCGGCCGCGCGCTGCTCGGCGACACCGGCTGGGATAGCCTGCGCTCGCGGCTGGCGCCGCACGAGAGCGCGATCTTCGTCATCCGCAGCGCGGGCCGCGAATCGTTCAAGGGCTCCGGCTTCGTGCGCGGCGGCATCTACGACCGCGTGCACGTTCGGCAGGGCAGCGACAGCTTCACCTTCCGCGACCTCGACTACCTGAACCTCTACGGCCTGGCGGCGGCGGGCGCGCCGGCGGCCACCGAGTCGGCGATCTTCATCGTGCGGGGCCAGGGTTTCTCGGCCGCCTACCCGTGGAAGCTGGTGTTGCTGGGCAACCGGGTCGACCGCGCCACCGGCACCCGCAGCTTCGCGAGCTTCGACGCCGAGGTGTGGCTGCCGGCGGCGCGCCTGCAAGGCGGCCGCCCGGTGCTGGAGGAGCCGCAGGCGCCCTGGATGCGGGTGTGGCAGGCCCGCGCGCCGCAGATCGCCGCCTTTGCCGCGCTGCTGGCCGCGGTGGCCGTGGTGTACGGCCTGCGCGAGCGGCTGACGCGCCGCGCGACCCGCCGCAACAAGTGGCCGGTGAACGGCTTCAAGTACGCGTTCTGGATCACCAGCATCGGCTTCGTCGGCTTCGGGCTGATGGCGCAGCCCTCGATCACGCAGGTGCTCACATGGTTCCACGCGCTGCTGTTGCGCTGGGAGTGGCAGCTGTTCCTCAGCGATCCGTTCATCTTCCTGTTCTGGATCTTCATCATCGCCACCGTCTTCGTCTGGGGACGGGGTCTGTTCTGCGGCTGGCTGTGCCCGTTCGGGTCGCTGTCGGAGCTGCTGTACAAGGCCGGCGGCGCCCTCGGCCTGAAGCGCCTGCAGTTCGCGCTGCCCAGGCGCTGGCACGACCGGCTGAAGTGGGTGAAGTACGCGGTGTTCTTCGGCCTCGTCGCGGTCTCGATGTTCTCGATGCAGTGGGCCGAGATGCTGGCCGAGGTGGAGCCCTTCAAGACCACCTTCCTGGTGGGCTGGGGCCAGCGCGCCTGGCCGTACACGCTGTTCGCGGCGGCGGTGCTGGGGCTGTCGATCTTCGTCGAGCGGCCGTTCTGCAAGTACCTGTGCCCTCTGGGGGCGTCGCTGGCGATGCCCTCGACCTTCCGCTGGTTCGGCCTGAAGCGCAAGCAGGCCTGCAGCACCTGCAAGGCCTGCGCCGTGGGCTGCGGCGCGCAGGCCATCGACGAGCACGGCCGCATCGATCACCGCGAGTGCCTGCATTGCCTGGACTGCATGATCCTCTACACGGACACCCATGCCTGCCCGCCGCTGGCGAAGGAGCGCAAGCGCCGCGAGGCGGCCGGCCTGCCGCTGACGAAGATCGGCCGCGACGGCCTGTTCATTCCCATCCACCCGGTGCCCTGCGATCCGAAGCCCTCGGCGCAGGCCCCGGCCACCGCGCCCGAGGAGGCCTGAGGCCATGATCGACCCGCGCATGCCCACCGACCCCGCGACGCCGTCGTATGCCCAGGGCGCGCCCGGCCTCTGCGGCTTCGTCTGTGCCGAGGCCTGGGACCACCTGTGGCCGTGGCGGCGCGGCGGCGGCCGCGGCAGCCTGCGCCTGGTGGGCTTCGCGCTGGCCCTGGCCGCCACGCTGGCCTGGGTGCTGGCCCTGGCCGGCCAGCTGCGCGCGGGCGCGGTGATCGGCTGGTGGTTCGGCTGGAGCGTGCTCGAGGTGCTGATCCGCCTGCGCGACAAGCGCTACGTGAAGGACGGGCCGTGGTGGGGCCGGCGCTACCGCGTCGCCAACACGATGGACATGCTCAGCTACGTCGGCTTCAAGAACCTGCTGCTCGGCGCGGCGCTGTTCCTGGCGCTGAAGGCGGGCGGGAGGCTGGTGGCATGAGCATGCTGCGACACACCCGCCGGCTCGCCGCGCTGTGCGCGCTGCTGCTGCCGCTGGCCGCTGCCGCCGCCACCTGGACGGTGCGCCCGGGCGAATCCATCCAGCCGGCCATCGACGCCGCCGCGCCGGGCGACGTGGTCGAGGTGCGGCGTGGCCGCTACAGCGGCAACCTGAAGATCGGCAAGCCGCTCACCTTGCGTGGTATCGATCGGCCCACGCTGTCCGGCGCGCTGCAGGGCGACACCATCCGCATCACCGCCCCGGACGTCACGATCGAGGGCCTGATCGTGCGCGACTCCGGCAACAGCCTGCTGGCGCAGAACGCCGGCATCTACGTCGCGCCGGGCTCGCACCGGGCGGCCGTGCGGCGCTGCGATCTGGTCTACAACCTGTTCGGCCTGTGGATCGAGAAGGCCGACGGCGTGGTGGTGGAGCACAACCTGATCGTGGGCAAGCGCGACCACGCGTCGGCGCAGCGCGGCAACGGCGTGCAGCTGTACAACACCCGCGGCGCGCGCATCGCCGGCAACCGCATCGCCTTCGTGCGCGATGCGCTGTACGTCGACGTCTCGCACGACGCCGTCTTCCGCGGCAACAAGCTGCACCACAGCCGCTACGGCACGCACTACATGAACTCCTACCGCAACCTGTGGGAGGACAACGAGAGCTACCGCAACCGCGGCGGCCTGGCGCTGATGGAAGTGCGCGACCAGGTGGTGCGGCGCAACCGCGCCTGGGGCAACACCGACCACGGCATCATGCTGCGCACGCTGCAGGACTCGGTGATCGAGGACAACACCGTCAGCGGCAACGCGCGCGGCTTCTTCATCTACGACGTCGAGTACGCGACGCTGCGCCGCAACCGCGTGGTGGACAACCAGGTCGGCGTGCACCTGGCGGCGGGGTCGACGCGCAACGTCGTCGAGGCCAACGACTTCATCGGCAACCGCCAGCAGGTGCGCTACGTCGGCTCGCGCGACGAGACCTGGGGCCGAGACAGCGGCAACCACTGGAGCAACTACGTCGGCTGGGACCGCGACGGCGACGGCCGCGGCGACCTGCGCTACGAGGCCAACGACGTGGTCGACCGGCTCGTCTGGCGCCACCCCGAGGCCAAGCTGCTGCTGGCCGCCCCGGCGGTGCAGGCGATGAGGCTGGTGGCGCAGCAGTTCCCGCTGCTGCGCGTGCCCAGCGTCGTCGATCCCCATCCCCGCATGAAGCCCGCGGCCGGCACGGCCGCCGCCGCTGAACCACCCCACCGGAGGCCTTCCGATGCGATCGCCCGTGACCCACGTCGCTGATGCCGTCGCGCTGCGCGGCGTCGTGCGGCATTTCGGCGCGGTGCGCGCCGTCGACGGCATCGACCTCGCCGTCGAGCGCGGCGAGCTGTTCGGCCTGATCGGCCACAACGGTGCCGGCAAGAGCACCCTGATCCGGCTGATGCTGGGCCTGATCGAGCCCGACGCCGGCAGCATCCACGTCGATGGCCAGCCGGTCGGCGGCCGCGGTTTCCGCGAGGTGCGCCGCCGCATCGGCTGGCTGCCCGAGAACGTGGTGCTGTACGACAACCTGAGCGGCCACGAGACCCTGGCCTACTTCGCGCGCCTGAAGGGCGCGGACCGCGCCGAGATCGACCCGCTGCTCGATCGCGTGGGCCTGATGCCTGCCGCGCGGCGCCCGGTGCGCGAGTACAGCAAGGGCATGCGGCAGCGGCTGGGCTTCGCGCAGGCGCTGCTGGGACGCCCCGCGGTGCTGCTGCTGGACGAGCCGACGACCGGCCTCGACCCCGCGGCGATCCGCGACTTCTACGCCACGCTGGGTGACCTGCGCGCCCGCGGCACGACGGTGATCGTCACCTCGCACATCCTGGCCGAGCTGCAGGAACGCGTCGATCGCATCGCGCTGCTGGCCGGCGGCCGCGTGCAGGCCACGGGCAGCGTGCAGCAGCTGCGCGAACGCATGGCCTTGCCGCTGGCGCTGGCCGTGCGCGCCAGCACGCCGGAATCGCTGCCGCTGCTGCGGACCGCGCTGGGTGCGCTGCCGCTGGCCGGCCCCGCGTGGCAGGGCACCGAGTTGCGCGCGCGCCTGCCGCGCGACGCCAAGCTGGCGCTGCTGCGCCTGCTGGGCGCGCTGCCGGCGGGCGCGGTCGCCGACGTGCAGCTGCACGAACCCACGCTGGAAGACGTCTACTTCGCGCTCGCCGGGCAGGAGGCTTCATCGTGATCGAACCCCGACAAGTGGCCGCCATCGCCGGCAAGGAACTGCGCGACCGCCTGCGCAACCGCTGGGTGCTGGCGGTGGCGCTGGTGTTCACCGTCTTCGCGGCCGTCATCGCGTACTTCGGCGGCGCGCAGCAGGGCGCGGTGGGCCTGCGCACGACCGAGGCCACGGTCGCCAGCCTGGTCAGCCTGGTGATCTACCTGATCCCCTTGATCGCGCTGATGCTGGGCTTCGACGCGGTGGTCGGCGAACGCGAGCGCGGCACGCTGGAACTGGTGCTCGCGCTGCCGGTGACCCGGCTGGAACTGCTGCTCGGCAAATACCTCGGCCTGGCGGCGGCACTCAGCGCATCCACGCTGGCGGGCTTCGGCCTGGTGGCGCTGGCGCTGGGCCTGCAGGCCGGGCGGGATGCGCTGGAACCGTTCGCCGGCTTCATCGGCACTTCGGTGCTGCTGGGGCTGGCCTTCCTCAGCCTCGCGGTGCTGGTGTCGGTGCTGGCCGGCGACCGGGCGCGCGCGTCCGGACTGGCGATCGCACTGTGGTTCTTCTTCGTGCTGGTGTTCGACCTGCTGCTGCTGGGCGTGCTGGTCGGCACCGGCGGCGCGCTGGGCGCAGCGGCCGATGCGTTCCCGTACCTGCTGCTGTTCAACCCCGCGGACGTGTTCCGCATCCTCAACGTCTTCTCGCTCGAGGAGGTGAAGAACCTCTACGGGCTCACCGGCATCGTGCCGGCGCCGCTGGCCAAGCCCTGGCTGATGGCGCTGGTGATGCTGGGCTGGATCGCGGCGCCGCTGGCGGCGGCCGCGTGGAGGTTCAGATCGCGATGAAAACCCCACCCATCAACGCTGCCCGCCGCCGACTGGCCTGCGCCGCCTGCGCCGCCCCCTTCGCCGCGCTGCTGGCCGGCTGCGAGGACGCCGGCCAGGCCGCCGCCCCCGCCGGACCCGCGGACTTCACGGCATCGACCGCGTGCGAGCTGGACGGCATGCTGTTGGCCGACTATCCCGGGCCCAAGGCCCAGGTGCACTACGCCGGCGCGGCCGGGCCGGTGTTCTTCTGCGACACGGTGGAAATGTTCTCGGCCCTGCTGAACCCCGAGCAGGTGCGCCCGGTGCGCGCCGCGTACGTGCAGGACATGGAGCGCGCCGACTGGCAACAGCCGCGCGGCCACTGGGTCGATGCGAAGGCCGGCTTCTACGTCGTCGGCAGCCGCCACCACGGCTCGATGGGCCCCACCTTCGCCAGCTTCGCGCACGAAGCAGCCGCCCGCCGCTTCGCCGCGGACCACGGCGGCAAGGTGCTGCGCTTCGCGGAGGTCAAGCCCGACATGGCGGACCTGTCGGGCGGGGCGCGGCACGACGTGCGGATGTAGCGCGGAGGCCGGGAAGGGGAGCGGACTGGGGCTGGCGGAAGCGGTGACCGCCGCATCGCTACCCGCTCACGCGACAGCGATGCAACAAGGCCGTCTGTAGAGTGGCAGTCTGTTCTCTGTCTCGGCATGCTCTTCACGCTTCGTCAGTGCAATTGAAATGCAGCCTTGCATGAAAGACAAATGGCGGTGTTGACTTATCGGGGAGTCCCTGTAGAGGGGTAGGGGATGAGGGGCAGTGAATCGAAACGGCGAGCGCTGGCGCGGCTGGAGGCAGCCGCACGGGCTCGCGCCGAAGCGAGCCGCAGCGCCTCAGCCGCTGCTGCGAACGCGCTCGCCGATGCGGCGTGGGCAGCGTTCAGGGCTGCCGCTGTGGCCGCTTTCCCGGAGCGGCCGGTGTCGGTCATCGGCTTGGAGCCATTCGTCTTGCAGGACGCACCGACCGCCGCTGAGGTGGGCGGCTTCAGTGCCTTCGCTTCGTGGGTGCACCGTCTCGCCGATGGCGCTCAAACGCCCGAAGACGCCGAGACGCTAGACGCGCTGCCGGGCGATGTGATCGACGGTCTAGCTCGCCACTGCGGGCTGACGCCGGACCAGGCGGTGTGCGTCATGTCCGAGGCGCTCCGCGCCTACTGATGAGCGATTGGACGCTACTTGTAGCGTCTTGCAATCAGTTTTGACCCCATCTATAGTGTCCACCATCCAAACGCTCGGCGTTTCCAAGCGAGCGCCCCACCAGTGCCGGCGGGGAATCGGATAGGGCGCTTTGGCGCTGTTTGGTAGGTTGTTTGGAAGCCGGCATTTGTCAGATGGGCCTTTGCCTTCAAGGAGATGCCTTATGGCCACCAAGCAACCTGCCAAGCCGCGCAACTACCGCGACGCGGGAACGGGACAGTTTGTCCCCAAACGGGAGGCGGACCGTCGCCCGAACGAAACGGTGTCGGAGCCTCGGCCGCCGGCGAAGAAGAAGTGACTTCCACGCGCGGCGCTTCGGTGCCGCGCCATCGTTCCGGGGTTATGGTGCGTAGCAGATGAGTCGCAGCTCGGCAGCCCCCCGCGTGTCGATGTTGTCCGGCGAAGTGAACCGCGATCCGGTTGCCAGCAATTGGCCGATTGACGCTTCCAAGACGTCTCCACGCGAAGCCACGCACGAGAAGCCAACCGCCGCACCGGAATCGGTATAGCAGTACAGCTCCGCGCGCACTGTTGAGCGGCCTTGAAGGTCAAACCGCTTCAATGGCCGGCCATCGCATTTGCGCCATCCGGGCACAAATCGCACGTCAACGGTGAACGGCGTGTCTCCTAGCTCAAAGCGGCGGACCTCGCGACTTCCTTGGTTCAACACTTCCAGTGCGCCGGAGCCTTGGGCCACGCTGTTACCGCAAACGGCGACAAGAGCGAGCGCACCATGTCGAAGCAAGCTGGCAAGTGCAATCCGGCGGCCAGCGACGTTCACTTGATCCTGCCCTTCGACCTTAGCAGCGCCTCAACGGACGGGCGATCGTCGTAAAGGTCCTCGATGATCCGCTGCGCGTAGTGCAGCGCAGACATGACCTCGTCTTCATCGACTTCGCGCCAATCCTCATGGACGACATCGTTCCCGAGGGTTCGGATGTCGTCATGCGCTTTCCTCTGGCGAGCTGCTGTGATAACGCCATCGGCAGCCGCTTCGTCGATTTTGTTGTAAAGGCTTCCTTTGATGTAGCCGTTTTCCTTCAGCGTTTTTTCCAAGGTCGAGCGCAGTAGTGCGCTAGCTCCACGCCACGCCTCTACCGAGGCGCATAGCTCCGCTTCGCGATATTCATTTGCGATTCCGGCGGGCACGCCAGAGGGTAGATTGGCGGAGTTGAGCGCCCTTGGATGGAACGATTCGAGGGTAGCGTCGTTGCTGTTCCCGCTGTCATGGAACTTCGCAAGGCCGCCTTGTCCGCAGCCCGAACAGCGCAGGAGGCGCCAGTGAAGGCGGAGAAAAAACTTGCCGCTGAACTTGTGATTCCAGTCGATTGATGTATGGCCGAACTCCCGAGATTGATCCCGAACGTCGAACAAGGTGATTGCTCTGCACTGCGGGCAGATCGCTTTGACGGAGTAGCCGGTCGCAATGGGCTTCATGTAAGCAACCGTAGCACAACGCGCGTACTGCGCGTACTAGCTGTGCGCGGTGGCGTCCATGCGAGGCCCCCCGCCTCCGCCGCCGCGTCCGAAGCCGCCACCGATTAGGGTGGTCCGCGAGTATCGAAGGCCGCCAGCGCCCCCGCCGCCGCCGCCATCGAGGTGACGGGCGAGACAGTTCAACATCGACGCCACTTCTCTTACTTCTTCTTCTGATGGTTCTATGATGGTTCGGGTGCAACCCGTTGCACCCCTTTGCGTCGCAGATTGCACCCCGCAGAAGTTGCACCCCGCAGGTTCTGCGCCCCATGCATGGAACTCAAGGACTTCATCACACCCCTGACCGGCCTCCTCGGAGTGCTCGTTGGCGGTTTCATTGCCGTCTGGAAGGATCTGACGCTTCAGAAGCGCAAGGACCGCAAGGCGCTGGAGTACCTGGCGGTCATGGTCGTGTTCGCCCTCGACAAGTACGTCAGCAAGGCAGCTTTGGTGGTGTGCGACAGCGGCGAGACTGACGAGGATGGCTGCACGTACCCGGCCGAGGAACTACCGACGTTCAAGCCTGAGGACATAAAAGTTGAATGGACGGCTCTGTCGACTGACATGGCGTATCGAATCTTCGACATTGCCGCGCGAACCGACGACGCACACGGGGCGGTTGCGGCCGCCGGTGAGCACGCTGGGCCGCCCGACTATGAAGAGGCGTTCGAAGAACGGCAGATGCAATTTTCCGAGCTTGGTCTTCTGGCGGACGCCCTGAGCCAGGAACTTCGGAAACTGGCGAACTTGCCTGAGCGAACGAAGAACCCGCACTGGGACCCCGTAGCCCAGATGAAGGTCCGGCGCGCGATGCGGATCGAGCGTCAGAAGAAGCGAGCGAGGCCGGATGTGGATATTGCCGACTCGGGAGCCGCGGTTCACAAAGTGTGAGCACAGCACCAGCCTGCTACCCCTCGTCACGCAGGCCGAGCATAGGCGCCGTTTCGGTGGGTTGGTTGATGGGTTGGCGGCTTTGAATCGTCGCGACCCCGCATAAAACCTGACGCGTTGGCGGAAGCGGTGAGATTCGAACTCACGGAGGGGATGAACCCTCGCCGGTTTTCAAGACCGGTGCCTTAAACCGCTCGGCCACGCTTCCAACACGCCGGCGCATGCTAACGCCGGTTTTGCCTGCACTCACGGTCGTGGTGCGGCATCGGGGGATGCCGGCGACCCTCGGGGCGCGCGGCAGCCCGCGATTCTGGCACCAGTTTCAGACGTAGCCCACCCCGGTCTCGCTGATGTCGGCCCAGCCGATGTTCGTCAGGTTCACCGGGTGCTCGGCTGCCAGCAGGCCCAGGGCGGCCTGGGTGTACACGCCGCTGTCCAGCAGGCCCTGGAAGTGGGCCTGCTCGGCCGACGAAGGGTGCATGCCAAGGAGGTTGGTGTACAGCAGGTCCACCACCGCCGCGTTGCCGGGGTTGGCGCTGCCCAGCGCGGCGTTCAGGGCCAGCTGCATCAGCGCGCTGGCGTCCACGCCCTGGTTGTCCATCAGCTCCAGGCCGATGCCGATGAAGGCCTCGTCGAGCGCGTAGTCGGCCCCGAAGGTGACGCCCAGCGTCTTCACGGTGGTGCCGGCATGGCCGTCCATGTCGATGGCCCAGTAGCCGTCGTCGAACAGCAGCCGCTCGACGCCGTACAGCAGGTCGCGGCCCTGGGTGCCGACCTCGTCCGCCAGGACCCAGCCGCCGCTGTCCAGCAGCTGGATGCTGTAGTTGTTGGCGATGCCGCTGTACAGCGCCACGTCGATGTCGCTGCCGCCGTCCAGGATGTCGTCGCCCTGCTGGCCGCGCAGGGTGTCGCGACCGTCGCCGGCGTTGAGGGTGTCGGCGCCGAAGGTGCCGTTCATCGTGTCGGCCTGCGCGCTGCCGTTGAGCACGTTGCGGATGAGGGCGGACACGGCATAGCGGCCGATGCCGGTGTCGAAGTCCGCCGCCTGCAGGTAGTAGGTTCCGCTGGCCGTCGGGGTGTAGGTGATCTGCGAGTTCAGCCCCAAGCCGGTGTCGTCGTCGTAGGCCAGCGCGGTGCCGGTGCCGTCGAGCAGCACCAGGTAGGGGTCTTCGAGGCCGGTGCTCTTCAGGTCAAAGGTGTACTGGACGCCGGCGTTCAGCGTGACGGCGAACATGTCCGCGTCCGAGGGCACGTTGATCTGGCCGGTGGTGGCCGCGGCATTGGCATGGACGCGCCCGGTGGTGGCGGTGGAGGCGAGGTAGTCGTCGGTGGGCACGGCGGTCGAGAGGCTGTAGGTGCCGGTGGACTCGGAATAGTCGTAGGCGGCCAGATAGTAGGTGCCCGTGGCGCTGGGGGTGTAGTACAGGCGTGCGTCCAGCGGCAGCGGGCCGCCGTCGTCGTCGTAGGCGATCAGTTCCACCTCGGGCTGCATGCCGTACAGCACCAGGTAGGGGTCGACCGCGCTGCTGAGCGGGCTGACCATGTCGAAGCGGTAGGTGATGCCGGCCTGCAGCAGCACCTTGAAGAGGTCGCCGTCGTTGGCGTAGTCGATGCGTGCGCCGACCGCGATGCCGGTGGTCGGCACGGTGCCGCTCGTGCTGGTGCTGAGCGGGAAGTCGTCGGTGGACGCCGGCGAGGCGGTATTGAAGTTCCAGGCCGTGCTGCCGGTGACGCCGGCGAAGCCGTTGCCCGCGTCGTCGCGGAAGGCGTTGGCGTCGATGTTGACGTAGAAGCCGGTGCCGGCCGGCAGGTTGGCGCCGGGATTGACGGTGACGGTGCTGCCGTTGACGACCACCGCGACGGTGTCGGACACGCTGATTTCACGTGCCAGCGTGCCGTTGCTGGTGTAGATGCGCACGCTGCCGGCGCCGCGCTGCACCGCTTCGCTGAAATTGAGCACCAGGTCGGACGCGACGTCGACCTGCGTGCTGTCGTCGCTGGGCGACTTGCCCAGCAGCTGCGGCGGGGCCGTGTCCTGCGTCGTCGCGCTGAGCGAATAGGCCCCGGTGCCGATGTCGAAGTCCCAGGCGGCGAGGAAGTAGGTGCCGCTGACGGTGGGCCGGTAGCTGATGCGGGCATTGCCGGCGCCCGCGCTGTCGTCGTCGTACCCGAGGGGCGGGGGCGCGGTGAAGGGGTCGGGCTGGATGCCGTAGAGCTGCAGGTAGGGGTTGGTCAGGCCGCCCGAGGCGGCGCGCTGCAGCGTGAAGGTGTAGCTGACGCCGGCGACCAGCTGCACCTTGAACAGGTCCGCGTCGTCCGGGATTTCGATGGTGCCGGTGGTCGGGGGGCCGTTGACGGTCACGACGCCGGTGGTGTCGGTGCGGTAGGGGTAGTCGTCGGTGGTGCCGCCGCCGCTGGTGCGGAAGTTCCAGTCCGTGGCCGCGCTGATGCCGGCGAAGGCATTGCCCGCGCTGTCGCGCAGCGCGGTGGCATCGACGGTGACGTTCAGGTTGGCATTGGCCGGCAGGTCGGCGCTCGGGTTGATGGTGACCGTGCTGCCGCTGATGCTGACCAGGCTGCTGTTGGCCGCGATGGTGGCGACCACGACGCTGCCGTTGCGGATGGTGATGTTGCCGCTGCCGGCGACCACCGGCTCGTTGAACTGCATCAGCAGGTTGGAGGCGACGTTGACGCTGCTCGCGTCGTCCGCCGGGGTCAGCGTGAGCACCTGCGGCGGGGCGGTGTCGCTGGCGCCGGTGCTGAAGCTCCAGGCGGCGGCGTTGCCGATGCCGGCCCAGGCGTTGCCGCTGAGGTCGGTGACGGCCCCGGCGCTGACCAGCACGTAGTGCGCCTGCGACTGTCCCAGGTTGGTCGCGGCGTCGATGGTGACGATGTTGCCGTTGAAGCGCACCTGGCCGGTGTCGGTCGCGTCGATGCTGCGCACCAGCGTGCCGTCGGCGCGGTAGATGGAGATCGTGCCGCTGCCGGCGCGCACCGCCTCGTTGAAGCTCAGCACCAGGTCCGCGCCGGGCGCCACGCCGGTGGCGTCGTCCGCCGGGGACTGCGACTGCAGCTGCGGCGCAGTAACGTCGGAAGTGGGCGACAGCTCGGCCAGCGTGCGCAGCACGTCGGCGAACTGGAAGCGCTCGACGTTGCTGAGCCGGTCGGTGCCGCTGACGGCGCCCACGAGCGTGATGGTGCCGGCGCCCAGGCTGACCGTGTAGCTGGCGAAGTTGCCTTCGAACACGGCGGTGTCGGTGCCGTCGCCGCCGTCGATGATGTCGTTGCCGGCGCCGCCCAGCAGCAGGTCGTCGCCTTCGAAGCCGTTCAGTTCGTCGTTGCCGGCGCCGGCCTCGAGCCGGTTGGCGGCCGAGTTGCCGTTCAACACATCGTTGCCGCCGCCGGTGCGGGCGTTCTCGATCACCGTGTCGTAGGCGATCGCGATGTTGTTGGTCATGTCGTTGGCCGACGAGAACTCGCCGGCCTTCAGGTTGACCCGGCTGGCGGTGTTCCAGCCGCTCAGGTCCAGCGTGTCGGTGCCGCCGGAATCGAAGAGCGTCAGGATGGGCGTGCGGTTGACGGTGAAGTCGTAGATGCGCCCGGTGGTGCCGCCCACCGTGCTGCTGAAGCCGTAGACGGTGTCGTCCAGTCGTGTGGTGGTGGATGCGCCGTAGATGCGCTGGATCGCCATGACGTCGTTGAGCATCGGCGTCTGCGGCGAGTAGGTCTGGCCGTCGGCCGCCACCCAGTCGGCCTGCATCACCTCGGCGTTGTAGTTCGGCGCGGCGTAGCGCGGGCCGAAGTACGACATGATCGACAGCACCACGCTGTCCTGGTACGACGACGGCGACCAGTTGCCGTTGCCGTTGTAGTTGCCCATGTGGTCCAGGCCCAGGGCATGGCCGATCTCGTGCACGAAGGTCTGGAAGCCGTACTGGCCGACCGCCGTGCTGACCAGCGAGCCCTCGGTGACGTTGAACCAGGCGCTGCCGATGCCCGGGTAATAGGCGTGGGCGTAGCCGATCGAGGTGCTGGTGTAGGCCATCTCGATGGCCGTCTGGCCCGGCGCGCCCTGCACGAAGCTTTGCTGGATCAGGTCGTCCCAGGTGGCCAGGGCCAGCACCATCAACTGCTGCTGGCCGGCGTCGGCGGCGCGGAAGCCGGCCGCTTCGCCCTGCGAGAACATGCCGCCCGCCGTCTGCGGGAAGGCGTAGGTGATGGTGTTCCCGTTCCAGCGCTCGCCGCTGTTCAGCTGGTTGAAAACCTGGTCACGGGTCCAGTTGGCGACGGCCATGGCGGAAATTCCTCAAGCGCCTTCAGGCGCGTGTCGATGTTCGTGGGGCGGTAGTGGGATTGGATCACCCAAGGTTCCGCGCCAACAGCCACCAAAGGAGCCATTCCGTCAGCTTGTTGGCGCATTCGCGCAGCTGACCCGGGCCACGTCCTGACGGCCGCCGTCGATGCGCACGGCGGTGAGGGCGCCGCCCCAGACGCAGCCGGTGTCCAGCGCCATCAGCCGCGGCTCGATGCGCAGGCCCAGCGTCGACCAGTGTCCGAATGCAACCGGCGTGGCGGCGCTGCGCCGGCCCGGCACGTCGAACCACGGCCGGTAGCCCGGCGGCGCGGCGGCGGCGCCATCCTTGGTGCCGAATTCGAGCGTGCCGTCGTCGCTGCAGAAGCGGATGCGCGTCATCACGTTGATGACGAAGCGCCACCGGTCCGCGCCGGCCAGGCGGTCGTCCCAGCGCAGCGGCTCGTTGCCGTACATCACGCGCAGGAAGCCGTGCAGGTCGGGGCCGCGCAGCATGGCCTGCACCTCGGCCGCCAGCGCCAGCGCGGTGTCGGCGTCCCACTGCGGCACCAGGCCGGCGTGCACCAGCAGCCAGCCGTGCGCGGTGTCGGCCAGCGGGCAGTCGCGCACCCAGGCCAGCAGGGCGTCGCGCTCCGGGCTGGCCAGGATCTCGCGCAGCGTGTCGCTGCGGTGCTGGGGCCGGATGCCCTCGGCCACGGCGAGCAGGTGCAGGTCGTGGTTGCCCAGCAGCGCTGTGGCCGCGCCATCCAGCGCGCGCAGGCGCCTCAGGGTTTGCAGCGATTGCGGCCCGCGGTTGACGATGTCGCCCAGCACGTGCAGCTGGTCGCGCGAGGGCGAGAAGCCGATCTCGGCGAGCAGGCGGTCGAAGGCGTCGCAGCAGCCTTGCAGGTCGCCGATCAGGAAGTGCATGGGGCCGCGATCGATGTGAGCCGGGAGGCGAGGGCGCTGATTCTGCTACGCTCGCCGGCCCGCCTGAGGGCATCTGAGAGCCGGGCGCGCGAGCTGCCGCGCCCGTAGCCATGGACGTTGCGTTACTGGTTTTCCTGATCCTGCTGAACGGCCTCTTCGCCATGTCGGAGATGGCGTTGACCGCCGCGCGCAAGGCGCGCCTGGTGGCCTTGGCCGAGGCGGACGAATCCGGCGCGCAGGCCGCGATCGACCTGCACGACCATCCGACCAAGTTCCTGTCCACGGTGCAGATCGGCATCACGTCGATCGGCGTGCTCAACGGCATCGTCGGCGACGCCGCGTTCTCGCAGCCGCTGGCCGGCTGGCTGCTGGAGGTGGCGCCCATGAGCGCCCGCGTGGCCGCCATCACCGCCACCGCGCTGGTGGTGGTGATCATCACCTTCCTGACCATCATCTTCGGCGAGCTGGTGCCCAAGCGCCTGGGCCAGATGTACCCCGAGACCGTGGCGCGCCGCGTGGCCCGGCCCATGGAGTGGCTGTCCACCGCCACCCGGCCTTTCGTGTGGCTGCTGTCGGTGTGCACCGACACCACGCTGCGCATCCTCGGCATCCGGCAGGCGCCGTCGCGCCACGTGACGGAAGAGGAAATCGCCGCCAGCCTGGAGGAGGGCGTCGAGACCGGCGTCATCGAGGCGCAGGAGCACCAGATGGTGCGCAACGTCTTCCGGCTGGATGACCGCCAGATCGGCTCCATGATGATTCCGCGGGCCGAAATCACCTGGCTGGACACCGGCGCGTCGATCAGCGAGCTGCTCGCGGTGATGGCCGAGCACGGCCGCTCCCGCTATCCCGTGTGCCGGGGCGGGCTGGACGACGTGGTGGGCCTGGTGGAAGCGCGTTCGCTGCTGCAGCCGCTGGCGCGCGGCGAGCAGCCGGACATCGCATCGCTGATGCAGCCGCCGGTGTTCGTGCCGGAGACGTTGTCCGGCATGGAGCTGCTGGAGCTGTTCCGCGCCACGGGCGCGGAGCTGGTCTTCGTCGTCGACGAATACGGTGCGGTGCAGGGCGTGATCACCGTGCGCGACGTGCTGGAGGCCATCACCGGCGAGTTCGTCACCCCGAGTGCGGACGATGCCTGGGCCGTCCGCCGCGACGACGGCAGCTGGCTGATGGACGGCCTGATCCCGGTCACCGAGCTGAAGGACCGCCTTGAGCTGCGCGGCCTGCCCGAGGAAGACCGCGGCCGCTACAACACGCTGGCCGGCATGGTGATGCTGCTGCTGGGCCGGCTGCCGCGCACGGCCGATGTGGTGGAATGGGAGGCTTGGCGCTTCGAGGTGGTGGACCTCGATGGCAAGCGGATCGACAAGGTGCTGGTGTCCCGCACCGAACCCCCTGAAAGCGTGAACCCATGATCAACGAGAACCTGCACAAGAAGCCGGCTGCGCTGGACCGCCAGAAGCACCGCAACCTGAAGCTCGACCGCAATGCGCGCGACATGACGCGCAGCAAGCAGCTGAATGCCTTCTTCGTCGCGGCAGGCGAGTTCGCCGAGGCGTGCAAGGACTACCCCATCGTCTGGGTGCCGGCCGGCCAGGACGCGCAGGGCAGGAAGCAGGTGGCGCCGATCGCGGTGTTCGGCCTGCAGCAGGGGCAGAACCTGTGCATCGACGCGGCCGACCGCTGGCGCGTGCGCTACGTGCCGGCCATGCTGCGCACCTACCCCTTCGCGATGGCGCGCACCAGCGAGACCGAGATGATGCTGTGCGTCGACGAGGACTGGATCGGCCTGTCCGAGTCCACCGGCGAGGCGCTGTTCAAGGACGACGGCACGCCCACCGAGCTGACGCTGGGCGTGCAGCAGCAGCTGGAGCAGCTGGAGATCGACATCGAGCGCACCCGCCGCTACGGCGAGAAGCTGGTCGAGCTGGGCCTGCTGCGCGACATGCAGTTCGAGGCCACGCTGCCGGACGGCCGCAAGATCCAGGTCAACGGCTTCCTGACGATCGACGGCGACAAGCTGAACCAGCTGTCCGACGCGCAGATGCTGGACCTGGCCCGCACCGGCCTGTTCGGCCTGATCCATGCGCACCAGATCTCGCTGTCGAACATGTCGCGCCTGGCCGAATGGCAGGCCGAGCGCGAAGCAGGCCAGCCGACGCCGGCGCCCGCCGCTCCGGCGGCCTGACGCGCCGGAACACTTCACAGGCCCTCAGCCGGCCCCCCGCACGCCCGCCCCGGCCCTGCCGCGGCGGGCGTTTCGCTTGAGGCCGCCGCTGACCGCGCGAGCCATGCCGGCCTGCGATAGCTGCTATGGGGCGATACGGCGGCCAACCCCGGGGCGTTCCGGGGCGACGGCCGCGGAGCGCGCTTCCACAATGGCTGCTCACCGCGAAGGAAATCCGCCCGATGAGCAGCCGCAGCACGCCGCCCTTCCGCGCGGCCAAGCTGCGGCTGGTGGTGGAAACCGCGCGCGAGGCCTGGGGGTGAGCCCGGCGGCGACCCCGCCGCGCGGACGGCAGTGCCAGCGTTTTCACGCATCCCGGCACGTCCGGCAGCCACCGATGATGGCCGCGTCCAACGCGCCCGATCGAACATCAGAAGGAGACGTCGTATGAAATCGCTGCTTCGCTCTACGCTCGCGCTGGCCGCGGGCCTGGCCCTGTCCGCCGCTGCGCAGGCGCAGGACGTGACGCTGAAGTTCCACCACATCTGGAACACGCAGGCCATGGCCTCGGTGCAGGTCATCACGCCCTGGTGCGACAAGATCGCCAAGGAATCGGCCAACAAGCTGAAGTGCCAAGTCTTCCCGGCGATGTCGATGGGCGGCACGCCGCCGCAGCTGGTGGACCAGGTGAAGGACGGCGTGGCCGACCTCGTCATCACGCTGCCGGGCTACACCGCGGGCCGCTTCCCGGCGCTGGAGGTGTTCGAGCTGCCCTTCATGACCAACTCGGCCGAGGCCGGCGCGCGCGCCGCCTGGGACTACCTGCAGAAGTACGCGCTGAAGGAATTCCCCGGCACCAGAATCCTCGCGATCTGGGTGCATGACGAAGGCTACGTGCACACCCGCGAGAGGCCGGTGAAGACGCTGGCCGACTTCAAGGGCCTGAAGATGCGTGCGCCGACGCGGCAGACCAACAAGCTGCTGGCGGCGCTGGGCGCCTCCCCCGTCGGCATGCCGCTGCCGGCCGTCGTGGATGCGGTGAGCAAGGGCACCATCGACGGCTTCCTGCTGCCCTGGGAGGTCATGCCCTCGCTGAAGCTGCACGAGATGGTCAAGTTCCACAGCGAGACCGATCCCTCCCGCCCGGCGCTGTACAGCGCGGTCTTCGTCTTCGCGATGAACCAGGCGAAGTACGACGCGCTGCCGGCCGACCTGAAGAAGGTGATCGATGCCAACAGCGGTCCGCAGCTGTCGCAGGACATCGGCAAGACCTGGGACGCCAGCCAGGCCGCCGGCCGCAAGCTGGCGCAGGACCGCGGCAACAGCTTCTACATGATTCCCGCGTCCGAGCTGCAGAACTGGGTGCAGGCCTCGCAGCCGCTGTACCGCGACTTCGTGAGCGACATGGACAAGAAGGGCCTGCCCGGCCAGCAGATGCTGCAGGACGCCCGCGAACTGCTGCAGAAGTACAAGAAATAGTGCGGTCCTTCCTCGTGCCGCTGGCTCGCCGCTTCGCGTTCGCCGGCGGTCTGGCCGCCTGCGGGCTGGCGCTGATGACCGTGGCCAGCATCGGCGGCCGTGCGCTGTTCAGCACGCCCATCCCCGGTGACGTGGAGCTGGTCCAGGTCGGCATCGCGCTGTGCATCTCGCTGTGCCTGCCGTGGTGCCAGCTGCACGGCGCCAACATGATCGTGGACTTCTTCACCCAGGGCTTCAGGCCGCGGGTGAACCGGGTGCTGGACGGCATCGGCGCGCTGCTGCTGGCGCTGATGTGCGCGCTGCTGTCCGTGCGCACCGCGGCCGGCGCGGTGGCGGTTCACGCGGCCGACGAGCAGACCATGATCCTCGGCCTGCCGATGTGGTGGGCCTACGCGATGCTGGCGCCCGGCTTGGCGCTGACGGCGGTGATCGGCGTGTGGCAGGCCGGGCGCCTGCTGCGGGGCCTGCCCGCGCTGCCCGAGCAGGAGAAACCTTGAACCCGACCGCGATCGGTTTGCTGATGTTCGCGGGGATGTTGGCGCTGATGGCGCTGCGCATCCCCATCGCGGCGGCCATGTTCATTCCCGGCGCCCTCGGCTACTGGGCGCTGGCCAACGACATGGCGCTGCTGAACCTGCTGAAGGGCAGCGCCGTGGCGCGGCTGACGGTGTACGACCTGTCGGTGATTCCGCTCTTCCTGCTGATGGGCCAGTTCGCGACCCAGGGCGGCCTGTCGCGCGCGCTGTTCCAGGCGGCCGCGGCTTTCGTCGGCCACATCCGCGGCGGGCTGGCGATGGCATCGGTGCTGTCGGCGGCGGCCTTTGGTGCGGTGTGCGGCTCGTCGGTGGCCACCTCGGCCACGATCACCCAGGTGGCCTACCCGGAGATGAAGGCGCACGGCTACCACGGCCGCCTCACCACCGCGGCGCTGGCCAGCGCCGGCACGCTGGGCATCCTGATCCCGCCGTCGGTGCCGCTGGTGGTCTACGCCATCCTGACCGAGCAGAACGTGGCCAAGCTGTTCGCGGCAGCGATGCTGCCGGGCCTGCTCGCGGTGATCGGCTACATCGCCGTCATCGCCGTGTGGTGCCGCGTCAAGCCGGAACTGGCGCCGCCCAGCGAACGCACGCCGTGGCCGCAGCGCTGGCGCGCGCTGCTGGGCATCTGGCCGATCATGGTGATCTTCGTCGTCGTCTTCGGCGGCATCTACCGCGGCATCTTCTCGCCCACGGAGGGCGCGGCGGTTGGCGCGGTGGGCACCTTCATCGCGGCGGTGGCGCGGCGCGAGCTGACGCTGGAAGGCATCCGCCGCAGCTTCCTCGGCACCGCCGAGACCTCGGCCATGGTGTTCATGATCTTCCTGGGCGCCGACATGATGAATTCCGCGCTGGCGCTGACGCAGATGCCGGCGCGCCTGGCGGAATGGGTGGGCCACCTGCAGGTCGCGCCGCTGGCCATCGTCGGCGCGATCCTGTTCGGCTACATCGTGCTGGGCTGCGTGATGGACGAGCTGTCGATGATGCTGCTGACCATCCCCGTCATCTTCCCGACCGTGATGTCGCTGGACCTCTTCGGCCTGGCGCCCGATGCCAAGGCCATCTGGTTCGGCATCCTGGTGCTGATGACGGTGGGCATCGGCCTCACGGCGCCGCCGGTGGGGCTGAACGTCTACGTCGTCAACGGCATCGCACGCGACGTGCCGATGAGCGAGACCTACAAGGGCGTGCTGCCCTTCGTCGCGACCGACGTGCTGCGCATGCTGGTGCTGATGTTCTTCCCCGCGCTGACGCTGTCGTTCGTGAACCTGTTCTTCCGGTAGCAGGCCGCGGCGCATTCACCGAAGCGGAGAGCCCTGATGTCCGACGCCCTGATCCTCACCGCCACCGATGGCGCCGTGCGCACGCTGACGCTGAACCGCCCGCAGGCACTGAACAGCCTCACCGGCGAGATGCACGCCCCGCTGCGCGGTCGCCATGCCGTCATCAGCCGGGTGATGTGGCAAATGGGCGGACTGGGGTCGATGCTCGGCCATTTCCGGTGATGATCGGGGGACCGGGCATGCCGATTGCCTGGGCCGCCCCAAATCCAGGAGACATCGACGATGGCTGCCATTGACAACTTCAGCCCGACCGCGCAATCCGTGATCCGGATGTTCGCCTACCCCTTTCGCGCCGCGGCCACCGGCGACCTGGTGAGCTGGTTCGCCGCCGAACGGGCGCAGGGCGTGACCGCCGCGCAGCAGCTGGACTTCCTGTTCAACCTGGCGGTGCCGGGGTCGCCCTTCACCGCCTATGCCGCCACCAGCAGCAACACCGCCTTCGTCACCGCACTGGTCGACAACCTGACGCACACCACGGGCATCTCCGCGCAGACCAAGGCCGGGTGGGTGCAGCTGCTGGTGCCGGAGGTGCCGGCCTTTCCGTCGCGCGGGGCCTTCACCGTCTTCGTGATGGACTACATCGCCGCCTACGACGGCGACAACGCCGACCTGCTGGCCTTGAAGGCGGAGGTCAGCGCCCGCACCGAGACTGCGGCAGCCTTCGCGCAGTCCGGCCCCGGCGCGGTCTACGACGGCCAGGGCTGGTCGCAGCTGCTGGCCCCGCAGGAGCCGCCGCCCGAGCCCACCTACGCGCTGACGAGCAGCACGCTCACCGCCAACGAAGGCGGCAACGTCACCTTCACGCTGCAGACGACCAATGTGGCGGCCGGCACCTCGCTGCCCTACACCTTGAGCGGCACCGGCATCACCGCCGCCGACGTGGCCGGGGGGCTGCTGAGCGGCATGGTCACCATCAACTCCAGCGGCGTGGGCACGGTCACCGTCACGCTGGCCAGCGACGCGGCCACCGAGGGCGGCGAGACGCTGCGCATGACCATCGGCAGCAACCTCGCGCACCGCGACGTCACCGTCAACGACACCAGCACCGCGCCGCTGCAGCCCACCTACGCGCTGGCCGCGAGTGCCGCCACCGTCAACGAGGGCTCGACGGTCAGCTTCACGCTCACGACGACGCACCTCGCCGCCGGCACGGTGATCAACTATGCGCTGTCCGGCATCACCGCGGACGACCTCGCCTCCGGCACGCTCACCGGCTCCTTCATCGTCAACGACCAGGGCCTGGGCACGATCATGGTGGCGCTGAAGGCCGACCAGCTCACCGAAGGTGCCGAGACGCTGACGGTCAACCTGAGCGGCAACCTCGCTTCGGCCCAGACCACGGTGCAGGACACCAGCACCACGCCGCCGCCGCTGGGCACGCCGGACACCGTGCTGATCGCCGATGCGATGAACAACAACAATGCCCACGCGCCGGGATCGCCCGCCGAGGGCGAGATCCCGATCAACACCTACCTGACCTACGACCTGCTGAACCAGGGCGGCATCGACGACACGCGCATGACCATCGTCGGGCTGAAGGCGACGAATGGCGTGGCCGGCGCGCCGCTGGACCCGACGAACCAGAGCGCCGACCGCGGCAACATCCCGCAGGTCAGCAACCAGACGCTCTACACCTTCGATCTGGGGCTGCAGAAGGACCGGGTCGACTACAGCGCCGAGTCCGGCAAGATCGTGGCCGTGGTGACGAGCGAGGCACCGGCCAACACGCTGTACGTGCTGGTCAACGACGACGCCGTCGATGAGGCCTTCAACGGCGGCACCGACCGGCTGGACACGCTGATCAACGTCGAGGAAGTGGTCGCCTCCAAGGGCGGCGGCGTGCTGGACCTGACGAACTCCGGCCGGGACTGGCTGGTCAGCTTCAGCCGCGGCTTCAGCAGCCCGGCCGACGTCGACACCACCACCGACCGCGCGCTGCACCGCGTCGAATTGAGCGACCTGCTGAGCGGGGCGCTGCACACGATGCAGTTCTTCGAGGCGCGCGACGCCGGCGGCAGCGGCACGCTGACGGTGCCCACCGCCGCCTGGAACAGCGTGCAGGGCAGTGACCGCAACGAAACCCTGGTCTTCACGAGTTATGAATCGACCGATGCGCGCGTCAACACGCTGCGCGGCGGCAGCAACACCGTCAAGTTCAACGACCTGACGCGCAGCATCCTGGTCGACGTGGCCATCACGCCCTGGGTGCCCAGCACCAGCCTGGCCGACGACACCAACGGCAGCGGCCGCGTCACCGCCACCACCAGCTTCACGAATGGCGACGGCACCACGCTGCTCAGCGGTGCCACCAACGTCAGCAGCTCGCACACGCCGGACAACGGCGTGGCCTCCGGCATCCTGAAGCTGTCCGCCTCCCAGGATGCGGAGGACGCGCTGGGCTTCACCGGCACGGGGCAGGCCAAGGTGATCACGCTGGGCGGCTCGGTCGGCGGGGTGGACACCGTGTCGGCGCGGCTCGTGGGCAGCAACACCAACACCGCGCTGGAGGTCACCGGCTTCGAGTTCCTGCGCGACAACGGCGCCTCCGACGACCTGTACGTGATCGAGAACGTCTTCAAGGCCACGCAGGGCCACCCGCGGCTGACCGATGGCGCGGGCAACGACCACGACGCCGTCAAGCTCGCCAACGAGGCGATGGGTTCGGCCGCGGTCGGCGGTGCGGTCGGCACGGTGAGCCTGACCTCGCTGAACGGCGCGGCGCCCGGCTTCAACGTCGACTTCGACGTGCTCGACCTCAGCGCCGTCACCTCGCCGGGGCTGCAGGTCGGCGGCACGGCGGGCACCGACGACGAGCTGGTGGTGGGCACGCTGGCCAGCATCGGCGGCACGACGCTCTTCGAGTCGCTGGTGCTGACCAACAACTCCACCGACAAGGGCACGGCGCTGACGCTGGACCTGGACGCCGGCGTGCTGAAGGCCGGCGGCACCACCGCCTTCGGCTACACCGGCTCGGTGCTGAGTGCCGGCGGCCTGGTCTTCGGCACCGCGGGCCAGGCGGCGCTGGTGAACCCGGTGTCGGTGAGCCTGAACCTGACGGTGACCGACAGCAGTGTCGGCGCCGGTGCCACCGTGTGGGGCGGCGCGGCGGCCGACCTGATCACCGGCGGCGCCGGCAACGACACGCTGCGCGGCGGCGGCGGCAACGACACGCTGGATGGCGGCGTGCCGCCGGCCGGCACCTCGTTCGGCGAGACCTGGCACTTCACCATCGCCGGCACGCCGGATGGGGTGACGGCCGCGGCCAACCGCATCACGATCGCGATGACCATCGACGGCACCGCCCTGACGCTGACCGAGGCCGCGGTGGCCGACACGTCCTACGGCGACGGCAACGGCGCCGTGGTCGACGGTGCGTCCACCACGGTCATCGGCACCGCGATGGCCGGGCTGATCAACGCCAACCTGGCCGCGATCAACGCCGGCCCCGGCACCGGCACGCTCACTGGCGCCACCTTCGACAGCAGCAGCGGCGTCGTGCGCCTGAGCTTCATGGCCGGCGTCGACGCCAACGACGCCGTGACCTTCGTGCTCAACAGCGGCGCGGGGCCGGACGGCGGCAACTTCAGCCTGTCGGCGGGCGTCAACGTCAATGGCGGCAACGGCGGCCAGGACACCTTCGTGTTCGAGAAGACGGCGCTGGCCAACGGCTCGGACGTGCTGCTGAACTTCACCGCCGGCTCGGACAAGCTCGACGTGCGCGGCTTCGCCGGTGCGCCCATCGCCGCTGCCGGCGCGCACATCAACGCGGCCACCGGCGGCAGCTTCACCGGCGTGGCGACGACGGCGGAGTTCATCTACAACAAGCCGTCGGGGCAGCTGTCGGTGGTCGATTTCGCCACCGGCGCGACGGCCGGCAAGTTCGTGCTGGGCGACGGGCAGCGCAGCGTCGTCGCGGTCACGGCCGATCCCACCGGCGCGCGCGGCGACGCCACCCATTCCACGGTGTCGCTGTACTTCGTCGAGAACGGCGCGGCGGCCGGGTTGTCCGACCTGAGCGTTGCGCTGGTCGCCACCATCAGCGGGCCGCAGGAGCTGACGCTGGCGGAGATCTTCACCGCGCTGAGCTGATCGCGCGGGCCGTGCCCGGCCGCCGGCACCGGCGCGCGGCCGCCGCCACTCGGTGATTTCCCCCGGCGACAAGGCCGGCCGGACGCCGCAGCATCGCGGGCGTCTGGCGGCCCATTGGCGGCCGGGGGAGCGGGTGGCTTGGCCTTCGTGCAGTCCTTTGCGCAATTGCTGATCTCGGGCATCGCGCTCGGCTGCATCTATGCGCTGATCGCGCTCGGCTTCGTGCTGATCTACAAGGCCACCGAGACCGTCAACTTCGCGCAGGGCGAGCTGATGATGCTGGGCGCCTTCGGCGCCCTGGTGCTGATGCAGGTGGCCGGCTGGTCGTTCTGGGCCGCGGCGCCTTTCGCCGTGCTGGGCATGATGGCGCTGGGCATCGTGCTGGAGCGGGTGGTGATCCGGCCCATCCTGGGCCAGCCGCAGTTCACCATCGTGATGCTGACCATCGGCATCGGCTACCTCGCGCGCGGCCTGGTCACGATGGTGCCGGACCTCGGCTCCACCACCTCCACGCTGGCCGTGCCGTATGCGGGTCAGGTGATCGACCTTGGCGGCGCGGTGGTCAGCGTGGAGCAGCTCGCGGTCATCGGCACCACCGCGCTGCTGTGCGCGCTGCTGTACGCGATGTTCCGCTTCAGCAAGGTCGGCATGGCGATGCAGGCCGCCTCGCAGAATCAGCTGGCCGCGTACTACATGGGCATCCCGGTGCGGCGGCTCAACGGCCTGGTGTGGGGCCTGTCGGCCGGCGTCGCGGCGCTGGCGGGGCTGCTGCTGGCGCCCATCACCTTCGTGCACGCGAACATGGGCTTCATCGGGCTGAAGGCCTTTCCGGCCGCGGTGGTCGGCGGCTTCGGCAGCCTGCCGGGGGCGATCGTCGGCGGCCTGGTCATCGGCCTGGTCGAGGCCTTCGCCGGCTTCTACCTGCCCGAAGGCTTCAAGGACATCGCCGCCTATGTGGTGGTGCTGGTGATGCTGGTGGTCAGGCCGAACGGCTTGTTCGGCGGCGCGGCGCGCAAGAAGGTCTGAGAGAGCCTGGGAGTCTTCCGCCGCATGCGCTTCATCTTCAAGACCCGCTACGAGCAGGACATCGTCCTGGTCCGCCATGGCGGCCAGGCCTTCTGGTACGGCCTGCTGCTGGCGGCGATGCTGGCCGCGCCGTGGTGGGCGGGCGACTATGCGCTGTCGCAGCTGAGCTTCGTGCTGATCTACGCGATCGCCGGGCTGGGGTTGATGGTGCTGTCGGGCTACACCGGGCTGGCCTCGATCGGGCATGCGGCCTTCCTCGGTGTCGGCGCCTACGCCGAGGCCTGGTGCGCGGCGCGGGGCTGGCCGTTTCCCTTGTCGATGGCCCTGGCGGCGGCGCTGGCGGCCGCCGTCGGCGTCGTGGTGGGGCTGCCGGCGCTGCGGGTGAAGGGCATCTACCTCGCGATCGCCACGCTGGCGATGGGCATCATCGTCGAGGAGATCCTCGCGCGCTGGGAGAGCGTGACCGGCGGCAATGCCGGCGTATCGGTCAAGCCGCTGCAGTTCCCGGGATTGGACCTGGCCAACAGCACGGTCTTCTTCTACGTGGCGCTGGCGCTGTGCGTGCTGGCGACGCTGGGCGTGCTGAACCTGCTGCGCTCGGCCACCGGCCGCGCCTTCATCGCCATCCGCGATTCGGAGATCTCGGCCCAGAGCATGGGCATCCACCTGGCGCGCTACAAGACGCTGGCCTTCGCGCTGTCGGCCGCCATCGTCGGGCTGGCGGGCACGCTCTACGCGCACCAGCTGCGCTTCATCTCGCCGGACCAGTTCGGCATCCTGCAGTCCATCGACCTCTTGCTGCTGGTGGTCGTGGGCGGCCTGGGCTCGGTGCATGGCGCCTTCCTGGGCGCGATCTTCCTGATCGCGATGCCGCAGCTGATCGCGATGGGCAAGGACTTCCTGCCGCCGGCCATCGGCCAGTCCAGCGGCCTGCAGGCGGTGGTGTACGGTGCGGTGCTGATGGCCTTCGTGCTGTTCGAGCCGATGGGCTTGTATGGACGCTGGCTGAAGGTGCGGACCTGGCTGGAGCTGTTCCCGTTCTACCGGCGCGGCATGTTCAGGCGGCAGAAGGCCTACGCACGCTCGGAGCGGCTGAAGTGATCCCCCGGAATTCCTTCGGCGGCCGCCGTCCCGGGACGGTCGGGGAAACCGCCCCTTCGCCACGCACGGCACGGGCCGCCCTCGAGCGGGAAGCTCCGTGGTCGCGGGGTACTGAATGACCGAGGCATTGCTCAGCGCCAGCGACCTGACCGTGCGCTTCGGCGGCGTGCTGGCCGTCAACCGCGTCAGCTTCGAGGTCCGCCAGGGCGAGGTCTTCACGCTGATCGGCCCCAATGGCGCGGGCAAGACCACGGTCTTCAACCTGATCAGCCGCATCTACGACCCGACCGAAGGCGAGATCCACTACCAGGGCCGCCGGCTCACCGACCAGCCGCCCCACCGCATTGCCGCGTTAGGCATCGCGCGCACCTTCCAGAACATCGAGCTGTTCGAGCACGCCACCGTGCTGCAGAACCTGCTGATCGGCCACCACATCCACCGCGGCGCCGGCTTCTGGAGCAACCTGCTGCACCTGCCCGGCACGCGGGCGGCCGAACTGGCGGCGCGGCGGCGGGCCGAGGAGGTGATCGACCTGCTGGACCTGCAGCACCACCGCGACGCGATGGTGGCGGGGCTGCCCTACGGCGTGCGCAAGGTGGTGGAGCTGGGCCGCGCGCTGGCCACCGGCCCGAAGCTGCTGCTGCTGGACGAGCCGTCGTCCGGCCTCAACGCCGAAGAGACCGAGGACATGGCCTGGTGGATCCAGGACATCCGGAACGGGCTGGGCATCACCGTGCTGATGGTCGAGCACGACATGAGCCTGGTCTCGCGCGTGTCTGACCGGGTGCTGGCGATGAACCAGGGCGAGGTGCTGTGCCTGGGCACGCCCGCCGAGGTGCAGGCCCACCCGGGCGTGATCGAGGCCTACCTCGGCTCGACCGAAGACCTGTCCTCGCTGCGGCGGCCGGCGGGCGAGGGCGCGTGATGACCGACGTCCTGCAGTTGGCCAACGTCGAAAGTGCGTACGGCCCCATCAAGGCCATCCGCGGCGTCAGCCTGGCGGCGGCCGAGGGCCGCATCATCACCGTGCTGGGCAGCAATGGCGCCGGCAAGAGCACCATCCTGAAGACCATTTCCGGCGTGCTCGATCCCACGCGCGGCAGCGTGACCTTCCGCGGCGAAGACATCACTGCCCGCGACCCGGCGGAGATCGTGCGCCGCGGCGTGGTGCACGTGCCCGAGGGCCGCGAAGTGTTCCCGCTGCTGACCGTGCACGACAACCTGCTGATGGGCGCCTACACCCGCAGCGACAAGGACGGCGTGGCGCGCGACCTGGAGCGGGTCTATGCCTACTTCCCCATCCTGCGCGAGCGCCGCCAGCAGGACGCGGGCCTGCTCTCCGGCGGCCAGCAACAGATGCTGGCGATCAGCCGCGCGCTGATGGGCGCGCCGACGCTGATGCTGCTGGACGAACCCAGCCTGGGCCTGAGCCCCAGGTTGACGAAGGAGATCTTCGAGATCGTCGTGCGCATCAACCGCGAGCGCGGCACCACCATCCTGCTGGTGGAGCAGAACGCCAACATGGCGCTCAACGCATCGGACTACGGCTACGTGCTGGAGAACGGCCGCATCGTGATGGAAGACAGCTGCGAGCGCCTGCGCGAGAAGGACGACATCCGCGAGTTCTACCTGGGCATGAAGGAAGCCGGCGTGCGCGGCGAGCGGCGCTGGAAAAGGAAGAAGACCTGGCGATGAGCACGGCGCGCCTATCACCCCATCGCATCGTCCGCACCGAGCGCCCCGGCTGGGTGACGGAGGCGCTGCCCTTCGACACCATCCCGAAGATGTTCTGGCAGCGCGTTCGGCAGCACGGCGACGCGGTGATGATGCGCCAGAAGGACCTGGGCCTGTGGCGCGCGCATTCGTGGAACGAGGTGGCCACCATCGTGCGCGAGATCGGTGCCGGCCTGGTGGCGCTGGGCCTGGCGCCGGGCGAGGTGGTGTCGGTGCTGGCCAACACCTGCCGCGAATGGGTCTGGGCCGACCTGGCGGTGCAAAGCATGGGTGGCGTCGTCAACGGCGTCTACCCCAGCGACGCGCCGGCGCAGCTGCAGTACCTGTGCGCCGACTCCGCGTCGGTCATGCTCTTCGTCGAGGACGACGAGCAGCTCGACAAGTGGCTGGCCGTGCGCGGCCAGCTGCCGGGGCTGCGCCACGTCATCGTCTTCGACATGGAGGGCGTGGGCGCCCTTGACGACCCGCAGGTGCTGAGCCTGGACGCGCTGCGCGCGCTGGGCCGCGAGCACGGGGCGAAGCATCCGCAGCTGCTGGAACAGCGCCTGGCCTGCCGCGGCGCGGAGGACCTGGCGATCCTGGTCTACACCTCCGGCACCACCGGCCGACCCAAGGGGGCGATGGTGAGGCACCGCAACCTGATCAGCACGCTCTCGGCGGCGCGCCACGGTCTCTTCGAGGGCGTCGCCGAAGGCGGCGAGCGTGTCGCCTTCCTGCCGCTGTGCCACATCGCCGAGCGCAGCTTCGGCGAGTACCTGGCCATCCTGCGCAGCTCGGTCATCAACTTCGTCGAGAACCCGGAGACGGTGTTCGAGAACCTGCGCGAGGTGCAGCCGCATGCCTTCCTGGCCGTGCCCCGCGTGTGGGAGAAGCTGTACTCCGGCGTCGCCATCACGCTGAAGGAGGCCGGCCGCGTGCAGCAGCTGGCCTACGCCTGGGCCATCGCGCAGGGGCTGGCCACCGTGCGGCTGCAAGAGCAGGGCGCCGCACCCGGCCCGCTGCTGAAGCTGCGTTACGCGCTGGCCCGCCTGCTGGTGCTGAACAACGTGCGGCGCATGGTGGGCCTGTCGCGCGTGCAGCTGGCGCTGACCGGCGCCGCGCCGATCTCGCCCGAGCTGATCCGCTGGTACCGCGCCTTGGGCGTGCCCATGCGCGAGGTGTGGGGCATGACCGAGACCAGCGGCGCCGGCACCGTGTCATCGCGCGAGGCGGTGAAGATCGGCAGCATCGGCATGCCGGCGCCGGGCACGGAGATGCGCATCTCCGAACAGGGTGAGATCCTGATCCGCTCCCCCAGCGTCTTTGCGGGTTACCTGAACCAACCCTCGAAAACCGCCGAGGCCATCGATGCCGACGGCTGGCTGCACACCGGGGACGTCGGCCGCGTCGACGACGACGGCTACTTCTACATCACCGACCGGATGAAGGACATCATCATCACCGCCGGTGGCAAGAACGTCACGCCCTCGGAATGGGAGAACCAGCTCAAGTTCAGCCCCTACGTGACCGACGCGATCGTGATCGGCGACAAGCGGCCGTACCTCAGCTGCCTGGTGATGATCGACCAGGACAACGTCGAGCGCTGGGCGCTGGACCGCAACGTGGCCTTCTCCGACTACCGCAGCCTGGCCCGCTCGCCCGAGGTCGTCGTGCTGATCGGTGCCGAGATCGAGAAGGTCAACCGCCAGTTCGCCCGCGTCGAGCAGATCAAGCAGTTCCGCCTGATCGAGAACCGCCTCACCGCCGAGGACGAGGAGCTGACGCCGACGATGAAGCTGAAGCGCTCGCTGGTCAGCCGCAAGTACGCGGCGCTGATCGAGGGCATGTACGGCGGCTGATCAGGGGTGCCGCCGCGGCGACACGACGCGCGACAGCCACTCGAACAGGCCCTGCGTCAGCAGCGCCAGCAGCGCCGCCGGCAGCGCGCCGGCCAGCAGCGTCGCGTGGTCGTTCAGCGCCAGGCCGGTGGCGATGCGCTCGCCATAGCCGCCGGCACCGATGAAGGCGGCGATGGTGGCGGTGCCCACCGTGATGACCGCCGCGGTCTTCACGCCGGCCAGGATGACCGGCAAGGCCAGCGGCAGGTCCACCAGCCGGAAGCGCTGCCAGCGGCTGAAGCCCAGCGCCGTGCCGGCCGCGCGCAGGCCGCCGGGCACCTGCGTCAGGCCGGCGCAGGTGTTGCGCACGATCGGCAGCAGCGCGTACAGCGCCAGTGCCACCAGGGCCGGCACGGTGCCGATGCGGCCCAGCAGCGGGATCAGCGCGGCGAACAAGGCCAGCGAGGGCACGGTTTGCAGCAGGCCGACCAGCGCCATCACGACGTGCTCCAGCCGTGGCAGCGCGGCCGCCAGCGCGCCCAGCGGCAGGCCGACCAGGCAGGCCGCGGCCACGGCCACCAGCACCAGCAGCACGTGCTCGCGCGTCAACCGGGCCAGGTCGTCGGCGAACAGGCGGGCGCCGAAGCTGCTGCCGGGGGAGCGCGCGGCGGTGATGGAGGCGCCGCGTGCCGGCGCCGCGGCCGCGGCCCGCGGCGCCAGGAAGTCGCGCGCGATGTCGGCGAAGGCGCGGCCGCGCAACTCGGCCTCACCGTTCAGGCGGATCATCGTCGCCTCGTCGATGCGGCCTTCCAGCGCGCTGATCGCGCGCCAGGCCGCCGGGTGGCGTGCCGGCAGGTCCAGCCGGTACAGCAGCACCGCGTCATATCTCGGAAAGTACGCAGCGTCATCCTGCAGCACCTGCAGGCCCAGCGTCGCGATCTTGGCGTCGGTGGTGTAGATGTCCATCGCATCGATGCGCGCGGCCGCCAGCGCGTCGTAGGCAATGCCGTGGTCGATGCCGGTGGGCTGCTGCGGCAGGCGGTAGCGCGCCACCAGGCCCGGCCAGCCGTCGGCGCGGCCGATGAACTCGTGCGACAAGCCGAGCTTCAGGCCCGGGTGCCGCGCCAGGTCGGACAGGGTGCGAACGCCCAGCTGCTGTGCGTGGGCGCCGCGCAGCGCCAGCGCGTAGCCGTTCTGGAAGCCGAAGGGCACGGCGATGGCCAGCCCCTGGGCCGCCAGCGCGCGGTTCAGCGCCGGGATGTCGGCGGCTGCGGCGGGCGGCAGCTTGAGGATCTCGGCCGCGATGGTGCCGAGGTATTCGGGGTAGACGTCGATCGCGCCGGCCTGCAGTGCTTCGTACACGACGGCGGTGTTGCCCAGGCCTTGGCGGTGCTGCGCCGCGGGCGCCTGGGGCCGGGCGGCCTGTGTGACGAGTTCGGCGAGGATGTAGGACTCGGTGAAGCGCTTCGAGCCGACGACGAGCGCGCCGTCGGCCGCCCAGGCGGGCAGCGGGGGCAGGGCGGTGATCGCGGCGGCGATCACCGCCGCCAGCGCCGCCGCGGCACCCGCCAGCCGGCTTGCCAGCCCGGCCGCGCGGCGGCGGCTGATGGTTCGGTGCATGACCACGCAGTTGCTCCCCCGGTTTGCCCTGCCCGCGGCGGGGTGGCTGGCGATTCTGCAGCCGCTGCCGCTGTGGTCCACTTGACCGGTTCGACATTCCCGACCCGACGACGATGACGACCACTCTCTCCACGGACACCACGGTGCTGGTGATCGGCGCCGGCATCATGGGGGCCGGCATTGCGCAGGTGGCGGCGCAGGCGGGGCACCTGGTGTGCCTGTTCGACCTGCGCGAGGGCGCCGCCGCCAAGGCGCTGGACCAGCTGGCCGGCAGCCTGCAGGCGCTGGAATCCAAGGGCCGTTTGTCGCCCGGCCAGGCCCAGGTCATCGCCGGCCGCATCCGCGCCGTGCCCTCGCTGGAGGAGGCGGCCGATGCGCGCCTGGCGGTCGAGGCCATCGTCGAGAACGCCGCCGCAAAGAAGTCGCTCTTCGCCCAGTTGGAGGCGCTGCTGCCGGCCGATGCCATCCTGGCCTCCAACACCTCGTCGATCTCGATCACCGCGCTGGCACAGGGCCTGCAGCGGCCGGAGCGGGTGGTCGGCATGCATTTTTTCAACCCGGTGCCGCTGATGAAGCTGGTGGAGGTGGTCTCCGGCCTGCAGACCGCGCCCGAGGTGGCCGATGCGATCCACGCGCTGGCCGGCGCCTGGGGCAAGACGGCGGTGCATGCGCGTTCGACGCCCGGCTTCATCGTCAACCGCATCGCGCGGCCGTTCTATGCCGAGGCCTGGATGCTGCTGCAGGAACAGGCGGCCGCGCCGGCGCAGATCGATGCCTGCCTGCGCGGCGCCGGCTTCCGCATGGGACCGTGCGAGCTGATGGACCTGATCGGCCACGACACCAACCTCGCGGTGACCGAATCGGTCTATCAGGCGAATTACCTGGACAAGCGCTTCCAGCCCTCGCTGCTGCAGCGCGAGATGGTCGACGGCGGCCTGCTGGGCCGCAAGAGCGGGCGCGGCTTCTACACCCATCCGCAGCCCGCGGCCGGCGTGGCGGTGGATGCGGCGCCCACGGCGCCGGTCGCCGGGCCGGTCGAGGTCCACGGCGGCTGCGCCTTCGCGCAGCGGCTGGCCGATGCGCTGCGTGCCGCCGGCCACGCCGTGGAGCAGGACGTCGCGGCGGCCACGGTCGGCCTGCGCTGGGCCGGTGGCCGGCTGGACCTCACCGATGGCCGCAGCGCGCTGCAGCTGGCGGCCGAGACCGGTGTCGCGAACAGCGCGGTGTTCGACTGGGAGGTCACCGGTCAGCCGCCCCGGCAGGCGGTGCTGGCCTTCGCCGTGGCCGAAGGGGCGGACGACGCCTTCGCCGCCCAGGCCGCCGGCCTGCTGGCCGCGATCGGCTGGCGGCCGGTGCGGGTGGCCGACGCGCCGGGCCTGGTGGTGGCGCGCACGATCGCGATGCTGGTCAACGAAGCGTCCGATGCGGTGCTGCAGGGTGTCTGCTCGGCGGCGTCGGCGGACCAGGCGATGAAGCTGGGCACCAGCTACCCGGCCGGCCCCTTCGAATGGCTGGAGCGCGTGGGCGCGCCCGCGGTCGTCGCGCTGCTGGACCGGCTGGACGCGCACTACCGCGGCGAGCGCTACCGCGTCAGCCCGGCGCTGCGGCAGGCCGTGTGGCGCGCGGCGGCGATCGAGTCGCCTGCGCGTCACGTCGCATCGGCATGAGCGTTTGACAATGCCCGGATGACGACCGCTTCCGAGCCCGTGGCCGCGCCCAGCGCCGACGGCCGCCCCGATGCGCCGGGCGACGACCCGCGCGGCCTGGTCTATCCCTGCGGCGCGCCGCCCGCGCCCGGCGAGGTCAGCGAGGTCGCGCCCGGCGTGCTGTGGCTGCGCATGCCGCTGCCGTTCGCGCTGAACCACATCAACCTGTGGGCCATCGCCGACGAGGACGAACGCGGTCCCGGCTGGGCCATCGTCGACACCGGCACCAAGACGCCGGAGACGCTGGCCGCCTGGCGCGCGCTGACGGCCGCCGACGGCCCGCTGGCCCGGCGCGGCGGCGCGCGGCTGACGCGGGTGCTGGTGACGCACATGCACCCCGACCACGTCGGCATGGCGGGCTGGCTGACGCGCAAGTTCCAGTGCCGGCTGTGGATGACCCGGCTGGAATACCTGACCTGCCGCACCCTGGTGGCCGACACCGGCCGCGAGGCGCCCGAGGAAGCCGTGCGCTTCTACGCCCAGTGCGGCTGGCCGGAGGAGGCCTTGGACACCTACCGCGCGCGCTTTGGTGGCTTCGGCAAGTACATGCACGCGCTGCCGGACAGCTTCCGCCGGCTGAGCGACGGCGAGCGCCTGCGCATCGGCGCGCACGACTGGACGGTGGTGGTCGGCCGCGGCCATTCGCCCGAGCATGCCTGCCTGGTCAGCGCGGGGCTGGGCGTGATGATCTCGGGCGACCAGGTGCTGCCGCGCATCTCGTCCAACGTTTCGGTGTTCCCGACCGAACCCGATGCCGACCCGCTGGCCGACTGGATCGATTCGATCGAACGCCTGCGCGCGCAGCTGGACGATGCGCTGCTGGTGCTGCCGGCGCACGGCGAGCCCTTCCGCGGCCTGCACGCGCGGCTGGACCGGCTGGCCTCCGGCCATGAACGCGGGCTGGAGCGCCTGCGCCGCAGCCTGGCCGAGCCGAAACGGGCGATCGACGTCTTCGGCGCGCTGTTCGCGCGGCCGATCGACAGCAAGGGCGAGCTGCTGGGCATGGCCACCGGCGAAAGCCTGGCCCACCTGAACCACCTGATCGCGCGCCGCGAGGTGCTGCGCGAAGCGGGCCCGGACGGCGTGCTGCGCTACCGCCTGAAGGGCTCGCCATGAGCGCGCTGCTGCTGGACGTCGCCGACGGCGTCGCGACCCTCACGATGAACCGCCCCGAGGCGCGCAACGCGCTGGACGCGGCGATGAAGCAGGCCTTCGCCGAGCTCGTGCCGCGCCTGGCGGCCGACGACGCGGTGCGTGCCGTGGTGCTGACCGGTGCCGGCGGTGCCTTCTGTGCCGGCGGCGACCTGCGGGCGATGGCCGCGGTGCGGCCGGCGATGACGCTGGACGGCTGGCGCCAGCGCATGCGGGAGATCCACCCGTGGCTGATCCAGCTGATCGAGCTGGACAAGCCGCTGGTCGCCGCGGTGGACGGGCCGGCCTTCGGCGCGGGCTTCGGCCTGGCGCTGGCGGCCGACTTCGTCGTCGCCTCGCCGCGGGCGCGCTTCTGCCTGTCGTTCATGAAGGTCGGCCTGGGGCCCGATTTCGGCGCGGTCTTCACGCTGCCGCGCGTGGTGGGCGTGCAGCGCGCGAAGGAGCTGATGCTGTCGGCACGCGAGGTGCCGGCCGCCGAGGCCCTGCAGCTGGGCCTGGTGCTGGAGGTGCAGCCGGAAGACCGATTGCTCGCGCGGGCCCGCGCGCTGGCCGGCAGCTTCGTCGACGCCTCGCCGGAGGCCGTGCGTTTCATCAAGCAGGACGTGGCCGCGTCATTGGCCAGCAGCCTGCCCGAGATGCTGGAGCGCGAGGCCGATCACCAGGCCCGCTGCTTCGACACCGCCTATCAGGCAGAAGCCGTGGAGCGCTTCCTGGCCAAGCAGCCGCCGCGCTTCGGCGGGCTGAAGCCCGGCACCTGAAGAGCCCGTGACGCATTCCGCCGCGCCCGCGCGCGCCGGGGTACTTCACAAGCTGTGAGTGGAAACCCGGGCAGGCCGATTCGGCAGGATCGCGCCCATTGCCGGCAAACCGATCCACAAAACAGCGGGCTTCCCGGCGGATTGAATCAAAGCGTGGGTTTGTAACGGCGGATCGGGATTATCATCGCCGCGACGTTCCGAGCCGCACCCACGCCCGGCTCCAGGCCACCCGAACTTGAAATCAAGCACCATCATTGCTGCCTCGCTGATGTGGCGGCGCAACTCCGGCAACATGCTGGTCGAGAGCCCGCGCATCGACCTGTTGCCCGACGGTGCGCCAGGCCCGCGGCGCTTCAAGATCAAGGTCGCCGACCAGAAGGGCCGCCGCGGCCTCGTCGAAAGCCTGCTGAAGAACCGCTACGCCTGGCGGGGTTATACGCAGGTCACCTTGCCGACGGACCAGTCGGTCACCAAGTTCACGCTGGCGGCGATGGAGAACGACCAGTCCATCGGCACCATCACGGTCTCGCTGGACAGTCCGCAGAAGCTCGCCGCAGACGATGCCTTCGCCGAAGAGGTGAACGCGCTGCGAGCCGAAGGCCGCAAGCTGTGCGAGTTCACCAAGCTGGCGGTCGATCCCACCACCGCCACCAAGCGCGTGCTGTCCGCGCTGTTCCACGTGGCCTACATCGTGGCCCACCGCATCCGCGGTTATGACACGCTGTTGATCGAGGTCAACCCGCGGCACGTGCGGTACTACGAGCGCATGCTGGGCTTCAAAGTGATCGGGGCCGAGCGGCTGAACCGGTCCGTGCGCGCGCCGGCCGTGCTGCTGATGATCGAGTTCTCCTACGTCATGGCCCAGATCGGCGAGTTCGGCGGCCAGCCGGAGCGCACGGCCACGGAGCGCTCGTTCTACCCGATGTTCTTCTCGCTGCAGGAAGAGGCCGCGATCATGGGCCGCATGAAGGCCGTGCAGGCCACCCGGGACGAGCAGCGCGAGCTGGGCAAGGACGTCGACAACCCACCCTCGGACCTGATGCCGAGTTGAGCGCCGGCCCGCGTCGCGCGGGCTGCGGCACGGCTCCTGCCGCCGGCGACCGGCCGCTCCCGGTTACCGGTTACGGATGACCGGTTACCGACTGACGTCGACGATGGTGCGGCCGCGCACCTGGCCATCGAGCAGCCTGGGTGCGTAGCCGATGACCTCGGTCAGGCCGATCTCGGTGCTCATCGCCTCCAGCTTGGCGGCATCGAGGTGCCGGGCCATCAGCGCCCAGGCTGCTTGGCGCAGCTCGTTGCTGACGAAGACGCTGTTGATGCCGTACAGCGTCACGCCGCGCAGGATGAAGGGCATCACCGTGGTCGGGAAGTCGCCGCCCTGGGCCAGGCCGCAGGCGGCGACGGCACCGTTGAAGCGCACCTGCGCGCAGGCATTGGCCAGCGTGTGGCTGCCAACGGTGTCGACCACGCCGGCCCAGGTCTCCTTCTGCAGCGGCTTGCCCGGCGCGCTGAACTCGGCCCGGTCGACGATGCGGGCCGCGCCCAGGTCGCCCAGGTAGCCGCTTTCCTGGGGCCGCCCGGTCGAGGCGACCACCCGGTAGCCCAGGCTGCCCAGCAGCGCCACGGCGATCGAACCCACGCCGCCGGCGGCTCCGGTCACCAGCACTTCGCCGTCGCCGGGCTGCAGCCCGTGGCGCTGCAGCGCCTGCACGCACAGCGCGGCGGTGAATCCGGCGGTGGCGATGGCCATCGCGCTGCGCGGCGTGAAGGGCGCGGGGATCTGCAGCAGCCAGCCCGCCTCCACGCGCTGGCGCTGCGTGAGCCCGCCCCAGTGGTTCTCGCCCAGGCCCCAGCCGGTGACCACGACCTGGTCGCCCGGCTTCCAGGCCGGATCGCGGCTGGCCGCGACCGTGCCCGCGAGGTCGATGCCCGGCACCAGCGGCCAGCTGCGCACCACGGCGCCGCGGCCGGTGATCGCCAGCGCGTCCTTGTAGTTCAGCGTGGAGTACGCGACGTCGACCGTCACGTCCCGGTCGGGCAGGCGATCGTCGTCCATCTCGACCAGTTCGGCGCGGGTCTTCCTGTCGTCGGTCTGCGTCAACAGCACGGCCTTGAACATGCGCAGTCTCCTCGGTGGGGGCGGGCGATGTTCGCATGCGTGGCCCGCGGGCGATGTCACCCGCGCGCGAGTGCCCCGGGCTGTACCGGGATTCAGGCCTGGCGCGCCGCCCAACCCTGCACGATGCGCTGCAGTGCATCCAGCCCGTCGGTCAGCGCGGCGGGGCCGGGCTGCAGGATCAGCGGCGACTTGATCTCGTGCAGCTCGCCGTCGCGCACCGCCGGCACCCCGGCCCAGCCGGGGCGGGAGGCCAGCTGCTCCGGCCGGAACCTCTTGCCGCACCAGGAGCCGACGATGATGTCCGGCGCGGCGCGCACCACGTCCAGCGGATCGGCCACGATGCGGTCGCGGCCCAGCGGTGCCGCGGCGCGTTCGGGAAACACGTCGTCCGCGCCGGCGATGCCGGCCAGTTCGCTGACCCAGCGGATGGCGCTGATCTGCGGCTCGTCCCATTCCTCGAAGTACAGGCGCGGACGGCGTGGCAGGGCGGCGGCGGCGGCGCGCACGCGCTCGAGGCGGGCCTGCAGTTCGGCGGCATAGGCCTCGGCCCGCGCCGCGGCGCCCACCATCGCACCCAGGCGCTCGATGTAGCCGAGGATGCCGTCGACGGAGCGGTGGTTGCTGATCCACACCTCGACGCCGGCCTTGACCAGCGCGGCGGCGATCTCGGCCTGCATGTCGGAGAAGCCGATCGCGAGGTCCGGCTGCAGCGCCAGGATGCGGTCGATCCTCGCGCTGGTGAAGGCGCTGATGCGCGGCTTGTCGCGGCGCGCCTCGGGCGGTCGCACGGTGAAGCCGGAGATGCCGACGATGCGCCGCTGCTCGCCCAGCGCGTACAGCACCTCGGTCGGTTCCTCGGTCAGGCAGACGATGCGTTCGGGCCGGCGGTTCATCGGCCGGCATTCTGCCGTTCGTGCCGCGGGTTCAAGGGCGCGGCCGCGGACGCTCATCTCATGCGTTGTCGCGCGCTGGCGGCTGCCGGCCGCGCGCCGCGCGCCAATCGGCGGCCTGGCCGGGCCGGCCCGCCTGTACGATCGGCCGGCAAAGGCGCCGGCCCGGTGGCGCCGCAGCCCCAGGGAGGCGATTGCCGATGCTCAGTGCCATGCAGGACCTGCCGCCGTGGATCGCGGCGGCCGTCATGCTGGTGCCGCTGCTGGCCCTGCTGCTGGCGCTGGCACTGTGGCGCCTGCGCCGCCTGGCCCGCCTGGAGCTTGAGGCGGCCGAGCTGCGCCAGCTGCAGGTCAAGCGCGAGGAAGACGCCGCCCGGCTGCGCTTCTTCTTCGAGCATTCCCGCGACGGCGTCTTCGTGATCGACCGCGAGGCCCGTGTCGTCGAGGCCAACGAGAGCTTCGCGCGGCTGATCGGCCGCCCGCTGCAGGGCGTGACGGACCTGCACATCTGGGACTTCGACCTCGACTACCCGCGCGAGCGCGCGCTCGAGGCCCTGAACCGCATGGCTCCCGGGCTGCAGAATTTCGAGTCGCGCTGGTTCGGGCCGGGCGGCCAGGTGGTGCACGTGGGCATCAGCATCAACCGCGTCGAGTTCTTCGGCCGCCGGCTGATCCTGGGTGTGGCGCGTGACATCGGTGAGCACAAGCGCATCGAGGCCGAGCTGGCCCGCCACCGAGACGACCTGGAGAACGCGGTGACGGCCCGCACCGCGGAGCTGGCGCGCGCGGTGCTGGCCCATGCCGACAGCGAGGTGCGCCTGCAGGCGCTGAACGAGCAACTGGTGGTCGCACGCGACCGGGCCGAAGCCGCCAGCCGCGCCAAGAGCGCCTTCCTTGCCAACATGAGCCACGAGATCCGCACGCCCATGAACGCCATCATCGGCCTCACCCACCTGATGCAGCGCGAGCCGCGCAGCGTCGCGGACGGCGAGCGGCTGGGCAAGGTGTCCGAGGCGGCGCACCACCTGCTGGACGTGATCAACGACGTGCTGGACCTGTCGAAGATCGAATCCGGCAAGCTGGTGCTGGAGCGCACCGCGTTCGAACTGCGGCCCCTGCTGCAGCGCTGCAGCACGCTGGTGGCCGAGCGCGCCCGTGCCAAGGGCCTCGCGCTGGCGGTGGAGCACCCGGGCGTGCCCGACGTGCTGGTGGGTGACCCGATGCGGCTGTCGCAGGCGATCCTGAACCTGCTGTCCAACGCCGTGAAGTTCACCGACGAAGGCGGCGTGCGCCTGCAGGCCGAGCCGCTGGAGGCCGGGCCGCAGCGCATCAAGCTGGCCTTCACCGTGCACGACAGCGGCGTGGGCGTGCCGCCGGACCAGCTGCCGCTGCTGTTCCACCCCTTCCAGCAGGCCGACACCTCGACGACGCGGCGCTTCGGCGGCACCGGACTGGGCCTGGCGATCACGCGGCGGCTGGCGCAGCTGATGGGCGGCGGCGTGGGCGTCGACAGCCAGGTCGGCGCTGGCAGCCGGTTCTGGTTCACCGCATGGTTCGAACGCGCGCACATGGCGCCGGCGCCGGCCGAGGCGATGCAAGCCCTCGCGACGGGCCGCGACTTCAGCGGGGCCCGCGTGCTGCTGGCCGAGGACAACGTGATCAACCAGGAAGTGGCCGTCGAGCTGCTGCGCGCCGCCGGCCTGGTGGTGGACGTGGCCAGCGACGGTGCGGCCGCGGTGGCGCGGGCGCAGGCGTCACCCTACGACCTGGTGCTGATGGACGTGCAGATGCCGCTGCTCGACGGCCTGGAGGCCACGCGCCGCATCCGGGCGCTGCCGCGGCATGCGGCCACCCCGATCGTCGCGATGACGGCCAATGCCTTCGGCGACGACCGCGCGGCCTGCCTGGCCGCGGGCATGAACGACCACATCGGCAAGCCGGTCGACCCGGAGCAGCTGTACGCCGCGGTGGCACGGTGGCTGGGGGCGCCGCAGGCGGAGGCCGGCGCCGGGGTGGTGGCGGCCGACGGCGAGCCCGTTGGCGCATCCCCTGGCGACGGCGGCGGGGATGGCCCCCGCGATGCCGCTGGCGCCGCTGATGTCGATGCGGCGCCGTCAGCGGAGCCGCCCGCGACGGCGGGCGCGCGAGATGCCCAGGTGCCGGCGCAGCCCGCGCCAGCCGGTGCGATGCCGCCGATCGAAGGACTCACCCCGACCCGCGCGATGACCTACCTGCCCGGCCACGAGGCCATCTACCGCCGCGTGCTGGGCCGCTTTGCCGCCGACCATGCGGCGGACCAGCCGCCGCTGCGCGCGCTGGCGCGGCAGGGCGCGTGGGCCGAGCTGCGCCGCGCGGCGCATGCGTTGCGCGGCAGCTGTGGCGCCATCGGGGCGGTGGAGCTTGGCGCGGCGGCGCTGGCGCTGGAGCGCGCCATCGACGACGTGCAGGACCCGGCGCAGCGCGTGCGCCTGGCGGACGAGCTGGACCACGGCCTGCGCGCCCTGGCCGGCCGCGTCGCCGCGGCGCTGGCCCCGGCCAGCCCCACGGCGCTGCCGGTGGCCGATAACGCCGATCAGTAGCGGTAGACGCCGCGTCCGGTCTTGCGGCCCAGCCAGCCGGCGGCGACCATTTCCTTCAGCAGCGGGGCGGGGCGGTACTTGGAGTCGGCGAACTCCTCGACGTAGACCTCCATCACCGCCAGGCACACGTCCAGGCCGATCATGTCGGCCAGCGCCAGCGGGCCGATCGGCTGGTTGCAGCCCAGCTTCATGCCGGCATCGATGTCCTCGGCCGTGGCCAGGCCTTCGGCCAGCACGAAGAAGGCCTCGTTGATCATCGGCACCAGCAGGCGGTTGACGACGAAGCCGGGCGCGTTCTTCACGGTGATCGGCGTCTTGCCCAGTCGCTCGGACAAGTCCTTCACCGCGTCGTGCGTCGCATCGCTGGTCTGCAGGCCGCGGATGATCTCCACCAGCGCCATCATCGGCACCGGGTTGAAGAAGTGCATGCCGATGAAGCGATCCGCGCGCTGCGTGGATGCGGCCAGCTTGGTGATGGAGATCGAGCTGGTGTTGGTGGCGACGATGGCCTGCGGCGGCAGCAGCGCGTCCAGCTGGCCGAGGATCTTCAGCTTCAGCGCCTCGTTCTCGGTGGCGGCTTCGATCACCAGCTGCGCGCCCTTCAGGTCGTCGTAGCTGGTGGAGCCCTTGATCAGCGCCAGCGCGGCGTCTTTCTCGGCGGCCGTGAGCTTGTCCTTCTTGATCAGCCGGTCCAGGCTGCCGGCCACGGTGGCCAGGCCGCGCTGCACGGCCGAATCGTTGATGTCGACCATGACGACCGACAGGCCCTTGACGGCGCAGGCCTGGGCAATGCCGTTGCCCATGGTGCCGGCGCCGACGACGCCGATGGTTTGGATGTTCATGACACGAATGCCCGGAACGGGTTTGAATGTTGAAGTGCGGCGGATTATCGTGGCCGCTGCATCCGCCACCCGGGCTGCCGCGTAGCCGAAAACGATGAGCTGGAAGACCTTGACCTGGGCGCTGCTGGCGCTCCTCGCACTGCTGGCGTCGGCCGGCGCGCTGCTGTTCGTCGCGCCCGGCGCGGTGCTGAACCTGGCCGCCGCGATCGACAGCCATCGCCTGGCCGAAGGCGAGGCCTACGGGCCCCTGCCGCGCCACCGCTACGACCTCTATCGACCTAAAGGCGCGGCCCCGGCCGAGGGCTGGCCGCTGGTGGTGTTCTTCTACGGCGGGGCCTGGAATCGCGGCGAGCGGGCCGACTACCGCTTCGTCGGCGAGGCGCTGGCCCGCCGCGGCGTGATGGCGATGGTGGCCGACTACCGGCTGCATCCCGAGGTCAAGTACCCCGACTTCCTGAACGACTGCGCGCGGGCGCTGGCCTTCGGCTTCGGGCAGGCGCCGCGCTGGGGGGCCGATGCGCAGCGGGTGTTCGTGATGGGCCACAGCGCCGGCGCCTACAACGCGGCGATGCTGGCGCTGGATGCGCGCTGGCTGGCGCCCACCGGCCGTCGCCCCGCGGACCTGGCCGGCTGGATCGGCCTGGCCGGCCCCTACGACTTCCTGCCGATCAGGACGCCCGAGGTGCAGGCGGTGTTCCACCACCCCGACGTGCCGCGCGATTCGCAGCCCATCCGTCACGTCGTCGGCGCCAGCGTGCCGGCGCTGCTGATCGTGGGCGAGGCGGACCGGCGCGTGAATCCGCTGCGCAACAGCGTGGGCCTGGCGCATGCGCTGCACGACGCCGGCGCGCCGGTGCGGCTGCGCCAGTACCCGCGGCTGACGCACGAGGCGGTGCTGGGCGCACTGGCCGGCCCCTTGCAGCGACTGGCGCCGGTGCTGGACGAGGTGGTGGAGTTCGTCAAGGCGCCGGGCGTGCCGCGGACCGTGGCCGCCGCGCCGGACACGGCCGATGCCGCTCAGTTCGAAAGATAGGCTTCGGCCAGCATCACCCTGTAGCTCGCGCCGGTGCCCAGCGCCGCGTCGTTGAAGTCGCATCCGGGGTTGTGCACGTCGCAGTGGGTGGATGGCGTGGGGGCTGCCGGCCTCAACGCGCGGCGGGGCGCAGCTCGCGCACGCCGCGGCCGAGCTTGCGCCGCAGCAGCGTGCGCAGTGTCACGCCGTCGGCGTAGCCGACCTCGGCGGCAATGGCCTCGATGTCGCGCCGGCTGGTGCGCAGCAGGTGCACCGCGCGCTCGACCCGCAGGTCCTGGAAGTACGACAGCGGGGTCTTGCCCAGCACGGCCTCGATGCGGCGCTGCAGCGTGCGCTTGCTGGTGGCCAGGGCGGCGGCGGCCTCGTCGAGCGAGAAGCCCTCGCGCAGGCGGCCGCGGGCCCAGCGTTCGAAGTGAGCGACCATCGGGTCGTCGTGCGCCAGGTGGTCGGGAATGATGTAGGGCGCCTGCGAGGGGCGGGCGTCGACGATCAGGTACCTGGCCGCCATCGCCGCCAGCTCCGGGCTGGCCTGGCGCACCAGCCACAGCGCCAGGTCCAGGTGGCCGATGGCGGCACCGGCGGTGACGAACGGTCCCGAGGGCACGACCATGCGGTTCTCGTCCAGCCGCACGGCCGGATAGCGCTGGCGGAACAGCGGCGCCAGCCACCAGGTGGTGGTGGCCTCGTGGCCGTCGAGCAGGCCGCTTTCGGCGAGCACGAAGCCGCCGATGCAGGCGGCGGCGATGCGCGCGCCGCCGGCGTGCGCGCCGCGCAGCCAGGCGGTGGCATCGCGCACGTCGGGCCGCGCCAGCGCGGACTGCAGCGGGCCGGGCATCTTGGTGCCGGGGGCGGGCAGCAGCACCCAGTCGGCGTCGGGATGCTGGTCGGCCGGGGCCACCGGCACGCGCAGGCCCTGCGCGGTGCGCACCTGGCGGCGCAGCCCGCACAGCTGCACCTCGAAGGGCGCGGCCACGGCGCCCTGGGCCTGCGCCAGCTCGTTCGCGGTGCCCAGCGCATCGAGCATGGTCGACAGGCCGGTATCGAACACGCCATCGAGCGCCAGCACGGTGATCTTCATGGCGCGAACGATACCGAAGTTGTCATTTGCGGCAATGGTGGACAACCCGGCCGCTGCCTACAGTGCGGCGCGTCGACTCACCGACTCAACCGCTCAAGGAGACCCGCATGATCAAGCTCGCGCTGTTCGCCCGCCTCGAAGCCAAGCCCGGCAAGGAAGCCGAGGTCGAGGCCTTCCTGAAGGCCGCGCTGGCGATGGCCCACGACGAACCGGCCACGCCGATCTGGTTCGCGCTGAAGTTGTCGCCGAGCACCTTCGGCGTCTTCGACGCCTTCCGTGACGAGGCCGGCCGCCAGGGCCACCTGACGGGCCCGATCGCCCAGGCGCTGATGGCGAAGGCGCCGGAGCTGTTCTCGCAGCCGCCGTCGATCGAGCCGATCGAGGTGCTGGGCCTGAAGAACCGGGCCTGAGCGGGGTGCCCGGCCCCTTCGGGCGCGCCCGCGACCGGCTGGTCGCGCGCCAGCGGCGTGACCGGAGCGCCGCCGCGGGGACGCGGTGCGCCCGGCTCGCGTGGTGCCCGTCCGTCCGCCCTGGCGCGTGGCGGAGCGAGCGGCGTGCCACGGCCACCTGTCAAAGGACACAGGGCGCCGCGATTGACCGGCACCGGCGCTTTGGGCGACCATCACCCGGTTGCCCACTTGCCGGCCGCGCGGCCGGACTGCTGGTGCCCCGCCGCTCCCGGACCCGCTGCCGAAACCGCAGTCCCCGCGACCCGAAGGCCGCCGTGCTGTTGCGCGCGTTGCGTGCCCAGATTCGCGTGCTGCGCCAGCGCGAGCAGCGCTTTCGCAGCGTGTTCCAGCAACAGTTCCAGTTCATGGTGATCCTGTCGCCGGAGGGGCGCGTGCTGGAGGTGAACGAGCAGTTCCCCGAACAAGGCGGCGGCGTGCCGCGCGAGGCGGTGGTCGGCCGCCTGTTCTGGGACACGGTGTGGTGGAAGAACCTGCCCGAGGCGCGGGCGGCGTGGCCCGACCGGCTGCGCGCGGCCGCGGCGGCGAGCGGCCCGCTGCGCAGCGAGGACCAGTTCCACTCCGCCAGCGGCGAGCTGCGCACCGCGCAGGCGGCCATCACCGCAGTGCGCGACGAACGCGGCCGGCTCGATTTCTTCATCGTGCAGGGCAGCGACGTGACCGAGCAGCGCGCTGCCGAGCTGCAGCGCCGCAACCTGGAGCAGCAGCTGCGCGAGGCGCAGAAGCTGGAGGCCATCGGCACGCTGGCCGGCGGCATCGCGCACGACTTCAACAACCTGCTGGGCTCCATCATGGGCAACGTGGCGCTGGCGCGCGAGGCGCTGGCGCCGGATTCGGCGGCGCGCGCCCCGCTGGACCAGATCCGCCTGGCCGGCAAGCGCGGGCGCAGCCTGGTGCAGCAGATCCTCGCCTTCAGCCGCCGCCAGCCCACCGACATGGCGGTGCAGCCGCTGCAGCCGCTGGTGCGCGAGACCATGGCGCTGATGCGCTCGACGCTGCCGTCCGGCGTGGCGCTGGACCTGGTGCTGCCGGAGGCGCCGGTGGTGGTGCGGGCCGACGCCACGCAGTTGCAGCAGGTGCTGGTGAACCTGTGCACGAACGCCTGGCATGCGCTGGAGGGGCGCGCGGGGCACATCACGATCGGGCTGGACACTCAGCCGGCCGCGGGCGCGTCCGCCGCGGAGGCTCGCGTCCCTTCCTCGCCGCCCGTTGCTGCCGTGTCGGCTGCGCCAGCCGGTACTGCCCTGGCGGCGCCCTCCGGAGCTGCCCTGCCGGCACCGCCCGGAGCTGCCGTGCCGGCACCGCCCGGAGCTGCCGTTCCGGCATCCCCCGGAGCTGCCGCGCCGGCAGGCGGCCCGGCGGCCCGCGAGCCGGCGCCCGGCGAACTGCCGGTCCGTGCCCACCTCTGGGTGCGCGACGACGGCGTGGGCATGAGCGAGGCCACCTTGCAGCGCGTCTTCGAGCCCTTCTTCACGACCAAGCCCGCCGGGGCGGGCACCGGGCTGGGCCTGTCGGTGGCGCACGGCATCGTCAGCGAGCACGGCGGCAGCATCAGCGTCGACAGCGCGCCGGGGCTGGGCACGACCTTCCACGTCTGGTTGCCGCTGTCTGCGTTGCCGGTGGAGCCGGCCGTGCCCGCCGACAGCGGCCTGGTGCCGCTGCAAGGCAGTGGCCAGCACGTGCTCTACATCGACGACGACGACATCATGATCGCGATGGTGGATGCGCTGCTGCAGCGGGCGGGCTTCCGCGTCACCACCTGCCAGGACGCGGCGCTGGCGCTGCACGACGTCGGCCAGCGTCCCTTCGACTACGACCTGGTCGTCACCGACTTCAACATGCCGCGGCTGTCCGGCATCGAGGTGGCCTACGCACTGGCCAGCATCCGGCGCGACCTGCCGGTGGTGATCAGCTCGGGCTACCTGTCCGAGGAACTGCGCAGCGAGGCGCGGCGTGCCGGCGTGCGCGCGTTGCTGCAAAAGGAGAACACGCTGGAGGAGCTGGGCGCGCTGGTGCGGCGGCTGCTGGCGGACGAGCCGGCCTGACGAGGTGCGGCCTGGCGAGGCGGTCTGACGAGGCGCGGCCGGACGAGACGCCCTGAGGAGGCGTCTGAAGAGGCGTCTGAGGAGGCGGAGGCGGCTCAGGCGCTTGCGGCATCATCGCCGCCTTCTGGCGGCGCGCGGAAGGCGGGCCGCCACCCCACTTCAAGGATCTGTCATGAGCACCTTCATCGTCACCGGCGCCTTCGGCGCCCTGGGCCAGGTGGTGGCCCGCACGCTGGCCGCGCGCGGCGACCGCGTCGCCCTGGTGGATGCCGCGCCGGCCGCCCCGGCGGGGCTGGCCGAGTCCTTCGGCGCCGAACACCTGCTGCTGCCCGCCGCCGACCTCAGCCGACCCGAAGGCGCCGAGGCCGCGGTGGCCCGCGTGCGCGAGCATTTCGGTGGCGTGCACGGCTTGGCCAACGTGGCCGGCGGCTTCCGCTGGGAGACCATCGCCGGCGGCGACCCGGCCACCTGGCAGGCGATGTTCTCGATCAACGTGCTGACGGCGCTGCATGCGTGCCGCGCGGTGCTGCCGGCGCTGCAGGCCGCTGGTGGCGGGCGCATCGTCAACGTGGGCGCCGGCGCGGCCGCGAAGGCGGGGCTGGGCATGGGAGCCTACGCGGCGTCCAAGGCCGGCGTGCTGCGCATGACCGAGGCGCTGGCCGAGGAGTGCAAGGACCAGGGCATCACGGTGAACGCGGTGCTGCCCTCGATCATCGACACGCCGGCCAACCGGCGTGACATGCCGGACGCCGACTTCACGCGCTGGGTCACGGCCGGGGCGCTGGCGGACGTTGTGGCCTTCCTGCTGTCCGACGGGGCGCGCGCCATCACGGGCGCGGGCATTCCGGTGTCGGGCCGCGTGTAGGCCCGGCTTCAGCGTGCACGCCGCGGCCGCGGCGGCGATGCCCCGCGGCGCGGCACGGCGCCGCGCGTTGCAGCAGTTTCGATGGTTTCTTTGGTCATGTCGGCGCCGCGGAGGGCTCGCGCCGCGGCCTCCGCGGCGCTATCGTGCGGCCCTCGTTTCATCCCTCACGAAGGACTGGTCATGTTCAAGAAACTCGCCTCCGAAGCCCTCGGCCTGAGCGACATCGGCGTCATCGTGCCGCCGAGCGATTTCAACAAGGTCGATGCCGACGATTACCTCTTCAACGAGGACGGCGAGAAGATCTTCTTCCTCATCAAGTCCAAGAAGGACGAGTACTGCTTCACCAACCTCGGCCTGATCCACGTCGACGGCGACTCGGCCGTCTCGTCCAAGCGCAGCATCAAGCGCTACGACTACGCGTCCTCGCACATCAGCCACGTCACCATCGAGACCGCCGGCACCATCGACATGGACGTGGAGCTGAAGTTCGTCATCGGCGACACCGGCTTCAGCATCGACGTGCGCAAGAACTTCATCGAGCAGCTGAAGGACATCTACAAGGCGCTGATCACGATCGGCAAGATGCAGGCGCGCGACGAACTGGCGCGCACCCATGCGCTGCAGTGCCTGGACGTGCTGGGCTCGATGTACAAAGTCGGCTCGATCCAGGGCGACGAGCAGATCACGCAGAACTACAACGCGCTGGTCAATGCGGTGAACAGCACCGTGCTCGACCGTTTCCATCGCCGCGACTTCAGCCCGGTGTTCGAGCGCTACATCCACAACTGAGCGGCGCGCTGATGAAGCAGGGTCCGGCCCGCACCGCGGCCGCTCCTTTTCGGGGTTGGCGATCCCGATCGGACGCTGGCTGAGGAACGCCGCTCCATGCGCATCTGCATTGCCGGCGCCGGGGCCATCGGCGGCCTGATCGGCGCGCGGCTGGCGGCCACCGGCATGCACGTGACCAGCGCGCTGGCACGCGGCCCCACGCTGGCCGCGCTGCGCCGCCACGGCTGGCGCCTGCGCGAGGGCGGTGAACTGCAGCGCGCCGCGGTGGTGCCCAGCGACGATGCCCGCGTGCTCGGCGTGCAGGACCTGGTGGTGATCGCGGTGAAGGCGCCGGCGCTGCCCGCGCTGGCGCCGCAGCTGGCACCGCTGATCGGCGAGCACACCATCGTGCTGCCGGCGATGAACGGCGTGCCCTGGTGGTTCGGCCCCGCGACCCCGGCCTTGGCCGGCGCGCCGCTGGCCAGCGTCGATCCCGGCGGCGCCATCGCCCGCGCCATCCCGCTGCACCACGTGGTGGGCTGCGTGGTGCACGCCAGCGCGCTGACGGCGGAGCCGGGACTCACCGTTCACAAGATGGGCAACGGCCTCTTGATCGGTGAGCCGGCCGGGGGCTTGAGCAAGCGCGTCGAGCACCTGCGCCTGCTGCTGGAGATGGCCGGCTTCGAGACCACCGCCTCGCCCGACATCCGCCGCGGCGCCTGGTACAAGCTGTGGGGCAACCTGGTGATGAACCCGGTCTCGGCACTCACCGGCGCCACCGCCGACCGCATCCTGGACGACGCGCTGGTGCGTGGCTTCTGCAATGCCGCGATGGCCGAGGCCGCCGCCATCGGCGCGCTGATCGGCTGCGGCATCGAGCAAACCCCCGAAGACCGCAATGCGCTGACGCGCAGGCTGGGCGCCTTCAAGACCTCGATGCTGCAGGACGCCGAGGCCAGGCGGCCGCTGGAGCTGGACGCGATCGTCGGCGCCGTCGCCGAGATCGGCGACCGCCTGCGGGTGCCGACGCCGAACATCGACGCGCTGCTGGGGCTGGCGCGGCTCTTCGCGCGCGAGCGCGGGCTGTATCCCGGTTGACCGGACGCGGCCGGGTGTGACCGGGGCGGGACCCGGGCGTGTCCCGGGGGTGTCCCGGGCGCGGGCGCGAGCGGCGGACCGTCTGGCACCATCGCGCCTTCCGCATTTCATGCCACCGCCGCCATGCCGAAGGACTTTGCCGCGATGGAGGACAGCAATGCTTCCTCCAACCCCAGCATCCATCAGCTGTCCGACCCCGCGCGGCGCACCGTGCTGCAGGGCAGCCTGGGCGCGACGCTGGCAGGGCTGCTGGGGCCTCTGGCGGCCTGCGCCAGCGATCCGCGGCCAGCGGCCGCCGGCGCATCGCCCGGTGTCGCGGCCACGCCGCCGCTGCTCGGCTTCAAGAGCGTGCCGGTCTCGCAAGCCGATGCGGTGACGGTGCCCGAGGGCTACAGCGCCCAGGTGCTGCTGCCCTGGGGCGAGCCGGTGGGCATCGCCGGGCAGATGCCCGCCTTCCGCGACGATGCTTCCAACAGCGGCGCCGAGCAGGAGCTGCAGATGGGCATGCATCACGACGGCCTGCACTACTTTCCGCTCGATGGCTCGCGGCGCGGGCTGCTGGTGATGAATCACGAGTACGTGGACTACGGCCTGCTGTACCCCGACGCCACCAGGACCTGGAACGCCGACAAGGTGCGCAAGGCGCAGGCGGCGCACGGCGTGTCGGTGAGCGAGATCGAGTTCGTGGCGACCCCGGGCGTCGGCACAGGCGCGCCGGACGGCCAGTGGCGGCCCGTGCGCCCGTCGCGCTACGCCCGCCGCATCACTGCCGCCACGCCGATGGCGGTGCAGGGCCCGGCGGCCGGCCACGCGCTGATGAAGACGGCGGCCGATCCCGCCGGCCGCCGCGTGCTGGGCACGATGAACAACTGCGCCAGCGGCATCACGCCCTGGGGCACCTACCTGACCGGCGAGGAGAACTGGGCCTACTACTTCGCGTTGTCGCAGGCGCCGGACGCTCACCATGCGCGTTGGGGGCTGCGGCCGGGGCGCGGCGCGCGCTGGCATGAGCACGACGAGCGATTCGACGCGACGAAGCACCCGAACGAGCCGAACCGTTTCGGCTGGATCGTCGAGATCGATCCCTTCGACCCCGAATCGGTGCCGGTCAAGCGCACCGCGATGGGCCGCGCCGCGCACGAGGGCGCGACCGTGGCGCTCACGCGCGGCCAGCGCGCCGTGGTCTATTCCGGCGAGGACGCGCGCTTCGAGTACATCTACAAGTTCGTCAGCCGCGACGCGGTCAGGCCCGGCGGCGCCCGGGCCAATGCCACGCTGCTGGACCACGGCACGTTGTACGTCGCGCGCTTCGACGCCGACGGCCGCGGCCGCTGGCTGCCGCTGCTGCACGGCGAGGGGCCGCTGACCGCGGCCAAGGGCTTCGCCGACCAGGGCGAGGTGCTGATCAAGACCCGCCAGGCCGCGGATGCGCTGGGCGCGACCAAGATGGACCGGCCCGAGTGGGTGGCGCTGGACCAGCGCACCGGCGAGGTCTACTGCGCGCTGACCAACAACCGCGACCGCGGCGGCGATGGCTTTCCCGCGCCGGACGCGGCAAACCCGCGCGCCAACAACAGCATGGGCCACATCATCCGCTGGCGCGAGGACGGGGACTTCGATGCCGCGTCTTTCACGTGGCAGCATTTCGTGCTGGCCGGCGACCCCGCCAACGAGCGGGCAGACGCCCGCGGCAACGTCAAGGGCGATGCCTTCGCCTGCCCGGACGGCCTGTGGATCGACGGCCGCGGCGTGCTGTGGATCGACACCGACATGTCGCCCTCGCAGATGCACCGCGGCGAGGCGCTGCGCCTGGGCAACAACGCCTTGCTGGCCGCGGACCCGAGGACCGGCGAGGTGCGGCGCTTCCTGACCGGGCCGGTCGGCTGCGAGCTGACGGGCGGCACCGCGACACCGGACGGGCGCACGATGTTCGTCAACATCCAGCACCCGGGCGAGACGCCGGGGGAGATCAGCGATCCCGGGAACCCGGCGCGCTTCTCCAGCTGGCCGGGTGGCGGGTCGCGCCCGCGCTCGGCCACGGTGGTGATCCGGCGGCGCGACGGCGGCATCGTCGGGACCTGACGCCGCGGCCGGCGCTGCGCCGGCCTGGGCCGGCCTGGGCCGATGGAAGGCCTCAGCAGCGCTGGGACAGGCGGGCGATCAGCCGCTCCAGCGCCAGCATGTGGGCCAGCGTGAGTTCACCCGTGCCCCGCCAGACGGCACCGCCCAGGTGATGCGACACGGGCCCCGCCACCGCGCCGAGCAGCTGTTCGCCGGCGCTTCCGGGCGTCGTCAGCAGGTAGGCCTGCGGGCCGTGCTCCGCGATCCAGAGCCGGTGCAGCGCGCGCATCGTCGCCGCATCCGGGCTGTCGGCGCCCAGCAGGATGGCCCGGGTGCGCGCGGGCGGCGGCCACCAGGGACTGCGCGCGAGCTGCGCCTCGCTGGCCAGTACCAGGCGGTCGCCCGGCACGAGCGCGGCGCGCAGCGGCTGTGCGAGCCTGCCGCTGCGATCGACCAGCACCACGTCCATGCTGCGCATCGTGGCCGCCGCACGGGTCCGCGTGAAGGGTGGAAGCGCGGGCTGCGGACGAAAGAGTCTTGAAAGGAGAGGGCGGCGCGGCGGTCACGCGTCGATTTGGAACTAGCGGATCCCGGCGCCCAGCGCACCGGCGGGCGTGGGCTGGCCCCAGTGGGGCGGCACTGCGCGCAGGGTGCGGCTCGGCGTCGAGTGGCCGGTCCCCGTCCCGCTTGCGCGGGCCGCAGGGGTCACGGCCGGCCGGCCAGGCGGCGCCGCCGCGGCAGCACGCGCGCCGCGCGGCGCACCGCCTGGGCGGCGCGGGCGTTGGCCACCGCCAGCACCAGCAGGTCGATGACCGCCAGCTGCGCCAGCTGCGCGGTGCCGGGGGTCAGCGCATCGCCGCTGTCGGGCACGTCGGCGGCGAGCGCCACGTCGGCCAGGCCGGCCAGCGGCGACAGGCTGGTCGTGATCGCCAGCACGCCGGCACCGCGGCCGCGCACGCCGGCCACCAGTTCGGCCAGGCCCGGCGCCATCCCGCTGTGGGACAGCAGCACCAGCACGTCGCCGCGCTGCAGCTGGCTGGCGGCCAGGGCCTGCAGCGGGGCATCGGCGGCGGACGACACGAGCATCTGCAGGCGCAGGAAGCGGCGGCGCGCATCCTCGGCCACGGGGGTGGCGTTGCCGTAGCCGAAGAACATCACCTGGCGCGCCCCGTCCAGCATCGCCACGGCGTCGGCAAGCGCGCCGCGGTCGAGCCGGTCGCGCACCTGGCTCAAGGCGGCGATCGAGAAATCGAACAGGCTGCGGCACAGCGTGTCCAGGTCGGCACTGGCGGCGAGGGTGGCCAGCGTGACGGGCGGCCCGTCGGGCCGGCTGCCGATCTCCTGCGCCAGCTGCAGCCGGAAATCGTCGAAGCCGCTGCAGCCGAGCGAGCGGGCAAAGCGCACCAGCGTGGGCTGGCTGACGCCGATCTGCCGCGCCAGCGTGCGCGTGTCCTCGTGCAGCGCCTGCTGCGGGTGCGCGAGGATCCATTCGCCGACTTGCCGTTCGGCGGTGGAGAGCTGCGCCAGCTGCGCCTGGGTGCGGGTGAGCACCGGGCGATTCTAGAGTCGTTGATTCACGCCGCGGGCACAACGTGTTTCAGCGCCCTGGCCACGCATGGCCGCGTGCAATGCGCGTCAGCGCAGGCTGGGCTCCTGCTTCAGCCGCAGTTCCAGGCGCGAGGCGCGCTGGCTGATCTGCGCGATGCGCTCCAGCTTCTGCGCCGGCGTCAGGGCGCTGCTGTTGTTGACGTGCTGCCAGGCGGCGAACATCTCGATGTCGGCCACCGCGACGAGCTGCCGGTTGCGCGACTTCCGGAAGCCCGCGAGGTCGTTGACGCCGCGCAGGATCGCGCGCTCGGCCGCGCCGTGCTGCCCGAAACCGACCACGGCCTCCTGGATGCGCTGGCGCAGCGGCGCCGGCAGCGCCAGCCGCCACACCAGCGGCGAGTGCGGGATGTCGGGCGAGGCCCAGATCACGCGCAGCTGATTGGCCAGCGCGGGCTGCTCGGCCGCGAAGAGTTCCAGCTCGATGTTGTTGGCGGTCGCGACGTCGACCTCGCGCCGCGCCGCCATCGTCAGGTTGGCCCGGTGGCTGCCGTGGCGCACTTCGCGGTACAGCGTCTTCGGGTCGTTGATGCCGCGCTTGACGAAGGCGTAGTACAGCGGCACCAGGTGGCCCGATGTGCTCTTGGCGTCGCCGTCGGCGAACACCAGGCGGCGCTCCGCCTGCTGCGCCTGCTCCAGCGTCCGCAGCGGGCTGTCCTTGTGGGTGACGAGGATGGACTGGTAGCCGGTGCGGCCGTCGGCCGAGACCATCTGCGCGAAGACTTCGCCGGTGCCGCTCTCGACGATGTCCAGCGCCGGCGCGTTGCCGACCCAGGCCAGGTCGACCCGGCCCTGGCGAAAGGCGTCGACCAGTTCGGCGGCGTTGCTGGCGGTCCAGGCGCGGATGCCGCGGCCGACGTGGCGTGACAGCCCCTGCAGGAAGGGGTTCCAGGCCACCAGCACTTTCTCCGGGTCGCGCGGGGTGATCAGGCCGAAGACCAGCGGCTCCTCGGCTCCCCGCGCCAGCGGCGCGCACCAGGTGGACGCCGCGCCAACCAGCACGCCGCGGCGGTTCATGAAGCCTGCCCCTGCAGATGACGTCCATAGTCATCGGCCGCGCGCTCGATGTCGTCTTCGAGGAAGGCCTGGCCGGTCTGGATCTCCACCAGCACCAGCGCCTTGCGGCCGACGTTGGCCAGCCGGTGCCAGGCGCCCTGCGGCACGTTGACCGACTGGCCCGGGCCCAGCGAGCAGGGCGTGGAATCGATCTCCACCTCGGCCAGGCCGTCGATGACGAACCAGTGCTCGTGGCGCAGCCGGTGCCGCTGCAGCGACAGCCGTCCCCCCGGCTGCACCACGATGCGCTTGACCTTGAGCGCCGACTGGTCGGCAAGCACCTCGAAATGGCCCCAGGGGCGATGCACGCAGGCTGGCGTCTCGATCGGCGTCATGGTGAGGACTCCTTCAGAAGTCGTAGGCGAGGCCCAGCACGAAGCCGGACGGATCGGCACCGCGGCCGGCCGCGGCCACGGTGAGCGGATTGACGCCGAAGCGGTAGTTGGCGTTGGCCTGGTTGCTCACCTTGGTCCAGTAGGCATAGACCTGCGCGCCCTTGAAGAGAGTGTGCTCGTAGCCCACGGTGACCTGCGAGGCGCCGGTGCTGTCGCCGACGATCAGCGTGACCCCGTCGCTGCCGCCGACGCTGACGCTGGGCGGTGCCGAGCCCTTCACCTTGCCGGCCTTGCCGTAGCGCAGGTTGATCACGCCATCGCCGACCGGGATGCCGGCGGTCACGGTCGCGTAGTCGCGCTCGACCGTGCCCTGGGCCAGGTCGAACTTCAGCTGGTTGAAGCCGGCGCCGAGGTTCAGGAAGCCGAAGTCGTAGTTGACCCCTACGCGCCAGGCGTCGTCCTTGCGGCCTGGCGTGTTGAAGTTGTGGTGCTGCTGATAGGCCAGCGCCGCCTTCAGCTTGGGTGTGTCGTAGAAGCCCGCCAGGCTGACCAGCTTGCGCTGCTCGGAGGACTTGCGGTCCTCGTTGTCCAGCCCGTACTGCATCGCGGCGCGGAAGGCGCCGAACTTCGGCGAGTCGTAGCGCAGCGAATTGCTCTGCCGGCGACCGAAGCCGTTGTTGCCGCCGCCGAGCACGGCGAGGGAACCGTCGTCCTGCAGGCCGGTGCCCTTGAAGCGGTCGGTCAGGCCGCCCAGGTCCTTGAAGGGCGTGTCCATCTTGCCGATGCGCAGCTTGCCGAAGCGGCCTTCGACGCCGGCGAAGGTGTCGCGCCCGGCCAGCGCGTCGCCGCCGGCGCTCCAGTCCACACCCGACTCCATCTGCGCGAACCAGTTCAGGCCCGCGTGCTGCTTGGCGACGCGGATGCCGAAGCGTGATGAATTGCTCGACACGCGCTGGTTGCCGCCGAAGGCATCCGCCGCGGGCGTGCCACTGAGGCTGACCTTCTCGAAATCGATGTTCGCGCGCCCGTACAGCGTGACCTGGGCCTGCGCGCCCAGGGTGCAGGCCATCAGCCCAGAGGCCAGGGCCAGCGGAGCCAGGGCGGGCAGGCGCCGGGGGGCGGTGTTGACTTTCATCGTGTGTCTTCCTCGGTTGTCGTGGAGAGGGCTGGGATCCCGGACCGGTCGGGGAGCCGGGTTGTGCGGCTTGCACACGGTCAATGTATCGGCGATACAAATGCTGATTCAATCTCGTATCAACCCCGCGGCGCGGCGCAATCCAACTGAAAGGCGGCCTGCCTTTCGGTCCGCTTTCGTGGCCGTGTGGTGCTAGTCCCGTGGCTGGCGGGTCGGGCCGGTGGCACGATCCCGGTCCATGAAGCTGTTACTGGTCGAGGACGATTTCGATCTGTCGGGCATCCTCAGCAGGAGCCTGCTGCAGCGCGGCTACGAAGTGCTGTGCTGCGCCGACGGGATCGAGGCGCTGACGCTGCTGCGCAAGCGGCCGTTCGACGTCGTCGTGCTCGACCTGACGCTGCCGGGCCTGGACGGGCTGGAGCTGCTCGGCCGCTTGCGCGACGACGGCAACCGCACGCCGGTGCTGGTGCTGACCGCGCGCGGCGCGGTGGGTGAGCGCATCGCCGGCCTCAATGCCGGTGCCGACGACTACCTGGCCAAGCCCTTCGACCTGGACGAGCTGGTCGCCCGCCTGCAGGCGCTGACGCGCCGTGTCGGCCGCGACGGCGACCTGCGCTGCGGCCTGCTGCGTTACGACGCTGCCGCCGGCGCCTTCTACTGCAATGCCGTACCGCTGGACCTGTCGCCGCGCGAGGCCGAGCTGTTGAAGTCACTGATGGCCTCGGTCGACCGCGTGGTGCCTAAGGAAAGGCTGCGCCAGGCGGTCTTCGGCGGCGAGGATGCGGTGCATGCCGACGCCATCGAGGTGCTGGTGCACCGCCTGCGCAAGAAGCTGGCCGGCACCAAGGCCGAGATCCTCACCTTGCGCGGCGTCGGCTACCTGCTGTGCGACGACGCGAGCAACGCTGCCGCGCAGCGGGCCGCCCGGTGAAGCGATGGGCCGAGCGCTTTCTCTTCGCAGGCTCGCTGCGCCGCTTCCTGCTGCTGTGGCTGCTGGGCGGGCTGCTGCTGGTCTTGGTGTCGGTCACGCTGTGGCAGGCCGTGCTGCTGCACCTGCAGCTGGCCCGCGCCCAGGACGAGCGCCTGGCCAACGCACTGGCGACGCTGGTGCAGTCGGTGCTGGAGGAACGCACGCTGCTGATCGACGCGCCGGCCTACGTGGGCACGCTGCCCGGGGACGCGGACGCGCTGCGCCGCCTCACGTTCAGGGTGAGCAGCATGGGCGCTGACTGGCTCGCCGGCGACCAGGACCTGCCCGCCTGCCCCTGGCCGCAGGCCCTGGCGGCCGATGGCGCGCCCGATTTCTACGTCAGCCACCTGCGCGGCACGCTGGTGCGCGTGGCGGCGGCACGCCGCCACGTCACCGGCGAGCGGCAGAACACCGCCGTCGTCGTGCAGGCCGCGGCGCCGCTGGCCGAACGCCTGCCGGACCCGCAGGCGCTGTTGCAGGCGCTGCGGCCGCTGTACGTGGCCGCTGCCGCGGTGGCGGGCCTGATGGTGGTGGGCATCGCCGGCACGCTGTCGTGGATCGCCCGTGCGCGGGCCGCGCTGGACCTGCCACCCGAGCAGGTCGCGCGTTATGACGGCCCGGCCGAGCTGCGGCCGCTGGTGGAGCGGGTGCAGGAGCTGTACCGCGCCGAGCACCAGTGGGTCGACGAGCAGCGGCGCTTCCTGGCCGATGCGTCGCACCAGCTGCGCACGCCGATGGCGGTGCTGCGCACGCAGCTGCAGGCGGCGATGGCCGGCGACTCGGCAGCGGAGGACGTCCTGCCGCAGATGCTGCACACGGTGGACCGCGCGGCCGGACTGGCCAACCAGCTGCTGAGCCTGACCAAGCTGGAGCAGCTGAAGCGCCAGGGCGACCTGAAGCCGATTGCGGTGCGGGCGGTGGCGAGCGAGGCGGTGGTCGAGATCTCGCCGCTGATCGCCGCCAAGCGCATCGACTTCTCGCTCGACGACGGCGACTTCACCGTGCCCGCCGACGCCACGATGCTGGGCGAGCTGCTGCGCAACCTGCTGGCCAACGCCATCCACCATGCCCCGGTGGCGGGGCGGGTGGGCATCGTGCTGCGCAGCGGCGCGCAGCGCTTCGAGCTGATCGTCTGGGACGAAGGCCCGGGCATCGACGACCAGGTGCGGCCGCGCCTGTTCCATCCCTTCGCGGCATCCCAGGGCGGCATCGGCCTGGGGCTGTCGATCTGCCGGCAGATCGCACAGTCGATGGACGCCTCCGTGGAGCTGTTCAACCGCACCGAGGGCGGGCGGGTGATCGGCGTCGATGCCGTCGTCGCCTGGAACCAGCCGCCCTGATTTCCGGGCTTTCGGCTCACGCATTTTTTTGTTGTTATCGACGGCCGCTGGCGGCCGGCGCGGGGCTGCCATTGCCCGAGATCGATGGCTCATGCAGGAGAACGCAACGATGAAGACGATCCATGCCCTCACCGCCGCCGCGCTGGCCGCTCTGGCGGGGGCGTCCGCCCACGCGCAGGAGGGAGGCGCGCTCAACCTGATCTGCTCGGTGCAGGACGAGTGGTGCACGATGATGAGCACGACCTTCGCCAAGACCAGCGGCATCAAGGTCAACATGGTCAAGCGCAGCACCGGCGAGGCGCTGGCGCAGCTGATCGCCGAGAAGTCCAACCCGAAGACCGACGTCTGGTTCGGTGGCACCGGCGACCCGCACATGCAGGCCGCCGAACTGGACCTGACGCTGGAATACAAGTCCCCCACGCTGCCGCAGCTGCACCCCTGGGCGCAGGCGCAGGCGCAGCAGTCGGGCTGGCGCACGGTGGGCGTGTACTCGGGGCCGCTGGGCTTCGGCTTCAACACCGAGCTGCTCGCGAAGAAGAAGATGGCCGCTCCGAAATGCTGGAAGGACCTGCTCGATCCGGCGCTGAAGGGCGAGATCCAGGTCGCCAACCCGAACAGTTCCGGCACGGCGTACACCATGGTTGCGACGCTGGTGCAGCTGATGGGCGAGGACCCGGCCTTCGAGTACATGAAGTCGCTGCACAAGAACGTCAGCCAGTACACCCGTTCGGGCACCGGGCCCATCAAGGCTGCCGCGCGCGGCGAGACCGCGGTGTCCATCAGCTTCGTGCACGACGCGCCGGGCGAGCAGATGCAGGGCTTCCCGATCGCCACGTCCACGCCCTGCGAGGGCACCGGGGCCGAGATCGGCTCCATGTCCATCATCAAGGGCGCGCGCAATGCCGCGAATGCCAAGAAGTTCTACGAATGGGCACTGACGCCGGCCGCCCAGCAGTTCGCCGCCGCGTCCAAGCAGTTCCAGCTGCCGTCGAACAAGACGACGCAGCTCGACAGCCGCATTCCCGACTTCCGCAAGATCAAGTTCATCAACTACGACTACGCGAAGTACGGCAAGTCGGCCGAACGCAAGCGCCTGATCGAGCGCTGGGAGCGCGACGTGAACTCGCTGCCTCGCTGATACCCCCGCCGCCACCGCCCCGACGACGCCGCCCCCATGGACGCTGCCCGATGAACCTGAAGAACAACATCCCGATCGCAGGCTGGTCACTGCTCGGACTGATCGCCTTCGTGGCGCTGCCCTGGCATGCGCTGCCCGACGGGGCCCTGGCCCTGCGCGGCCTGGCCGAGCTGATCGGCGGGCATGACAGCTCATCGGCCCTGTGGCAGGTGATCCTGCACCGCCGGCCGTGGCTGGCCGTCGCGGCGCTCGGCCTGGGGCTGGCCTTCTGGTGCGCGATGCGTGCGCCTTCGCGCCACCAGGGCCGCTGGCTGATGGGGGCCGGCTTCGGCGGCGCGGCGCTGCTGCTGCTGCAGGGCTTCGTGATCGGCGCCAACGGCTCGGCGCTGGACCTGTGGCGCGGCACCGCGGGGCAGCCCGGCTTCGGTCTCGGCGCCACGCTGGTGCTGGCGGCGCTGCTGGTGCTGGGGGCGTTCGGGGTCGCGCGGCGTGGCGCATTCCGCGGCGATCTTTTCGTCGCCGCGGCGGTGGTGGGCAGCGGCAGCCTGCTGCTGGTGTTCGTGGCCTACCCGGTGCTGCATGCGCTGTCGGGCGCATTCCTGGACGATGCCGGCCGCGTCAGCCTCGGCGCCGCGTGGGCGCGCATCGCCAACGAGCGCATCTGGGGCCTGGGCTGCCTGGCCAGCAGTGCGCGCTGCGGCGTGGCGTGGAACACGCTGGCCCTGGCCATCCTGACCGGCGCCGGCACCACGGTGCTGGGCACGCTGCTGGCGCTCATCGAAGACCGCAGCGACTCGCGCGTGCGCAAGGTGCTGCGCGTGCTGGCGCCGCTGCCCATCATCACGCCGCCCTTCGTCGTCGGCCTGGGCCTGATCCTGCTGTTCGGCCGCGCGGGCCTGGTCAACCAGTTCCTGGAATGGGCCTTCGGCATCCCGCCGGGGCGCTGGTTCTACGGCGCCTTCGGCGTCTGGCTGGCGCAGATGTTCGCCTTCACGCCCATCGCCTTCATGATCATGCGCGGCGTGGTGCAGGGTGTGAGCCCATCGCTGGAAGAAGCGTCGCAGACGCTGCGCGCCGACGTCTCGCGCACCTTCTGGCAGGTCACCTTCCCGCTGATCCGCCCGGGCCTGGCGAATGCCTTCCTGGTCGGCTTCATCGAGAGCATCGCCGACTTCGGCAACCCCATCGTCGTCGGCGGCCAGTTCTCGGTGCTGTCGACCGAGATCTTCTTCGCCATCGTCGGCGCGCAGTTCGACCAGGGCCGTGCCGCCACGCTGGCCTGGATCCTGACGCTGTTCGCGCTCGGCGTGTTCGCCATCCAGCGCGGCGTGCTGGGCAAGAGGCAGTACACCACCGTCTCCGGCAAGGGCGACGCGGGCGTCTCGATGCGCCTGCCGGCGCGGCTGCGCCAGCTGGCCCTGGCCGCCACCGTGCCTTGGCTCGCCTTCACGCTGGTGGTCTACGTGTTCGCCTTCAGCGGCGGCTTCGTCAAGACCTGGGGGCGCGACTACACCGTCACGCTGGTGCACTTCGAGAGCGCATTCGGCTGGTCGTGGGCGCAGGGCGCGCTGCAGTTGGACGGCGTGGCCTGGGCCTCGCTGTGGAACACGGTGCGGCTGGCCGCGGCCTCCGCGCCGATGACGGCGGCGGTGGGCCTGATGATCGCCTGGCTGCTGGCCCGCACGCAGTTCCGTGGCCAGGGGCTGTTCGAGTTCTCGGCGCTGATGGCCTTCGCGATCCCGGGCACGGTGCTCGGCGTCAGCTACATCCTGGCCTTCAACGTGCCGCCCGTCGAGTTGACGGGCACCGGGCTGATCATCGTCATGTGCTTCATGTTCCGCAACCTGCCGGTGGGCGTGCGCGCGGGGGCCGCGGCCTTCAAGCAGCTGGACAAGTCGCTGGACGAGGCGGCGGTGATGCTCAAGGCCAGCACCGCGCGCGCGCTGTGGACCGTGGTGCTGCCCTTGCTGAAGCCGGCCGTGGTCGCGTCGCTGGTCTACAGCTTCGTGCGCAGCATGACCACCGTGTCGGCCGTGATCTTCCTCGTCACGGCCGAGACCGAGCTGGCCACCACCTTCATCATCGGCCGCGTGGGGCAGGGCGACTACGGCGTGGCGCTGGCCTACAGCACGGTGCTGATCATCACGATGGCGCTGGCAACGGCCTTGATCCAGTGGGTCGTCGGCGACCGCAAGCTGGGTCGCCGCGGTGTTGCCGCCAACGCCTGATTCCGAAGCAAAGACTCGTCGAAGGGACGCTCACCATGTACGGTATCGAATTCCAGAACGTCAGCAAGCGCTATGGCCTGGCGGCCGACGCGCCGCTGGTGGTCGATCACATCAGCTTCGCGGTGCCGCGCGGCACACTGACCACCATCCTCGGCCCCTCGGGCTGCGGCAAGACCACCACGCTGCGCATGATCGCGGGGCTGGAAAGCCCCAGCAGCGGCCGCATCCTCATCGACGGCCAGGACGTCACCACGCTGGGGCCGGCCGAGCGCAACGTGAGCCTGGTGTTCCAGAGCTACGCGCTGTTCCCGCACATGAACGTGCTGTCCAACGTCAGCTACGGCCTGCGCATGTCCGGCCTGCCCACGGGCGAGGCGCGCTCGAAGGCGCGTGCGATGCTGGAGACGGTGGGCCTGGCAGGGCTGGACGAGCGCATGCCCAGCGAGCTTTCCGGCGGCCAGCAGCAGCGCGTGGCGCTGGCGCGCGCGCTGGCGCTGGAACCCGCCGTGCTGCTGTTCGACGAGCCGCTGTCGAACCTGGACGCGCGGCTGCGACGATCGATGCGCGAAGAGATCCGCGCGCTGCAGCAGCGCCTGAAGCTGACCGTGGCCTACGTCACGCACGACCAGAGCGAAGCGCTGGCGGTGAGCGACCACATCATCGTGATGAACAAGGGCGTCATTGCGCAGCAAGGCACTCCGGCCGAGTTGTACGAGGCGCCGTCGTCCGAGTTCGTCGCCGGCTTCATGGGCGAGGCGATGCTGTTCGACGGCGAATGCAACGGCCGTGGCCGCACCCGGCTGGGGCCGCTGGAACTGGCCGGCGGCGATGGCCTGCCCAGCGGCAAGGTGAAGGTGGCCGTGCGCCCCGAGGCCTGGGCCATCGGGCCGGCCACCGGCGGCGGGCTGCCGGCGCGGCTGCTGAAGCGCACCTACCTGGGCAGCATCATGGAATACACCTTCGCCACCACGCTGGGCGAGATCTTCGTCGTCTCGCCGGAGGTGCGCGAGCCGCTGGCGCTGGGCGCGCCGGTGAGCCTGGGGCTGACGGGGCACGGGGTGTCCGTGGTGTCCGCCTAGCTCGCCCGGCCGAGCTGCTAAGACGTTCCCGATGACGCGTGAAAGACGCGTCAAGCGCCCGCTGTTGTCGATTCGTTCCGATTGCCGGAGGTGATGCATGGAACTGCTGCGCAAGACTTCGATCCGCAACCGCGTCAACGTGGCGATGGGCCTGACGGCCTTGACGCTGGCGCTGCTCGGCGGCGGCGGCTACCTGGCGGTGAGCCGGGCCCAGCAGGATTTCTCCGGCTTTGCCCAGCGCCACCTGCCGATGGTGGTGGCCGTGGGGCAGGCGCGGCAGGCGCTGGGGCACCTGATCGCTTTCGACGAGACCGACGTCGCGATCAACTACTCGGTTCCCAGTGAGGCCCAGCGGTATGCCGCGATCGGTCTCACGCTGCTGGACAAGGCGCAGGCGCCGTTGCTGGCGCTGGGCAGCGCGGCGCAGGCGCCCGCGCAGGCCACCGTCGTCCAGCAGGCGGCCGAGCGGCTGGCGGCCTACCGCAAGCAGGTGGAGCCGGTGTACCGGGCGGCGGCGGAGGGCCAGCTGCAGTCGGCCGCGGCGGGCAAGCGCGCGCTGGAAGGGGCCGAAGCGCGGCTGAAGGAGGCCGAGGCGCTGCTGGGCGGCCTGGGTGCTGAACTCGACGCCGCGACGCAGTCGATGACGAACGACATCGCCAGCCGCAATGCCGCGAGCAGCCGCGCGCTAGCGGTGCTGGCGCCGCTGGCCATCGCGCTGCTGCTGCCGCTGATGTGGGCGACGCTGCGCTCGATCCTGGTGCCGCTGGTGCGGTCGCGCGAGGTGGCTTCGCGCATCGCGCGCGGGGAGCTGTCGGTCGACATCCACGACATCGGCCGCGACGAGACCGGCGAGCTGCTGCGCACCTTGGGCGTCATGCAGGACGGCTTGCGCGGAATGGTCAGCGCGATCCGCGAGACGGCGCAGTTCGTGAGCACGGCGTCGGACGAGATCGCGGCCGGCAACATGGACCTGTCGCACCGCACCGAGACCACCGCCGCCGGGCTGGAAGCCGCGGCCAGCGGCATGGCGACGCTGAACGAGCAGTTGATGGACAGCGCCCGCAGCGCCCGCCAGGCCGGCCAGCTCGCGGTGCGGGCGGCGGAGGTGACGGCCAGCGGCGGTCGCACGGTCGATGCGGTGGAGACGCTGATGGGCGAGATCGCGGCGTCCTCGCGGCGCATCGCGGAAATCGTCGACGTGGTCGACGGCATCGCGCGGCGCACCAACATCCTGGCGCTGAACGCCGGCGTGGAGGCCGCGCGCGCCGGCGACCAGGGCCGCGGCTTCGCGGTGGTGGCGCAGGAGGTGCGCACGCTGTCGCTGCGGGTGGCGGAGTCGGCGCAGCAGATCAAGATGCTGGTCGACCAGGCCGCGCAGCAGGTGCGGCAGGGCACGGACCAGTCGCGCCAGGCCGGCAGCACGATGGGGCAGGTGGTGGACACCGCACGTGCGGTGTCCGGTGCGATGCAAGGCGTGGCCGATGCGGTCTCCGGGCAGAGCCGCGAGATGGCGCGCGTCAACGACGCGGTGATGCAGCTGGACAAGCTGACGCAGCAGAATTCGGCGCTGGTGCAGGAGACCGCGGCGGCGGCCGGCGGCCTGCGCGACCAGGCGCGTCGGCTGGAGACGCTGGTCGGGGCCTTCAAGTTGCCGCGTTGACGCGCCGGCACCGGACGGCGGGCGCCGGGCGCAGCGGGCCGCTGGCCGCTGGCCGCTGGCCGCTGGCCATCCGGCCGCTTCACCGGCCCGCTGCCGACCGCGATGGAATCAGCGCGGCTCGACGTAGCGCCGCTGCTCGCCCAGCCACACCTCGTGGTGGCCAGCCCCGGCCGGGATCATCGGGAAGCAGTTCTCGGTGGGCTCGACGACGGCGTCGAGCAGGAAGGGGCCCGGCGTGGTGAGGCATTCGGCCAGCGCGTCGTCCAGGTCGGCGCGCCGCAGGACGCGCCGCGCCTGCCAGCCAAAGGCCTTGGCCAGGGCGACGAAGTCCGGCGCCGCGGCGAGGCGGCTGTGGCTGTAGCGGCCGTCGTGGATCAGCTCCTGCCACTGCCGAACCATGCCCATCGCGCCGTTGTTCGACAGCACCAGCTTGACCGGCGCGGCGTGCTGCACCGCGGTGGCCATTTCCTGGATGTTCATCAGCACCGAGGCATCGCCGCTCACGCACACCACCGTTCGCCCCGGGTGGGCCAGCTGGGCGCCGATGGCCGCGGGCAGGCCGTAGCCCATGGTGCCCGCGCCGCCGGAGGTGAGCCAGCGCCGCGGCTCGTCGAAGGCCAGGTGCTGGGCCGCCCACATCTGGTGCTGGCCGACGTCGGTGGCGACGATGGCGTTCCGGCCCGCCAGCGCCGCCCGCAGGCGCTGCATCAGGGCCTGCGGGGCAATGCCGGGGCCACTGTCGTCGAAGGCCAGCGACTGCTCGGCGCGCCAGCGCGCAATGCGCTGCCACCAGGCGGCGCGCGGCGGCAGGGCCGTGCGGTCGCGCCGCGCGGCGAGCAGGCGGCGCAGCAGCAGCGTGGCGTCGCCGACCAGGCCGACGTCGGCGCGCACCACCTTGTCGATGGACGTGGGGTCGATGTCGAGATGGATCACTTTCGCCCGCGGGCAGAAGGCGTCCAGCCGGCCGGTGACGCGATCGTCGAAGCGCGCGCCGACGCAGACGACCAGGTCCGCCTCGTGCATTGCGAGGTTGGCTTCCAGCGTGCCATGCATGCCCAGCATGCCGAGGAAAGCGGGGTCCGAAGCCGGGAAGGCGCCCAGGCCCAGCAGCGTCAGCGTGCAGGGGGCGCCGGCCCAGCGCACCAGCTGCGTGAAGGCATGGCAGGCCGCGGGGCCGGCGTTGACGAGGCCGCCGCCGCCATAGAACACGGGGCGCTCGGCGGCGGTGACCATCGCAATGGCCGCGTCGATCTGGTGTTGGGCAGGCGGCTCCGCCGCGGGGCGCGGCGGGCGGATCGCGGGTGGCGCCGGCATAACGGGCACGCGGGCCAGCTGCACGTCCTTGGGCACGTCCAGCAGCACCGGGCCCGGGCGGCCGCCGGCGGCGATCTGCAGCGCCTGGCGCACGCGGGCTTCGACCTCGGCGGCGCTGCGCACCTGGTGGTTCCAGCGCGTGACCGGGCGCGACAGGCCCAGCGCGTCGCATTCCTGGAAGGCATCGGTGCCGATCGCGCGCGTGGCCACCTGGCCGCTGATCACCAGCACGGGCACCGAGTCGCTGATCGCATCCAGCAGCCCGGTGACGGTGTTGCTCATGCCCGGGCCCGAGGTGACCAGCACCACGCCCACGCGGCCGGTGGAGCGGGCATAGCCCTCGGCCGCATGCACCGCGGCCTGTTCGTGGCGCACCAGCACGTGGCGCAGGCGCGGCTCGTCGATCAGTGCGTCGTACAGCGGCAGCACCGCGCCGCCGGGGTAGCCGAAGATCGTGTCGACACCGGCGTCGACCAGGGTGCGCAGCAGGCGGCGGGCGCCGGTGTCGGCCGGCCCGACGTCGGCGGGGGCGGCCAGGGCGGCGAGGGGGAGGGGCGCGTTCATGGCGCCCGACTGTGCCGGCATGGCCGCGGAAAGTGCTTCCGAATGGGCCGCGGCGTATGCTCGGCGCAGAAAATTCTTCTGCGAATGCCGATGAAGACGGAAACGAAGCTCGATCGCCTGGACCGCGACATCCTGACCGTGCTGCAGACCGATGCCCGCATCAGCCTCCAGGAGCTGAGCAAGCGGGTGGGCCTGAGCGCGTCTCCGTGCTGGACCCGCATCCGCCGCATGGAAGAGGCCGGCGTGATCGAGGGCTACACCGTGCGCCTCAATGCGCAGGCCGTGGGCCTGGCCGAGACGGTGATCGTGCAGGTCACGCTGGACAGCCACAGCGACGAGGCGCTGTTCGCCTTCGGCCGCGCGCTGGCCGACATCCCCGAGGTGCTGGAGGCCCTGCTGGTGTCGGGCGACTACGACTACATCCTGCGCATCGCCGTCAGCGACACCCGGGACTACGAGCGGCTGCTGCGCGAGCGCCTCTACAAGATCCCGGGGCTGCGGCACAGCAAGTCGAGCTTCGTGCTGCGCAGCCTGAAGCAGAGCGCGCTGCCGCTGCGGCGCTGACGACGAAAAACGGCGTGCCGCTCGCGCGGCACGCCGTGTCGGTCGATGCGGCGTGGCCGCGTCGATATGGCGTTACTTGGCGGGCTCGCTTGCCGCCCCCTCGGGCGCGCTGGCCGGCTCGTCGAAGCCGAACAGCTTCGACGCGTCCATTTCCTTCACCGTGTCGTCCGGCTGCACCTCGAGGTTGATGTTCGTGGTGTCGAGTTCGGCCTTCTTGCCCAGGCCGCCGGAGACCAGGTTCGGGAACGCGATGATCAGGCCGACCATGATGATCTGGATCACCACGAAAGGCACCGAGCCCCAGTAGATCTGGCCCGTGGTGACCTTGGCCACCTGGTTGCCCGTCACGCGGTCCTTGTAGTCGTCATGCGGCGCAACGCTGCGCAGGTAGAACAGCGCGAAGCCGAACGGCGGGTGCATGAACGAGGTCTGCATGTTCACCGCCAGCAGCACGCCGAACCACACCAGGTCGATGCCCAGCTTCTCCGCCACCGGTCCGAGCAGCGGGATGACGATGAAGGACAGCTCGAAGAAGTCGAGGAAGAACGCGAGGACGAAGATCAGGATGTTGACGACGATCAGGAAGCCGAGCTGGCCGCCAGGCAGCGAGGTGAGCAGGTGCTCGACCCACTTGGGACCGTCGACGCCCTGGAACGACAGGCTGAAGACCGTCGAGCCCAGCAGGATGAAGACCACGAAGCAGGACAGCTTCATCGTCGAATCCATCGCCTGGCGCATCAGCTTCATGTCGAGCCGGCGGCGGCTGAGGGCCATCACCAGGGCGCCCACGGCACCCATCGCGCCACCTTCGGTGGGGGTGGCCACACCGAGGAAGATCGTGCCCAGCACCAGGAAGATCAGCGCCAGCGGCGGGATCAGCACGAAGGTGACGCGCTCGGCCATCTTCGACAGCAGGCCCAGCTTGAAGACCTTGTTGATCACCGCGAGCACGAACGCGACGCCGACGCCGACGCACATCGAGACCACGATCAGTTCGTCGGTCGGCGTGGTGTCGGGACGGCTCTTCGCGAAGGCGATCGCCAGGCCGACGGACAGCACGAACAACACGCCCAGCGAACGCAGGCCAGGCGAGCCGTCGTCTTCGCGGATGGTGCGCGCCTCAGGCGGCAGTGCCGGGGCGTACGAGGGTTTGAAGATCGCCACCAGCACGATGTAGCCGACGTACAGGCCGGTCAGCACGAAGCCCGGGATGAACGCGCCCTTGTACAGGTCGCCGACGCTCTTGCCCAACTGGTCGGCCATGATGATCAGCACCAGGGACGGCGGGATGATCTGCGCCAGCGTGCCGGACGCCGCGATCACGCCCGTGGCCACGCGCCGGTCGTAGCCGTAGCGCAGCATGATGGGCAGCGAGATCAGGCCCATCGAGATCACCGACGCGGCGACCACGCCGGTGGTGGCCGCCAGCATCGCGCCGACCAGGACCACCGCCAGCGCCAAGCCGCCCCGGATCGGGCCGAACAACTGGCCGATGGTGTCCAGCAGGTCTTCCGCCATCCCCGAACGCTCGAGGATCAGGCCCATGAACGTGAAGAACGGGATCGCCAGCAGCGTGTCGTTCTGCATGATCCCGAAGATGCGCAGCGGCAGCGCCTGCATCAGCGAGGCCGGCAGCAGGCCGAGTTCGATCCCGATGAAGCCGAACGCCAGGCCACAAGCGGCGAGCGAGAACGCCACCGAGAAGCCCATCAGCAGGAAGATGATCAGGCCGCCGAACATGATCGGCGCCATGTAGGCAGACAGGAACTCGATCATTTCTTTGCTCCTTCGGCCGCCAGGATGGCTTCAGCCAGTTCCTCTTCGGCGGTCTTCGATTGCTTCTTCTTCGTCGGGTCCTCGCACAGGCCCATCAGGAAGCCCACGCGCTTGATGAGTTCCGACACCCCCTGCAGCCCAAGCAGCGCGAAGCCGGCCGGAACCAGCGCGTAGACGGGCCAGCGGATCAGGCCGCCGGCGTTGGACGACATCTCGCCGGACACGTAGGCCTGCACCACCAGCGGCCACACCAGTCCGATGACGGCGAGTACGAACGGGAAGAGGAAGGCAACGATGCCGAAGATCTCGACCTTGATCTGCGTGCGCTTGGAGAAGCGGCCCAGGATGACGTCGATCTTGACGTGCTCCTGCCGCAGCATCGTGTAGCCGGCCGCCAGCAGGAACACCCCGGCGAACAGGTACCACTGGATTTCCAGGAAGGCGTTGGAGCTGGTGTTGAAGGCCTTGCGGACAGCGGCATTGATCGCACTGATCAATACCGCCGCCAGCACGAGCCAGGCCACATTCCGACCGACGAACTCATTGAGTCTGTCGATCAACTTGGACAGTTGAAGTAAGGCGGACACGTTGTCTCCGTGGGTGATGACGATCCATTCAAGCCGGCCAATGCCACGAGGGCACGGCCGGGGCTTGCTGGGCGCGTACTGTACGGAGATGCCCCTGAACGTCTTCTGAAAATCAGAGGGGCTCAGGGTAAGCCCTGAGCCCCGGAGAGACGCCCGCTGGATCAGCCTTGGGTGGCTGACAGGAAGAGCTTGGTCGAGCGCGCGCCAGAGCGGCAGAACGCGAGCACCGGTCCCGGCAGTTCGCCCAGCAGTGCCGCCATCGCGGCGATCTCTTCGGGCGATTGGTAGGCGCCGTTCACCGGCAGGTAGCGGTATTGCAGGCCGGCTGCCTCGGCCGCGGCCTGCACGCTGGCGCTGGTGGGCTGGTGCGGGCCTTCTTCGTGGTCGGGCCGGTTGTTGATGACGCTGCGGAAGCCCATGGCGGCCACCTCGGCCATGGCCTCGGGGGTGAGCTGCGGCGCCACGCAGAAGTCGGGCGTGACCTGGCGGATGAGCTGCGAGGGGTGCATGGCGGTCAAGCTTACTTCGAGAGCGCGGCCTTGACGGCGGCGGACACTGCGGCCATGTCGGCCTTGCCGGCGAGCTGGGCCTTCGCGGCGCCCATCACCTTGCCCATGTCCGCCGGGCCGCTGGCGCCGGTCTCGGCCACGATGCGGGCGATGGCGGCGGTGACTTCGTCGGCGCTCATGCGGGCCGGCAGGTAGGCCTGCAGCACGGCCAGCTCGGCGCTTTCCTTGGCGGCCAGGTCGGTGCGGCCGGCGGCCTCGAAGGCGGCGATGGAGTCCTTGCGCTGCTTGATCAGCTTGTCGACCACGCCGACGATCGCGGCGTCGTCCAGCGTGATGCGCTCGTCCACTTCGCGCTGCTTGATCGCGGCCAGCAGCAGGCGGATGGTCGACAGGCGCTCGGCTTCCTTCGCGCGCATCGCCGTCTTCATGTCTTCGGTGATCTGTTCTTTCAGGCTCATGGTGTCGGACTCCAGAAATGCAAACGCCCGCTGCGGCGTCCCGCGCGGGCGTTGGGTGAGGGTGATGAAGCTCAGTACAGCTTCTTCGGCAGCTGCATGCTGCGAACGCGCTTGTAGTGGCGCTTCACCGCGGCCGCCTTCTTGCGCTTGCGCTCGGCGGTGGGCTTTTCGTAGAACTCGCGTGCGCGCAGTTCGGTCAGCAGGCCCAGCTTCTCGATCGTGCGCTTGAAGCGGCGCAGGGCGACGTCGAACGGCTCGTTTTCTTTGACGCGAATCGTGGTCATGTAACGGTTGGATCCTAAGAAGTTGCGCTCGGTGTTCCTGTCTCGACCCGTTCCTGAAGCCTGGCATTTGAGGCCCGGTTCTGGCGTGGGCGGCAATCCGGTTTTGCCGGGGGCCGGGGAATCGACACGCGGTTTGCTAGCAAAGACCGCGATTCTACTGCGAAATTTCCTCGATGGAAGCACCCGGCCTGCCGCGGCGCTCATCGCGTGCTCAGCGCCTGCGCGCAAGCCACGGCCGAGGACCAGGCCCACTGGAAGTTGTAGCCACCCAGCCAGCCGGTCACGTCGACCACCTCGCCGATGAAGAACAGGCCGGGCTGGTGCCGGCTGCCCATGGTGCGGGAGTCCAGGCCGCGCGTGTCCACGCCGCCGGCGGTCACTTCGGCCTTGCGGTAGCCCTCGGTGCCGTCGGGGGCAATGGTCCAGCGCGACAGGCCCTGGGCCAGGCGCTCCAGGTCCCGGTCGCGCAGTTCGGGCATGGGCTTGTCGGCCGGCAGGCCCTGCGCATCCAGCCACGCGGCCGCCAGGCGCTGCGGCAGGAAGCAGGCGAGTTCATTGCCCAGTTGGCGGCGCGACAGCGCCTTGGCCTCGCGCAGACGGGCTGCCAGGTCGGTGCCGGCGCCGAGGTCGATGCGCAGCCCCTCGCCCGGGCGCCAGTAGCTGGAGATCTGCAGCACCGCCGGGCCGCTCAACCCGCGGTGGGTGAACAGCAGGTCCTCGACGAAGCGGCCGCGGCGGCGGCCTTCGCCGGTCTCGATCGTCACTTCGAGCGAGACGCCGGCCAGCGGCACGAAGGGGGCCCAGGTGCTGGCGTCGAAAGTGAGCGGCACCAGCGCGGGGCGGGTCTCGACCAGCTTGTGGCCGAACTGTTTGGCGATGCGGTAGCCGAAGTCGCTGGCACCGATCTTCGGGATGGACAGCCCGCCGGTGGCGATCACGAGCTGCCGCGTGCGCACGGTGCCGGCGTCGGTGTCGAGCTCGTAGCCGCCGTTCACGGCGCGCACTGCCAGCACGCTGCAGGGCTGGCGCCGCTGCACGCGGCCGGCGTTGCACTCGTTCACGAGCATCTCGATGATTTGCTCGCTGGATTCGTCGCAAAACAGCTGCCCGCGGTGCTTTTCGTGGAAGGAAATGCCGTGCCGCTTCACCAGGGCGACGAAGTCGGCGGGGGTGTAGCGGGCCAGCGCCGAGCGGCAGAAGTCTGGATTGGCGGACAGGAAGTTGGCCGGACCGGCGTCGCGGTTCGTGAAGTTGCAGCGGCCACCGCCGGAGATGCGGATCTTCTCCGCCAGCTTCTCGGCATGGTCGATCAGCAGCACCTGCAGGCCGCGCTGCCCGGCTTGGGCCGCGCAGAAAAGCCCCGCGGCGCCCGCACCGACGATGACAGCGTCGAAGGCCAAGCGCTCTAGCCCTTCCAGACGAACGGGAACTTGAACTGCTTCCAGAAGCCGTTGGGCACGTAGTCGCCCACCACGCCGTACTGCGCGGGCCACTTGCGGTCGGACTGCACGGCGGTGCCGAAGAGGTAGTCCAGGAAGGCGAAGTGCGCGGCGTAGTTCTTGTCGATGGCCTCGTCGTCCTGGCTGTGGTGCCAGTGGTGGAAGTTGGGCGTGACGATGAGGTAGCGCAGCGGCCCCAGGCGCACGCTGACGTTGGCGTGGTTGAACACCGCCTGGAAGCCGACGACGACGATGTAGGCGTCGATCACTTCCTTGCTGAAACCCAGCACGTAGATGGGCGCCAGCACCAGGGTGCGGGTGATCAGCAGCTCCAGGATGTGCTGCCGCGAGCCGGCCATCCAGTCCATGCTCTTCACGCTGTGGTGCACGGCGTGCAGGCGCCACAGCAGCGGCACCTCGTGGTAGGCGCGGTGGGTCCAGTACTGCACCAGGTCGGCCACCAGGATGATCAGGAACAGGGCCACCCAGAAGTTCAGGCCCTGCACCCAGCCGCGGATGCCGTCGTTGGCGGCCCAGCCGAAGAGCTTGTGCACCATCAGGTTGGTGGCCAGCAGCACGAAGCCGACCACCATGTGGTTGACGATGAAGTGGTGGAAGTCGGTCTGCCATTCGGCGCGGAAGACCGGCTGCTCTTTCCGCAGCGCGAACAGCTTCTCGATGAAGATGAAGATCAGCGAGGAGCCCAGCAGGTCCAGGATGAACCAGTCCAGGCCGATGTACGGCGTGTTGTCGGGGAAGTTGGGGTCGACGTCGACCTTGTGGCCGCCCAGCAGCGCGGTGAGGGCGATCAGCAGGAAGGCCGCTGCTGACAGCCAACGGACGCGGCCGAAGACGATGTTGAAGAGCGACAGCCCGCCGCTGATCACCATGGCCGCGTACATCAGGCGGCGCATCCATTCCACGTCGTAGCTCTTGCGCAGCTCGGGCGTGGTGAGGTACTGCGGGAAGTGGAAGGCCAGCACGCCGAGGAAGCACAGGATGCCCAGGGTCAGTGCGATCACCCCGGTGACCAGGCCCTTGCCGGGGCGGATCTCGCCGTGGGATTCAGTCAGGCGGTTCAGCTTGTCCAGCGGTTCCATGGGCAGCGGTGCGGGTACGACGGGCCGCGATTATGGGCGTGGGTGCCGCCCGGCCGGCTTCGCCGGCTGTCGCTTCTGTTTCAGACGTACGCTGCCGGGCGGACGCCCCGGACGCCCCGGACGCCCCGGACGCCGCGGACGCCCCGGCCGTCAGGCCGCTGCAGCGTGGGCCGGTGCCGCGTACTGGCCGGCCAGCGCCAGCGCGCCCTGCATCACGTCGCCGACGATGATGATGGCCGGGCTGCCCAGGCCCTCGCGCTGGATGGTTCGCGCCAAGTCGCCAAGCGTGGTGACGACGCGGCGCTGCTGCGGCAGGCTGGCGTGCTGCACCACGGCGGCGGGGGTCGAGGCGGGCAGGCCCTGCAGCAGGCCGTGCTGCAGCTGCGGCCACTCGGCCACCCCCATGTAGACCACCAGCGTCAGCCCCTGCGCCGCCGCGGCCGCCAGCGTGGGCCAGTGCGGCGACTGGCCGCCGGGCTTGGCGTGGCCGGTGACCAGCATCACGCCTTGCGCATGGGCGCGGTGCGTCAGCGGCACGCCCAAGGCGGCGCTGGCCGCCATCGCCGCGGTGATGCCGTTGGCGATCTCGACCTCGATGCCGTGGGCGCGCAGCGTTTCGGCCTCTTCGCCGCCGCGGCCGAAGACGAAGGGGTCGCCGCCCTTGAGCCGCACCACGCGTTCGCCCGCCAGCGCCTCGCTGACCATCAGCCGTTCGATGAAGGCCTGCGGCGTCGACCGGCAGCCGCCGCGCTTGCCGACGCGAACGATGCGCGGCAGGCGCCTGCGGCCGGCCAGTGCGCGCTCCAGCACGGCGTCGCTGACCAGGTCATCGACCAGCAGCACGCTGGCGCGGCGGATCAGGCGGATGGCCTTCAGCGTCAGCAGTTCGGGATCGCCCGGACCGGCACCGACCAGGGCACACCAGGGGGTGGCGGAGGGGCTCTTCGTGCGGCGGCGGGGCGGGGTGTTCAAGCGCGTCGTTCCTGGGCTGGGGTGGCGCCGAGGCGGGCCAGCGCCCGCTCCAGCAGGTCAACCTGGCGTTGCAGCGGCGCCGGGGCGGGTTTTTCGCCGGACAGCACCGCCTGCACGTACACCGCCACGGTGGCGGCATCGATGGCGCGCGGCAGCAGCGGCAGCTCGGCCAGCGAGCCTTCCTGCGCCGGGCAGCCCAGCTCGGGCTGCTCCACGCCGCCGAGCCAGACGTCGATCTTCGGGCAGCGCCGCGGGTCGGCCACGGCCTCGCCCTCGGTGCCGCGCAGCAGCATCAGGTCGGCTCGGGTGCGTTCCGCAAAACGGCTCATCAGTGCACCGAATTCGGGATGGGTATAACTCGCCAAGCGCACGGCCGGTGCATCGGTCACCGGCTGCAACAGCTTGGCGATGGTGTGGCCGGAGTTGCGCAGGCCCACCACCCAGCGCACGTCCAGCAGGCGTTGCAGCGATGGGCACAGCGCTTCGGTGGTGATGAAGGCCGGCTCGTGGCGCGACCAGCATTCGTGCACGCCCGCGGCGCTGTCCACCGGCGGCAGGCCCAGCGCGGCGAAGACCTCGGCGCTGGTGACCCGCGCGGGGTCGTGGCGCTGGCCATGCACCAGCACGCGGTGGCCTTCCTGCGCCAGCCGCATCGCCAGCAGCGGCGTCAGGTTGGGCAGCTTGCGTGCGCCGTTGTAGCTGGGGATGACGACGACCGGGCGGTCGCTGCTGATCTCCAGCGTGCGCGCCTGCACCGCCTGCGCGAACCCGACCAGCTCGTCCAGCGTCTCGCCCTTGATGCGCATGGCCAGCGCGAAGGCGCCGATCTCGAGATCGGTCACCTTGCCGTCCAGCACCTGCGCCATCAGGTCCTGCGCCCGCTCGGTGTCGAGCGAACGCGCCCCTTCGTGCCCCCTGCCGATTTCCTTGATGTAGGCCGCGATGCCCATCTGCCGTCCCCTGTGCTTGTCGACCGCCTGCCGGCCGCCTGTGTCAGCGGCGTGAAAGGCAAGTTTCAGGCCGGCCACGGGTCTTGTCATGCTGCAGCGCGCGGGCGTGGCTTGCATGGCGTGAGATCGTGCGCGGCCCAGCCCGTCACGCCGGCACCGCGCTGGCCCGCACCAGGCGCTTCAGCTCGGGGATGCACGAGCCGCAGTTGGTGCCGCAGCGCAACGACTGCTGCAGCTGCGCCAGCCGCTGGTCGGCATCGCCGCTGCAGCGCGGCAGTGTCTCCTGGATCGCCGGCTCGCTGACGTTGAAGCAGGCGCAGACCTGGCGCCCGCGCTCGGCCAGCGCCACCGGCGCCTTGGCGTCGGGCTTGAGCAGCAGGCGGCCGTAGGACTGCGCGGGCAGGCCGTCCTGCAGCAGCGCCCGCACCCAGGGCTCGGCCGAGATGTCGCCGGCCATCACGAAGCTGGTGAGCAGCGCGTCGCCGCCGGCGCGCTCCAGGCCCATCGCGCGCCACTGGTGGCGGCGCCGGTCTTCGTAGCGCAGGGCGTCGGCGCGCTGGGGGCCCAGGCCGAACAGGGCCTCGATCCCGGCGACCTGCTCGCGCGGCGGCGCTTCGGCGGCGGCAGCGCGGAACAGCACGCCGTGCCGGTCGTGGCCGAATGGCACGCAGCTGGCGAAATCGAAGTCGGAGAAGCGCTGGCGCAGCTGTTCGCGCAGCGCCAGGGCCTGGCCTTCGGGCAGCCAGGCCGCGGCCAGCAGCTTCCAGGGCAGCTCGGCCTTCAGCACCTTGATCGCGGTGTGCTTCAGTTCCGGTTGCTTGGAACTCGGGCAGAAGGCGCCGGTGGTGAGGGCATTGACGCCGGCCAGGCCATGGCCCGCGGCGGCGCGGCCGCCCACGACCTCGTCGCCCCAGTGCATCGCCACGTAGGCCTGGGCCGGGGCAATGGCGTCGCTGCCCCGTGCCGGCAGCACGATGGAGCCGCGGCGCGAGGTCAGGTGCACCAGGTCGCCGTCCTTCAGCAGCAGGCGCTCCATGTCGCGCGGGTTCAGGTCCACCGTGGGCTCGGGCTGGTGCCCGAACAGGCGGCCCAGCGTGCCGGTGCGGCTCATGCCGTGCCACTGGTCGCGCAGGCGGCCGGTGGTCAGGCTGAAGGGGTAGCGCGCGTCGCGCGGTTCGGCCAGGGGCTGCAGCGGCGTGTCGTGGAAGCGGGCACGGCCGTCGGGCGTGACGAAGCGGCCGTCGGCGTAGAGCCGGGCACGGCCCACGCGTTCGCCTTCGGGCAGCGGCCACTGCTGCGGGCCGGCTTCCTCGAGCATCGCGTAGCTGAGGCCGGTGATGTCGAGGTCGCGGCCGCGGGTGGATTCGCGGTGCTCGTTCCAGATGGCCTCGGCGCCGTCGTAGGGGAAGAGGCTGGGGCGGCCGGGACGCAGGCGCTGTTCGAGCCGGCGCGCCAGGTCGAGGCCGATGGCCCAGTCGTGCCGCGCCGCGCCCGGCGCCGCCACCGCGGGGCGCACGCGGCTGATCCGGCGTTCGCTGTTGGTGACGGTGCCTTCCTTCTCGCCCCAGCTGGTGGCCGGCAGCAGCAGGTCGGCATAGCGCGCGGTGGCGGTGCCGGCGAAGGCTTCCTGCACGACGACGAATTCGGCGCGCTGCAGCGCGCGGCGGATCGTCGCCTGGTCCGGCATGGACTGCGCGGGGTTGGTGCAGGCGATCCACAGCGCCTTGATCTCGCCGTCGGCCGCGGCCTGGAACATCTCGACCGCGGTCTTGCCGGGCTTGGCCGGCACGCTGTCCACGCCCCACAGCCGGGCCACCTCGGCGCGGTGCTCGGGGTTGGCCAGGTCGCGGTGCGCCGACAGCAGGTTGGCCAGGCCGCCCACCTCGCGCCCGCCCATCGCGTTCGGCTGGCCGGTGAGCGAGAAGGGCCCCGCGCCGGCGCGCCCGATCTGCCCGGTGGCCAGGTGCAGGTTGATGAGCGCCGCGTTCTTCGCCGTGCCGCTGGCGCTCTGGTTCAGGCCCTGGCAGTACAGCGACAGCGCGGGCGCGCGTTCCCTGCCGGCGCTGGCCGGAATGCCGGCGAACCAGCGTGCCGCCTGCACGATGTCGTCCTCGCGCAGGCCGGTGTGGCGCGCCGCTTCCTTGGGCGTGAACTCGCGCACCCGGGCCTTCAGCGCGTCGAAGCCGGTGGTGTGGGCGTCGATGTAGCGGGCGTCCGTCCAGCCTTCCCACAGCATCACGTGCAGCATGGCGTGGTAGAGCGCGATGTCGCTGCCCGGCAGGATCTGCAGGTGCAGGTCGGCCATGGCCGCGGTCTCGGTGCGGCGCGGGTCGGCGACGATCAGCTTCTGCTGCGGGTTCGCGCGGCGTGCGTCTTCCAGTCGGCGGAACAGGATGGGATGCGCCCAGGCCGGGTTGGCACCGGTGACGAAGATCGTCGCCGCGTGCTTCAGGTCGTCATAACAGGCTGGCGGTGCGTCCGCGCCCAGCGTCGCCTTGTAGCCGGCCACCGCGCTGCTCATGCACAGGCGCGAGTTGGTGTCGATGTTGTTGGTGCCCAGCAGGCCCTTGGCCAGCTTGTTGAAGACGTAGTAGTCCTCGGTGAGCAGCTGGCCCGAGACGTAGAAGCCGATCGCGTCCGGGCCGTGCGCGTGGCTGATGCGGGCCAGCCGGTCGGCGGCCTCCTCCAGCGCGTCGTCCCAGCCGATGGGGTGGGGCGCCTGGTCGCGGGCGGCGCGCCGCATCGGCTGCAGCAGCCGCGCCTTTTGGATGATGGCGGGCGTGGCCGTCAGCGCAAGCGTGCTGCCCTTGCTGCACAGGCGGCCGAAGTTGGCGGGGTGGTCGGGGTCGCCGCGCACGCCGGTGATCTGGGTGCCATCGCTCTGGATGATCACGCCGCACCCGACGCCGCAGTACGGGCAGGTGGACTTGGTTTCGCGCATGCTCGGGGTCGGTTCGTGGTTCAGCAGGTGGCCTTGGCACGCGGCCCGGCGAGCGGCGCGGCCAGGTCGAGGGCCTTGGTGGCCAGTTCGGTGGCGTCGAGGAAGACCTCGCCGCCTTCGACCTTGCAGGCGAAGCGGGGCGTGCAACCCGCGTCGGGCGCCCTGGCGCAGCCGTCGGCCAGGCCGATGGTCCAGTTGTGCAGCGGGCAGGCCACGCTGTCGCCGAGCACGATGCCCTGGCTGAGCGGACCGCCCTTGTGCGGGCAGCGGTCGAGCAACGCGAAGACCTGGTCCTCGGCATTGCGGAACACCGCCACGGCCGCGCCTTGCGGCCGGGCCACGCGTCGGGCACCGAGCACCGGGATGTCGTCGACGCGGCAGATGAGCTTCCAGTCGTTCATGCGGGCAGACCTTGCTTGGAGAACATGCCGGTGACGCCGTCCATGGTTTGCAGGATGCGTTCGCTGGTGGTGAAGACGTTGGCCATGCCGCGGGCATCCGCTTGCCCGGGTTTCAGCGCGCGTAGCGCGGAGGCGAAGAAGACGAACTGCGCCTCGGCCTGCGCCAGCTCGGCGCGGATGGCCCGCGTGGCCTCGGGGGCCTTCTTCAGCAGCTCGTGCGCGGCCGCGAACTCGTCGTGCGCGGTGTTCAGCTCGGCCAGTGCGCCGCGCGTCTGCACGTCCCAGCAGGCCGCGAAGTAGAACGCCGCCATGCGCTGGCTGAGCATGCGCTGCCGCCCGGCGATGTTGACCAGCCTGCCCAGCGGCCGGCCGCTGACCTGTTCCAGCTGCACCGTGCCCTGGTGCGCTGCCTGCAACACCTGGCCGGCCAGCCCGAACAGGCTTTTCGCGCGCTCGCGGGCCGGCAAGGTGCCGACCAGCACGGCCTTGTAGTCGGACCACAGCGGCTCCAGCGCCTGGTAGCGGGCGCGGATGTCGGGGGTGGGCGCGAAGGCCTTCAGCTCCACCAGTTGGCGGTCGAACACGGCCATCGACTGCTGCAGCGTCTCGCGCGCCAGCTCCGGCAGCACGTTCAGGCCGATGGCGCACCAGCTCTTGGCCAGGCGCTGGCTCAGCATGCGCTGGCGGCCGGCCTTGTTGATCGCATCGTTCAGGTCCAGCACCTGCCCATGGGCGGGGACCATGGGCGTTAGCAAGGGCGCCAGCGCACCGGCGCACAGCAGGCTGCGGCGCCTCACGGTGCGGCCACCGGGTCGAACTGGCGCACGTCGACGCGCGCCTTGTCGAACTCGAACCAGGGATCGGGCTCGCCGTCCAGCGCGAACTGCAGCCGCGCCCACAGCGCCTGGCGGTTCGCGGCGTCTTCCAGCACCTTCTTCTTCACATGGTCCAGGCCCACGCGGCCCACCCAGTGGCAGGTGCGTTCGAGATACCAGCCTTCTTCGCGGTACAGCTGCAGGAAGGCGCCGCTGTACTCCAGCACCTCTTGCGCGGTCTTCACCTTGACGAAGAACTCCGCCACCTCGGTCTTGATGCCGCCGTTGCCGGCGACGTAGATCTCCCAGCCGGAATCGACGCCGATCACGCCCACGTCCTTGATGCCGGCCTCGGCGCAGTTGCGCGGGCAGCCGCTGACCGCCAGCTTCACCTTGTGCGGCGCGTACATGCGCCACAGCGCGCGTTCCAGGTCCTTGCCCATCTGCGTGGAGTCCTGCGTGCCGAAGCGGCACCACTCGCTGCCGACGCAGGTCTTCACCGTGCGCAGCGCCTTGGCGTAGGCGTGGCCGCTGGGCATGCCGATGTCTTTCCAGACGTTGACCAGGTCTTCCTTCTTCACGCCCAGCAGGTCGATGCGCTGGCCGCCGGTGACCTTGACGGTGGGGATCTTGTACTTGTCCACCACGTCGGCGATGCGGCGCAGTTCGTCCGCGGTGGTCTCGCCGCCCCACATGCGCGGCACCACGCTGTAGGTGCCGTCCTTCTGGATGTTGGCGTGGCTGCGCTCGTTGATGAAGCGGCTCTGCGGATCGTCCTGGGCCTCTTTCGGCCAGGTGCTGATCAGGTAGTAGTTGACCGCGGGCCGGCACGACGAGCAGCCGTTGGGCGTGCGCCAGCCCAGGCGCTTGTAGACGGCGTCGATGGTCAGCAGCTTGCTGCCGTCGGGCAGCGGCTGGCGGATGGCCTGCCGCACCTCTTCATGGCTGGCCTCGGTGCAGCCGCACATGGCTTTCTTGGTCGGCGCCTTCGAATAGTCGCCGCCCGCGGTGAACATCAGCAGTTGCTCGACCAGGCCGGTGCAGGAGCCGCAGGAGGCGCTGGCCTTGGTGTGCTTGCGCACCTCGTCCAGCGTGAACAGGCCCTTGTCCTTGATGGCCTTGCAGATGGTGCCCTTGTTGACGCCGTTGCAGCCGCAGACCTCGTCGGTGTCGGCCATCGCGGCGGCCTTGTCGTGGCCCTCGTGGCCGGCATCGCCGATGTTGGATTCGCCGAACATCAGCTTGTCGCGGATGTCGCCGACCGTGCGGCCTTCGCGCAGCAGCTTGAAGTACCAGCTGCCGTCCACCGTGTCGCCGTACAGGCAGGCGCCGACCAGCTTGTCGTCCTTGATCACCAGCTTCTTGTAGACGCCGCCGAAGGGATCGCTCATCACGATCTCCTCGCAATCCTCGCCGCCCATGAAGTCGCCGGCGGAGAAGAGGTCGATGCCGGTGACCTTGAGCTTGGTGCTCACCTGGCTGCCCGTGTAGCGGCCGATGCCGAACTGCGCCAGGTGCGTCGCGCAGACCTTGCCCTGCTCGAACAGCGGCGCCACCAGGCCGTAGGCGATGCCGCGGTGGGCCGCGCACTCGCCAACGGCGTAAATACGCGGGTCCGTCGTGGTCTGCAGCGTGTCGTTGACGACGATGCCGCGGTTGCAGTGCAGGCCCATGCTTTCGGCCAGCGCGGTGTTGGGGCGGATGCCGGCGGCCATCACCACCAGGTCGGCGGGGACCTCGGTGCCGTCCTTGAACTGCACCGCCATCACCCGTCCGCCTTTGCCGCCGTCCTTGTCGCCGATCAGCGCCTGCGTCTGCGCGCCGATCAGGAACTTCAGCCCGCGGTCTTCCAGCGACTTCTGCAGCAGCTTGCCCGCCACGTCGTCGAGCTGGCGCTCCATCAGCCACGGCATGATGTGCACCACGGTCACCTGCATGCCGCGCAGCATCAGGCCGTTGGCCGCTTCCAGGCCCAGCAGGCCGCCGCCGATGACCACCGCGTGCTTGAAGCTCTTCGCGGTCTCGATCATCGTGTTGGTGTCGGCGATGTCGCGGTAGGCGATCACGCCTTCGAGGTCCTTGCCCGGCACCGGCAGGATGAAGGGGTTGGAGCCGGTGGCCAGCAGCAGGCGGTCGTACTCGGCGGTGGTGCCGTCCTCGGCGATCACCAGGCGCTTCACGCGGTCGACCTTCACCACCTTCTTGCCCAGGTGCAAGGTGATGCCGTTCTCCTCGTACCACGACAGCGGGTTGAGGATGATTTCGTCGATCGTCTGCTCGCCGGCCAGCACCGGCGACAGCAGGATGCGGTTGTAGTTGGGGTGCGGCTCGGCGCCGAAGACGGTGATGTCGTAGAGGTCCGGCGAGATCTTCAGCAGTTCCTCGAGCGTGCGCACGCCGGCCATCCCATTGCCGACCATCACGAGCTTCATCTTCTTCATCGTCATCTCTCCAAAAGCCGTGCTCAACCGTTAGCAATCACGGTGCCAAGTCGCGCAGAATCCGCGGCCATTCCCGCCGCGCGGCACACACCATGAGCTTTGACGTCGACATCGGCCGCTGCAGCGAACGCGGCCAGCGTGAACGCAACGAGGACTTCGCCGCCGCACTGCCGGGTGATGGCGCCGAGCGCGGCCTGATCGCGGCGATTGCCGATGGCGTGTCCGCCGGCGGGCAGGGCCGCGCGGCGGCGCAGACCGCGGTGATCTCGCTGGTGAACGACTTCCATGCGGTGCCGGCCACCTGGGAAACCACCGTCGCGCTGGACCGGCTGATCGGCGCGCACAACGCCTGGCTCGCCGACCACAACCGGCGCCGCAGCGACGATGCCTCGGGCCTGACCACGCTGACGGCGCTGGTGCTGCACGGCCAGACCTGGACCGTGGCCCACGTCGGCGACACCCGCGCCTGGCTGCTGCGCGAGGGCACGCTGCAATGCCTGACGCAGGACCACGCGCTGGACCATCCCGACCTGCGCAGCCAGCTGACGCGCGCGCTCGGCCTGGAGGACACGGTGCGGGTCGACTTCCACCAGGGTGCGCTGCAGGTGGGCGACCGCCTGCTGCTCAGCACCGATGGCGTTCACAGCGTGCTGAAGCCGCGCGCCATGGCCCAGTGGCTGGGCGAGGCCGACGGTGCGCAGGCCGCGGCCGACGCGCTGGTGCGCGAGGCGCTGGCCGCGGGCAGCGCCGACAACGCGACCGCGCTGGTGCTGCAGGTGCGCGGCCTGGACAGCCAGCGCCTCGATGACGCGCTGCTGCAGGGCCGCCAGCTGCCGGCGGCGCCGCGCCTGAAGGTGGGCGATGCGCTGGACGGCTACACCGTGACCGCGCTGGTGGCCGACACCGGCGTGCACCGCCTCTACCAGGCACGTGACGCGGCCACGCGCGAGCTGGTGGCGATCAAGACCCTGCATGAATCGCGCGCCGGCGATGCCGAGGAGCGCGCGATGCTCGCGCACGAAGCCTGGCTGGGCCAGACGGTGACCGAGCGCGACGGCCGCGGCTTCGTGCGTGTGCGGCCGCAGCGCGACCCGTCGTGCTTCTACGTGGTGTTCGATTGGCACAGCGGCGCCACGCTGGAGCAGCTGCTGGCCGAAGGGCGGCGCTTCAGCACCGAAGAGGTGATCGCCGGCGCGATGGCTGCCGTGCAGGCCCTGGCGCGGCTGCACCGGCAGCGTGTGATCCACCGCGACTTCAAGCCCGCCAACCTGCACCTGGGCGAGGACGGCCAGTGGCGGCTGCTGGACCTGGGCGTGGCCGTGTCCGGCAACGAACCCGCGGCGGTGCGCGCGCTGCACGCCGGCACGCCCAGCTACATGAACCCCGAGCAGTGGGGCGAGGGCGAGCATGCGGCTGCCGATGCGATGAGCGACCTCTACGCGCTGGGCGTCACGCTGTACCGCTGGCTCACCGGCCGGCTGCCCTATGGCGAGATCGAGCCCTACCAGACCGGCCGCTTCCGGCGCGATCCGGTGGCGCCGTCGCGCATCCGGCCCGAGGTGCCGATCTGGCTGGACCACGTGGCGCTGAAGGCCGTGGCGCGCGACCGGCGGCAGCGCTTCGAGACGGCCGAGGAGTTCCTGCTCGCGCTGCAGCGCGGCGCCTCGCGCCCGCTGGCCGCGCCGCCGGCCACGCCGCTGGTCAACCGCGACCCGGCGGCGCTGTGGAAGATCGGGCTGGCCCTCTCGGCGGCAGTCAACGTGCTGCTCATCTTCTGGCTGCTCTTCCTTCCGAAATAGCACCGCGGCAGAGCGGCCGATGCGGGCCGCCTCCGCCCCGCGGGGGCAACGCCTGCGGCCCGGCAAAGCCGGTTCCGCGGCGTTTGCTTGGCGGCCGCGCGTGTTCACGCACGGCGCTCCTGAATGCCGTGTGCCCGCGCCGGTGCGGGTGCACTGGCGGGGCGTGCGCGGCCGCCCTTTTCGGCCCAGGTGCGGGTCCAGCGGATCTGCATCACGCGCATCACGCCCAGCATCACCACCGCCAGCACCGCGAACAGCACGAACCCCCACGCGTACGTTCCGAGGTATTGCTTCGACAGGCCCATGGCATTCGGCACCAGGCCGCCGCCGAGGGCGCCGATCTCGCCGATCATCGAACCGGCCACGGCCGTCGTGGCGGGCCAGCGCAGCGGTACCAGCTGGAACAGCGCGCCGTTGCCGGCACCCAGGGCGGCGAAGCACAGCATCAGCAGCAGCGTGGTCAGCACCAGCGAGCCGGAGGAGAAGGCCACGGCCACCAGCGACAGCGCAACGACGACCAGCACCAGGGTCAGGGTGTTGATGCCGCCCCAGCGGTCGGAGATCCAGCCGCCGGCCACGCGCACCGCCGCCCCCATGAAGGCCGCCAGCATCGTCAGCTGCCCGGCCTGCACCTTGGAGACGCCGAACTGGTCGAAGTAGTACGAGGGCAGGAAGGTGGCGAGCCCGATGAAGCCGCCGAAGGTGACGCCGTAGATCAGGCTGAAGGCCCAGCCGTCCTTTTCGAACAGGCAGGCGATGTGCGAGCGGAAGCTGGCATGCGCGTCGACGTCGGGCGGCTCCTTGGCCCAGACGATCATCACCAGCATCGGCAGCAGGATGGCGCCCGCGGCCACGCCGTAGACGGTCTGCCAGCCCAGCCACTGCGCCAGCGGCGGCGCGATCAGCACCGACAGCGCGGTGCCGACGTTGCCCGCGCCCACCAGGCCCATGGCCAGGCCCTTGTGCTGCGGCGGGAACCAACCCGAGCCCAGCGACAGCGCCACGCCGAAGCTGGCGCCGGCGATGCCCAGCAGCACGCCCATCGCCAGCAGGTCGTTGAACTCCTTCACGAAGAAGAGGCCGTACAGCATGGCCACGGCGATCAGGCCCATCTCGACCAGCGTGGCGTTCTTGCGCCCGATGTACTGGGCCAGCACGCCGAGCGGAAAGCGCATCAGCGCGCCGGCGATGATGGGGATCGACAGCATCAGGCCCTTCTGGGCCGGGGTGAGCGAGAAGGTTTCGCTGATGAAGGGCGCCATCGCCCCGTTCAGCACCCAGATGCAGCACGAGAAGCAGAAGTACAGGAAGGCGGCGAACAGCGTCGGGCTGTGCCCGGCACGGAGGAAGGACTTGAAGCTGGACATCGGTGTCGGGCAGAAGGGGGGGAGGCAGCCGGTGCGGCGGGGTGCCGAAGGGCGCGGCAGGACGCCGCGGCTGCAAGAAGGATCTGCTTGCAAGGCCCCGATGCGCATCGGGGACCGATCGCAGTGACAGGGCGCGTGGCCGGGGGGACCGGCCCGGGTGCGTCGTCACACCCGGCGCGTGGTGCGTTGCAACATCCATGCCGGAAGCTGCGGCTCGGCCCGGCCACTATGCTTGCGGCTGGTTGTTTCCGCCAGGAGCGTGAGCGTCGATGTCCCTCTTGATCGTGGCCCCGGATGCGCCGGCTGCGCACAGCCTGGCCCAGCGCCTTGAAGCCGATGGCCTGCCCGTGGCCGGGGCCAGCGCCTGTCACATGTTGGTGCGCGACTGCGTGCGTCTCGCACCAGAAGCAGTCGTGGTCGAGGTGCCGGTCGTGGACGATGTCACGCTGGAGGCGCTGCGGCTGCTCGATGCGACCACCGCGCGGCCGGTGCTGCTCTTCAGTGGGGCGCTGGTGGAGGACGCCGTCATCGCCGCTGCCCTCGAGGCCGGCGTGCAGGAGCTGGCGGTGGAGACCTGTGAGGCGCCGCTGCTCCGGCGCCTGCTGCCCCGGGCCCGTGCCCGCTTCGAACGCGAGCAGCGCCTGCGCCGCGAGCTTGCCGGCGCGCAAGCCAGGCTGGACGAGCGCAAGTGGGTGGACCGGGCCAAGGGCCTGCTGATGAGCGCGCGCCGGCTCAGTGAGCCGGATGCCTTCGCGCTGCTGCGCACGGCCTCCATGCAGGCCAACCTGCGCGTCGGCGAGGTCTCGCGTGCCGTCATCGAGGCCGCCGAGGCGGCCGAGGCCGTCAACCGCGCGGGCCAGCTGCGCATGCTGTCGCAGCGCATGGTCAAAGGCCTGGCGCTGCTGCAGCTGGGCGTGGAGCGCGGCGCCGCCGAGACGCTGCTGCAGGAGTCGATCACCCGCGCGCAAAGCATCGTGGAACATGTCGAGGGACTGACGCTGGACGAGGCGGCGCTGCCGCTGCGCCAGACCACGGCCGTGGCCTGGCAGGCCCTGCACGCGGCGCTGCATGGCGCACTGACTGCTGCACCGAGCGGCCCCGCCGTCGCGATCGACCTGGCCGCGGTCGATGCGCTGGCGCAGCAGCTGCTCGAGCAGGCTGAACGACTGACCGATACCCTCCAGCAGCTCAGCGGGCGACGCGCCCTGCAGGTGGTGAACCTGGCGGGTCGGCAGCGCATGTTGTCGCAGCGCGTCGCGAAACAATCGTTGCTGGCTGGTTGCCTTTCGGGAGCGGCGGCGGATGCGGCCGCGGCGGGGGCGCTGGCCTCGGTGGCGGAATTCGACGCCGCGCTGGTGCAACTGGAACGTTCGCCGCTCGCGGGCGACGAGATCCGAGGCACGCTGGCGATCGCCCGCGGGCAATGGCAGCGCCTGCTGGAGGGCGTGCGCGGCGCCTCGGCACGGGATGGCCGCGTCACGTTGGCGCGCGAAAGCGAAGCCTTGCTGCAGAGCTTCGAGCGCCTGACCACGCTGTACGAGCACAGCATGCAGGTGCTGCTGGGCTGAAGACGCCGTGACTCGGCAAATCGGGGGGTGTCCGGGCTGGGGCCGTGGGTATCATCTCCTTTAGGGAGCCGGAGACCGCCCGGTCGATCTGCCAAGCAACGATCACAAGAATCCGCGCACTTGCGGCGCGATGCAGAGTCAGCGGTTGAAGTCCACCCAACGACACCAGATGAATGCCCTGACCGACCCGGCCGATTGGCCCGCCGCCGACCCCGCGGCCGCGGCGCTGCACGCGGCGCAGGCCCTGCTGTTCGAAGCGCTGGCGGGGCAGCAGGGCTGGATGTGGAACCTGAAGGACGCCGGCGATGGGCGCTATCTGCGCGCCAACGAAGCCTGGGCGGCCTTCATCGGCCGGCCGCTGGACGACCTGGCCGGCCGCTCCGATGGCGAGTTGCTGGAACCCAGCCTGGCGACGCTGCTGCGCACCGCCGAGCAGACCGCACTGGCGCATGGCGGGCTGCTGGCCAGCGAGCACCGCGTCGACATGCGCGGCGAGCGCCGCGACTGGACCGTGCTGCGCCTGGCCTTGCACCTGGGCGGGCGGCGCGTGTTGTGCAGCGTCTGGCAGGACCCGACGGTGCAACGCCAACGTGATGCGGCGCTGAAGGCCGCGCTGGAACAGCTGGAGCAGCAGCAGAAGGCCAATGTCGCGCTGCGCCGCGAAATGGGGGACCAGTCGCTGCGCGACCAGGCGACCGGGCTGTCGTCCAGCGGGCATTTCGAAGACCAGATGCGGCGCGAGGTCGATCTCTCGATGCGCGAGCACCGCGAGTTCGCGCTGGTCTACATGGAGCTGGATCCGCCGGGCGAGAAGGCCCAGGCCTTCGGCGATCGCGCGCTCGAGCGGGTGCACGAGGCGATGGGGCGGCTCCTGCGCGGCAACACCCGCGCGATGGACGCCTCCTGCCGCATCGACGACCGGCGCTTCGCGGTGCTGCTGTCCGGCGTGGGCCTGGCGACGGCGCACTCCCGCATGGAAGGCCTGCGGCGCCAGTGTGCGACGCAGATCATCGCGCTCGATGGCCAGGAACTGGGCTTCACCGTCTCGGTGGGCGTCGCCAGCTTTCCGCACACGGCGCAGACGCAGGAAGGCGTGGTCGCCGCGTGCGAGGCGGCGCTGGCCCAGGCCCGGCACCGTGGTGGCAATGCCGTCGCGCTGGCCAGCATCCGCTTCGGGCCCGCTTGAACAGCTGGGCGGAGGCAGGCGGCGTGCCGCGTCCAAACAACGTTAGGGCCAACCCGATCGGACGGTGCCTGCGACCTCGATAGACTGCAGGCCTGCTTTCACCGCACGCGATCGCATCCCTTCACCCCGCACCCGGGCGCCCGCCGTGAAGATCCTGTACGTCGAGGACAACGAGGACCTGCGCGAGACCATCGGCCTGCTGCTGGCCGGCGGCGATCGCGAGGTCATCGCCTACGGCACGGCGGAACAGGCGCTGGAGGCGATCGAGCGCGAACCCTTCGACGTGCTGGTCACCGACGTCAGCCTGCCCGGCCTGTCCGGCACCGACCTGGCACGCCGCCTGCTGGCCAAGGACCCGCTGGCCTGGGTGGTGCTGTGCACCGGCTACGAGTTGCGCGGCGGCCTGCCGCACCTGGGGCAGAACGTGCGTTCGCTGACCAAGCCCTTCGAGATCGAGGACCTGGAAGCGCTGATGGACGAGATCGCGGCTGCGCGCAAGGCAGCCGGCTGAGCCCCGCGCAACGTGCTCAGGCTTCCACGCCGAGCAAGGCGTGCACGGCGCTCCATTCTTCTGGCGTCACCGGCGTGATCGACAGCCGGTTGCCGGGCTGCAGCACGCGCATCGAGGCCAGTTGGGGCAGCGTGCGCATTTCCTTCAGCGACAGCAGGCGCGTCTTGCGGACGAGCTTGACGTCCACGTGCAGCCAGCGCGGCGCTTCGCGCGTCGACTTCGGGTCGTGGTACTCGCTCTTCGGATCGAACTGCGTCTCGTCGGGGTAGGCCGTGCTGGCCACCGTGGCGAGGCCGGCGATGCCGGGTTCGGGGCAGGACGAGTGGTAGAACAGCACGCCATCGCCGATTGCCATCATGTCGCGCATGAAGTTGCGCGCCTGGTAGTTGCGCACGCCGGTCCATGGCACGGTCTGCCGGGGCGCGCAGGCAAGGTCGTCGATCGACACCTCGTCAGGCTCGCTCTTCATCAGCCAGTAGTGATGCATCGGGCGGGCGAGGGGAAGGGGAAGGCGAGAGAACAGGCCGGTCGCGGTGCTGGTGCCGGCATCGCCGGTGCTTGTGCCGCTGGGGCGAGCGAGAAGGGTGTCCGGCGTGCGCCGTGAACCGCATTCCTGAACCCTGGTGTTCCAAGTTTCAGGTGGGCGAGGTCAGCGAGGCTTCGGGTTCATCTGACGCGAGACGATCGCACCAGCTTCGCGATGTTCCAAGCCCTGGCTCAATGAGCATCGGTTCAAGGAGTTAAAGGCCCACGCAAGCACGCCGGACGAGGCCATTCTAAACACGGCGGCACCGCCCGCGCACGCTCAATCCATCACAGCAGCAGGCCATCGTCGCCGAGGGCGGCATCGATGCGGCGGATCAGTGCGTCGATGTCCGCGCTGCCTGCGTTTTCACCAGCGGCCACGGGTGCAGCGGCCGGCGTGCGGGCCTGCGGCGCGCGCGATTGTTCGGCACGCTGGTAGGCCAGGTTCAGGGCGGCCAGCACGGCCATGCGTTCACGTGCCTTCACCTTGCCGGCATCGCGGATCGCGCTCATCTCGCGGTCGACGATGTTCACGGCCTCGAGCAGCAGCTGTTCGCCGCCGGGCGGGCAAGCCAGCACGTAGCTCTGGCCGAGGATGGTGGCTTCGATCTGCTTCATGGCTTGTCGACTTCGATCGGTGCGGCGCCGTCGGCCGGGAGGCGGTCGAGCAGGGCATCGAGGCGGGCGCGTGCCGCCGCGAGGCGGGCGCGCAGGCTGTCGCGTTCGGCGGTCACGCTGCTCAGCTGCTGCTCGAGAAGCGCGTTGGTGCGCTTCAACTCCTCGTGTCGGAGCACGAGCCGTTCGACCCGCTCGGCGAGTTCATCGAGTCTGGACATGAGGGGACCGTGCCTCCTGCGTGATCGCGCGACGGCGTGTCGGCGACAAGGTGAGCGGTCATTGTAGGCGCCGGTACCCGGGGCTCCAGGCTGATGCGCAGCAAGCTCCCGTGGGCAGGGGGCGGTGGCCAGTGCAGCGCGTGCACGGCCGTGATGGTGTCGCGCGCAGCGCCCCGCAGCTGCAGCGCCTGCATGCAACCGGCGTGGGCGATGACGAGGGCGTGCGCCGGCGCATCACGGCAGAAGCCGTGCAGGCGGTCGAGCAGTTGCGCCAGCGCTTCGCCGCCGCCGGGGGCGTGGTGCAGCAGGTCGGCGGACCAGGCGTCGACGTCGGCGGCGGCGATGCTCGTCCAGGGTTGCCCGTCCCAGGCACCGAAGTCCAGCTCGAGCAGCCGTTCGTCGACCACGTGCCGCCAGCCCCAGCGCGCGAGCCAGGCGCCCACGGAACGGCAGCGCGCCAGCGGCGAGGTGAACACCTGCCGCGGCAGGCCGTGGTGGCGCGCGGCGGAACGCACGCGATGCGCCAGGCGCTTGCTGCGCCGTGGGTCGACGCGCAGGTCGGTGCGGCCGATGCAGCGGCCGGCGGCGCCGGCGGCGCGGGGATGGCGCCAGAGCCACAAGATGGTCACGGCCGGCTCACCATGCGATGCACAGCGCCAGCAGCAGCGCGGCTTCGGTGCCTTGCTGCGTCGCGCCCAGCGTGTCACCGGTGTACCCGCCCAGCCGGCGGCGCAGCCAGCGGCGCATGGCCGCGGTGGCCAGCACGGCCGCGAGCAGCGCGGCCAGCGTGTGGGCGATGCCCAGCGGCGGGGCCAGCAGCGCCGCCGTGGCGCCGGCCAGCAGCAGCGCGACGGCGACATCGACCGCCTGCACCTGCTGCGCCATCGGCTTGGCCTTGGCGTGATCGGCATCTCCGGCGTAAGGCAGCAGCGCCAGCAGCACGACGGGCGCGGTGCGCGAGACCGCGTGCGCCAGCAGCATGGCGCAGGCCGTGCGCGTGACGTCGCCCTGCGCGTTCAGCAGCGCAGCCTTCAGCCCGAGCATCAGCACCAGGCCCAGCGCGCCGTAGCTGCCGATGCGCGAGTCCTTCATGATCGAGAGCGCGCGCTCGCGGCTCACCGCGCCGCCCAGGCCATCGCAGGTGTCGGCCAGGCCGTCTTCGTGGAAGCCGCCGGTGAGCCACGCCGTCGCCGCCATCGACAGCAGCACCGCCACCGGCAGCGGCCACCACTGCGCCGCCGCTGCGAACACCAGCGCGCCGGCAGCGCCGACCAGCGCACCTATCGCCGGAAAGTAGCGGGCACTGCGGTTCAGCTCGGCCGGGTCGAATGCCGCGATGCGCACCGGCACGCGGGTCAGGAACTGCAGCGCCAGCAAGAGCCGCTGCCACTCGCGGTGCAGGCTTTGAGCCATGGGGGGACCGGCGGCGCCCGCGCTTCAGCGGGCCTCGGCGCGGCTGACCTGCGCGGCATCGAAGCTGGCCATCTCGGCCAGCAGCCGCGCGGCCGATTCGAGCAGCGGCCAGGCCAGCGCCGCGCCCGAGCCTTCACCCAGGCGCAGGCCCAGGTCCAGAAGCGGTTCGGCGTCCAGGTGCGCCAGCAGCGCGCGGTGGCCGGGTTCGGCGGATACATGGGCGAACACGCAGCGTTCCAGCACGGCCGGTGCCAGCGCGGCGGCCACCGCCACGGCCGCGCTGCAGATGTAGCCGTCGACCACGACCACGCGGCGTTCTGCGGCGGCCTGCAGAGCGGCGCCGGCGAGGGCCGCGATCTCGAAGCCGCCGAGGCAGGCCAGCAGCTGCAGCGGATCGGCGGCATCGGCGTGGCGGTCTGCGGCCTGCTGCAGCACCGCCAGCTTGCGCTGCAGGCCGGCATCGTCCAGGCCGGTGCCGCGGCCCACGCAAGCGGCCAGCGGGCGGCCGGTCAGCCGCGCTGCCAGCAGTGCCGCGGCCGAGGTGTTGCCGATGCCCATCTCGCCCAGCAGCACCACGTTGCCGGGCCGTTCGCTGACCGCGCTGCGACCCGCCTGCAGCGCAGCGCGGCACTGCTGCGGCGTCATCGCCGGGCCTTGCGTCATGTCGGCGCTGCCGGCGGCCACCTTGGCCTGCAGCAGGCCGGGCTGCGGCGTGAAGTCGTGCGCCACGCCGACGTCGACCACGGTCAGCGCCAGGCCGTGCTGGCGCGCCAGCACGCTCGCCGCGGCACCGCCGGCAAGGAAGTTGTGGACCATCTGCCAGGTGACCTCGCTCGGGTAGGCCGACACCCCGCGCGCGGCGATGCCGTGGTCGGCGGCGAAGACCAGCATCTGCGGTTCACGCAGGCGCGGCGTGCGTTCGCCCAGCACGCGGCCGAGCTGCAGGGCCAGCGCCTCCAGCCGGCCCAGCGCGCCGAGCGGCTTGGTCTTGTTGTCGATGGCGTGGCGCAGCGCGCTGTCCAGCGCGGCATCGTGCAGCGGCGCAATGGTCGGCAGGAAGGACGTCATGGGTCGACCAGCGCCATCAGCGCGTGGGTGTCAAGGTGGGTGTCGATGAAATCGGCGAGGCCGTCGAACACGGCATCGAGCGGGCGTGTTGCCTGGCCGAACAGCGCCTGCAGGGCGGGCGGGTGCTCGAACAGGCCGTGCAGGGAGATGCCGAGGACGGGGCCGGCCTGCCAGCCGATGGCTTCGCCGGCCTCGTTGCGCAGCGCGACGTGCGCGGCGTCGCCGGTGGCGCGATCCGCGATGGTGCGGCCGTGGCGGATCTCGTAGCCGCTGACCGCCTGCCGCGCCAGGGCCCGCCAGGGCGGCGCCAGCGCGTCGAACCGCGCCGTGGTGTGCCGCACCAGCTTGTCGGCGGCGAAGGTGGTCTGCAGCGGCAGCAGGCCCAGCCCGCGCGCGGCGCCGTCGACGCCGCCGGGGTCGTGCAGGGCTTCGCCCAGCACCTGCAGGCCGCCGCAGATGCCCAGCACGCGGCCCCCGCGCGCGGCATGCGCGGCGATGGGCTCGGCCAGGCTTTGCGCCCGCAGCCAGGCCAGGTCGCCGCTGGTGTGCTTGGAGCCCGGCAGCACGATGCAGTCGGCACCGGCCAGTTCCTGCGGCGCGCGAACCCAGTCCAGGCGCACGCCGGGCAGGCGGCGCAGTGGCTCGAATTCGTCGAGGTTGCTGATGCGCGGCCAGGCGACGACGGCGATGCGCGTCGCGCCGGCGCCGGGCTGCGCCGGCCGCTCGTCGAGCAGCCCGTCCTCTTCCGGCAGGCCGTGCGCGCGCCACATCGGCAGCACGCCGATCGTCGGCACGCCGGTCAGGGCCTGCAGCTGCGCCGGCGCCGGGGCCAGCAGCGCAGGGTCGCCACGGAAACGGTTCAGCACGAAGCCACGCACCTGGCCGCGTACATCAGGCGGCAGCATGCAGTGGGTGCCGTAGAGGTGGGCGAAGGCGCCGCCGCGGTCGATGTCGGCGACCACGAGGCACGCGGCCCGCGCGGCGCGTGCGGTGCCGAGGTTGACGTAGTCGCTGTGCTGCAGGTTGATCTCGGCCGGCGAGCCGGCGCCTTCGATCACCAGCAGCTCGTTCTCGGCGCGCAGCGATTGCAGCGCATCGAGCGCCAGCGGCGCCAGCAGGGCGCTGCGCTGGTGCCAGGGCACGGCCGCCAGGTCGGCGCGCACGCGGCCGAGCACGACCACCTGGCTCGCGGTGTCGCGCTCGGGCTTCAGCAGCACCGGGTTCATGCGCAGGTCGGGCACGCGGCGCGCGGCCAGCGCCTGGAAGTACTGGGCGCTGCCGATCTCGCCGCCGCCGGATCCACCGTCCGCGGCGGGGACGACGCGGGCGTTGTTGCTCATGTTCTGCGCCTTGAAGGGCGCCACCTTCAGCCCGCGCCGCGCATACCAGCGGCACAGCGCGGTCGCGAGCCAGCTCTTGCCGGCATGGCTGGTGGTGCCCAGCACCATCACGCAACGGGCGCTCACCGGCCGAGCCGCGGCAGTGCCGCCCAGGTGCTGCCGTCCGCCGTCGGCACCTGCACGATGTGCAAGGCATGGTCGAACACCGACTCCAGCGCGGCACGCACGGCGGCGTCGGCGGGGGGGCCTTCGGCGACCAGGCGGCCGGCCGCGATGACGATGAGCCGGTCGGCGGCCAGCGCCAGCGTCAGGTCGTGCAGCACGGAGATCACGGCCGCGCCGGCCTGCGCTTCTTCGCGCATCAGGCGCACCAAAGCGCTCTGGTGCGGCGGATCGAGGTGGGTGGTCGGTTCGTCCAGCAGCAGCACCGGCGCCCGCACCGCGAGCGCGCGGGCCAGCAGCACACGCTGGCGTTCGCCGCCGGACAAGGTGGCGAGGCGGCGGCCGGCGAAGCCGGTGCATTCGCAGCGCTGCATCGCACGCAGCACTGCGGCCTCGTCGTCCGGAGTGGCCTGGCCCAACAGGCCATGGCGCGGCAGGCGGCCCAGGCGCACGACGTCCAGGCCGTCCAGCTCGGCCGCGGTCTCGGCCTGCTGCGCCAGCCAACTCAGCAAGCGGGCGCGCTCGCGGTGGGTGATGCTTCGCAGGTCGCGGCCTTGCAGCCGCACCGTGCCCTGTGCCGACTGCAGGCCCGCCAGGGTGCGCAGCAGTGTCGACTTGCCGGCGCCGTTCGGGCCGACGATGGCCGTCCATCGCGCGGCGTGGAGCGTGAGGGAGATGCCCTGCAGCACCTCGGCGCTGCCGAGCCGCACGCGCAGTTCGCGGCCCTCCAGCGCGGGCGGGGCGGCCGGTGTCATGCGCGGCGCCGCTGCCGCAGCAGCAGCATCAGGTAGGCACCGCCGAAGACGGCGGTCAGCACGCCCACCGGCAGTTCTTCCGGCGCAATGGCAGTGCGCGCGGCCAGGTCGGAGGCCAGCAGCAGCAGGCCGCCGAAGGCCGCCGAGGCCGGCACCAGCAGGCTGTGCCGGGCCGAGACCGCACGCCGCGCCAGGTGCGGTGCCACCAGGCCGATGAAGCCCACCATGCCGGCCTGCGACACCGCGACCGCCGTGGCCAGCGCCAGCGTGGCCACCAGCAGCAGCCGCACGCGGGTGATGGGCAGGCCCAGGCTCGCCGCGGTGTCGTCGCCGAGGCTGAAGGCATCGAGCGCGCGCCCCATCGGCCAGGCCGCCGCCAGCGTGACCGCGAGGCCCAGCGCCAGCAGCGCGCAGGCCGGCCAGCCGAGCAGGCCGGTGCTGCCGAGCAGGAAGGCCTGCTTGCCGCGCAAGGCCTCGGGCGCGGCCAGCGTGACGAGATCGCTGAGGGCGCCGAGCACGAAGCTGACGACGATGCCGGCCAGCAGCAGCGTGGTCGGCTGGGCCGCGCTGCGCGCCAGCGACAGCGTCAGCGTGACGCCGATCAGCGCGCCGGCGAAAGCCGCGGCGACGAGGCCGACGCGCGCCATCAGCGCGGCCGTGGCCGGGCTGATGGCATGGCCCGCGAGCGCGCCGGCCGCCAGCACCAGCACCACCGCCAGCGTGGCGCCGGGCGCGGAGCCCAGCAGGTAGGGCTCCGCCAGCGGATTGCGGAACAGGCCCTGCGCCAGCGCGCCGCCCAGGCCCAGCAGCGCGCCGACCAGCCAGGCGCCGAGGCTGCGCGGCGCGCGGATGTCCCACAGCACCAGCGCGGCACCTTCGCCGCGCGGCCAAGCCCAGCCGTCGCTGCCGGCAGCGAGGCCTGCGGCCAGCAGCAGCAGCGTGAGCGCAGGCAGCAGCAGGGCGATGCGGCGGACGGTCATCGCATGGCGCCGTTGATGGGGCCCGCGCCGGCGGCAGGGGGGGGCGGCAGGGCTTGCAGGCAGTCCGCCAGCAGCGCTGCCGCCTCACCAAGCCTCGGCCCGGGGCGGATCAAGAGCTCGTAGCGTGGGTGCGGGAACGCGCACAGGCGCTGTTGCTTCAGCGCTTCCAGCGTGGCCCAGCCCGGGCGCTGCGGCATCGCGGCCAGTTCGCGGTCCACCGCCATCACGATGTCGGGCGGATGCCGCACCACCCACTCTGGGTTCAGGCGCGGGAAAGGGCCCAGCGCGGCCGGCACTGCGTTCGCCAGGCCCAGGCGCTTCAGCGTCTCGCCGATGAACGATGCCTCGCCGGCGGCGTAGCCGGAGCTGTCGACCTCGAAGTAGACGCGGCGGCCGCGCCAGGCCGGCGGCACGCGGGCCGCCGCGGCGTCGGTCTCGCGCTGGAGCCGCCGCCACAGCGGCGCCGCGCCGCCGGGCAGTTGCAGCAGGCGCTCCAGCTCGAGCAAGGCCAGGCGCACGTCGTCGTGCGTTTCGGCGCGGATCAACTCCACCCGCAGCCCCAGGGCGCGCAGGCGATCGGTGGCGCGGCTGGACGGCGCGGCCAGCACCAGGTCCGGCTTCAGCGCCACGATGCGCTCGATCGCCGGGTCGTCCAGGCCGCCCAGCGCGGGCAGCGCCTTCACCGATTCGGGCCAGTTTGAATAGCGGTCGACGCCGACCAGGCGCGCGCAAGCGCCCAGCGCGCAGACGCTCTCGGTCAGCGAGGGCAGCAGCGAGACGATGCGCCGCGGCGGCGCGGCCGTGGCTGCGCCGGCCAGGGCCAGCAGCAGCGCGGCGGTGGCCGCGACGAGGCGTCGGCGCGCGGGCGCCATCACGCCTGCCGCCCCGGCGGCAGCCGCAGCGCGCGGCCGGCCACCATCAGCGTGACGGGCTCGCAGGCCGCGGCCAGGCGCTGGTGCAGGCTGCCCAGCGTGTCGACGAACTGGCGTGCTTCGGCGCTCATCGGGGCGACGCCCAGGCCGATCTCGTTCGACACCAGCACCACCGGGCCGCGGCAGTCGCGCAGCGCGTCGAGCAGCTCGCCGGCCGCCGCGTCGACGCCGCTTGCGCCGAGCGCGGGCCCGTCCAGCGGCAGCAGCAGGTTGGTCAGCCACAGCGTCAGGCAGTCGACGATCAGCAGCCGGTGCGGTTCACCATGCGCGCGCAACACCGGGGCCAGCGCGCGCGGTTCCTCGAGCGTGCGCAGGCCGGGAACGCGGTGCGCGCGGTCGAGTTGATGACGCGCGATGCGAGCGGCCATCTCCGCGTCACCGGCGATCGCCGTGGCGATCAGCAGCGCCTCGCGGCCCGGCGTGGCAAGCCATGCCGCGGCGCGCGACTCGGCGGCGCGCGACTTGCCGCTCTTCTGCCCGCCGAGGATCAGTTCAGGAGGCATGGCCGCGTCTTTTTGGTGTCAGCGCGCGGGCCAGTCCCAGCGCACGCCGATCCAGGCCTGGCGGCCCAGCGCCTGGTAGTCGCGCGCGGGCTCGATGTCGCGGTCGGTGGCGTTCAACAGCTTGGCCTCCAACTGCCACTGCGGCGCGAAGCGCCAGCGCGCGCGCAGGTCCACGGTGGTGTAGGCATCCAGCATCTTGCCGCCATCGGGCCGCGCGCCCAGGTTCAGCGCCGAGAGGCCGACGAGCCAAGGGCCGGCGTCGTAGTCCACCGACAGCGTGGCCTGGTGCGCGGCGCGGCGCTCCAGGCGTTTGCCGGTGTGGCCGTCCCTGGCCTCGAGGAAGTCGACCGCCGCGCGGCCGCGCCAGGCGCCCGCCTGCAGGCCGCCATTGAGGCTGATGCCTTGCATGCGTGCACGGCCGATGTTGGCGGCGCAGCCGAAGCTGAACGCCGGATCGGCCGGGCAGAAGTGGCGGTTCGATTCGTAAGCGATCAGGTCGCGCGCGCGGTTGCGGAAGGCCGTGGCGGAAAAGTCGCCACTCGCGAAGCGGCCATCGATGCCGAACTCGATGCTCTTCGAGCGCTCCGGCCGGATCGTGGATACGCCGTAGCCGGGATAGAACAGGTCGTTGAAGCTCGGCGCCCGGAAGGACTGGCCGGCCAGCGCGCGCAGGCGCCAGCCGCCGCCCAGCGCATAGGCGGCACCGAGGCGGCCGGTGTCGACGTCGCCGAACACCTCGTTGTCGTCATGCCGGAAGTCGGCCTGCAGGCTCAAGGCCTTGACGCTGCCGGCGTAGGCCAGCACCAGCGCGTCGTTGTCACGCTCCCTGCCGTAGTCGGAGGTCCGCGCCTCTTCGCGCAGCGCCTCGTAGGCCAGCGTGAGCTGGTGGCCCGCCAGCGGGCGCCAGGTGGCCTGGGCTTCGAGCTGCCGGCGCTGAGTGCGGAAATGGTCGATCGAGCGGCCGCCGGTGCTGGAGTCGCTTTCCTGTGCCGAGGCGCGCAGCAGCGTCGACCAGTCGGCGGACCAGTCGGCGCGCCAGTCGAGCGCGGCGCCGTGGTTGTCGAGGCGGTTGCGGAAGTCGGCCGAGGCGTCCTGCGCGTAGGTCGGCGGCAGGTATTCGCTGGCGTCGTACTGGCCGTTCAGGCGGCTTTGCAGCGCCGTCATGCCGAGGCGGTGTCCCTTCGCCGGCTGCCAGCCGACGCGCGCTTGCGCGGACGTGCGGCGCGAGCCGTCGCGGTCGGGATTGTGGTTGCCGAAGCGGTCACCCGGGCGCAGCGTCGACACGCCTTCGAGCCGTTCGTGCGACACGCCGGCGGCGACGTCGATCGCGCCGAACTTGGCGTCGGCATGCACCGAGCCTTCGCGCGCGCCGTAGCCGCCCGCGGCCACGCGCGCGCCGGCGCGCGGCGCGCCTTCGCCGCGGCGGGTGAAGACCTGCACGACGCCGCCGGAGCCATCGGCGCCGTAGAGGCTGGAGGCGGGGCCGCGCAGCACCTCGATGCGCTCGATCGAGGCCAGGCTCAGCGCCTCGAACTCGGGGTGGCCCAAGGTGGCCGAGCCGACGCGCACGCCGTCGATCAGCAGCAGCGCGTTCGCCGAGCCGGCGCCGCGGATGAACACCGCCGCGTTGGCACCGGGGCCGCCGTTGCGCGAGAGCTGCACGCCGGCCTCGCGGCGCAGCAGGTCTTCCACCGAATCGGCGGTGGAAGAGGCGATGCGTCCGGCATCGATCACGACGACGTCGGCGGCCACGCGGGCCGCGGGCAGCGGCTCGCGCGCGCCGATGACGACGATGGGTTCGGCGGCCTGGGCGGATGCCAGTGCGGGCAGGCAGAGCAGGGTGGCGCAGGCCAGCGCGAGGCCGTGCAGGCGGTGGTGCGGCGCGGCGGCGCGGCGCAACGGAAAGCGATCGGGCATGGGAGGAACAGCGGACAGTGATCGTGCCCGCCTGCGACCCCGCAGGTGGGCACCGAACGGCGCGCCGTGATGAGCGGTGCGCCACCTCGTTGGCCGGTATCCGGGCTGGCGGAGGCGGCCCATGTGCCCTTCCCAGGCGCTTCGCGCACCCAGTGGGATTCGACATGAGCGGAGGGTTCGCACCCTCGTCCGCTTACCGTTGCGGGGGCAGCTCAGGTTGGGGATGCGCCGTGAGGCGCCGGCCCTCCTGATTCCCGTTGAACTGCGGCCGCCGTGGACGGCGGCCGCGAGCACCAACGCCGGGCATCATACCGTTGGTAACGCCTGGCCCTTGGCCATGCCGAGGCGGTAGGCGTCGCACCAGGGGCTGACGGCGCACGCGCCGCACTTGGGCGTGCGCGCGACGCACACGTAGCGGCCGTGCAGGATCAGCCAGTGGTGGGCCTCGACGCGGTAGCGCTCCGGCACGCGCTTTTCCAGCTGCAGTTCCACCTGCAGCGGGTTCTTGCCCGGCGCCAGCCCGGTCCGGTTGCTAACCCGGAAAATGTGCGTATCCACCGCCATCGTCGGCTCGCCGAAGGCGACGTTCAGCACCACGTTGGCGGTCTTGCGGCCGACCCCGGGCAGGGCTTCCAGCGCCTCGCGGCTGCGCGGCACCTGGCCACCGTGCTGCTCGACGAGGATGCGGCAGGTCTCGATCAGGTGCCTGGCCTTGTTGCGGTAGAGGCCGATGGTGCGGATGTACTCGCTCAGGCCCTCGACACCCAGCGCCAGGATCTTCGCCGGCGTGTTGGCCACCGGAAACAGGCGCCGCGTGGCCTTGTTGACGCCGACGTCGGTGGCCTGGGCCGACAACAGCACCGCGGCCAGCAGTTCGAAGACGCTGGTGTACTCCAGCTCGCTCGCCGGCTGCGGGTTGGCGGCGGCGAGTGTGGCGAAGAACGGTTCGATGTCGGCGGTCTTCATCGGCGTGAGGCGTTCAAACGGGCGGCGAGGAGCGGTTGGAGCTGGATCGCGATGATGCAGGCCAGGATCAGCGCGGCGCCGGCGAAACCCGCCGCGCGCAGGCGATCGCCCATGAACAGCGCGCCGAAGGTGGCGGCGAAAACCGTCTCGGACGACAAGATGATCGCGGCGTCGGCCGGGTGCGCATGGCGCTGGCCCACCACCTGCAGCGTGAAGCCGATGCCGACCGAGACGATGCCGGTGTAGACGATGGCGCCGGCGGCGCTGCGCAGGCCGGCGGCGGTGATCGGCTCCGTCGCCAGGCCGATCGCGCCGCTGAGCAGGGCGCAGACCAGGAACTGGCCGCAGGCCAGCGTGTACGCGCCGCGCAGGCGGTTGGCGATGCGGCCGACCAGCAGCACGTGCAGCGCCCAGGGCAGCGTGCTGGCCAGCACCCAGAGGTCGCCGGCGGACAACTGCTGCAGCGAGGCCCCGGTCATCAGCCAGGTGCCCGCCAGGCAACCGATCGATGCGGGCCACACGCTCCAGTGCGGCAGCTGGCGCTGCAGCAGCCAGGCCAGCAGGGGCACGAGCGGCACGTACAGCGCGGTCAGGAAGCCGGCGTTGGTGACGGTGGTCGTCACCAGGCCGATCTGCTGCAGCACGACGCCGGTGCACAGCAGCACGCCCAGCAGCCCGACCCAGGCGGTGTCGGCGCGGTCGCGGCGGTGGCCCTCGGCGCGCAGCTGGCGGCTTTCACGCAAAGCGAGCGGCAACACGACCAGGGCGCCGAGCAGGAAGCGGATGCCGGTGAAGCTGAACGGCCCGACGCCGGCCATGCCCAGCGCCTGGCCGACGAAGGCCGAGCCCCAGATCAGCGCCGCGAGCAGCAGCAGCGCGCCGGACTGCGCGCGGCTCAAGCCGCCGGTTGCGGCGCCGGGGAGGGGGCTGGCCGCGGCCGTCACGCCGCGCCTTCGGGACCGCGCGATCGCGCCTTGGCACGCGCCAGCGCGGCCTCGATGACCGCGCGCTTGGCCGCCAGCGCGTCGGGGTCGGTCAGGCGGCTGTGCGAGGACAGGTCCGCGAGCTTGGCGGCGGCTTTCGCCGCCAGGCGCTCGTCGTTCTCGCGCTTGTCGCGCTCGACCCGCCATTGGTGGAAGGCGTAGCGCTCGCGGGCGGTCGCGGCCTGCGCCTCGGACCAGGCAGCCCAGCCGGTCGGCGCGGGCTCGGCCTGGCCGGGCAAGGGTTCCATCGAGATGCAGTCGACCGGGCACACGGGAATGCACAGCTCGCAGCCGGTGCACAGCTCGGGGATGACGGTGTGCATCAGCTTGGGCGCGCCGACGATGCAATCGACCGGACAGGCCTTGATGCACAGCGTGCAGCCGATGCACCAGGCCTCGTCGATCAGCGCCAGTTTCAGCGGGCCTTCGGCGCCACACGCGGGGTCGAGCGGCTGCGGCGGCAAGCCGGTGAGGGTGGCCAGGCGCGTGACGCCCTCGGCGCCGCCGGGCGGGCAGCGGTTGATGCCCGCCTCGCCAGCGGCGATGGCCTCGGCATAACCGCGGCAGTCCGGATAGCCGCAGCGGGTGCACTGCGTCTGCGGCAGCGCGGCGTCGACGCGGTCGGCGAGTGAAAGTGGCACGGCCCCGTGCGGGGCCGTGTCGTGGCGGGTGGCGTTCACCGGCGGATTATCGGTGCCGGTCCGCGTGCCTCGCGGCGCGGTTCCGCGTGGCCTGGTGCGTCGTCAGGCCTTGCGGCCGTTGCGCTTCGCGGCGGACTTGGCCGCGGCCGGCTTGGCGGTGCCGATCAACTGGTCCGGCTCGTTGAAGCGGGCGATGAAGGCCTTGATCTCCGGGTAGACCTTCTCGCGCCAGCGCCGGCCCGAGAAGATGCCGTAGTGGCCCGCGCCTTCCACGTCGTAGTGGAACTGCCGCGTCTTCGGGATGCCGGTGCACAGCTCGTGCGCGGCCTTGGTCTGGCCGGCACCGGAGATGTCGTCCAGCTCGCCCTCCACGGTCAGCAGCGCGCTGGTGCTGATGTCCTGCGGGCGCACGATGGTGCCATTCACGTCCCAGGTGCCGTTGACCAGCGCGAAGTCCTGGAACACGGTCTTGATGGTGTCCAGGTAGTACTCGGCCGGCATGTCGAGCACGGCGTTGTACTCGTCGTAGAACTGGCGGTGGGCCTCGGCGGAGTCGTCGTCGCCGCGCACCAGGTCGAGGAAGTAGTCGTAGTGCGAGGACAGGTGGCGGTCCGGGTTCATCGCGACGAAGCCGGTGTGTTGCAGGAAGCCCGGGTAGACGCGGCGGCCGGCGCCGGGGAAGTTCGGCGGCACGCGGTAGATCACGTTGTGCTCGAACCAGTTGTAGCTCTTGTTCATCGCCAGGTTGTTGACGGCGGTGGGCGAGCGGCGGGCGTCGATGGGGCCGCCCATCATCGTCAGCGTGCGCGGCGTGAACTCGCCGTGCGTGGCCATCAGGGACACCGCGGCCAGCACCGGCACGGTGGGCTGGCACACCGAGATCACGTTCACCTCGGGGCCGGCGTGGCGGATGAATTCCTGCACGTAGGCGATGTAGTCGTCGAGGTGGAAGGGGCCTTCCTCGACCGGCACGTTGCGGGCGTCGGTCCAGTCGGTGATGAAGACCTTGTGGTCGTGCAGCAGCATCTTGACCGTGTCACGCAGCAGCGTGGAGTGGTGGCCCGACAGCGGCGCCACGACCAGCACGGTGGGTTGTGACTTCATCGCCTCCAGCACCGGCGCGTTGTCGGTGAAGCGCTTGAAGCGCAGCAGTCGGCAGAAGGGCTTGTTGACCGCCACCTGCTCCTGCACGGCCACCTCGACACCTTCGACGGTGGCGGAGCGGATGTCGAACTCCGGCTTCTCGTATTCCTTGGCCAGGCGGTGCATCAGGTCCAGGCCGGCCGAGATGCGGTGCGCCATCGGCGTGTGGGTGAAGGGCGACAGCGGGTGGTTGTACAGCTTCGACGAGGCGCTGGCGAACTCGGAGAAGGGCGCGAGCAACGCGCGTTGGGTCTCATACAGCTGGTAGAGCATGTCGAAGCAACTCCTGGATCAGGCTAGGTTTGCTGCGCCGCAGCAATGTGTGCGATGGTAGCGCGAGCATGGTGAGGCCGCAGCCTCATCGGCGATTCCGGAAAAACACGTAACTTTGAACCCCCGGTCGCCGCACGGCCAGCGGGTGGGGGCATGCCACCACGAGCATCGCTGCATCCGCCACGAAAAAGCCCGGCACGAAGGCCGGGCTGGTTCAGGTCAGGGATCCGAAGCGTGCCTTACAGCACCTTCGCGATCGAGGCCACGACGTAGTCGATGTTCTTCGTGTTGAGTGCAGCGACGCAGATGCGGCCGGAATCGACGCCGTAAACGCCGAATTCGCTGCGCAGGCGCTGCATCTGAGCAGCGGACAGGCCCGAATAGCTGAACATGCCGCGCTGCGCGGTGACGAAGCTGAAATCCTGCTTCACGCCGGCCGCGGCCAGCTTTTCCACCAGCAGCGTGCGCATCTGCTTGATGCGGACCCGCATCCCGGCCAGCTCTTCCTCCCACTGCTGGCGCAGCGCGGGCGTGTCCAGCACCGTGGCCACGACCTGGGCGCCGTGCGTCGGCGGGTTGGAGTAGTTGGTGCGGATCACGATCTTCAACTGCGACAGCACGCGCTGGGCTTCGTCCTTGCTCTCGCAGACGATGCTGAGGGCGCCGACACGCTCGCCGTAGAGGGAGAAGCTCTTCGAGAAGGAGGTGGCGACGAAGAAGTCCATGCCCGAGGCGACGAACTGCTGCACGGCCGCGCCGTCCTCGGCGATGCCGTCGCCGAAGCCCTGGTAGGCCATGTCCAGGAAGGGCACCAGCTTGCGGGCCTTCACCGCCTCCACCACCTGCGTCCATTGCGCCGGCGTGATGTCGTAGCCGGTGGGGTTGTGGCAGCAGGCGTGCAGCACGACGATGGTGCCGGCGGGCGCGGCGTTCAGCGCGGCCAGCATGTCGTCGAAGCGGACGCCGCGCTTGTCGGCGTCGTAGTACGGGTAGGACTCGACCGGGAAGCCGGCATTGGTGAACAGCGCGCGGTGGTTCTCCCAGCTCGGGTCGCTGATCAGCACCTTGGCGGCGGGGTTCAGCTTCTTCAGGAAGTCGGCGCCCAGCTTCAGGCCGCCGGTGCCGCCCAGGGCCTGCACGGTGGCCACGCGGCCGGCCTTCAGGATGTCGCTGTCGGCGCCGAACACCAGGCCCTGCACCGCCTTGTCGTAGGCGGCGATGCCGTCGATCGGCAGGTAGCCGCGCGGCTTGTGGGCTTCCACCAGCTGCGCCTCGGCGGCCTGCACGCACTTCAGCAGCGGCAGCTTGCCGTTGTCGTCGAAGTACACGCCGACGCCCAGGTTGACCTTGGCGGGGTTGGTGTCGGCATTGAATTGCTCGTTGAGGCCCAGGATCGGGTCGCGCGGGGCGAGTTCGACGGCGGCGAACAGCGTCATTTCAAAACGTCCTGTCAGAAGGGTGTCAGCAGCCTGGCGGGTTGAAGAGGAGGGAGGCTGCAGGCCTGCGGGTTGCTGCGCTACGCTGTCGATTCACCGCGCGGCGCGGCCACGAGCCGCAAAGCCTGCGAATTCTAGACAGTTCAGGGATTACCCGATGACCGACATCGCCGAAGTCGAATCGACGGCACCAACGCAGGGCGAATTCGTCAGCTTCCCCGACTCGCCGTTCCAGCTCTTCCAGCCGTATCCGCCAGCCGGCGACCAGCCGACCGCCATCGCCCAGCTGGTCGAGGGCGTCAACGACGGCCTGGCCTACCAGACCCTGCTGGGCGTGACCGGCTCCGGCAAGACCTACACGATGGCCAACGTCATCGCCCGCCTCGGCCGGCCGGCCATCGTGTTCGCGCCGAACAAGACCTTGGCGGCGCAGCTGTACAGCGAGTTCCGCGAGTTCTTCCCGAAGAACGCGGTCGAGTACTTCGTCAGCTACTACGACTACTACCAGCCCGAGGCCTACGTCCCGCAGCGCGACCTGTTCATCGAGAAGGACAGCTCGATCAACGAGCACATCGAGCAGATGCGGCTGTCGGCCACCAAGAGCGTGCTGGAGCGGCGCGACACGGTGATCGTGGCCACCGTCAGCGCGATCTACGGCATCGGCAAGCCGGAAGACTATTCGGAGATGCGCTTCATCGTGCGCGCCGGCGACAGGATCGGCCAGCGCGACGTCATCGCGCAGTTGATCCGCATGCAGTACACGCGCAACGAGGCGGACTTCGCGCGCGGCACCTTCCGCGTGCGCGGCGACACGATCGACGTGTTCCCGGCAGAGCATTCCGAACTGGCCATCCGCATCGAGCTGTTCGACGACGAGATCGAGACCCTGTCGCTGCTGGACCCGCTGACCGGCCGCATCAAGCAGAAGGTGCCGCGCTTCGTCATCTACCCGTCCAGCCACTACGTGACGCCGCGCGACCGCGTGCTGGCCGCCATCGAGACCATCAAGGCCGAGCTGCGCGAGCGTCTGGCCGAGCTGGTGGCCGCCGGCAAGCTGGTGGAGGCCCAGCGGCTGGAGCAGCGCACCCGCTTCGACCTGGAGATGATGCAGGAGGTGGGGCACTGCAAGGGCATCGAGAACTACACGCGGCACCTGTCGGGCGCGCGCCCGGGCGACCCGCCGCCGACGCTGGTGGACTACCTGCCCAAGGACTCGATCATGTTCCTGGACGAGAGCCACGTGCTGATCGGCCAGCTGGGCGGCATGTTCAACGGCGACCGGGCGCGCAAGACGGTGCTGGTGGAGTACGGCTTCCGCCTGCCCAGCGCACTGGACAACCGGCCGCTGAAGTTCGAGGAGTTCGAGACCAAGATGCGCCAGGCCATCTTCGTCTCCGCGACGCCGCAGACCTACGAGCAGGAGCACTCGGGCCAGGTGGTTGAGCAGCTGGTTCGGCCCACCGGCTTGGTGGACCCGGTGGTGGAGGTGCGGCCGGCCACGCACCAGGTGGACGACGTGCTGCAGGAGATTCGTGACCGCGTCGAGGTCAACGAGCGCGTGCTGATCACCACCCTGACCAAGCGCATGGCCGAGCAGCTCACCGACTACCTGACCGACAACGGCGTCAAGGTGCGCTACCTGCACTCGGACGTCGACACGGTGGAGCGGGTGGAGATCATCCGCGACCTGCGCCTGGGCGTGTTCGACGTGCTCGTCGGCATCAACCTGCTGCGCGAGGGCCTGGACATCCCCGAGGTGTCGCTGGTGGCCATCCTCGATGCCGACAAGGAAGGCTTCCTGCGTGCCGAGCGCAGTCTCATCCAGACCATCGGCCGCGCGGCGCGCAACGTGAATGGCCGCGCCATCCTCTACGCCGACAAGATCACCGAGTCGATGAAGAAGGCCATCGGCGAAACCGAGCGCCGGCGCGAGAAGCAGATGGCGCACAACGAGGCCATGGGCATCGTGCCGCGCAGTGTCACCAAGCAGGTGCGCGAGATGATCGACGGCATCGTCAACGCGCAGGACGACAAGACCAAGCTGAAGGGCATGGTCGATGCGGCGGCGGGCGACGTGATGTCCGAGAAGGACCTGGCCAAGCGCATCAAGCTGCTCGAGAAGCAGATGCTCGAGCATGCGAAGAACCTGGAGTTCGAGAAGGCGGCACGGGTGCGCGACCAACTGGCGCAGCTGCGCGAGCAGGCGTTCGGCGCTGGCGGTGGCCACGACTCCAACGTGGTCCCGGCACGCTGAGCGGTTGATCGGGAGACGCCGGCCATCGGCTATCCTGCGCCCCGCCTTGAAGTTCTCCTTTTTCCGCCGCAAGCCCCCCGTGCCCGAGTACAGCGTCCTCATGGTCTGCCTCGGCAACATTTGTCGTTCGCCGACGGCCGAAGGTGTGCTGCGCACGAAGCTCGAGCGGCTCGGGCTGCATGACAGGGTCCGCGTCGAGTCTGCTGGCACCCACGGAGAAAAGGGCGGCGCGCCGGATGCGCGCGCCGTTGCGGCCGCCGCCAGGCGGGGGTACGACCTGTCGCGGATCCGTTCACGCCGCGTCGTGGCCGCCGACCTGGGCAGCTATGACCTGGTGCTGGCGATGGACGGCGACAACCTGGAATTCCTGCACGGCGCCTGCGCCCCGGAGCTGCAGGCCCGCATCCGGCTGCTGCTCAACGATGGTGGTGCTGCCCCCGGGCGCGACGTGCCGGACCCTTACTTCGGCGGCCCCGCCGGCTTCGAACACGTCCTGGATCTCATCGAAGCAGCTTGCGACAAGCTGGCACAAGACCTTCATCGTCGCCTGGGAACTTCCTGAGCCAATACCGACCGAATTAGTCGGCTTCAGATATACTTGACTGCCGCAGTCGGATTAGAGGCTGCCATTCGGGTTATCCCGCCGGCCCAGCCGGCCTGACAGCCGAACCACCCACCCGGTCGTCTTGCTGCGGTTACGAGCCGCAGGGTACTCAGGAGAATTCCCCATGCGTTTGACCACCAAAGGCCGTTTCGCCGTCACTGCGATGATCGATCTGGCTCTGCGCTCGAACAACGGGCCGGTCGCGCTGGCTGCAATCAGCCAGAGGCAGCAGATCTCGTTGTCCTACCTCGAACAGCTCTTCGGGAAGCTGCGCCGGCACGAGCTGGTGGAGAGCACCCGCGGCCCCGGCGGCGGCTATTCCCTCGGCCGCAAGGCGGAAGAAATCACGGTGGCGGACATCATCGTCGCCGTTGACGAGCCCATCGATGCCACCGGCTGCGCCGGGAAGGAAAATTGCATGGGCGATGATGCCGGCCGCTGCATGACCCACGACCTGTGGGCCAGCCTGAACCAGAAAATGATCGAGTACCTCGATTCCATCTCCCTGAAGAAGCTGGTCGACGACCAGATCGCGAAGGGGATTTCGATCGAGGAGGCGCCCATCAAGCGCGCGATTTCCACCGTGCCGGTCGTCAAGCCCATCAAGGTGACGGCGCCGAATTCGGTGTTCGCCCTCGGCAGCGCGATGTCCAAGTGACGGCGCGCGCCGCGAGGGCGGCGCGTTCCGTTGCGGCCAAGCCAGAGTTTCATTCCCCGTTCCTCCAGCCATGACCCCGCATTTCCCGATCTACCTCGATTACGCCGCGACAACGCCGGTGGACCCCCGTGTCGTGGACGCCATGGTCCCGTGGCTGCGCGAGCACTACGGCAACCCGGCCTCGCGAAGCCACGCCTGGGGATGGGAAGCGGAGGAGATCGTCGAGAAGTCGCGGGCGCAAGTGGCCGAGCTGATCAACGCTGACCCGCGGGAAATCGTCTGGACCTCCGGTGCCACTGAGTCCATCAACCTCGCGCTCAAGGGCGCGGCGCAGTTCTACAAGACCCGCGGCAAGCACCTGATCACCGTGAAGACCGAGCACAAGGCGGTGCTCGACACCATGCGCGAACTGGAGCGCCAGGGCTTCGAGGTGACCTACCTGCCGGTGCAGGAAAACGGCCTGATCGACCTGGAACGCTTCAAGGACGCGCTGCGTCCCGACACCATCCTGGCGTCGGTGATGCTGGTGAACAACGAGATCGGCGTCATCCAGGACGTCAACGCGATCGGCACCCTGTGCCGCGAGCGCGGCATCGTGTTCCACGTCGATGCTGCCCAGGCCACCGGCAAGGTGGCGATCGACATGGCGAAGCTGCCGGTCGACCTGATGAGCCTGGCCTCGCACAAGACCTACGGCCCCAAGGGCATCGGCGCGCTGTACGTGCGCCGCAAGCCGCGCGTGCGCATCGAGGCGCAGATGCACGGCGGCGGCCACGAGCGCGGCATGCGCTCGGGCACGCTGGCCACGCATCAGATCGTCGGCATGGGCGAGGCGTACCGCATCGCGCGCGAAGAGATGGGCACGGAAAGCGAACGCATCCGCATGCTGCACAACAAGCTGCTGGCGGGCCTGAGCGACATCGAGCAGGTCTTCGTCAACGGTGACCTCACCGCCCGGGTGCCGCACAACCTCAACGTTTCGTTCAACTTCGTCGAGGGCGAGTCGCTGATCATGGGCGTGAAGGGCATCGCAGTTTCCTCGGGCTCGGCCTGCACCTCGGCCAGCCTCGAGCCCAGCTACGTGTTGCGAGCGCTGGGCCGCAGCGACGAACTGGCGCATTCCAGCCTGCGCATGACGATCGGACGCTTCACGACCGAGGAAGAGATCGACTACGCCGTCAGCACGCTGAAGGACCGTGTCGCGAAGCTGCGCGAGCTGTCGCCGCTGTGGGAGATGTACCGCGACGGCGTCGACCTGAGCACCATTCAGTGGTCGGCCCACTGAAGAACATTGCATCGTTGGAGTATTGAGATGGCATACAGCGACAAGGTCATCGACCACTACGAGAACCCGCGCAACGTCGGGTCCTTCGAGAAGGGCGACGAGACGGTCGGCACCGGCATGGTCGGCGCGCCCGCCTGCGGCGACGTGATGAAGCTGCAGATCAAGGTGAATCCGGCCACGGGCCTGATCGAGGACGCTCGCTTCAAGACCTATGGCTGCGGATCGGCGATCGCCTCGTCGTCGCTCGTGACCGAGTGGGTCAAGGGCAAGACGCTGGACGAGGCGATGTCGATCAAGAACACGACCATTGCCGAGGAACTGGCACTGCCGCCGGTGAAGATCCACTGCTCGATCCTCGCGGAAGACGCGATCAAGGCGGCGGTGAAGGATTACCAGGCCAAGCATGGCGACACCGCGGCAGCCGCCACGGCCGGCGCCGAGGCCGGCCGTGCCGCTGCCTGAGGCCATGGCGGTCACGCTGTCAGAGGCTGCGGCACGGCACGTCACGCGCTACATCAGCAAGCGCGGCAAGGGCGTCGGGGTTCGCCTCGGCGTCAAGACGACCGGTTGCTCGGGCCTGGCCTACAAGCTGGAGTATGCGGACGAGATTGCCCCCGAGGATCATGTGTTCGAGGGCCATGGCGTCAAGATCCTGATCGATCCGAAGAGCCTGCCTTACCTCGACGGGACAGAACTGGATTTCGTGCGCGAGGGCCTGAACGAAGGTTTCAAGTTCCACAACCCGCGCGAGAAGGACCGTTGCGGCTGCGGGGAATCCTTCCGGGTCTGACCCGCGTTACGTTCCCGACCGATGGCGCGGCGATGTTCGACCGCGCCATTGTTTTGCCTGTCACCCGACTTCGCCTGATCCCCTTGCCCACGATCCCATGAAGCTCCAGGACGATGACTTCACCCTGTTCGGCCTGCCGCAGCGCATGGCGCTGGACCGGGCCGAGCTGGACCGCCAGTGGCGCGCCTTGCAGGCCGCGGCGCACCCGGACCGCTTCGTCAGCGAAGGGACGGCCGCGCAGCGGGTGGCGATGCAGTGGGCCGTGCGCATCAACGAGGCGTATGCGCGCCTGAAGGATCCCCTGAAACGAGCGGCCTACCTGTGCGAGCTGCGTGGGGTGCACATCGACGCGACCAGCAACACCGCGATGCCGCCGGCCTTCCTGATGCAGCAGATGGCATGGCGCGAGGCACTGGACGAAGCGACCGATGCCGCGGCCGTCGAAGGGCTGGACGCGCAAGTGGCCGACGAAGAGGCCGCGATGCTGCAGCGTCTGCAGCACACGCTCGACGACCAGGCCGATGCCGGCGCTGCCGCGCCGCAGGTGCGCGCACTGATGTTCGTTGCCCGTTTCCGTGAAGACATCCAGCGCCGCCTCGAGGCGCTGGACGCCTGATTCCCGATCACCGCTTCGTTGTTGTTGTCCCGATGGCCCTGCTGCAAATCTCCGAACCCGGCCAGTCGCCCGACCCGCATGCGCGCCGCATCGCAGTCGGCATCGACCTGGGCACCACGCACTCCCTGGTGGCTGCCGTGCGCCACGGCGTGGCCGAGTGCCTGCCGGACACTCAAGGCCGGGTGATCCTGCCGTCCATCGTGCGCTACACCTCGGAGCAGGGTCGGCAGATCGGCTTCGACGCAGCGGCGGTGCAGGCCGAGGACCCGGAGAACACCATCGTCTCGGTGAAGCGGCTGATGGGCCGCGGCCTGGCTGACATCGCCGGCGCGGATCGCTTGCCCTATCGCTTCATCGACCAACCCGGCATGGTGGCCATCGAGACCCGTGCGGGCCCGAAAACGCCGGTGGAGGTGTCCGCGGAGATCCTGGCCACGCTGCGCTACCGGGCCGAGGACACCTTCAACGACGAGCTCTACGGCGCGGTGATCACCGTCCCGGCCTACTTCGACGACGCGCAGCGCCAGGCGACGAAGGACGCGGCCCAGCTGGCTGGCCTGAACGTGCTGCGGCTGATCAACGAACCAACCGCCGCCGCGGTGGCCTACGGGCTCGACAACGGCAGTGAAGGGCTGTACGCGGTCTACGACCTGGGCGGCGGCACCTTCGACATTTCGCTGCTGCGCCTGCAGCGCGGCGTCTTCGAGGTGGTGGCGACCGGCGGCGATGCGGCGCTGGGCGGCGACGACTTCGACCATGCGCTGGCGCAGTGGGCGTTGGCACAGGCGGGTCTTGAAGCGGCCAGCGCGCAGGACAAGCGCTCGGTGCTGGTGGCCGCGCGGGCGGCAAAGGAAGCGCTGAGCGCGGCGCCGGAGGTCCGGCTGCAATGCACGATTGGCGGCGTCGCGCTTGACGTGAGCGTCACCCGCGGGCAATTCGATGCGCTCGGCCGTCCATTGATCGAGCGCACCCTGTCCGCCGTGCGCAAGGTGCTGCGCGACGCCAAGGTGCGCAAGGACGAGGTGCAGGGCGTGGTGATGGTCGGTGGTTCCACCCGCATGCCGGCGGTGCGCGCCGCGGTGGGCGAGCTGTTCGGCCGCCCGCCGCTGGTGAACCTGAACCCCGACGAGGTGGTCGCGCTGGGCGCCGCCGTGCAGGCCCACGCCCTGGCCGGGCACTCCAAGGACGGCGAACTGCTGCTGCTGGACGTGATCCCGCTGTCCCTGGGCCTGGAGACCATGGGCGGGCTGGTCGAGCGCATCGTCGAGCGCAACACCACCATCCCGGTCGCGAAGGCGCAGGACTTCACCACCTTCAAGGACGGCCAGACCGCGATGGCCATCCACGTGGTGCAGGGCGAGCGCGAACTGGTCAGCGACTGCCGCTCACTGGCTCGCTTCGAGCTGCGCGGCATCCCGCCGATGGCAGCCGGCGCCGCGCGCATACGCGTCACCTTCCAAGTCGATGCCGACGGGCTGCTGAGCGTCTCGGCGCGCGAGCTGGGCTCCGGTGCCGAAGCGACCATCGTCGTGAAGCCGAGCTACGGCCTCGCCGACGAGGAGATCGCCCGCATGCTGCGCGACGGCTTTGCCAGCGCCGAGACCGACATGGCCGCGCGCTCCCTGCGCGAGTCGCGGGTGGAGGCCGAACGCATGATGCTGGCAACCCGGGCCGCGCTGGCAGCCGACGCCGACCTGCTGGACGAGGACGAGCGTTCCGCCATCGATCGCCTGCTGGTCGGCCTGGGCCAGATCGCCGCGGGCGACAACCACGCGGCCATCGACACCGCCGTCGAAGCGCTGGCCAAGGGCACCGAAGGCTTCGCCGCCGCCCGCATGAACCGCGGCATCCGTGCTGCGCTGACCGGCCGCAAGGTCGAAGAACTCTGAGGCCTGCGCCTTATGCCCGTCATCACCATCCTGCCGCATCCCGAGTACTGCCCCAAGGGCGACAAGGTCGAAGCACCGCGCGGCACCTCCATTTGCGAAGCGCTGCTGGACAACGGCATCCCGATCGAGCACGCGTGCGAGATGAGCTGCGCCTGCACCACCTGCCATGTGATCGTGCGCGAGGGCATCGCCTCGCTGAACGAGCAGGAGGAAGAGGAAGAGGACATGCTCGACCGCGCCTGGGGGCTGGAGGCCAACTCGCGCCTGAGCTGCCAGGCCATCCTCGGGGACAAGGACGTGACGATCGAGATCCCGAAGTACTCGATCAATCACGCCAAAGAGAACCACTGAGCGCCGCCTGTCCGGACGGTTGCGCCGCTGCGAGGGCCGGTTGAGGCGCCATTGCTCCTGCGCTTGAGCGCCGCTGGAATCGCGCTGCGCCCACAGGCCCACGACGGGCGGCGAGTCCGCAGCGGTGCCGCACACTTTCAGGTATAGGTTTCCCACGCCTTGTGCTCCTCGGTGTCGAGGTGCGGCAGCGTGTTGTAGGTCACCAGCGTGTGTCGCTTGGGCGTGAAGGCGAACTCGGTGACCGAGCTGTTGCGGATGCGCAGGTTGAGTTCGATGGTGGTCTCAGGCGGCGTGCTCAGCACGAGACCGACGGCGGTGGAGATCGGACCACCGCTGGACACCATCAGCACGTCGCCCTCATGGTTCGTGCGCACGTGGTCCAGTGCGCCACGGATGCCCGCGACGAAGTCCGCGTAGCTGGGCATGCCCGCCGGCTGGGCGTCTCCCGCCATCCAGGCGCGCAGGCCGTCGCGCAGCAGGCGGAAGTGGTGCCGCACCATCTCCGGCGTGTCGGGCTTCTGCAGCGGTTGCGGATGGATGGCGGCGATCACCGCCTCGCTGTCGTACTCGTTCAGGCCGGGCCAGGGAAGGACGTCCTGCCAGGCGTCACGAGGAAGGCCGAGGCCCTCGGCGATGCCTTGCCAGGATTGCGCGTGGCGCTTCAGCGTGCCGGTCACCACCGCTTCGAAGCACGCACCGCGTTCGCGCAGGTACTGGCCCAGCCGCAGGCACTGGCGGTGGCCCAGGTCGCTGAGGCAGTCGTAGTCCGCGGCGCCGAAGGAGGCCTGCCCGTGGCGCACCAACAAGAGTCGTCCCATGCACCGGATTGTGTTGGTCCGCCGTGCACCGGCTTGTCGCGATCGTGACCCGGGAAAGAAAAGCACCCCTCGGCGAGTTGATCGCCGAGGGGTGGACGAAAGGGCAAGGCCCTGCTGAGGAGATAGACAGACGCTCGTCGCCGAACGTCATGCGTCCTTATGCAACGGCCATGCCAGGCAGCGCTTGGTCAGGCGGCCTTCTCGACGTGGCCGTGTCGCGTGTACAGGAAGTCCAGCACTTCCTTGCGGCAGTGCACGTAGGTGGGGTCCTCGGCCAGCGCCACGCGGTTGCGCGGCCGCGGCAGGTCCACCTTCAGGATCTCGCCGATCGTGGCGGCGGGGCCGTTGGTCATCATCACGATGCGGTCGGACAGCAGCACCGCCTCGTCCACGTCGTGCGTCACCATCACCACCGTGCTCTGGGTGCGGGCGACGATCTTCAGCAGCTCGTCCTGCAGGTGGGCGCGGGTCAGCGCGTCCAGTGCGCCGAAGGGCTCGTCCATCAGCAGCACCTTGGGCTCCATCGCCAGCGCCCGGGCTATGCCCACGCGCTGCTTCATGCCGCCGGACACCTCGTGCGGCCGCTTCTGCATCGCGTGACCCATGCCGACCAGTTCCAGCGCCGCCTTGGTGCGCGACTTCAGCACCGCCTTCGAGTCGGTCGCGGCGAAGACGCGCTCCACCGCGAGGTAGACGTTCTCGTAGCAGGTGAGCCAGGGCAGCAGCGAGTGGTTCTGGAACACCACGGCGCGTTCGGGGCCTGGCGCGGCGATCTCGCGGTTGTCGCACAGCAGCACGCCGGAGGAGGGCACCAGCAGCCCGGCGATCAGGTTCAGCAGCGTGGACTTGCCGCAGCCCGAGTGGCCGATGAGCGTGACGAACTCGCCCTTGGCGACCTTCAGGTCGATGGCGCGCAGGGCGTGGAAGCGGCCCTTCTTCGTGTTGAACACCATCTCGGCGTTCTGGACCTGGATGAAGTTGTTCATGTGACGTGCCTCCGGGTCAATCGTCGAACGAGAAGCGCTTGGCGATGGCCATCAGCATCTGTTCCAGCGCCAGGCCGACGATGCCGATCACGAAGATCGCGATGATGATGTGCTGCACGTTGAGGTTGTTCCACTCGTCCCACACCCAGAAGCCGATGCCCACGCCCCCGGTCAGCATCTCGGCCGCCACGATCACGAGCCAGGCCGTGCCCACCGACAGGCGCACGCCGGTCAGCATGTAGGGCAGTACCGCCGGGAAGAGGATGCGGGTGATGACCTTCCACTCGCTCAGGTTCAGCACCTTGGCGACGTTCAGGTAGTCGGCCGGCACGCGCTGCACGCCCACGGCGGTGTTGATGATCATCGGCCAGATGGAGCAGATGAAGATGGTCCAGATGGCGGCCGGGTTGGCCGACTTGAACACCAGCAGGCCGATCGGCAGCCAGGCCAGTGGCGAGACCGGCCGCAGCAGGCTCACCAGCGGCGAGACCATGCGGTTCAGGAACTCGAAGCGGCCGAGCATGAAGCCCATGGGAATGCCGACGAGCGCGGCCAGGCCGAAGCCGATGCCCACGCGCTGCAGCGAGCTCAGGATGTTCCAGCCGATGCCCTGGTCGTTGGGCCCGTTCTGGTAGAAGGGGTCCGCGAAAAGCTTGGCGGCGGCCTCGAAGGTCTGGGCGGGCGTGGGAAAGCTGCCGCCCTTGATCGTCAATAGCGCCCAGATGCCGATCAGCAGGGCGATGCCGATCACCGGCGGCAGCACTTTGAGCGCCGCGCCGCGGAAATCGAACGGGGCCTTTGCCAAGGGGGGTTGGACGCTCCTTTCGGGAGTTGGCGCCACCACCTTGGCGCCCGGCGCGGCGGCAGGCACCGCGCCGCGGGCGGCGGCACGCTCGTCGGCCACCGCGTCGATCGGGGAGTGAAAAACGGCACTGACCATGGTTCAGCTCCCTCAGGCCTTGATCTTGAAGGAGTCGGCGTACTTCGCCGGATCCTTGCCGTCCCACACCACGCCGTCGATCAGCTTGGAGGTGCGCATCACATCCTTCGGCACGCTGATCTTCATGGCCGAGGCCACTTGCTTGTACAGGTCCACCTGATTGATCTGCCTGGCGACCGCCAGGTAGTCGGGGTGGTCCTTGATCAGGCCCCAGCGCTTGTGCTGGGTCAGGAACCACATGCCGTCGCTGAGGTAGGGGAAGTTGACCGCCCCGTCGTTGAAGAACTTCATGTGGTTCGGGTCGTCCCAGGTCCTGCCCAGGCCGTTCTGGTAGCGCCCGAGGATGCGCTGGTTGATCGCATCGGCGCTGGTGTTGATGTAGGCCTTCTGCGCCACCGTCTCGGCCATCTTCATCTTGTTCTGCAGGCCGGCGTCGATCCAGCGGCTCGCTTCGAGCACCGCCATCATCACGGCGCGCACGGTGTTGGGATGCTTCTTCACGAAATCGCCGGTCGTGCCCAGGACCTTCTCGGGATGGTCCCTCCAGATGTCCTGCGTGGTGTTCGCGGTGATGCCGATGTTGTCGATGATGGCCCGGTGGTTCCAAGGCTCACCCACGCAGAAACCATCCATGTTGCCGACGCGCATGTTGGCCACCATCTGCGGAGGCGGCACGGTGATGAGCTTGGCGCCGCTGACCGGGTTGATGCCCGCGGCGGCCAGCCAGTAGTGCATCCACATCGCGTGCGTGCCGGTCGGAAAGGTGCCCGCGAAGCTGTATTCGCGTGGATTGGCCGCCATGAACTTCGCCAGCGTCGGGCCGTCCACCGCGCCCTTGTCGGCCAGGGCCTTCGACAACGAAATGGCCTGGCCGTTGTTGTTGATGGACATCAGCACCGCCATGTCCTTCTTGGGGCCGCCGATGCCCAGGTGCACGCCATACACGAGGCCGTAGAGCACATGGGCCATGTCGAGCTCGCCATTGACCAGCTTGTCGCGCACGCCGGCCCAGGAGGCCTCCTTGGTCGGAACGATCTTGACGCCGTACTTCTTGTCGAAGCCCAGCACCGAGGCCATCACGACGCTGGCGCAGTCGGTCAGCGGAATGAAGCCGATGCGGACCTCCTCCTTCTCGGGCTTGTCGGAGCCCTGCGCGTACACCGCGGCCTGCAGTCCGGGGATCATGCCGGTGGCCGATGCCGTGGCGGCCGTCGCTGCGGCGGCCTTGATGATGCTGCGGCGTCCCATGTCGATCGTGTCCTTCGTGGTGGGGCTGGCCTCGGGGGCGGACGGCTGGTTGGGCATCTGACTCTTTCGTGCTGAAAAAAGAAAAGGCGTCCTCACCGTGCAACCGATGGGTTGCGGGTGGGGACGCCATCGTCCTGGCCGGTCACTGTTCAGCGCTGAGCAGCGGCGGCATGCATCGGAAGGTCGCCGTTGACCTTCTTGCCCGGAGGCTACGCAATCGCTGTGCCAGCCTGTGCGAGCCGGTGGGCTTGCTGCGCCGCACCAAACGGGTGAATCGGCGCCTGTTTGTCGTGCTCCGGCGCAGGGCCGGCGCACCTTGAAGGCATCAGCCCAGCAGCTCGGCCGCGTCAAGCATGCGCTGCGCGAGGTCGGCGATCTTCAGGCCCTTGTCCATCGCGGTCTTGCGCAGGCGTGCGTAGGCATCTTCCTCGCTGAGGTTCTGGCGCTTCATCAACAGGCCCTTCGCGCGGTCGATCAGCTTGCGGTCGCTCAGCTGGCTGCGCGCATCGGCCAGTTCCTGGCGCATCGATTCCTCGACCTGGAAGCGCGCCATCGCCACGTCGAGCACGGGCTTCACCCGCGCCGGCGCGAGGCCGGCCACCACGTAGGCCGTCACGCCGTTGGCGATGGCGTCCTTCACGTGCGTGGTGTCGTCGTCATTGGTGAACAGCACGATCGGGCGGCGCGCGTCGCGCGTGGCCATCACCACGTGCTCCAGCGTGTCGCGGGCCTGGCTCTCGGCGTCGACGATGATCAGGTCAGGCTGGATCTGCGCCAGCCGCTCGGGCAGAAAGATGTCCGAAGGCAGCACGGCCACGATGTTGTAGCCGCCCTCCAGCAGGCCGATGCGCAGGTTGCGCGAGCGCTCCGCGGCGCCCCAGGTCTCGGCGTCGGCATCCGGGCCGGGCGTCAAGGACTCCGGGGCGATGATGACGATGCGCAGCGCGGCAGCGGGTTCGGCCATGCGCTGTGCATGAGCAACATCCGAGCCAAGGGCACCGGCGCGGGCCGCCCTGCGCCAGGAAGGTGCGCCACTACACTGTCGCGCCATGAACGTGCTGGGCATCGAATCTTCCTGCGACGAGACCGGTGTCGCGCTGGTCTCGTCGCACGGCGGCGCGGTGCCCAGGCTGCGTGCCCACGCCTTGCACAGCCAGGTGCACATGCACGAGGCCTACGGCGGCGTGGTGCCCGAGCTGGCCTCGCGGGACCACATCCGGCGCGTGCTGCCGCTGACGCGCGAGGTGCTGGCCTCGGCCGGCGCGGCGCTGGAGGACATCGACGTGGTGGCCTACACCCGTGGCCCCGGCTTGGCGGGCGCCTTGCTGGTCGGCGCCGGCGTGGCCTGCGCACTCGCCGCGGCGCTGGGCCGGCCGACCCTGGGCGTGCACCACCTGGAAGGGCACTTGCTGTCGCCCTTCCTGTCGGCCGATCCGCCGGCTTTTCCTTTCGTCGCGCTGCTGGTGTCCGGCGGCCACACGCAGCTGATGCGGGTGGAAGGCGTGGGCCGCTACCAGCTGCTGGGCGAGACCATCGACGATGCGGCCGGCGAAGCCTTCGACAAGTCCGCCAAGCTGCTCGGCCTGGGCTACCCCGGCGGCCCGGCCCTGTCGAAGCTGGCCGTGCAGGGCAGGGCGGATGCCTTCGCGTTGCCGCGGCCGCTGCTGCACAGCGGTGACCTCGATTTTTCCTTTGCCGGCCTGAAGACCGCGGTGATGACGCAGTACAAGCGCCTGGGTCCGGGGCCGGATGAGGCGCAACGCGCCGACCTGGCGGCCTCCACCCAGGCCGCGATCGTCGAGGTGCTGGTGAAGAAGTCCCTGAAGGCGTTGAAGCAGACAGGCTTGAAACGCCTGGTCGTGTCGGGTGGCGTCGGCGCCAACAGCCTGCTGCGCCAACAGCTGAATGACGCGGCCACGAAACGCGGCCTGCGTGTGCACTACCCCGAGCTGGCGCTGTGCACCGACAACGGGGCGATGATCGCTCTGGCCGCGGCAATGCGGTTGCAGGCCGGTGCTTCCACCGCCGCCAACGACTACGCGTTCGACGTGCGCCCGCGCTGGCCGCTCGACCAGATCGCCTGATTCCTCATCCTTACCGCAGTCTCCCCATGAAGTCTGTTCGCTTGTCGTGGCGCGGCATCGCCACCGCCCTGGCCTGTGCGGCCGCGGCCTCGTTCTTCACGCCCGCACGTGCGACCGAAGAGCCCATCCGCATCGGCATGATCGAAGGCCTGTCGGGCCCATTTGCCAACGCCGGAGAGGCGGTCTTCCGCAACCTGCATTGGGCGGTGGAGCGCGTCAACCAGCGCGGCGGCGTCAAGCTGCCGGGTGGCGCGCGCAAGCTGGAGCTGGTGCGCCTGGACAGCAAAGGCGCGGCCGACGAGGCGCTGACGGTGCTGCGCAGCGCGCTCGACCAGCGCATCGGCTACGTGATGCAGGGCAACAGCTCGGCGGTGGCGGCGGCGCTGATCGATGCGCTGAACAAGCACAACGAACGCGAGCCGTCCCGGCGCGCGGTGTTCCTGAACTACTCCGCCGTCGACCCCGCGCTGACCAACGAGCGCTGCAGCTTCTGGCACTTCCGCTTCGATGCGCATGCCGACATGCGGCTGTCCGCGCTGATGGACGTGCTGAAGGACGACCGCGGCCTCAAGAAGGCGTACCTGATCGGCCAGGACTACAGCTTCGGCCAGTACGTGGTGAAGCAGTCGCGCGCGATGATCGCGGCGCGGCGGCCGGACATCGAAATCGTCGGTGAGGAACTGCACCCGATGGGCCGGGTGAAGGACTTCCTGCCCTACGCCACCAAGATTCGCGCCAGCGGCGCGCAGGCGGTGGTCACCGGCAACTGGGGCAACGACCTGACACTGCTGGTCAAGGCCGTGCGCGACCTGGGTCTGCCGGTGAAGTTCTACACCTTCTACGGCAATGCCCTGGGGGTGCCGGCCACGCTGGGCGATGCTGGCGTCGGCGCGGTGCTGGCGGTGGCGGAGTGGCACCCGAACATCGGCAACGCACCGTCGGACGCGCTGGTGGCCGGCTTCCGCCAGCGCTACCCGGAGCCGAAGGACGACTACCTGCATGCCCGCATGCAGGCGATGGTCGAGCTGCTGGCCCAGGCGATGGAGCGTGCCAAGACCGCAGACCCGACGGCGGTAGCCAAGGCGATGGAGGGGCTGAAGCTCGATGCCAAGGCCCTGGGCGGCGTGCACGAGGGCTGGATGCGTGCCGAGGATCACCAGTTCCAGCAGCCGCTGGTCGTCAGCGTGATGGACAAGGCGGGGGTGGCCGGCGTCAAGCACGACGTCGAGGGCTCCGGCTACGGCTTCCGCAGCGTGCGCCGCTTCGACGCGAAGCAGGTGGAGGCGCCGCATTCCTGCAAGATGACGCGCCCCGATTGAGGAGATGGCGATGAGCATGCGCGAGACGATTGCTCGCCTGCCGGCTTCGAAGATCCGCGAGGTGGCCAACGCGGGCCTGGGCCGCGACGACGTGCTGGCCTTCTGGTTCGGCGAGAGCGATCAGGTCACGCCGGAGCTGGTCCGCCAGGCGGCCGTCGAGTCACTGGCGCGCGGCGAAACCTTCTACTCCCACAACCTGGGCCTGGCCGAACTGCGCGAGGCCCTGCGCGGCTACACCGCCGGCCTGCACGGCGACCCTGGGCCGGACCGCATCGCGGTCACCTCGTCCGGCGTCAGCGCCTTGATGCTCGCGATGCAGCTGCTGGTGGGCGCGGGCGATGAGATCGTGGTCGTCACGCCGGTCTGGCCCAACCTGCCCGCACAGCCGGCGATCCTGGGGGGTGTGGTGAAGCGGGTGTCGCTGGCGCCCGATGCCGCCGGTGCATGGCGCCTCGACCTGCAGCGCCTGCTGGACGCGGTGACGCCTGCGACCCGCGTGCTGCTGGTGAACGCGCCGAACAACCCCAGCGGCTGGACGCTGTCCCGGGCCGAGCAGCAGGCGCTGCTGGACCACTGCCGGCGCACCGGCACGTGGATCGTGGCCGACGAGGTCTACGAGCGCCTGTGGTTCGGCGATGAAACATCGGGCAGTGGCCACGGCTGCGCTCCCAGCTTCCTCGACCTGGCGGCCCCCGACGACCGCGTGATCGTCGTGCACAGCTTCTCGAAGAGCTTCCTGATGACCGGTTGGCGCCTGGGCTGGATGGTGCTGCCGCGAGGCAGCCTCGATTCGGTGGCCAAGCTGATCGAGTTCAACAACTCCTGCGCGCCGGTGTTCGTGCAGCGCGGCGGCTTGGCGGCGCTGGCCAGCGCCGAAGCCAGCGTGCCGAGCCTGGTGCGGCAGCTGCGCATTTGCCGCGACGTCCTGCACGACGCGCTGGCCACGCTGCCCGGGGTGTGTGCCGCGCGTCCGCTGGGCGGCATGTATGCCTTCCTGCAGGTGGCCGACGCCGCGGACTCGCTGGCCTTCGCCAAGCGCCTCGTCAGCGAGCACGGATTGGGGCTGGCGCCGGGCGCCGCCTTCGGTGATGAAGGGGAGGGCTGGCTGCGCTGGTGCTTCGCCTCGCGCGATCCGTCCCGGCTTCTGCAGGGGGCGGAGCGGCTGCGCCGCGCGCTGGGCCTATAATCCGCGAGTTTTGCGTCTGCCGGCCCTGCGGTCGTTGGGCGCAGAACGCAAGCACGGCGCGGGTCGGTTTCACCCGCGGCCGCAAGTGGCAACCGGAAACCGCATCGGCTCACGGGGCGCAAGGCCCCTTGGCGGGCGGCTTCCATCACCAGGAAATCGACATGTCCGTCGCCGATATCAACCGCGCCGAAATCGTCAAGAGCAACGCCCGCGCTGCCAACGACACCGGCTCCCCTGAGGTGCAGGTGGCCCTGCTGACCGCCCGCATCAACGAACTGACCCCCCACTTCAAGACCCACTTGAAGGACCACCACGGCCGCCGCGGCCTGCTGAAGATGGTGAGCCGCCGCCGCAAGCTGCTGGACTACCTGAAGGGCAAGGACGCCGACCGCTACACCGCGCTGATCCAGAAGCTGGGCCTGCGCAAGTAATCCCCACGCACGACAAGAGCCTGTCTGGACTTTCCCTCCAGCACAGGCTCTTTCGTCTTTTGGAGCGTGCCGATTCAGTCGCTGCTGTGTCATTCCACCGGGGTCGCCGCTGCCGCCGCAGCGTTGGCGTCCCCGCTGGAATGGCATGCCGCTGAACGGGCCTGAGCGCTTCCGGTACTCCCGCCGCGCCACCGACAAGAAGCGCGAACACCAACCCAGGAGACCTGTTCATGAGCATGTTCAACAAAGTCACGAAAACCTTCCAATGGGGTCCGCACCAGGTGACGATGGAAACGGGCGAGATCGCCCGCCAGTCCAGCGGCGCCGTGGTCGTCGACATGGAAGGCACCGTGGTGCTGGCCACCGTGGTGGCCCGCACGGAAGCCAAGGCCGGGCAAGACTTCTTCCCGCTGACCGTCGACTACATCGAGAAGACCTATGCCGCCGGCAAGATCCCCGGCAGCTTCTTCAAGCGCGAAGGCCGCCCCAGCGAGTTGGAGACGCTGACCAGCCGCCTGATCGACCGGCCGATCCGCCCGCTGTTCCCGGATGGCTTCTTCAATGAAGTGCAGGTCGTCATCCATGTCCTGAGCCTGAACCCCGAGGTGCAGGCCGACATCGCCGCGATGATCGCCACCA